>JAJONO010000004.1 GCA_021323535.1 Bacteroidota bacterium
TTGCAATACCATACAATACGACGGGCCAAAGCGCCAGCAATCTGACGAAAAAGAATTTCGGTACCCTTTTTATGTTTTACAACAACAGTGGTCCTCTCGTTATCGGTGCTGCTTTTAGGTTCCCAGGCGGCTAAGAATTTACCAGGATGATATTTAAAAAAACTAACTTCCCCTGCAATGGGATAACGGTTTACGTGAACATTGATAGGGCTCATGAAAATACTCACCTGAAGGCGCTTGTCCTTGAAATACTCAAACTCGGTAGTTTCCTCAATTACCACTACTTTGCCGTCGGCCGGGGCAATAACAAGGTTTTCGCCTTTTTTATGTTCGCGGATGGGGTTTCTGAAGAACTGAACAATAGTAAGGATAAGGAACCCGCTAAGAACATAGGCAAACCAATGGGCTATAACAAATGTGGGGAAAAAATAGTGAGCAATAAAGATAATAATGGCGCTGAACACCAATACAATAAAGAGACTAGCGTAACCTTCCTTATGAAATTTCATATTGTACCTTAAAAATTTGTTCAAAGATAAGAGATTCTAAGGAATAAATTTGCACTAAAAAGCTTGGTAAATACATTAGCTTTTCTACATTTGTTGTTCTAAAAATTAAAAGTCTTAAAAGCCATGAGTAAAATTAAAGTAGCTAACCCTGTTGTTGAGCTGGACGGTGATGAAATGACCCGTATTATCTGGAAATTCATTAAGGATAAATTAATCGTTCCTTATCTTGATATTGATATTAAATACTACGATCTGGGCATGGAGCACCGCGATGCTACCAACGACCAGGTGACCATTGACGCTGCTGAAGCCATTAAAAAACACCAGGTAGGTATCAAATGCGCTACAATTACTCCTGATGAAGCACGTGTAAAAGAATTCAACTTAAAACAAATGTGGAAATCACCTAACGGAACCATCCGTAACATTCTTGATGGAACTGTTTTCCGTGAGCCTATCGTTTGTAAAAACGTTCCGCGTTTAGTTACTAACTGGACCTCTCCAATCATCGTTGGCCGTCACGCTTTCGGCGACCAGTACCGCGCTACAGATTTCGTGGTGCCTGGAAAAGGAAAATTAACCATGAAATTTGAAGGTGAAGACGGAAAAGTTCAGGAATTTGAAGTGTTCAAGTTCAATGGTCCGGGTGTTGCCATGGGAATGTACAATCTTGAAGAAAGTATCCGTGGATTTGCACACTCTTGCTTCAATGTGGCATTAAATAAAAAGTGGCCTTTATATTTATCAACTAAGAACACCATCCTGAAAAAATACGATGGCCGTTTCAAAGATATTTTCGAAGAGATATACAAAAAAGATTACGAATCTAAATTCAAAGCAGCTGGTATCGTTTACGAACACCGCTTAATTGATGACATGGTTGCTTCGGCATTAAAATGGAACGGAAGTTTTGTTTGGGCCTGTAAGAATTATGATGGCGACGTTCAGTCAGATTCAGTAGCTCAGGGTTTTGGCTCGTTAGGATTAATGACTTCTGTATTGATCACACCTGATGGAAAAATCATGGAAGCTGAAGCTGCTCACGGAACAGTGACCCGTCACTACCGCGATCACCAGGCTGGAAAACCAACTTCTACCAATCCTATTGCAAGTATTTTTGCATGGACAAGAGGTCTTGAGTTCCGTGGTAAATTAGACAACAATAAAGAGCTCATTCATTTTGCTCAGACTCTTGAAAAAGTTTGTGTTGAAACAGTTGAGAGTGGTAAAATGACGAAAGATTTAGCCATCTGCGCGTTTGGCAACAAAGTGAACCATGGTGAGCATTATCTTTACACCGAAGAGTTCCTCGCTGCAATTGATGGGAACCTTAAAAAAGCGTTGGCTACAGCTACAGCTTAATATCACAATATATTGAATTTAACCCCCAGGTGATTTCACCTGGGGGTTTTTATTTTATATCCATCATTACACTATTAACAGGTTGTTAATGGAAATTAAGAATGTTAATTTCTCTATAAAAGTGGGAACATAATTACTCACATTTTTCGTTTTTATTATATCAACTTTAGCACTTTAAAATAATTTCCGGTTTAGAGACACTTATGAACGTTTTTGAATTATCGCTTAAAGAAGGAAAGCCAGTTAATATTTCTGCTTTTGAAGTGAACCTTCTTGCCTCTCCTCCAGAAATAATTTACAAAACCGTTAATGTCAAAAAGCACCTACCTGTTAACGAACTTGTAACAACCATGCAATACCGTGATGCCAATTTCGACGAGGGTTGTCTTAATATTTACTGCTGTCGCTTTGATACCGGGCGTTGCGAGGTTCATTTTTTTGGAAACATGAAAGGAACCGAATTACGCTCTGAATCGCATTTTAAAGCCGAAACCCTTCGTGATTTTGATATGCTCAATGAACGCATCAGATTCATACTGGCCAAAAGCAAAAACATTCTCAAAAGTTATTATAAAGATTCGAAATTTAAGAACCTCGAACATCACATTCTAGCGTTCCTGAGCGATAATACTCAGAGCTGAATAATTAGGACGCTAATTTCGCGAATTGAAGAGAATATGTATTTCATCTTTCCATTTTTTACCACAACACTTATAACCAAGTATTCTCTTAACGCTAATTTCGCAAATTGACGCTAAGCTGTACACAGAAATTTCAGAGCCATTTAGTTCTAATTGTAATGCAAATCTACGTGAGAGTATTGATTTGCGTTAATTAGTGAAATTCGTGTCAGAAAAAACAGGATAAACAGGATTTTATTAATCGTTTAATTTCTAACTTTGATTAGTGTCCAATTTCGTTGTTTATAAATCCAGCGCCGGCAGTGGCAAAACCTTCACGCTTGTAAAAGAATATCTGAAGCTTGCTTTGCATGATGACAAAAAACTGTCGTATAATTACAAGAAGATCCTTGCCGTTACATTTACCAATAAAGCCGCCGCGGAAATGAAGCAACGCGTTATTGACGCCCTTAAAGACATCACTTCCCCGGATGAACTTAAAGGAGTTGGCGAAATTCTTGCCAGGGAATTAAACATTGGAGCCGAGGATCTGAAAAAAAGATCGAACTTTTTGCTGAGCCACATCCTTCATAATTATTCCGATCTTTCAATTGGCACCATTGATAGCTTTACTCATAAAATTGTAAAGACCTTCGCTTACGATCTAAATCTTCCCGTAAATTTCAATCTTGAAACCGACGTAGAAAGTTTTTACGAAAAAGTGGTTTCTGAGCTGTTCAGCAAAATTGGCGAAGATGAATACCTCACAAAACTCCTGAAGAATTATTCTTTTAATAAAGCCGAAGACAATAGTTCCTGGGACCCTGAGAAACAGATTCTGGACTTTGTAAAATTACTTCAGAAGGAAAACGCAGGAATTTATATTGGCCAGTTAAACAGATTTAATGCGGCTGAGTTGGAAGATTTCAGAAAGCAGTTCCAGGATTATATCGCGTATTACAATTCGACTTTAAAGAAACAGGCTTCTGAAGCCATCAGTTTTATAAAAACACGTAACCTCACTGTAGCCGACTTCTGGTACAAAGCCAGTGGCCCCCAGAAATTTTTTGATAAGTGCCTCGATAACTCTATAAAGCCCGACGATTTCAATAGCAGCCGACTTGCGGAAGCCATAAGTAAAAATAAATGGTTAGGAAACAATTCTGTTGCGGGCGCTGCGGAGATCAATCAAAAACTATCATCCATTGCAACTGAACTTCTTTCCTTCATAAAAGAAAACTACAAGCATTTTGCGCTTTGTGAATTACTTATTAAGCAGATCTATCCACTGATGCTTATTAAAAAACTGGAAGAGATCAGCAGCGAGAAAAAGGCTGAAGAACAAATTGTTTTTATCAGCGAATTCAATAAAAAGATCTTTGATCTAATTAATAACGAACCAACGCCCTTTATTTACGAACGACTAGGCGAACGCTACCATCATTACCTGCTCGATGAGTTCCAGGACACGAGCGGCCTGCAATGGCAGAATATTCTCCCGCTGCTCGACAATTCACTGGCCAGCGGCTGGTTCAACCTGGTTGTGGGCGACGGTAAACAAAGTATTTACCGCTGGAGAAACGCCAATGTGAAACAATTCGCCAATCTTCCGAATGTAGAGAATACTGAAAATTCTTTTATTGTTGAAGAACGAAAAGAATCCCTCAAACGAAATTTTAAAGAAGAATTTCTAAAGACAAATTACCGTAGCGTAAAAACCATCATCGACTTCAACAATGATCTCTTCGACGCTTTTAATACCGAATATCTGAACGAAGATTTCTCCCGCATTTATCATAACCAGGCACAGCTCATCAAAAATGAAAACCCGGGTTACGTTACCGTAAACACCGGCCGTGTCAGTAAAGAAGAACTCGATGTTCTAAATTGTTTGCAAATCTTGAAACAGATCGCCGATTCGCGCGCGTTGGGTTTTGATTATAATGACATTTGTATTATCTGCCGTTTTAATTACCAGGGAAGCCTTGTAGCTAATTACCTGGTGGATCAAAAAATTCCTGTGGTGTCTTCCGATTCGTTGTTATTGAAGAATAATCTGGAAGTAAACACCATTATTAATTTCCTGAATTACCTAAACGATAAAGAAGATTCGGTGGCAGCGGCCTCAGTGATCGATTACCTGTTCCAGGCCGGAAAGATCTCCAACGAACAAATGAATTATGGTTACAAACAAATTGCAGCTTCTAATTCTTTATTTGAAACCTTAAGATCTTATGGAATTACAATCAGCGAAAATGATTTCCTGCTCAGTAACCTTTTCGATAATTGTATTCACATTGTGAACGCGCTTGGACTAAATATAACAGCGCCACTTTACATGCGTTTCTTCTTGGATGAAGTCAACGAATATCTTGTTACCAAAAATTCTAATCTTTCTCAATTCTTAAACTGGTGGGAGAACCGCTCATCTAAAGCTTCTGTTGTTATTCCTGAAAATACGAATGCCGTACGAATCATGACGATTCATGCCAGTAAAGGCCTGGAATTTCCTGTGGTTATTGTTCCGTATTGTAACTGGTCGCAATACAAAGCCAACGACAGCTGGGTGAACATTAACGATGAAAAAGTAAATCTTCCGGTAGCCGTAGTTTCATTAACGGAAAAAATTCGTAATGCGGGACTGGAAGCCGAACTGGACCTGGAAAAACAGGAACAAACTTTAGATAACCTGAATTTACTTTACGTGGCTTTTACACGGGCTGTAGAACGGCTTCACATCATTGCGACCTCTTCTGAATCCAACAAACAACAACTGGTGAATAAGTGGATCGAAGATTATCTGGTAAGGAAATATGGTCCATCAAAAGACAACTTATACGAAATTGGTTCACCTCAGAAAAAAACGATTTCGCACAAAAAAAACAACCTGGATCCTTACGATCTAAAACCTCTTTCCTTCAACGTTTCAAACAGCGTAGTACGAATTAAATCAGGTTTCTCTAATGGCAACAACGATGCCGAACACGCGAAACGCCAGGGCATTATTGTGCATTGGATATTATCAAGGATAAAATATGCTGGTCAGCTCAACGAAGCCCTCGCCTCTGCTCTGCTGGAAGGATATATTACCTCGGAAGAAATTCCCACTGTAAAAGAAAAACTTCTTGGCGTTATACAACATCCTCTCCTGGAAAAATATTATACTGAAACTACGCAAACAAAAATGGAAGCCGAACTGGTAACCCAGAACGGGGAAGTATTTCGGCCTGATAAAATTGTTTTTGAAAGCAGTGAGACTGTCATCATTGACTACAAAACCGGGCAGCAGAACCACAAAAAGTATTACGATCAGATGGCACGTTATGAAAATGCCATTAAACCTTTGGTGAATTCCAGCATCAAAAAGATATTGGTTTACATTGACACTTTAGAAATTGTAGAACTCTAATTTCATAACATGAAACAACTTTTTACACTCGTGATCTGCTCTTTTTTCTTTGGGAAAACAATAGCGCAGGTCCCAACATTTGGAAATGAAATTCCCGTTACCATTAATGGTTATACCCTTGACGCGATGGAACCTTCACTTTCCCCGGATGGAAATGCCATGTTCTTTAACAGTCTTAACGACGGAAATACAACCAGTTTATATTATGCCGCGAAGGTTAACGACAGCACGTTTAATCTCGTTGGATTAATGCCAGTGGTAAATCAAACCGTAACACCCAGGCTTGATGCTGTGGCTTCGGTGGATACTGCAAAGAATTTCTTCTGGGTCTCTACAAGAAATTACCCAACGAACATGTACAACTTTCACCGGGTAAAATTCCTTACTTCGGGTTATACCAATTTTGGAAGGGTTTACGGAGATATTTATGTATTGAGCCCGGGTTGGCTCATTATGGACGCGGCCATCAATCATGTTGGCGACAAATTAATGTATTGTAATGCCTGGTTCAATGGCTGCGCGTTTAACATGCCATGTAAATCAAAACTTGGATTTGCGCAAAAGACGAACGATTCAACTTTTACAAAATACAGTAACTCGGCGTCACTTCTTGCCAATGTAAATGACACGAACAATTATATCATTTATGCCCCTGAATTAACCGGGGACGAGCTCGAACTTTATTTTACAAGAGCAGTCCCGGGAGTGGCACAGACGGAAATATGTGTATCGGTAAGAAGCAATACCAGCGCAGCGTTCGGGGCTCCTTCGGTATTGTTGCCAATGTCGTCAACCGCCCCTGAAGGACCTACCTTAAGCGCAGATAAAAGCAAAATGTATTACCATCGTAATGCAGGAGGAACGTACAAATTATTTCTTCGCAAAAAAAACGGTATCGCCACAGGCATTCCTGAAAACAGCAATATCAGAGGTTTTGAGGTGTTCCCGAACCCTACGAGCGGAATCATCAGAATAAACAGCAAAGAAACCGTATCCGTTTATGTTTACAATTCGGCAGGAACATTCCTGTTTGCAGGAAGTGAGGAAATCAACCTGTCGGGATACCCCACGGGCCTTTATCTTCTAAGGATTGCCGATAAAGACGGTTTTACAACAAAAAGGGTGATTCTTTCTCCCCCTACTCAATAATTCCTTTTTATTTCTCATCTTTTATCTTATTTTTATCATTGGTTATAACTAAAAACTGATGAAGAAAATTT
The DNA here is from genome assembly GCA_021323535.1 of Bacteroidota bacterium. GTDB lineage: Bacteria > Bacteroidota > Bacteroidia > B-17B0 > Aurantibacillaceae > Aurantibacillus. The sequence continues at coordinate 7,121 of JAJONO010000004.1, forward strand.
ACACGTCTGCCATTGTACTGGCTTGTTCGGTATCGTTTGGACAAAACATTAATCTTGGTATTAAATTAGCTTACCGTGATACTACAGTAAATCCATGCAATGATTTTTACGGATACTGCAACGGCAACTGGCAAAAAACATTTAAGCTTCCCGAAAGCGATGCCCGCTATGGAAGTTTCCAGGAAATAAACAACAACAATCTTGTTAAGATAAAAGTAATTCTCGACGCTGCGTCGGCCAATAAAGCTGCGGCCGCCAATACCGACGAACAAAGGTTGCGTGATTTTTACAATACGGCCATGGATTCTGTAAAGGCCGATAAACTAGGCTTTACTCCTATCGCCGGGCAACTAAAAGAAATAGGCGCCATTAAAACAAAACAGGATTTCCTGATGCTGAAAACAAAATACGAAGGCATGGGAATTGGCCTGCTGTTTGGCGGAGGCGTGGGTATTGATGCGAAGAACAGTTCGAAAAATATTTTTGGTGTAGGACAGGCGGGATTCGGATTGGGTGAAAAAGATTTTTATTTCAACGCTCAATTCGAAAAGATCAGGACAGAATATAAAAATTATCTCACTGAATTATTTGTATTGACTGGTGAAGAGAGGAACGTAGCCGCTAAAAACGCGGTGGCTGTTTTTGAAATGGAGAAACAACTCATGGAAAAGGGCCTCAGTAAACTTGACATGCGCGATCCTGAGAGACTTTATAATATTTTTAATCCACAAGCCCTTAAAGAACTCACTCCTGAAATTAACTGGGAAAGTTATTTCAAGTTTAAAGGCATGAAACAGCCTGACAGTGTTCTTGTACCAAGTAAAGAATACTTTAAAGGTGTAAATATGGTTTTAAAAACCGCTTCGGTTGAAAACTTAAAGACTTATGCCAAAGCACAGCTTATTATGGAAGCCGCTCCATATTTATCTTCCAAGTTTGAAGAAGTAAGTTTTAATTTCCGCGGAAGAATGCTTAGTGGCGCCAAAACCATGAAGCCTCGCTGGCAAAGAACCCAGGCTTTAATGGACAGGATGATCGGAGATATTGTATCGCGTGAATTTGTAAAACAGCATTTCACTCCGGAAGCAAAAGCAAAAGTGAATAAACTCATCGACAATCTTGTTCTTGCTTACCGCGACAGGATTGCTACAAGAACCTGGATGAGCGATGAAACAAAAAAACAAGCCAATCGTAAGCTCGATCTTCTGATCAGAAAAATTGGTTATCCCGATAAATGGAAAGATTATTCGAAAATGACCATCAGGCAAAATAACACATGGGAAAATGTCGCTACTGCTAACCAATGGGCAACCATCGATAATCTTTCTGAATTAAAGAAACCAGCTAACCGCGATGCCTGGCAAATGACCGCTGTAACCGTGAATGCTTATTACAATCCAACCACCAATGAAATTACTTTTCCTGCCGCTATTATGCAACCGCCGTTTTTTGACCCCGCTGCCGAAGATGCCGCCAATTACGGGACCATGGGTGCTATTATTGGCCATGAATTAACCCACGGTTTCGATGATCAGGGGGCGCAGTTTGACGCAGACGGTAACATGAAAATGTGGTGGACCAAAGAAGATTACAATAATTTCAAAGGAAAAACGCAAATGATCGTGAATCAATTTAACAGTTATGTTGCTATTGATAGCATGCACGTGAACGGAAGCATGACACAGGGCGAAAACATTGCCGACCTGGGTGGTTTAACTATGGCCTATTATGCATACAAGAAATCTTTAAACGGAAAACCTTCGCCGAAATATAATGGCTTAACAGGTGAGCAACGCTTCTTCATTGCATGGGCGCAAGGATGGAAACAAGTGACCCGCGACGCCGAATTAAAAAGATTGTTAACCATCGATTACCATTCGCCCGCTTATTTCAGAGCGTATGCCCCTTTAAGCAATATGAAAGAATTTTATGATACCTTTGGGGTAAAAGAAGGCGACAAAATGTTTACGCCTGAAAGTAAACGCGTAGAAATCTGGTAATGTTCAATAATTCGAATACAACAAAACAAAATATCACACACAGGAAAGGGATGCATTCGTTCATCCCTTTTCTTATTTCTGTAATTACAGTCTTTAATACTCAGGCACAAATCTCAAAGGTGCAGGATGAATGGAAGACTGACAAGGACCTGAAAAGCGCAACCTTGGCGTTTTGCGTGTTGGATGCAAAAACATCTGAAGTGATTGCAGAACATAATGCCCACACGTTTATGATTCCTGCAAGTACACTGAAAGTTGTAACAACCGCTGCAGGGCTTGGAATCCTTGGAAGCGGTTACCGTTTTGAAACCAAAATCTGTCACACCGGAACATTCGACAAGACAACAGGAATTATCAATGGCGATCTGATCATTTACGGTCATGGTGATCCTACTTTACAATCCGAAAATTTTGTAAGTTCCAAAGACACATCCCAGATCACCGATCGCTGGGCCAATGTTTTGAAAGCAAAAGGTGTGAAAGAAATTAAAGGGAAGATCATTGGCGATGCTTCGTATTTTGACCGCATCATTCCCGGGAACTGGATATGGGCCGACATCAGCAATTATTTTGGCGTGGCTCCATGCGCGCTTTCGTACAACGACAATAAATTCAAAGTTGTTTTCTGTACCAAAGAAGCTGGTTGTAAAGCTGATATTTTAAAAACATATCCTTCATACATCAATAATACCATCACTATTAATTCAAGTGTGATAGCGAAAGGAACCGAAGACGACGCTTTTGTTTATGGAGATCCTTTTTCGTTCACTAAAGATGTAAGTGGGAAAATTCCGCCTAACAAAAAAGATTTTGAAGTAGAAGCCGCTCTCCCCGACCCTGCCCTGCTTTGCGCGGAAATGCTTTACAAATCAATGATAGGAGTTGGCATTAAATGTGTTCCTAACTCCGCCATTTCCAATTACAAAAGAGCCGATAGTACTTCGGCTGCAAGAACAACCATCTATTCACATTACTCGCCATCACTCGAAAAAATTGTATTCTTCACCAATTTAAAAAGTAACAATCTATATTGCGAAACCATTTTAAGAGCCATTGGAAAAGGCAGTATGTATCTTGGTATTGATGCGGTAAAAAATTACTGGCAGAAACAGGGTCTTGATGTAAGTGAATTGTTCATGAGTGATGGCAGCGGTTTATCACGCTCCAATACGGTTAGTACTTATTTTCAAGCCAGCCTCCTCAGTAAGATCTACCGTGACAGCTCATATTATAAAACCTTCAACAATTCGCTTCCTATAGCAGGAAAAAGCGGAAGCATGAGCAATGTTGGGAAAGGAAAAAGTATTGAGAATAACATGCGCGCCAAAACAGGTTACATTAACCGGGCCCGTGGCTACTGCGGTTATGTAAAAGGAAAATCGGGGAAGGAAATGTCATTTTCAGTACTCTTTAACAACTATAACTGCAGCGCTAAGGAAGCAAAAAATAAGATCGAAAAATTTTTAGTTGAATTAGGCGAATTGTAATTTTACATTGTATGAGCTACCTGATAAAAAACGCCACGTTAGTAAATGAAGGAGAAATTGGCAACTATGATGTGCTGATCGAAAACGGAATTATTTCAAAGATTGAAAGGGACATTGAAACACCTAAAAACTACACCGAAATAAACGCGGAGGGGCGACATCTTATTCCCGGTGCTATAGACGACCAGGTGCATTTCCGTGAACCAGGATTAACCCACAAGGGCGAAATTTATACCGAAGCAAAATCTGCAGTAGCAGGAGGCGTAACGTCTTACATGGAAATGCCGAATACCAATCCACAGAGTGTTACTTTAACAGAACTTGATAAAAAATACAAACGCGCGGCAGAATGTTCATTGGCAAATTATTCATTTTACATGGGGGGCACCAATGTAAATCTTGAAGAAACACTGAAGGTGGATTATTCAACGGTTTGCGGATTAAAATTATTTATGGGTTCTTCTACAGGCGATATGCTTGTGGATAATGAAAAAACGCTGGAAGGATTTTTCTCGAAGATCAATACTTTGATCGCGACGCATTGCGAATTCGATCCCCTGATAAAAGAAAACCAGAAACGTATTGTAGAAGAATACGGCGAAGATCTCCCTGCTTATTTCCATCCTATCATCCGTAACGAAGAAGCCTGTTATAAATCTTCGTCCATGGCTGTTGCACTCGCAAAAAAACACGGAACACGTCTTCACATTCTTCACATTTCAACCGCGAAAGAATTAAGTCTCTTCACCAACAAAATTCCTTTAAAGGATAAACTTATTACAGCCGAAGCCTGTATTCATCACATGTGGTTCAGCGACGAGGATTATAAAACAAAAGGTAACTTCATCAAATGGAACCCCGCTGTAAAAACCGGGTACGATCGCGATAAAATTTTTGAAGCTGTTCTAAATGATACCATCGATGTAGTGGCTACAGATCATGCGCCCCATACCATAGAAGAAAAAAACGCTAAATATCTACAGGCTCCGAGCGGTGGGCCTCTGGTTCAGCACAGCGTTTTGGCGATGCTTGATTTTTATCACGCTAAAAAAATATCGCTTCAGCATATTGTTAAGAAAATGAGTCACGATGTAGCCGATCTTTTCAGAATAGAAAAACGAGGTTATATTCGTGAAGGTTATGCGGCGGATTTAGTACTGGTGAATTTAAACTCCCCTACAACCGTGACCAAAGAAAATATTCTCTACAAATGTAAATGGAGCCCGTTCGAAGGACACACCTTCAAAAGCAGCATTGAAAAAACTTTTGTGAATGGTCATCTTGTTTTCGATAAAGGAAAATTTGATGAATCGAAATACGGACAACGATTAACCTTTAACCGCAGATAATGGATTCATATAAATTAAACGTATTGCTTGGAAAAGTAATTTCAACGGCGAAGGATACAGGAAGCTGGATTCTTACGGAACGTGAAAATTTCTCGGCCGATAAAGTGGAGATAAAAGGCTTAAACGATCTTGTAAGTTACGTTGACAAAGGCGCTGAACAAAGAATTGTTACGGAGCTCACCAATCATTTCCCTGCCAATTTTATTGCCGAGGAAAATACGCAATCCGGAGGAACGCACGAATACACATGGATCGTTGATCCACTCGATGGCACAACCAATTTCGTTCATAATATTCCGTGTTATTGTATCAGCATCGCGCTCCAATGGAAAAATGAAATTATTCTTGGCGTAGTTTACGAAGTAAATCGTGACGAATGCTTTCACGCGTTAAAAGATGCTGGAAGTTATCTTAACTTTCAATCCATACGGGTTTCTCAAAGTAAAAAATTAAGTGATAGTTTAATTGCTACAGGATTTCCGATCTACAATTTTGACCGCATTGAACCTTATTTCAAAACGCTGGAAAAATGCATGAGAAATACACATGGTGTCCGTAGAATAGGTTCTGCCGCGGCAGATCTGTGTTATCTTGCATGTGGAAGAGTGGATGGCTTTTTTGAATACAATTTAAACCCATGGGACGTGGCGGCTGGCGCTCTTATTGTGAGAGAAGCCGGCGGTTATGTCAGTGATTTTAAAGGCGGCGATAACTGGTTATTCGGAAAAGAACTATTTGCCACGAATGGAAAGATTACGGAAGAATTCAGGCAGTTGATGCAGTTCTGATATCACATCATTATGTTCGAAGTGTATTTATTCTTCCTGGTTTAGTTTAAACCACATAGTCATATAGTTTTAAAAGTATTTTTGTGAATTCCTGAATTGCAGGAGTTATTCATAGCACATTTATCCTTCGGATAAATTCAGGTAGAATCAGTGCCATATGAGGTTATTTTTTTTATTTAAATCTTAATGCCGATTATACAAACGTCATCTACCTGTTCAAGTTTACCTTTCCAGTCTTCAAAAGTGCTGAGCAATTCCTGTTTTTGTTCGTTCATTGGCAAACCTGCAATGTCACAGAATTTTTCTTCCAGCGGTTTATATTTGAACTTCTTTCCTTTTGCTCCTCCAAACTGATCGGCATATCCATCTGTCATAAGAAAAACAGAATCTCCTTTTTCAAGATTCACTTCATAAAGATTAAAACCTTGTTGATCGTTGGGTGATTTGCCTACAGGCATTTTATCTGCTTTATACGTTGTAAGTTCACCTTTTCTTACAATATAAAGATTGTTGTTAGCAGCTGCATATCTCAGCTTAAATGAATCAAGATCAAATTCTGCAAGAATGCAATCCATTCCATCCTTACTTTCTTCATTGGAACCTTCAGGATTTAATGCTTTAATAATCGAAGTACGCGCTTCATTAAGAATTTTCTCAGGTGAATTTATCTTTCGCTCGCTTATTATTTCATTCAGGATTGAAACATTAAGCATACTCATAAAAGCTCCAGGGACGCCATGTCCTGTACAATCTGCCACAACCAAATACAGGCGGTTCTGCTGATAGGTTGACCAGTAAAAATCACCGGCAACAATATCTTTGGGTTTATATAAAATAAAAAAATCTGAAATATATTTCTTCAGGTACGATTCCGAAGTAAGTAAAGCATTCTGAATTCTTGAAGCGTACTTAATGCTATCCAGGATCTCTTTTTGTTTCTCCTCGATCAGGTGTTTTTGCTCTTCAATCTGATGATGCGATTGCTCAATGATATATTTCTGCTTTCTTGTAATGCTAAGTGATCGTAAAATAATGATCGCAACAATAATTACGAGTAACAAGCCCACGCTCACTGAAATTATAATCGCGTTTTTTCTTTTTTGATCCACAACATTTATCGCTTCCTGCGAATCTTTTTCAGCATTCAATAGTTTTATCTGTTGTTCTTTTTTATCACTCTCATACCGTGTTTGCATTTCATTGAGTTTCTCCTGGTTTTCCGTATTGAAGATCTCATCCTTTAGTCTTGTATGTTTCCTGTGATTAAGAAAAGCGCTTTTAAAATCCCCACTGGCAGAGTCACAAAGTGCAATGGAGAGGTATGAATCCAGGATGTCAGGTTTAGAATTCATTTCTTCCGCCAGATGAACCGATTTAAGAAATGCTTCCTTCGCCGGAGGTATTTTTCCCTGTGAAAGATAAATGTCCCCGATAATATCATAAGTATCTGCGATTAATAATTTATTCCCCATTTCAATTCTTATTTGCAAAGCTTTTTGCGCGTATTCTATAGCCTTGTCAAATTTTTTCTGCTCATTGTAATTCAGCGCTATGGTATTGTAAAGATCGCTCATGCCTTTCTTGCTCTTGAGGTCCTCGGCTATTTTTAATCCCTTAAAATACCATTGAAGCGATTCGTCAAGCTTATTCATGTATTCATAAATGAGCCCGATCGTATTATAAGAAATAACAAGTCCCCTCCTGTCATTGATATCTTCGCGCAAGGTGGCCGCTTTTTTACTCATCTCAAGGGATTTTTCATAATCTCCCTTATCAAAATGAATGTTTGCAATATTACCGTAGGATGTAGCGATGCCCTTTTTATTGCCCATAAGTTCATTTATTCTTAATCCTTTAAAATAAAAATCAAGGGCCTTTTCGGGTTCGCCTTTGGTTCTATTGATAATACCAAGATTAGTATAGCAGCTTGCCATGCCATCCCTGTAATTAATATCAATGGCAATTCCGAGAGCTTTTGTATAATCAGCCAGGGCCCCCTCCAGATCATTAGTATATTGTTTTACTGTTCCCCTGGTATTTAACGCCGATACAATTCCGGATTTAAATCCTGACTTCATTGCCAGGTTTAATGAAATTTCTGCTATAGAATCGGCTTTTTTGTATTCGGTTGTATTGAGATACATCTGTGCAAGCACCACACCGGTCTTTATCCGCTCCGTATCAACAGACAATGTATTTAACCGCAGTTTTACAGAATCAATGATTCGTGTTTGTGAAACCGAAATAAATGTGCAGAATAAAAATAATGTCAGGACAGGCAATCTTTTCATACAATTTGGGGGACAAGAAGTAAAATTAACGGAATATTGGTCCAAAACAAATTGAAAACCATAAATCCATTTACGTTCCTAAATCGTATGGCTAAACTATAAAGTGTTTAAATTCTATTCAAAACCTTATTTTTTTACCAGTTACAGGCTTAAAGTTTTTTGTAAGTTTATAAAGTTATAATCGTCTATTTAAAAACACCCATAAAGATGTATATCCTGGTTTTCTTTTTGTCTCATTGGTTCCTTTCGCTTTTCTGCCAGACTTTCTTTCTGCACCGTTATGCTTCCCACAAAATGTTCAGCATGAATAAATACTGGGAACGATTTTTTTATCTTTTTACATTCATCGCGCAAGGCTCTTCGTTCTTAAACCCTCGTGCTTACGCCATTCTTCACCGGATGCACCATGCTTACAGCGATACGGAAAAAGATCCTCATTCGCCGCATTTCTTCAAAGACGTGTGGCACATGACGATGCACACAAAAGACATTTATCTAAACTACGCCAAATATAATATCCAGCCAGAAAAAACCTTTCAGGGAAATTACCCGGAATGGAAATTTATGGACAGGCTCAGCGACATGTGGGGTGTTCGAATTCTATTTGGCATTCTGTACTTTCTCTTCTATTTAAAATTTGCTCCATCATACTGGTTGCTCCTTCTTTTACCAATACATTTTTTCATGGGGCCTGTTCATGGGGCCATTGTGAACTGGTGCGGACATAAATACGGTTATTCCAATTACGACAACGAAGATCATAGTAAGAATTCATTGCCGCTTGATTTTTTACTGATGGGCGAACTCATGCAAAACAATCATCATAAGAGCCCGAACAATCCTAATTTCGCTAAAAAATGGTTCGAGTTCGATCCTACTTATCCATTAATGCGCCTCTTTAATTTTGTCGGTGTAATCAAATTACGAAAAACATAATATGAGCCCATACCTTTTAATTCCCCTTGTAAGTTTTGCAGCAGTGTCGGTGATTATGACGGTCATTTATCTCTGGGCATTGAAAATAAAAAATAACGGTATCGTTGATATTTTCTGGGCCTTCAACTTCCTGGTAATTGCAGTCATCACCTGGCTTATGGCCGATGGTTATGAGCAAAGAAAAAACGTAGTGTTTATTCTTGCAGGTTTGTGGTCACTCCGTCTTGGAACCTATTTGTTAATTCGCGTTGGCGGTCACCTCAAAGAAGAAGAAGGTCGCTACAAAGCTTTGCGCGCCGAATGGAGCAACGCTAAATTTTTTGGCTTCTACCAGATGCAGGCTTTATCGAATGTATTTTTATCCATTCCTTTTTTTGTGACATCACTCAACAAAAATCCTGAGATGAACATTGTTGAATACATTGGCGCGGGACTGTGGCTCATTTCCATTATTGGCGAAGGCGTTTCGGATTACCAGTTGGCGAAATTCAAAAAAAACCCTGCAAACAAAGGTAAAGTATGTGAGTACGGACTGTGGAACTATTCCCGTCACCCGAATTATTTTTTCCAGTTAATGATCTGGATAAGCGTGAGCGTGTTTTCAATAACAAGTCCTTATGGCTGGCTGAGTTTACTTTGTCCGTTAAGCATTGGCTTTTTAATTTTTAAAGTCACAGGAATTCCAATGACGGAAGAACAGGCTGTAAGAAGTAAAGGTGATTTATACAGGGAATACCAGAGAACAACCAGCGCTTTTGTTCCGTGGTTCAGGAAAAAATAAATTATGTGGTACAATTCACTTCTTGAAAAGAATTTAGTTCCGGATTTCCTGATAAGAACCGGAATAAGAAAATTATTGAAACAACGCCTAAATGACGAAAAAAAAACCACTCCTGAATTACAGAAACACCATTTGCTTTCTCTTGTCGAAGAATTAAAAAAATCACCCATAGCAGTTCACACCAAAGATGCTAACGAACAGCATTATGAGGTGCCAACAGAATTTTATAAATATTGTCTCGGAAAACATTTAAAGTACAGTAGTGGATTCTGGAAGAACGGTGTTCATGATATTGATACTTCCGAGAAAGATATGCTCGAACTTACCTGTGAAAGGGCCCGGCTTGCGAACGGACAAGAAGTTCTGGAGCTAGGTTGTGGTTGGGGAAGTTTATCTCTGTTTATGTCGGCTAAATTTCCAAAGAGTAATTTTACGGTTGTTTCCAATTCCAGAACACAAAAAGTCTACATTGATGAACAGGCCAAAGAAAGAGGAATAACCAATCTTACAGTCATTACCTGCGATATCAATGAATTTACGATAGATAAAAAATTTGATCGTGTTGTTAGCGTCGAGATGTTTGAACATTTAAGAAATTACGAAGTTCTCTTTAAGAAAATTGCTTCATTCCTTAAAGATGATGGAAAAATGTTCGTTCATATTTTTACTCACAAAGAATACGCGTATAAATTTGAAGTAAAAGACGAAAGCGACTGGATGAGTAAGTACTTTTTCACAGGCGGGATCATGCCCAGTAACGATCTGTTCTCCTACTTCAATAATGATCTTGTAATTAAAGATCAATGGATCGTGAATGGAATGCATTACAGTAAAACATCTGAAGCCTGGCTCGGGAACATGACTTCGAATAAAAGCAGGATCATGACTCTTTTCGAAAAAACGTATGGGAAAGAAAACGCGTTGAAGTGGTGGGTTTACTGGAGAATATTTTACATGGCATGTGCCGAGTTGTGGGGATATAACAAGGGAGAGGAATGGATGGTTTGTCATTATTTGTTTACCAAAAAATAAATGGAAAAGCTGGCGATCATAGGAACAGGAATTGCAGGAATGGGCTGTGCGCATCTGCTTCAGAAAAAATATGATCTTAGCATTTTTGAACAGAACGATTATGTAGGGGGCCACACCAATACCATTTCTGTTAAGGAAGACGATAAAGATGTTTTTATGGACACGGGATTTATGGTATTCAATTTTGAAACTTATCCCAATCTTTGTCAGCTCTTCGAAGAAATTAAAGCTCCCATTAAGAAAACAGGTATGTCGTTTAGCGTTCAACATGTTCCTACGGGATTAGAATACTGTGGCTCGGGACTGAACGGATTATTTGCACAAAGGAAAAATATTTTCAGTGTGAAATATATCAGAATGCTAATGGACATTTCTAACTTCAACAAAATAAGCGTCGCTATCCTTGACGATCCTCATTACAAAGATTATTCACTCAGAGATTATATTAAAGAATTTGGGTTTGGAGATGATATGCTCTGGAAATATCTTGTCCCAATGAGTTCGGCTGTGTGGAGTACGCCTATGGAAAAAATGCTGGATTTTCCCGTAGTAACCCTGATCCGTTTTTTTAAAAATCATGGCTTTCTTGGTTTGAATACACAACATCAGTGGTATACCTTACAGAATGGTTCACAAGCTTACAGGGAAATTCTGATCAAGCCCTTTAAGGATAGAATTTTTACAAACAAACAAGTCATTAAAGTAAAAAGAAACAATGGAAAAGTATCTGTTACCTGTAAAGATGGTAGCGCTCATGAATTCGATAAAGTCATTTTCGCATCTCACGCCGATCAGACTTTGACAATGTTAGAAGAACCAACATCAGAAGAACATCTACTACTTTCTCCTTTCAGATACGAGAAGAATAAAGCTACGGTTCACACTGATGAATCGGTGATGCCGAAAACAAAAAAAACATGGAGCAGTTGGAACTACAGGATTGAAGAGAGGAACGGAAAGCAGATCCCATCAACTATTTACTGGATGAATAGTTTACAAGGTGTTTCAGAGAAAAAAAATTATTTTGTATCCATCAATGCTTTAACCGGCACTATTGATCCAAAAAAAATAATAAGAGAGTTTGATTACGAACATCCTTTGTTTGATGTAGCTGCCATTAATGCCCAGGAAGAATTACATAAATTAAATCAATCGGGACCTTTGTATTTTTGCGGAAGCTATTTTAAATATGGATTTCATGAAGATGCTTATAAGAGTGCGGTAGATCTATGCTCCCGAATCTAACCGCAAAGACGCAAAGGTTTCGCAATAGACGCAACACATAGCGCCCAATGCGGATTTACTTGCGCCTTTGCGGTTTAAACATAAAAGAAACAAATGAACTCATGTCTGTATAAAGCTAAAGTAATGCACAACCGTCTGGCTCCAAAGCCTCACAGGTTTCATTACAATGTCTTTATGTTTTACATCGATCTTGATGAAATTGGCACTCTAAAGAAAAAACTGTTTCTATTTTCTCACAACAAATTCAACTTCTTTTCTTTTCGCGATTCCGAACATTTACAGTTTCCGATCGACAATCCCGATAAAACAAAAAGCACCAAAGAACATATTATCGATTATCTCAGGCAGAATAATTTCAATTATACCAATGAGAAGATCATGTTACTCACCAACCTGAATATTCTTGGTTATAATTTCAATCCCGTTTCATTCTATTACATCTTCAATAAAAACAACGAAGTAGAATGCGCCATTGCCGAAGTAAGTAATACCTTCAGGGAAATGAAGCCTTTCTTTATGGGTAAAGAATTGTTCAAGGATGCGAAATTCCACCTGAACACTACGAAGTATTTCTACGTTTCGCCTTTCATCGACCACGATACCAATTTCGACTTTAACCTTTTCGTCCCCGATGAAAAACTCAACATCCGCATTGATGATTATAAGAATGGCGAGCGTTTTTTCATCAGCACACTTACCGGCACCAAAAAACCATTAAGCAATAGAAATCTTGCCTGGTATAGCTTTCGTTTCCCTTTCCTTACCTTGAGAATTATAGGCTTAATTCACTGGAACGCGCTACTATTATGGCTTAAGAAAATCCCATTTCATAAAAAGGGTGCTTTCCCTGAGCTCCAGAAAGATGTACATCGTAAATACAAACTCTGATTAACCACATAGATTTCTATGTGGTTTAAAACCGAAAAATATTTCTAAACCCGATCAAACTAAATAATCCAGAATTTCGTATATTAGTATTTAGCAAAATGTCGTCCATTACCGCCATAGCAGCCAAGCCGGGTTTCTACCAGAAAGTGATCATTGATCTCTTATCCAAAATGAAACTGGGAACACTCAATATTACTTTACCCAACGGCGAATTCATCAAATTAGGAAACGGCGAAGGAATTACCGCTAATGCCGAAATAAAAGATCCTGAATTTTTTAAACGTTGTGTTCTCTACGGCGATATCGGTTTTGGAGAGTCCTATGTAGATGGTCTCTGGAACACTGACAATATCACCAACGTTATCAAGTGGTTCATATTGAACATTGAAAACGCACCATCTGTTTCAGGAAGCAACGCAAAAAATCTTGTATTGAATCTTCTTAAAGTAGCCAACAAAGTCTATCACACCAAACGTGTTAACAGCGTAGAAGGCTCCAGGAAAAACATTTCGGAACATTACGATCTTAACAACGACTTTTTTTCTTTATTTCTCGATCGCACCATGACCTACTCTTCGGCGTATTTTAAAGAAGAGAATATGTCACTCGAACAGGCGCAATTGGCTAAATACGAACGCTTGTGCCGCCAGCTTCATTTAAAAGATTCTGATCATGTTTTAGAAATTGGCAGTGGCTGGGGTGGAAACGCTATTTATATGGCAAGAAATTATGGCTGTAAAGTCACCACGGTAACTATTTCCGAAGAACAATATAAACTCGCGAAGGAAAAAGTTGAAAAAGAAAATCTCGCACATAAAGTTGAAGTTGTTTTAAAAGATTACCGTAAGCTCGAAGGACAATTTGATAAGATCGTCTCTATAGAAATGCTCGAGGCCGTTGGCGCTGAATTTTACGATACCTATTTTCGGAAATGTTCTGATCTCTTAAAACGCGAAGGTATTTTGGCCATACAGGTTATTACTTGTCCTGACTCACGTTTCGAAAGTTTAAAGAATGGTGTGGACTGGATCCAGAAACATATTTTCCCGGGCTCACTACTCCCTTCTGTTGCGGCGATCAACGCGTCCATTAACAAAACCAGCGACATGACCTTAGTTGATCTGAAAGATATTGGTTTGCACTACGCTCATACGTTGAATATCTGGCACAAAGAATTCAACACTAAATTATCAGAGGTAAAAAAATTGGGTTTCGACGATACCTTCATCCGTAAATGGAATTACTACCTTAATTACTGTGAAGCCGCTTTTGCTATGCGCAACATTAATGTGATGCAGATGGTGTATGCAAGACCAAATAATACTTTGAGGTAAACCAATGCCTCTTCTCCCCGAAAATAAATTAATCTGGTCGCCCATTGTTGCTAATTCAAGAATGAATCGAGCCAGAAACTCTAGCGGCATCAACAGCTATGAGCAGGAACTGAAATTCAAACCCGAAGACTATCTCGAAGAACTGATTAAGAAAACAGGAAAGGCTGCGTGGCTCGACATCTGTTGCGGCGAAGGAAAAGCGCTGATCCAGACCGCGCGCTATCTTTCAACGAAAAAATTAACTAATAAATGTCATTTTCTTGGAATTGATCTTCTCGATACATTCCCCGAAGTTGACAAAGAAATTAGTTTTCTGAAATTTAAATCTGTTCCTGTCAACGAATGGGTCCCTGATCAGAAATATGATCTCATCACCTGCATTCATGGACTTCATTACCTCGGCGATAAATTAAAAGCCATTGAGACTGTGGTAAGCGCCCTTACACCCTCAGGATTATTTATTGCGAATCTCGATCTTAATAATATTCGTATCGATAAAAAAGACTCCTCCTCTATTTTAAAAAAGAGCTTTAAAGAAAATGGATTTGTATATAACCCGCGGCAAAAATTACTTCAGAAAAGAGGTACCGCGAATGTTCATTTTAGCTTAAACTATCTTGGAGCCGACGATGCGCATGGTCCGAACTACACCGGCCAGGATTCTGTAGCGTCTTACTATACCCAATAAAAAGCACTATATTTAAAAGTACATTTACAGCTTGAAAAGATATTCCGGTATAATCATTTTTCCCATATTAATTATTGCTATTTACATTATATTGTCTTCAAAAGGTTTTAAAACTGACTATGGTAAGATAATTTTTCATGCTGAATTTGACGGAACCACCTCCGTTGACCGGCTCGATCTTTTTGATACTGGTAAGTTTATTTACGAAACCTCGGGCGGTGAAACCGACGGTGACTATTTAATTAAAGGTGACAGCATTTTTCTTAAAAGCATTGAAGAAAGAAACTTCTGCAACCTGTTCGTCAAAAAAAAGGATATACTAGAAGCCAATTTAATCAGGGGAAACGAAATTATCCGTCATTCCGGAAATGATCTGCAGATCTATAATCGACAAAATAACCTGAATAACTAATTTATACAAACCTGATGAAAGTCTTCGAATTATACTGGAAAGACATTCACATTGGCTCTGTCAACGAAACCAATTGGGATATGAGAAGTTCCGGTGATATTATTTTTTACTAGGACTTCAGAAACAATTATACTCTTTTAGCGGAATTTATAGGAGATTCTATAAAAGCCAGTATTTATCTTGAAAACGGTGATGAAGAAAACTAACAATACCTGTGGCAACGATTGTAATTACGCTTATCCTAGCAATTACACAGCACATTGTATTGGCTGGGATGAAGAGATTGATAAAAAACACAGACCTTTACTGAAAATGAATCTGCAGGCCATGTTTGACTTTATGTTTTGATTAAGGTAGATTTAAAACTGCATTTTATTTTTTTAACTATTTCCTCATTTTTCAAAGATGTATTTTTAATCATCCGTGAAAAGAATTATCACAATACTATTGATCCTGTTTTCCTCACAGATCTTCCCGCAATTATTCTCGGTAAGTAAAAAAAGTATTAACACCTATGCGCAACTGGGAAAAGACAGCGCTCACGTTGAAGTCTATCATGTTCATCGTTATTCCGTCGTTCTAAAGAATGAAGATTTTCTATTATTCCACGACAAGTCCGACACGGTTTTCATCGGAGAACAATACAGAGTTTTAAGAAAAGGCGGCGACTATTTTTTAGTTGACATGGAGAATCCTGGCACTAAAGAAAAATTAAATCCGGTTCCTCTCAGTTCGAATAGTCCGGAATTTTACCGTAAAGCAAATTACTATGGAATGAAAGCGAGGCAACTAAGAAGACTGCAGGATAGTCTTTCAGGTCCTCTCCGTTCGGCTCATATCTCCCTGCAACCCTTACACCAGTCCGGTCCAATTCTATACGCCGAGTATGTTCGTCATATAAACAGGATATCCGATTCGCTGAGTCCAAAGATCATCGAACTGAAAGACACAAGCGTTGAACGTTTTTATAACATTGATAAACTCACAGCGACTGACTCATCGAAAATATATAAGCTTCTTGCAACAGCAGATTATCGTTTTTATTACGGACAATACATTCTCAACTCCATAGCCATTCAGCATCCCCAGCTTCTTGTCAGGTATATCGGTAAACATCCTTCCAATGAAAAAATTGTTTTGAAAACAATTCGCTGGCACCCGAATATGAAAGCAATGATAACGTCGGTAAAGGAAACTCCGATTCAGAGTAAAGAAAAAAAACGCATACTTAAACAGGAAAGAAAACATGTTGCAGGAAATGTGGCCGCAGGGGTAGCTTATATTGGAATCATTGTGGCAGAGATCGGACTCCTTGTGCTTCTTGTAAAGTGGCTTGCCAATTAAGTCTCCTTAAACCTGCTGAAAATAAAACCAGCCAGCAAACACAGTCCGCACCCGAGTAATCCATTCAGTCGAACACCAAAATCATTTCCGGGATCTTTTCCGTAAAGAAGGAACATGGAAAATAATGCCAGTCCTAAAGTCTGCGCCAGTTTCACAAAAAAATATCTCACGGCAAAATAAATTCCTTCTTTATTCTGTCCTGTTTCCTCACTGTCCTTATCAATTACATCGGCAAGAATGGCGTTAGGGAGAATATTTAATGAAGCAAGCGGTATTGCGGCCAGCGCGATCAGTGAATATATCTGAACCGCGGGCGACACAGGAAATTTACCTAGCATATAAATTCCAAAGAAAATTCCGGCCAATAAAAACTGGGAAATCAATACAACTTTTTTCTTTCCTATTTTATTCGCTGCCCAATTCGTAACCGGGTAAAACAAAAATGAGACTAACACCATTGTTATCATTAATGTATTTCCTATCTCTTCCTTTAAGCCTAATAAAACAGTGACGAAATACATCAATCCGGAAGTGATGAGCGTTACAGAAAGAAAATAAGAAAAATCAGCAACCACAAAAAGCAGGAAATTTTTATTCTTAAGAGTTTGTCCCAAAGCCTGCTTTAACGGAACAGAACTGGGAACCGAGGTGCTATATTTTTTTTCATCAATTGCTAAAACCGTGATAAGCATTAAAATCGCCGCGAGAACACCAAATACGATAACTGCCACCTGCAAGGCATGTAGTTTGCTGGCCACTTCAAACTGTTGCTGGATAAATGCTGTAAGATTAAACGCGTTAGAGGCAACACCAATCCCTAAAACGTACCCGAGAGACTGAAATGTAGCAAGCCTGACTTTCTCGTTTGAAGTCTCTGTCATCTCAGGAAGCAAAGCATTGTAAGGAATAATGTAAGTGGTAGTAGAAACGTAAAACCCTATGAGTGTAAAAATGAGCCAGTAAATATTGGAAACGCTTTCGGTTTCTTTTAAAGGATAAAATACCAGGAAACAAAATACCAGGGAAGGTAAAATCGCTAGTTTCATCAACGGAATTCTTCTCCCTTTCGGATTTTTTGAAGTGTCGCTGAATTGGGCAATGAACGGATCGTAAAATGCATCAAATAATCTTCCTCCCGAAGTAATTAAACTTATTGCATTAAAAACCACAAAAATGGATGCCTGGGTAATCAGGTATGGAAAGCCGCTTGTAGCAGGCGGAGCGAATAAATAAATAAGAATAACACTGATCAGGTTGATCATAATGCTCCACCCCATCATGCCACAGGCATAGGCTAGTTGAATTCTTAAAGGAAGTTTTGATTGTGACACTTATAACAAATATAAATGTTTAACCGCAAATAAGTTCTTAATATCACACAACAGGAACATTTACCACAGAGACGCGGAGAAACAGAGGGGGATTTTCACCTTCGGGGAAAATAATAGTTCCTTTGCACTACTGTTCCCCACGGTTTAAACTTCTGCGTTTTCTGCTGCTTCTGCATTTTCTGCGAGAACCCAATAGGCTATTTCTTATAAATAATAAAATTATTCACCTCATTCTCTTTCCTTGCTGTCGGCGTTTGCTTCCCACCAGTAAGTTCGGCCACTTTATCGATCACATAGAATTTCAATTCCGAAATCTTCACCGTTTTATCTTTATCAAGATCGGCTTCATTGCTTTTTAATCCTTTTAGAATAGAATACGTGAATACTCCATTGTTCCAGTCCTTCGACTCCAATGCAAATTCATTTCCTCCGGCAGCAGAGATCACTGTTGCGCCCGAACCTTTAGACACATCCGAGAACAAAGCCTGCATGTAAGAGAAAGAATTTTTTAATCCCGCTTTGGGTTTGATAGCAAACGATCCTCCCGATTTGGTTGTCACCTTCGATGCGTCTGCATTTCCATTACTCGACACCACTTCTACCCCTTCTTTATCTACTTCGCCGGAGTGACAGGCATCGATCAATACTAAACGATTCCTTGCCGCCACTTTATTAAGCATGTTTTCAATTTCGTCGTAAGGTAATCCGCGTTCTGCAGGTTGTTCAAAGTTAACATCGTGTGTTGCGATAAAATAATCGAGTTTATCATCGAGCAAACCGTGACTTGAAATATAAACGATCACCTGGTCGTCGATCTTCGCTTTTTCAAGAACTTTGGATGCTTCCACAATTTTTTCCTTTGTAGCTACAGAATCCTGTATAAAAACGACTTCTGTTTTTCCGAATTGCGTTCCTGATTTCATCATCCCAATAAAATCTTTCGAATCTTTAACAGGAAATTTTAAATCATGTTTTGAATCCTTGAATCTTGAAACACCCAATGCAAAAATATAAAGATCAGGTTTCGTCACGGGCTTCGCAAAATCGATCTGGAAACTTTCTTTCGCGCTTTCCAAACCTTTATCGTTTATTACAGAGACATCGATCTGATTGGCGCCATTTGATAATTCAAGGCTGATCTCCTTGCTGAGTGTTTTTGACTTTGCTCCACTCACATCCATACCTTTTACTCCGTAAAGCGGAACATTATTTACGAATACATTCACGCGGTTGATCACAGAACTTTCGTCTTTCGCATTTACCTTGAATTTAATTTTTCCTCCTGTGTGAGCAATACTTTCTTTTCCTATAACTTCAGCATCGGGTAAACTAAGTGTTCCGCTCATCATTTCTTCGGTAAATCCTAATCGCTTTACCCGCTTTTTCCAAGCTTGTTTGTACATTCCCACGAGTAATTTCGGGGAACCTAATCTCTCCATAACAATATCCGGACGGTTCAATACTAAATCAAACTGATCGAAGCGGTACAATTTTCCTTTGTAACGGAAACAGATCCCATCGTAATTTCCTTTCGAGCATTTATAATAATAATCTGGTGAGTGAATGATGTACTCTTCAGGCCCATTCATACATATAAACGTTCCTTTTTCCATGCATGTTGCAGCGTCCCAGGATTTAGCGGTTCCATCGTCGGAAGCCGTATAAATTGTATTTCCATCTGAACTCCAGGTAATATGATTTACATCGTAATGATGACCGGTTAACTGACATTTTACTTTTTTGGTGGCCCAATCAAACAACGTTACTTTATAATCGTCACCAAATCCTGTTCCCGATCCGGCAGCGAATGTTTTTCCGTCTGGACTAAACGAGCCGCTGAAAATAAAATTCCGTATCCCTCCATCAAAGGTCTCAACATGTTTTCCTGTTACATAATCGATCACATGAATTCTAAAATTATCTACATGGTTTTCAATTTTTGTATCCGTCACAATTACCTGGTTGGTACCAGGTACAAACTCAAGAATTTTATTGACATCGTATTCATTATCTGTTTGAGGGATTTGTCTTCCTGTCATCAGGTCCCTTACATCGAGTTTCATACGATCGTTTCCGATAATATATTTGTTATCCGGGCTGATCTTAAAATTTAAAGCGAAAGTAGCGTGCGGTACTTCATATTTCGCTACCTGTTTTCCGGTTGTTGCATCGTAAACCTGTATTCCTTTGTTCATTACATTTAACGTGTTTACCCTTGCAGCAACAACATATTTTGCATCTGCACTCACATAACACGCTGTTAGAGCAGGGATCCTGATCTTGTGAAGAATCTCAAAGGTATTGGTTGTAAAAACCGTCATTGTATCCGGATACCATATTGCCGCTTTATCACCTGATTTACTGAACGACGCATAATATCCCGGAATATGTTTAATGATACTTCCGTCCTTCAGGTTCCAGAAACGTATACCAGCATTAGAAGAACCGAGAACATCTGTTGCCAGATATTTGTCTGAATTCACTAAAGCAAGCGTACGAATCATTTTGAAAGATCCTTCCAGCATACAAATGCGTTTTCCATTCGAGAGATCGTAAATAATGGTGACATATTTCGATTTGAATTTTCCGTCTTTCATTTCTCCCAGTTGTCCGTTAATGGCCACATTTTTTCCATCCGGGCTAAAAGCAACACTCTGTAATCCGCCACAGGTTGTAAAAGTTATCTGGCCTGGTTTAGGCATAGCAATGAACTCATTGATAGTTAAAAGATCTTTTCCTGTTTGAGTATCGTACAAAGTAACTTTACATCCGTTAGTGGCCACTATCATTTTTTTACCGTCGGCCGAAAATTCCGCTAACTGAAATCTATCCGCAAGAGAACATGGAATTGTGATGGTGGGCTTTCCTGCTTTGAGATCAAATAAAACCACTTCCTTAAAATTGTATCCCGAAGCTAATTCGGCACCCGGACAATATTGAATATTACCGCTGCCGAGTCTTCCTTTTGAAGGTGCAATCTGCTGCACCGGATCTTCCGTTCCAAAATCAAAGATTGCAAGATTACCGCCATCCTCCGAAATAAATTGTTTACCATTTGAATGTAACCTGGCCCAGGACGAAGCACTACTGAATTTAGTGGACGCTACAATTTTAGCATTTGGAATTTCGAGTACACAGAGTGAGTCGTCAGTCTGAATCATTACCTTTTTTCCATCAGCCGAAAATGAAAAAGGCATTGCCATTGCATCGCCCATATACCCCGAAAGTTTTGCTCCAGTCTGAGAATCCCAGAAGAATACCGGACCATTGCGCTCTTTACTTACAATGTATTTCCCATCGGGCGTATATTTCACCTGGGTTACTTCGGAAGTGTGACCAAGTAATGTCCTGAATTCCTGGCGCAAAGCAATATCCCATATCTTTATCGTGTTATCTTCGGAACATGTTGCGATCTGTTTTCCTGAAGGATGATAATCAATATCGCGAATACCTTTAATGTGGCCCGTTGTAATAACAAGTTCCGGTTTTTCCTGCGCAAAAAATAATGAAGGAATTAGCAATGAAAGAACAACAATTAATTTTCTCATAGTGGAGGGTTTAAATTAAAAACGCGTATCGTTGAATACGCGTTTTATTGTTTTTTGTTTTTTGATTTAATTTTCTTTAGCGTAAAGAACCCATCCGCTGACCTTGTCGTTAGCATCGACAAGGAAGATGATCTTCGACTTTTCATACACCAGGAAAGTTCCCTGGGCACCTGCTACTGTTCTTGCCGGAGCCCCGTAAACATCCTTTACCGAAGAGGCCTTTGCGCCAATGGTAATTCCACGTCCCGATTTCCCGCGATACCATGGTGTTGTAACCACAAAGTTATCGAGGCCTTTAGGATATGAATATGTTTTTACTTTAATAGCGGTATAATCTCCTTCGTGGCGTGAATATATTTTCATAGAAGGGCGTTTTTCATTCTGACGTTTGATCTCCAATTCTTCAGCGCCTTCAAGAGCGGCATCGATAAGACTTGGCTCAATCTCACCAATATTTTCTTCAATGGTAGAAGATTTTTCGGTGGTAGCTTTTGGTTGTCCGAATAGTTTCGCAAAGAAACCAGGAGTAGAAACAGCATTAAGATTTAATTCAGCCATCGCTTTGTTTCCGTCTTTTCCCTTGTTGAACTCAGATTTCGCGTCAGCCGTTTTATTCGTATTTGCAAGGGCAATACCTTTTGCAATGTGTGCGTTCGCTGCAACTACAGCTTCACCACTTGCTTCCGCCATTTGAACAGCTTTACCAGCCATTCCTACTGCCAATTCATGATCGCCCAACAGATCGCTCACCATAGCAAGATTGAGATATGCAGGGGCATATTCTTTATCCATGTTGGTTGCGGTTTGAAACATTTCTTTTGCTTCATTTAAAAGACGTTTAATTTTTTCTTCTTTGTCTTCGGTCATACCTTTTTGTCCGGCATTATCCATGCGGGTATCAAGGTCCAATGTAAACGGATAAGCAAATTTCATTTTTTCAACGTCGTATAGCTTTAATGCTTCGCGTGCTAAAGCAACACCGGCATTGTTATAAATTTCGCGGCTTGGGAAAACAGAAATGATGTGATCGTAACATGAAGCGGCGCGTTCAAAATCATCGGTTACGCAAAGCATATTTCCGGCTTCGTAAACCGCGATGAGTTTCTCAAGCATTTTTTTAGAATTGTCTCCAATCTTCATACGTTCATCCATGGTTGGATAACCATTAGTTACATTCGGTAATTTAGCCGCTGTGTATAATTTTTTGAAGAACTCAGCGCCCACATTAAGTGATTTGTATCCGGCCATATAACCGAACAATCCGCCATAATAATCGGCCTGCGCTTCGCATTCTGTTTTACGCGCGGCAGTTAATTTAAGTTTATAGATTTTTGAAGCCACTTCAAGGTCTTCGTTGGCTGTACCAAAAGCCATTCCCCAACCGTGGTCCTTATAGAAGTGCGCTAACTCGTGACCAAGTACCATGGCCAGAGCATTCATTGAATCAGCTCCGAACTCAGCACAAAGATCATAAATTCCTTCGCCAAGATTAATGGTATTATTTGAAGGGTTGTAATACGCGTTAAAGTAGGGTTTACCTGAGTTATAAATAAAGTTGTAGGTTGGTTGCTTGCGACTGTCTTTCGCCGTGGTGGCAATTCTGTCGTAAACACTTTTACTGACTTTGTATTTATAATCATTTTTTTCAGGAGGATTTCCCGCATTCATTGAACCTGCAGCGCCAACAAGGGCTACACTTAACAAGATGTTAAATAGATTAAACTTCTTCATTTCTGCTTGTTTAAATTGTGGGTTAAAAATAGAACATTTTGCTTGAATACCTAGTCATTCAGATGGCTTTTTTATCTCTAAACAGGCTTTAGACTTTGGTTTTAGCCCCGAAATCCCTGTAAACCGTGAGCTGTAAACGTTCCGGGGGATGTCAAAAGGAGCACCTTATTTATCGGTTGGTAGGCTTGTATCAACAGTTGACAATAGGGAACACTTTTCAACAACCATGCGCCGAGGCAGGGTTTTTAGTACTTTTGATAGCTTATGTTAACACTCGATCCAAAGGAATTAACCATACAGGTTTTACAGAAATACCTGCAGAACGCCGTAGCGCCTCGTCCCATCTGTTTTGCCAGCACCATCAGCTTAAACGGAGAACCCAACCTGGCCCCTTTCAGCTTTTTTAATATTTTTTCTTCCAATCCGCCCATCGCCGTGTTTTCACCTGCTTACAGTGGCAGAACAGGCGCCCCAAAGGACACTCTTCTCAATGTAAAAGAAGTTCCTGAATGCGTGATCAACGTGGTAAATTACAACATGGTGCAACAAACGAGCCTTTCGAGCAGTCCGTTTCCTAAGGGCGTAAACGAATTTGTTAAAGCAGGATTTACACCTATTGCCTCTGATATCGTAAAGCCTTTTCGGGTGAAAGAAAGTCCGGTACAATTCGAATGCAAGGTCATAGAAGTAAAAGAGCTTGGTAAATCGGGCGGCGCCGGAAACCTTGTTATTTGCGAGATCATCCGTATTCATATTTCGGACTCTGTTCTTAACGAAAACAAACAAATAGATACACGTAAAATTGATCTTGTGGCCAGAATGGGCGACAACTGGTACTGCCGAGCCAATGGCGACGCCCTGTTTGAAGTTGAAAAACCAATTACAACCATCGGAATCGGAATCGATAATATTCCAGCCGGAATAAGAAACAGCAATGTATTAACGGGAAACAATCTCGGACTTTTAGGAAGTGTTGAACAGCTGCCCACTGAAGAAGAAATAAAAGAATTTAAAAAGAATCTCAAAAACTTTTCTTCTGTTGATGAGCAGCACAAATACGCGCAGACGCTTCTTGAAACCAATAAAGTAAAAGACGCCTGGATGGTCCTGCTTTAATGAAGAGATTAATAGTAATATTCACTGTTCTATTTTCTCTTTCTGTTTATTCTCAAAAGATTCCTGTAAATTATAATGAACAGGTAGATGAGCTTATGGAGAAAAATAACGATTCGCTCACCTCGTTGCAAAAGATCTCATCGTTCATCAATACTTCCTTTCAGAAGGAGCCGGATAAATGCCGCGCCATTTTTTTCTGGGTCACAAAAAACATCGCTTACGATCCGGAACTGATCTACACTTATAGAACCAATCATAACAATCCAAAATTAGTAATGGAGATCCTGGAAACCAGGTCGGGCATCTGTACAGGATATGCGGCGCTGATGGACACGCTTTGCAAGTTGTGCAAACTTCATACCTGGATCGTAGAAGGGTCCACCAAACAAAGTTTTCTTCCTTCGGTAATTGGTCACGCCTGGAACGCTGTAAAAGCGGATGGAGAATGGAAAATTATGGACGCCACCTGGGGAAGTGGCCACATTAAGAATCAGAAATTCATGAAAGCGAGAATGGATCATTATTTTTTTCCGGGGCCACAACAACTTATTCAAACGCATCTGCCAATCGACCCTATATGGCAATTACTGGCACGACCCGTTTCCTTGCACCAGTTTCATAACGGAGGCAATTCCACCGTTAAAACGGACTGGAAATACACCGATTCTATCTCCGCTTTTCTTGCTCTTTCTGAAATAGAACAGATCAGTACCATGATCAGGAGACTCACCGGATTTGGTAATAACAGCGAAGTCACTTTTAACTATTATAACTATCTTAAAACAAAAGAAGCGGAATACCAAGTTAAAAAACTCAATCATGCCGGCAGGGTCTACAACCAGGCCAGTGATCTGTTCAATGATTATATCAGTTTTAAGAACAAACAGTTCAACCCTTTAAAATCCGATGCCGAAATCGCGAAAATGATTCCTACCATGGAGGCGTTAATTAAACAATCGAAAGAAGAAATGGCAGCAGTGCCAAAACAATTTACCGAAAACAACGGCTTCTATCTCGAAAGCATGCAAAAGCATTATAAAGAGCTGGAAAGCAGGCTGGACGTGGAAAAGGTCTTTGTAAAAAAGTATCTTGCCACCCCAAAGAACCGTAGAAAAGAATTGTTTTATGTAAAAGTTTACGGGACTGTTAAATAATTAGGATAAATTGTCGAAAACGGCCTCAAAAACTACGTAACTTAGTAGGTCAACACCAGAAGAAAAACAAAATAAAATAAATATATCATGGAAGTAACAGGAACCCTAAAAGCAAAATTCGATACTCAAAAGGTGAGTGATCGTTTTCAAAAACGCGAATTCGTTCTAACAACAGAAGCTAACACGCCTTACCCACAGCATGTAAGTTTCCAGGTGACGCAGGATAAATGTGGTCTGCTTGACCAATTCAATCCGGGAGAAGAAATTCGTGTACAGTTCAATTTACGTGGACGCGAATGGAACGGTCCGCAGGGAATTAAATATTTTAACACCCTTGAGGCATGGCGCATTGAGCGTTTACAGGGTAGCAACAACGCAGGCACCAATCAAAACTCAAACCAAAACACGAATAATAACACTTCAGGCGGATCTTCTACACCGGTATTTACTGGTAATGTAGATGATAACGATGATCTTCCTTTCTAACATAGAGTCAGGAGACAAGAACCAAGAGCTAAGTCTGAACAAAAACAAAACTTCGTTTTGATTTTTTTGTTAAATCCTGGTTCTTGAATCTTGTCTCTTGTTTCTTTATCCAAGTAACACAGAACCCATACGATGAGCAAAAAATCTTCTGTACTTTTAATCTACACAGGCGGAACCATTGGCATGATGCAGGATGCACGCACCAATGAACTCAGGCCCTTTGATTTTAAAGCACTCACACAGCAGATTCCCGAACTGAATAAATTCGACATCGGGCTCTCATCTATCGCTTTCAAAAATCCAATCGATTCTTCCAACATGCATCCGCTCGTTTGGGTGGAGATTGCAAAAACTATCCGCGATAATTATAACAAGTTCGACGGCTTTGTCATCCTTCACGGTTCAGACACCATGAGCTTTACAGCAAGCGCGCTTAGTTTTATGCTGGAGAATTTAAGCAAACCCGTTGTTCTTACAGGCTCACAATTACCAATAGGAATTATCCGTACCGACGGAAAAGAAAATTTAATTACCGCCATTGAAATTGCAGCGGCAAAAGAAAAAGGGAAACCAATCGTAAGCGAAGTGTGCATTTACTTCGAATACAAACTATACCGTGGCAACCGTACTTTCAAATACAACAGCGCGCATTTCGACGCGTTCAAATCGCCTAACTACCATGCACTGGCCGAAGCAGGTGTAAACATTCAGTACAACAAGAGCGCCTTACTTAAACCAAACAGCAAAGCCTTAAAGGTTCACACCACACTCGACAATAATATTCTTGTTTTAAAAATGTTCCCCGGTATCAATGAAAGAATCACTTCAGCGATGCTCGATTCGCACGGAATAAAAGCGATTCTACTCGAAACATTCGGCGCAGGAAATTGTACCACACAGGAATGGTTCACTAAAGAAATTAAAAAAGCCATAGATAAAGGCATTATCGTTCTAAACATCACACAATGTCTCGAAGGCCGCGTTGTACAAGGCATGTACGAAACCAGCAGTCACCTTAAAAAACTCGGCGTTGTTGGCGGAGCCGATCTTACCTTCGAAAGCGCTATTACAAAACTGATGTTTTTACTCGGACAAAAACTCGGCAACGCTCAGATAAAAAAATTATTACAAACCAATTTAAGGGGGGAATTAACCACCTCATAAATCCCATTAAAATGAGTACCTTAACTAAAGAAAATAAACCGACTGAAAATAAAATGAAAGTTTGTCAGAATATCCTAGAAACAATCGGAAATACGCCGCTTGTAAAACTTAATAAAATTGTAAAAGGACTTCCATGCGATGTGTATGCGAAAGTGGAAACCTTTAATCCGGGTAACTCTATCAAGGATCGCATGGCAATTAAAATGATTGAAGATGCGGAGAAAGACGGTCGCCTAAAACCCGGCGGAACTATCATTGAAGGTACCAGCGGTAATACCGGTATGGGCCTCGCTATTGGCGCCGTGATCAAAGGATACAAATGTATTTTTACTACTACCGACAAACAAAGTAAAGAGAAAGTGGACGCTCTTCGTGCCTTCGGTGCAGAAGTAATTGTGTGCCCAACCGACGTTGATCCCGAAGATCCGCGCTCGTATTATTCAGTGTCTTCACGTTTGGTAAATGAAGTTCCTAATTCATGGAAACCAAATCAGTATGATAACTTAAGTAATACCCAGGCCCATTATGAGCAAACCGGACCAGAGATCTGGGATCAGACCGATGGAAAAGTAACTCACCTCGTTGTTGGTGTTGGAACCGGCGGAACTATTTGTGGAACCGGAAAATATTTGAAAGAAAAAAATCCGAAACTCCAGGTATTGGGAATTGATACTTATGGCTCAGTATTTAAAAAATATAAAGAGACAGGGATTTTTGATAAGAATGAAATCTATCCTTATATCACAGAAGGTATCGGAGAAGATTTTCTTCCTGCGAACGTAGACTTCAATATCATTGATCATTTCGAAAAAGTTACCGATAAAGACGCCGCCATCATGACGCGCCGCATTCCTAAAGAAGAAGGGATTTTTGTTGGAAATAGCGCCGGTTCTGCTTTAGCGGGATTGATGCAGATGAAGGATAAATTCAAAAAAGGAGATGTTGTAGTTATTATTTTCCACGATCACGGAACACGTTACATGGGTAAAATGTTTAACGATGACTGGATGCGCGACCGCAATTTCCTTGAAGTAACAAAACCAAAAGCTATTGATCTTATTGCAAATCATAAAGGACAAAAATTATTAACGCTCGATGTAAACTCTACCATTGGTGAAGCGTTAAACATTCTGAGCAAGTATAATATTTCGCAGATCCCGGTTACAGATAAACATGAATTTGTCGGATCTATTAACGACAGTTATATCTTCAACAAACTTTTAGATGATAACGATATCAAACATCAACCTGTGAAGGCCCTTATGCAGAAGCCTTTCCCGGTTGTTGGCGAGCAGGTTCCTATCGAAGAAGTGAGTAAGCTTATTAATAAAGATAACAACGCTGTTCTTCTCAAAGATCTTGGCGGTAATATGCACATCATTACCAAACACGATATTATTGAAGCAGTAGCCAAAATGGGTAACTAACTTATAGCTCTCCCTTTTTAAGCCGCAGATTACACGGATTTACACAGATTAAACAATCTCCGGAATCTGTGAAATCTGCGGCTTTTTTATTGAGTGGGGTTAGACGGCCTCCCCTCCCCCGGATAGCGGTATTTTTAATTTTATTATGTTAATCCATGCAAAAAGGATTGGAGGCCTGCTATTTATTTATTTACTTAGATTAAATAATTTTTAATATGAAAAAAGTTTTTGTTACCGTTGCCGTATTCTGTGTTTCGCTGTTAAGCGCGCAAACAACTAAACGTCCCGACAACTGGTTCAACATGGATCCGACCGATGATAAGGTGAATGGAGTAAGTACAGAAAAAACCTATAAAGAATTACTAAAGGATAAAAAATCTGTTCCGGTAATTGTAGGTGTACTTGACAGTGGCGTTGATTTTGAACATGAAGATCTTAAATCGGTTATGTGGACCAATCCCGGAGAAATTCCAGGAAATGGCATCGACGATGACAAGAACGGATACGTAGATGATATTCACGGGTGGAACTTCCTCGGAAATAAAGACGGAAGAAATGTAGAGTGCGAAAATCTTGAAGCTACGCGTTTATTACGCAAATTAAAACCTAAATACGAAAACAAAACCGAAGCCGATCTCAAAACAAAAGAAGAGAAAGAAGAGTATAAACTGTATTTAGCAGTAAAAGACAACTGGCAAAAAACCAAAGAGAAATTCGAAGGTGGATATAACCAGGTAAAATTCATTTACGAAGGCCTTACTAACTTAAACAACAAAGCAAAAGAACAATTAAAAGTAAGCAAAGTGGATGTTGTTGCTCTCGAAAAATTTGAGCCTGCAGATAAGACCGACAAACAAATGAAAGCCATTGCTCTTCTGATGATCAAGGGCGGACAAGGTGATAATCTGGATGATATTAATCTGGAACTAAAGGAGAATTACGACCAGCTTCGTCCTTATGTTGAATGCGGCGTTAACCTTGATTTTGATCCGAGAAGTATTGTTGGTGATGATTACAACAATCCTAACGATAGAAATTACGGGAACCCTGATTGTAATGGTCCAAATAGTTTTCACGGCACGCACGTAGCCGGAATTATTGCTGCTGCGCGTAACAACGGAGTTGGTATGGATGGCGTTGCAGCCGATGTAAAGATCATGGCGGTACGCTGTGTTCCTAATGGCGATGAACGTGATAAAGACGTTGCCAATGCCATTCGTTACGCTGTAGATAACGGAGCTACTATCTTAAACATGAGCTTCGGGAAAAAATTCAGCTGGGATAAAAAAGTAGTTGACGATGCTGTGAAATATGCTGAAAGTAAAGGTGTATTGTTGATGCACGCTGCAGGAAACGATCACGCTGATATTGATGTGGAAACACATTACCCTTGCAAAAAATTCGAAAACGGTAAAGAAGCCACTAACTTTATGGACGTGGGCGCTCTGAGTTGGAAACCAGACGATAAGATCGTTGCAACATTCTCTAACTACGGAAAAAAGACGGTAGATATTTTCTCTCCGGGAGTTGACATTTATTCTACTACTCCTAAAAACGGATACAAAGATGCCAGCGGTACAAGTATGGCAACACCTGTAGCTTGTGGAGTTGCGGCCGTATTAAAATCATACTATCCAAATCTTACTCCTCAGCAGATCAAAAAGATCCTGATCAAGAGTAGTCTTAAAACCTATAAAGGAAAAAAAGTAATTAAGCCAGGGACAAAAGATGAAATGGTGAAATTTGAAAAGCTTGGAAAAAATGCCGGCGTTGTTAACTTATACGAAGCAGTAAAAATGGCCGAGAAATTTTCTAAAACAAAAACCTGATAATTGTGAGATAATCTCCATGAGCCCTTCTGTTACGCAGAGGGGCTTTTTTATGTAAACACTTTTCACAAAAGTTTCACCACAGGTGAAACGACTCTGCGATCTCTGCATCTCTGCGATTTAATTTTGCTTCAGGTTTTTCCACCGCAGAGAAACGGAGAACAGAGGGATTTCTAAAAGCTCTGGTTATTACATTGGAATTTTTCATTGGAAACAGAACAGATTACGCCTTTGGTGAAATAATCTCTGTGCCCTCTGTATCTCTGCGCCTTCGCTGTAGCTTCAGCGCAAGCGTTGTGGTAAAAAAAAGATTGTGCTATGCAAGAAGTGTCTCTTTAATGATACAGGTCATATTACCATCTTCATCAAAATCGCCCACAACAATATGGATTGACTTATTGCATAGTTCTTCATTGAAAGGGTACTTTACTTTGATATAATTCTGGGTAAAGCCATACATGAAGCCTTCTTTGTTTTCATGCTCAAATATAACTGTGAACTCTTTTCCTTTTTGTTTTTCGTAAAACGCACGCAATTTTTTGGCTGAAAGGATCCTCAGCATTTTGTTACGGCGTTTACGCTCAGCAACTGGAACAACACCTGCAAGATGAATAGCCTCGGTGTTATCACGTTCGCTATAGGTGAATACGTGCAGATAAGAAATATCCAATGCGTTAATGAAGTTGTATGTCTCCAGGAAATGATCTTCTGTCTCGCCGGGAAAACCAACGATCACATCTACTCCTATACAGCATTCCGGCATCAGTTGTTTGATCTTTGAAACACGGTCAGAATACAATTCGCGTTGGTAGCGACGTTTCATTTTTTTGAGAATCTCATTACTTCCACTTTGTAGAGGAATATGAAAATGTGGCACAAACCGTTCCGACTTCGAAACAAATTCTATTATATCGTCGTTAAGCAGGTTTGGCTCTATAGATGAAATACGGAAGCGCTCAATCTCTTTTACTTTGTCAAGTTCCGTTATAAGATCAAGAAAATTATAATCTTTTCTTTTGCGTATATCACCGTCGATATTTTGTCCGTAACCAAAGTCACCTATGTTTACGCCCGTAAGTACAATTTCTTTTACTCCGCTTGCCGCAATTTTATTGGCGTTGGCGATCACATTATCGATAGTGTCACTCCGGCTTTTTCCACGTGCCAGAGGAATTGTACAGAAAGTACAACTGTAATCACAGCCGTCCTGCACTTTAAGGAAAGAACGGGTACGGTCTCCCACGCTATAAGCATCAACAAAAAAATCAGCTTCGCTTATCTCGCAATTATGAATATCGGCGTGTTCTTTCTTTCCGGAAAGATTGATATAATTTAAAAGTTTGAATTTTTCAGTGGCGCCAAGTACAACATCCACACCCTCGATCGAAGAAATTTCGGCAGGTTTAAGCTGCGCATAACAACCAACAACAGCTATAAAAGCTTCGGGATTCTTTGAAAGCGCATTTTTAACAATAGAACGGCATTCCTTATCCGCGTTTTCGGTCACAGAACAGGTATTGATCACATACACATCGGCCGGGTCTGAAAAATCCTTCTTCACAAAGCCTTTTTCCTTAAACAAACGCGCAATGGTGGATGTTTCGGAAAAATTAAGCTTGCAGCCCAATGTATGAAAAGCGACTGTTTTACCTTCAAAAGACATGGGCGCAAAGATACGTATTTTTCAGCTTCCTTTTCCGACGTTTTACGCCTTACCAAACGGTAACTTACTACTTGGTAAGTTACCATTTGGTAAGCTCCGCAAGTATTGCTATATTTGAATAATCATGCAAACACCTTTTAATTTTGGACGTACTGTAAAGAGCGAGTGCTTTACTAACCGGGAACAGGAAATCAAAAAACTGGCTTCTAATTTCCAGAACAAGATAAACACTACCATTATTTCTCCGCGACGCTGGGGAAAATCGTCGCTGGTAGAAAAAGTAGCTGGGCAGGTAAAATCGAAAACGCTTAGAGTAATTACTATAGATCTTTTCGGGATGAGGACCGAAGAGGAGTTTTACAATGCCCTTGCAAATGCTGTTATTAAATCAACCTCAACCAAAACAGAAGAATGGCTTGAGCTTGGAAAAAAATTCCTGAAGACCATCACGCCAAAGTTTACCCTGGAAATGGGCGAAAAACAAAACATGAGCATGGAACTGGATCTTGACGCCATAAAAAAATACTACCGAGAACTTCTTGATCTTCCTGAAAAAATAGCAAAGGAAAAAAACATTGAGATTGTGATCTGTATCGACGAATTCCAGAACATTTCCACCTTCAACGATCATATTGCCGTTCAGAAGCGGTTACGCAGCGTGTGGCAACATCATGAACATGTTACCTATTGTCTTTATGGAAGCAAACAGCACATGATGATGGACCTGTTCAACAAGCAGAGTAATCCTTTTTACAGGTTCGGCGAACTCATGTATCTTCCAAAAATAGCCGAGGCGAAATGGGTAAGCTATATTACGAAGCAATTCTCAAAAACAAAGAAAGAGATCAGCTCCGAACTGGCCCTCAAAATAGCGCAGGCTGTAAAATGCCATCCATATTACGTTCAGCAGCTGGCACATTTAACCTGGATAAATACCGATAAAAAAGCAACCGAAGCCATTCTGAAACAAAGTACTCAGGAACTCCTGGAACAAAATGCTATTCTGTACTTCAAGGAAACAGAAGAACTCAACAATACCGAGCTTAATCTGCTAAAGGCTATTGTGAAAAACGAAAAACAGTTATCTTCCAAAGAAACTATACAGAAGTACAAGCTCGGAACTTCGGCCAATGTGATCAAAGCTAAAAACACGCTTATTCAGAAAGAGATCATTGATATTTCGCAAGGTAATGCCGAATTTATTGATCCCGCCTATGAACTCTGGTTCATGAACAACATTACCCTTTAGTCAACTTACCACTTGGTAAGTTACCGTTTGGTAAGTTCAGGTACAAGCTTGCTCCTTACTCCATTTTTAAAAGACCCGTTTTTGTCGTACATTTGCTCTTTGCAATTTTATGGAATTACAGGCTTTAACAGCAATTTCACCAGTAGACGGACGTTACAGAAAAACAACCGGGCCACTTGATATTTACTTTTCGGAATTCGGACTTATCAAGTACCGTGTCCTCGTAGAAATAGAATACTTTATCACACTGGCTGAGGTTGGTCTGCCACAGCTTCCAAAGCTCAACGATTCACAGAAACACAAGCTGAAAGACATTTACCGCAATTTTTCCATTGCAGATGCTCAGACAATAAAAGATACTGAAAAAACAACCAACCACGACGTTAAAGCCGTGGAATATTTCGTGAAAGAAAAACTTTCAGAAAACGGATTACAGGATTATCTGGAGTTTGTCCACTTTGGTCTGACTTCACAGGATATTAACAACACCAGCATTCCTTTGTCGCTGAAAGATGCTACAACCGAGCAGATCCTTCCTTCATTAAAAAAAGTGACCGAGAAATTAAGCACCATGGCCCGTGAATGGAAAGACATTTCGCTTTTGGCGAGAACTCATGGACAACCTGCCTCGCCTACCAAACTCGGAAAAGAAATTTTTGTTTTTGTTGAGCGTCTGAATAAACAGATACAGATACTGGAACAAACTTCGTACTCCGCTAAATTCGGAGGCGCCACCGGAAACTTTAACGCTCATTATGTAGCATATCCAAAAACCGACTGGATCGGTTTCGGAAACAATTTCGTGAATAAAGTGCTTGGTCTCGACCGCTCGCAATTCACCACACAAATTGAACATTACGATAATCTTGCCGCGTATTGCGATGCTGTGAAGCGTATCAATACCATTTTAATTGATCTCTCCCGCGACGTCTGGACCTACGTGAGCATGGATTATTTCAAACAGAAATTAAAAGCAGGAGAGATCGGATCATCGGCTATGCCCCACAAAGTGAATCCTATTGATTTTGAGAACGCCGAAGGAAACCTTGGTATTGCCAATGCTGTTTTCGAACATCTTGCCGCAAAACTTCCTGTATCGCGTTTACAGAGGGATCTAACCGACAGTACGGTTCTGAGAAACATTGGCGTTCCTATCGCGCATTCACTTATTTCATACACAAGTATTCTCAAAGGATTGGATAAACTGATTTTAAATGAAGCTTCCCTTAAAAATGACCTTGAAGATAACTGGGCCGTTGTGGCCGAAGCCATTCAAACTATTCTGAGAAGAGAGGCTTATCCGAAACCTTATGAAGCATTGAAAGATCTTACCAGAACCAATACTCACATTACAGAAAAGGCTATTCAGGACTTTATAAATACTTTAAATGTAAGCGACAGCGTAAAAGCCGAACTAAAAAAAATAACACCGCACAATTATACCGGAGTAAATCCGAATTACTAATATGAACAGAGCGTGGACATACATCATCAGCAAAGAGCTTTCACCGGAGCAGCTACAAGCCATCCGTGAAGCGGGAGAGGATTTCGTGAAAGGCTGGACTGCTCACGAACAGCAGTTAACAGGCCATTTCAGCATTGAAGGCAACAGGATCATTGTAGTGAAAGTAAATGAAGATGTTCATGGAGCAAGCGGATGCAGTATTGATAAACTCACACGATTTGTAAAACAACTTGAATCAACTTTCTCCATCGAATTAATGAATCGCTTATTGGTAGCTTATAAAAACAATAACGCAATCAGTGTGGTTCATTCTTCAAAAATAAAAGAA
Source organism: Bacteroidota bacterium (assembly GCA_021323535.1). GTDB lineage: Bacteria > Bacteroidota > Bacteroidia > B-17B0 > Aurantibacillaceae > Aurantibacillus. Next base: position 42,187 of record JAJONO010000004.1, read on the forward strand.
CTCCTTGCCGAAGGAAAAATCACAGAAGACACATTGGTTTATAACACTTCATTATCTAACCAGGAAGAACTTCAGAACTGGGAACAACCCTTAAAGAAAACCTGGTTGAGTAAGTATTTAATCGCAAGTTAAAAAATAGCTTTGCATAACTCTTCGAAAACCTTTGCGCTACTTTGTGTGAAAAACATCAGAACTCGTACGAATATCCCACGCCATATATAAATAAACGGCGAGTCACCTTGAAAGAATTTAATTCGTGCTGGTAACCGAAATACAATTCCACTTCGTTTTTCTTTGTGATCTTATAACTTGTTCCAACAAAAGATCTGGAACGGTCGAAACCTTTGTTCTGTGCCTGGTAGAAAGGGAGCCATAACTCCGATGAAACCGAAAAAGAAACCCTCTTGTTCAATTCATATTTTGCTGTGAGTTTATTCCGTTCATAAAATATTGGAACCTGCCCATCCGGACTGGAATAAAACTCATTTACTTGCCCCTGTACACGGTTGCGATAAGAAAAGACAAAGCTTCCGACTTTTTTTCTGAGAATTACTGCCACATAAAGACGGTGCCTGTTTCCGAATAAAAGATCGCCGCCTCTTCTGTTCATGTACATATAATCCAGTTGCACCCTGATGTTTTTATGAAGACGGTACGTAACACCAAGATCAAAAGAAGCGCGCTGATACCTGGAAACATTATCGTTAAAGCGGCTCTGGTGATTTAAATGCAGGTTGAAATTATCATTCAGCTTCTTTTCAAGATGAATATTTCCCCAAACCACAGCGTCGTCCTGATACTCCTGTCCGTTTAAAACAAGATTAAATAATAAAAGAAATCCTATGAAATATTTAATTCTTCTCATAGTAATACACTTTGATAAGTGCAGCATCCTTCAGGAAATCAATTTTAGTAATGGAAATGCGATGAATATTTAAACCTGTTCGTAGTTTGATATCTGCAATTAATTCGGCTTCCCTGTCGGAACGAACCAATTCTATATTCTCATAAACAATAACCTTGGCTGCCTCTTTTTTAATGAACAGGTTGGTCTCAAAGATCCACGCCGTACCAATGATAATTGCATTGATAAGAACAAGAAAAAGATTTTCAAGAAGATCGGATGTGTTCTTAATTTTAGTAACAGCCGCAATAAGTCCGATAGCGATAACAAGGAAGAGATAACTCATATCCTTGATGCTGATGTCCTCCGTCCTGTACCTAAGCATGCTAAACACCGCGAAGAGACCAAAGGCCGCGCCCATACTCAGCTCCACTTTATTAAGAAGAAAACAGATAAGGAAGATGATGATGTTGAAGATAAAGAAGGTAAAGAACAGGTCGCTTCTTTTATACGTTCTGTAATACACAAACCTGATAAGGACAAGCACGGATACAAAATCGATAAGAAAACGCCATTGAAACTTGCGGATCGTTTTAAACAGTTCAACGAAATTATCGTCACTCAGACTATTTATTGTATCAGTTACCGTTTCGTCGGTAGCTACTTGTAATAACATCATGGTTTATTATGTGTTTTAGGGAGAATAGTTTTTCTTTAAAGTTATTCTTTTTCACATTATCACGTGTGAAGGCAATGGCAAAACAATATTTACTGATGGACCCTTCACGAATGTGGTGTTTCTTCATAATGACCAGGAACGCCGAGGCTCTTCTCTTTTCCTGTTTTACTTCCGCTATTACAAGATTATCGAGTAAGGTTTTTTCGCTGCCATTTACGAATTCCAGGTTAAGGTCAATCGTTACTCTCTCGGCGGTTTCGCGGTTTACCAGTGTAATTCTTCCGTAATTGATCCATACAACAGGCACAAGCGTTTTAGGGTTGAATGGCAATTCGGAGGATAAAAATTTACAGGCATCCTCATTAAAATTATCTTCCGCTGTTTTTTGTTTTATTCTTTCCTTAATGGTTCTGCCTTTGTTGTTCTTAAACTTTACTTCCAGGTAACCTAAATTTGACTCAACATAAGTTCTGTGCCTGATCTTATAACGGTTAAGCGCACCACTATGATGCTTGTTATAAAGCATGAAATCGCCTGTATCATAATACAAAGTCTGGTAACGGCTTATACGCTCTTTCCCAATTTCGAGACATCTGTAAAAAGGTTCCGCTTCTTTAAGTATATCGGCGAGCTGGCTCAGCTTAAAAGTGAATTTGGTATCTGTACGATCCATTAACTTCACGCCATCCATTTCTTTTAAAGTAATGGGGGAAAATGCGGTAAGTATGTCTTTATAATCACTCAACTTTTTTTGTAACGTACGTGTATTTTTTTGTGGACACGAGATTGTTATTCGCATCGTAAGTTTTTTTCTCGGATTTAAATCCTTTTGAATCGTAAGTATAAACCGATTTCTTAAGAACCTTATTGTCTTTATCGGTTACCAGTTCTTCTACCTTCTCGCCAAGACCATTGTATTTGTATTGTCTTTTTTCTTTTAGAGCGCCTTTCTCATCGTACTCCGCTTCTTCCACAACATCACCGTCTTTATTGTTTTTATATTTAACGGTAGATTTAATAGTTCCTTCTTTGTCGTAATTTACTTCCTCAATAACCTCACCGTTTCCGTCATACGTTGTTTTTGAATCGTTTACAGTTTTGGAACCATGGGTTTCGGTTACAACAATGGCACGCACGCCATATTTTTTAATTTCCTTCTTCTTTTGTCCGAACGAAACATTAACCAGGAACAGGGCCAGTATTACCGGCAGAACATATTTTAGTTTCTTCTTAATCATAAACAGTAAATTGATCCGTTGTTACAGTTTGTTTTTTATCAGTGATCTCCACATCTTTTACAATGGCAACGTCTCCCGATACAGATTGTAACGTTTTATCCTTCGAATACACGTAAATTTTATATTTTCCTTTTCTTAAATATCTGAATTCAAATTCACCGTTATAATTAGCCCGCGTTCTATCGTCGTAACTTACATTATCTCCGTAAATAATGTACACATCGGCATCGGCAGCCGGATATTCTCTTTGTTTAACAGTAAAGGCCGCGTTCCAATCTTCAATAAGAATGCTTCCTCTTATACTTGAATTGCCTCCTTCACCTGCTGTTTTTTTACAGGAGAAAAATCCCGGTATGATCGCAACTAAAAATAACAGTTGCGTTAGTTTAATCTTTGAAGAAATCATGAAATAAAATTAGTTAATTATTAATGATCAGTTTTTTTGTTAAGTTATTGCATCTCACAAAATAAATTCCGTTCTGCCAGCCACTACTTGAAATAACCGACTGACCGGTAAAACTGCCCTCATAAACTTTCTGACCAATGGCATTTAAAACTTCTACATTACAAGTTTTTCCAGCATCGTCTTTCACTATAAAGAAATTTTTTGCCGGATTAGGATAAACCGAAAATTCATTCAGTTTGTTTACATTTTCTTTTACTCCAACCACACAGTTATTTGTTCCTGGTGTTGTAGATGGCCTTATTGAGAAAGGACCACTACCATCCGGACATCTTCCATAAGAAATATCAGGAGTTTGTCCTCCAAAAGTAACGCTGTCAATAATTCCTGTAAGCCCATCACTCAGCATCACTTTTTCTCCGTTCTCGTTCAGTTTAAAGTTGGTGTGCACCTGCGTTACTGTTATATCCTGATTATCGGCCCAAACCAGCATGTAAGAATAAGGCTGCATGACCGTGTTTGCCGGGAAAGCGTATTTTGATTTGTTGGCGTAATCATCGGTAAGATAAAATCCACTAAGACTTAAAGGAACGGGTGAATTATTATACAATTCGATCCAGTCTTCGTTGGTGCTGAATTCATTCACAAGATCACTCTGGTTGTTAGCGAGAATCTCATTCACAACAATTTGTCCGGCTGTTGGACTGGCCAACGCGTAAAGAGAATGAAATTCATGTTCTGCTCTTTCGGGAGAAAAAATTCCAGCGTTGTTGTTCTCGGCGTAAACATAATATTGCGCCTGGTTGGCACTTAATGTAAATGTAATTCCGTACTTATTGTCGCCGGCTGCTCCATCGTTATGCAAACCGTCATCATACATCAGACTACGAACAAATTTTGCCGCGGTGCCAAACCTGTATCCGAGAAAAACCGCATTGGAGTTGGCATTGGTAACATTAGCTGTAATTGTAACAGCCGTGTTTAATGTTGGAGTTGTTACAGTGGCGCCTGGCGAATTGATCACCGGAGCACTTACTGTGAACTCGGGTTGTGACTGAAGATAAGGGATCCTCGCTGCCATCAGCGTCTGAATTCCCGGAACTGAATAGGTGCCTACAGAGTAATTTGTGTTAAGCCCGTTCTGAAATTGAGTATAAGAATAAAATTTCTTAGTATCGCTTTGAACCGCTGTGTCAACAACGTTTTTATAGTTATTGTACATTGTTACATACTGGTTACCTGCAAAAAATTCATTCAACATGGTTCTCATATGAGCCACATACATTCTTTTATAAACCGGATTATTGTAAATGGCACCTATCAAAGGCCAATAAGCATCCGAAGAATGAATATTGATTGGCAGATTCTGTAATCCTGAAATACTCTGACTGGCAAGGCTCGAATTCAGGCTCCCAACAAAAGGAAATCCACCGAAACTCATATTCAGATCCCACACAACAGGATTAAAATGATTGGTCTGATCTTTATAGAGATAATAATTCTGGCAGAAGGCGCCACTGTAACTATCTAAGTTTACGAGCACACTATTGTATGCCAGCATCCAGATCATACGATCAACATCTACAATGGTTGAAATGTTATTTGGCTTATTGGTTACACTGTCGCAAAGAGCAACGAGATTGTTCCAGCCATAATTCGATTTCAGTTCGTAAAAATTAAAGTAAGCACTACTATCACCAGCAAGGGTTTTAAGATTTGATTTTGTATTCGTACCCGGCGTTACATTCGGATTGCACTTAAAAAAAGTTCCGTTATTAGAGAAGAAATGGTTTGCACAGAATTTTTTGTTCACAGATTCCGTATTACTGTAAACCCCCATATAAATGCCATTGATATAAACCTGCGCGAAATTTGCCTGTGGCGAATGCATATAATTCCCAAGAATGTTGTAGGCCAGAACCTCGCGCATCATTGACGGATCGTGATAACCGTTGCTTAATTTAATATCCTGAAAACCCTGGTAATTCTGACTCTTGTAAGTATCAAGTTCGACGTGAATCGGGTTTTTTGCGTTGGTTGAATCATAAGAACTGTTTCCTTTATATTTTACTCCTACACTATCGTAATAGGTTCCATTGATCTTCACCCATTGCGCCATAAGATATCCCCCGGCATTCAGCGAAGCTGTATCCAGCATGTAATCCCAATTTGGCTGAGTAAAGCTGATTTCTATTTTCTGAATCGCAGAAGGATTATAGAAAGACTGGCTGTAACAATTAAAACTAATTATTAAAAAAAGTAAGGCGGTTCTAAGATTCCTGGTCATTATTCTTTTATTAATTTCTGAGTCTGACTAATGTTGTTATTTCCAAACGCTCTTACAAAATAAATTCCTTTACCAAGACCTGAAACATCTATTATGCCTGATGCCGGTAATTCTCTTAAGATGATTACTTGTTTTCCGGTATTATCAAATACAACCACCGAAGTAACTGAACCTGATTTTAAGTGAAGCGTCACCAGATTTGCCGCCGGATTGGGAGACATTCTGAAGATCTGCTCTGCTAATGAATTCTCTTTCACTCCTACAACACAAGCCGAACAACCTTCGAAACAAACAACCGGTAAAATGGAATCCTTTGGAAGTCCAGTAGTTCTCATCCCAGAAGTGGCGCAACCGCCAGGAACAGTTTCCGCATTACCAGAAGTATTTCCATTATAATATTTGAAAGAATAATTTCCTGTAGTTACATAGTTAATGATTTCATACACACCGCTTCCAAAACTATATAGACGGATCTTTGCCGGATCAGGCTGATAACTTGTTGTGACATGCACACCATTTGAAGATACCGTTCCGGCATTACTCATGTCCACTTTATACCTTATAAGAGTTTTTCCTGCAGGTGAATTTCCTGAAAATTTTACTGCACCTAGAAATGTTGTATCGTTTGTTAAAGAATCTACATACAACCAACGGTTGTCGTTGAAACCATAACCAACACGCGCTTCATCGGGAACAAATTCGGCTTCGTAGCTCTGGTCGCCATCCACAAACTTGAATTCGTATTTCTGAAAAGCAGGAAGATCTACAACAATGCTATAAATATTACTTGAACCTTCCTGTGTAAGTGTAGTTGCTCCAGCATCCCAATCTGCCGAAAATCCGGCAATGACCTGGAAATCGCCCATAACATGTATTCCGTTAGGACTGATGGTAAATGTGGTCATATCTACAGCGAATTTCACTTTTTTTGCGCTGAGCGATCCTATTAGAAAGAACAATGCGATTGTGGTGAGAAAATTTTTCATATTATTTAATGAGGCTTATTTTTTTGTTAATGTTAAGTCCGTTTGCATTGCTGATGTTAAGAATATATAATCCACCTGATAATTGCGAAAGGTCAATTCTTGTTTCGTTTTTCTCAAGAACAATCTTTCCCGTGTTATCGAATACTGTAACTTTTAATGTGCTTTCATCCATTCCTTTTACATCAATAATAACGTTACCATTGGTTGGGTTAGGATAAACAGTAATGGAGTTTGACGCATCATCTTTTTGAATCGCTGTTGGCATTGCCGGATTAAATCCTGCCGAATAAACGTAAACACATCCATTGGCGTCTGTTGTTCTTACAACGAAAATACCAACCTGCGAAGGTGTGTAGGTTTGCGAAGTGGCCCCCGGTATAAGGTCGCCATTAAAATACCATTGGTAAGAACTTGCTGTAGTTGAAACCAGATCGGTGCCACTCAGAGTGATAGTTGGCTGTGGTGGCGCGGGGTTATTAATGAAGCAGGTGGAATAGCGATGAGCCTGCGGAGTTACACCTGAAGTTGATTTTGTCCACAATACATTTCCTGCAGCATCAATTTCATAAATTGTTCCTGCAGTCGCGAGACAAACCATCTGATTTCCATTTGGAAATTGTTCAGAATTACCCATGTTACTTGTATAGCCTGTAGAAGTATGACGGCTACCATAAGTTGCCGGAGTGTAAGCATTTCCTAAATTGACCGTGTAATTGTAGTTCACGCGTGGTATTGTAATATGATCAACGGTAGTTTTATTGGAAGGCACGGTTACACCTTTATTATTTAAACCAACAAGGTTACCCGTACCAGGAACGCCTTCAGGAATAAAATGCGCGTCGTGAGTTACATTAAGAATAGCGCTTCCACTTGCCTGGTAAGCCCAGGGATTCCCCCAGCGGTATAAAATATCTCCACCCTTTCCAGCATTTCCTCCCGCGTGGGAGGCAGCTTCTGCAGTAGTTGTACTATGATCGATGATGTACCACTCGTTAAGATTATGCGAACTTAACGCGATCTGATCGAGGATAGGATTATAATCAACACCATTCATGTGTATCCAGTCTTTTTGTAGCTGGTAATTTATATTCAATAACTGAGGATTATTTACAATTGACGGCTGATAATTTGCGCCTGAAATATTTGTATTCTGTACAAGATGGTCCCAAACGTTCCATTGCCAAACAATAATAGCGGAGTTGGTTCCAACAGGCTTCAGTTCCATAATTTTTTCAGACCACACGGTAATTGACGTTCCTCCTGCTGCAACTACCTGCGCCGGGGTTTTTACATCGTAACTGATCACAAGAACGTTGCCGTTTGGCATTGGACAAATATCGTGATGAAGACAATATGAGGATGAAGAATGGGTCCATTCCCACAACAACGTATTTGCAGAGCTCCATTTCTGTATTTTGCCATGCATCCCTCCACCAACGAGTGCATTCCCGCTGTTGATAACGGTTCTCCACAAGGTTCCGCCTGGTGTAAGGTATTGCGAATAACCATTTCCTCCGCCGGTACAGCTGTATGTTTTAATTACTGTACTTGCTGTATCAATAAGATAAATGTAATTCGATGACGAATTCCCATATAGAGTAAGTCCATCCCATTGCTGCGCTGAAACGCGGATAGTAAAAAGGCTGATTAAAGCCATTAATGTAAACTTGTTGTAAATTGATCTCATCATTGTAAATTTAATATAAAGCTAAAATATCCCAATCATTAAATATAATAAAATAATTGAGGCAAATCCTGCTTTTTTGAGGCTAAAACGCAAACTAAATTTTAGCCTGACTTTTGTTTAAAACCTTGTTAAAAGGTCCCTTTTTCAAAATATTGTCCCATCGGAAGTTCAATATTCTTCTGCAAGGAGAATGGGCTTATTTTTAACATCTTTAATCGCTGAAAAGATATAATGAAGGAACTGCATTCTTATGAAGTACACTCTGGGAAAGGAATTCATAATGAATTAGTGCTACAATTTCAATAAAAATTCAAGCATCAATCTCCTTTGCGGTAAAATATTAACGGCTTGAAATAAACTTTAAAAAACCCTCAAGTTGTAATTTGCAAACCCTCACTTGTTCAGGATGATTGAATGCGCCATTTTCGTCCAGAAGTTTATCTATCGAAGAAATTGGGAGTTTATTATGGTACACATTCATTTTCAGATAATTCAACACACCGGTAAGATGTTCCATACCTCGCAGGTTACCGGCGCGTCCGTTCGAAACACCAACCAGGCACGCGAACTTATCCATCCATTCTTTTGGGTGAACAGAATCCAGAAAAACCTTTAGTATTCCGGGAAAGCTTCCGTTGTATTCAGGAGCAACAAAAATGAATTTTGTATTTGGACTTACCCATTTTTCGAGCAATTTTGCATATCCTTCGGTTCTTTTTCCATGGACTTCTGCAAAAGCCACATTTTCAGGAAGTTCGCAAAGATCCAGAATTTCAGACTCAATATTAATGGAACTTAAAATGTCTTTATAAATCTTGCACACCCTGAAAGTATTGCTGGCGGGGCGATTTGTAGAACTGATAATTATTATTCTTTCCATAAAATTTATCAACACAAGCCCTTTTGTTTTCAAGAGTTTGTTCAAAACTAAGAAGCGACAAAGTCCGTAATTCTCTTAATTTTACAAAAATCAAATTCTAATTTTTGTTTCTGATTTATGAACATTACCTATTTCGGGCATTCCTGTTTTGGAGTTGAAATCAATGGAAAGCATCTGCTGTTCGATCCGTTCATTAGTCCCAACGAACTTGCCAAAGGAATTGATGTAAATTCCGTAAAAGCGGATTACATTCTGATTTCGCACGGGCATGAAGATCATATTGCCGATGCTGTTAGTATCGCGAAACGTACTAAAGCGAAAGTGATCTGTGCCTGGGAAATTAATGTCTGGCTCACCAAACAAGGCGTTGAGAACATCCATCCGATGAATACCGGGGGAAAAGTAAAATTTGATTTCGGAAACATAAAATGTGTTGTAGCTGTTCACAGCAGCGGTTTACCCGACGGAACTTATGGAGGCAACCCTATGGGGTTTGTAGTGGAAAGCAGCGAAGGAAGTTTTTACTATGCCGGCGATACTGCGCTTACATACGACATGAAGCTGATTGGCGATTACAGGTCGATTGACTTCGCGTTTTTACCAATAGGCGACAACTTCACAATGGGAGTCGACAATGCTATCATTGCCTGCGATTTTATCAATTGCGAAGATATCATTGGCATGCACTACGACACATTCGGATTTATAAAAATTGATAAGGAAGAGGCCGTCGCCAAATTCAGAGGCGCGGGCAATTCTCTTACCTTAATGAACATTGGAGAAACGATAAAAAAATGATGTTAGCCTCAGCGAGCTATCGACTATAAACTATCATCTATAAACTAAAGAACCATGGGAAAAATAATAGCAATTGCAAACCAAAAAGGAGGAGTTGGAAAAACCACTACCGCCATCAACTTAGCTGCCAGCCTTGCAGTATTAGAGTACAAAACGTTGTTGGTGGATGCCGATCCGCAATCTAATGCCACATCAGGTGTAGGGATTGATCCGGCAAATGTAAAGGCAGGTTTATACGAGTGTATCATTGATAGTTTGCACCCGAAAGACGTGATCCTTAAAACGGAAACACCACACCTTTCGTTATTGCCTACCAATGCAGATCTTGTTGGTGTTGAACTTGAACTGGTAAACCTTACCAACCGCGAGTACATGATGAAAAAAGCATTGGATAAGATCAAAGACAAATACGATTTTATTATTGTTGACTGTTGTCCTTCACTCGGACTGACTGTAATTAATTCATTGTGCGCTTCCGACAGCGTTATTATTCCTGTGCAATGTGAATATTTCGCTTTAGAAGGCATGGGCAAGCTGTTACAGACGATCAAAATTGTTCAGACACATCTTAACACCAATCTTGATATAGAGGGTGTGTTGTTAACTATGTACGACGGACGTTTACGTTTGGCTAACCAGGTTGTGGAAGAGGTTAAAACCCATTTCCAGGATATGGTATTTGATACGCTCATTGGACGTAACACCAAATTAGCAGAAGCCCCAAGCTTCGGAAAAACGATCATTATGCACGATGCTATCGGAAAAGGATCTACAAGCTACCTCAACCTTGCCCGTGAAATTCTGCAACGTAATGGTTTAACAAAAATCAGCGACAGCGACAGAACCATCAGCATACAGGAAGAAGAAGAATTAAGCGAAGACATCTAGCAGGTTGAATGTTGAAAGTTTAAAGTTGAACGTTATTGTCAACTGCCTTTCAGCCTTCATCTTTCAACTTTAAACTATAAAATATGAGCAAAAAACCGGCATTAGGCAGAGGATTAAGCGCATTACTGGAAAATGCCAAGACCGATATCACCACAAAACAGGTGGGCGATGGCGCCCCAGTAGTAAATTCAGTTTCTATTCTCAAAGTAAAGAACATTGAAGCCAATCCTTTTCAGCCAAGAACTAATTTCGAAGAAACCGCTTTACAGGAACTCAGCGACAGTATAAAACAACACGGCATTATTCAGCCGTTAACAGTAAGAAAATTAGGTTACGATAAATACCAATTGATCTCGGGCGAACGTCGTTTCCGCGCTTCGCAAATGGCCGGATTGACCGAAGTTCCGGCATACATACGCGTAGCCGATGATCAGGCCATGCTGGAAATGGCCCTCGTTGAAAATATCCAACGTGAGGACCTTGACCCGATCGAAGTTTCCCTCTCGTATAAACGTCTCATTGACGAATGTAATCTTACACAAGAACAATTAAGTGAGAAAGTAGGAAAACAACGCAGTACCGTTACAAACTTCTTACGTCTCCTTAAATTACCTGCGCCTATCCAGAAAGCATTACGCGACAGGGAAATTACAATGGGACATGCCAAAGCTCTCATTAACATTGATAACGAAGACAGGCAACTTGCTATTTTCGCGTTAACATTGGAGCAGGAACTTTCCGTGAGACAAATTGAAGAGATTGCACGCGGAGAAAAGATCAAACTGACACCAAAAGTTTCACGCGTTGAAAAACCACTCGCTACCGAAGATAAAGTAATTACGAAACAACTCGAAAATATCTTTCACAAATCCTACGATTTTAAACGCAACAGCAAGGGAGGAGGAAAGCTAACGCTTAGTTTTAGTAATGACACTGAGCTGAAACATATCATTTCTTTTTTCGGGATTGAATAGGAGACACATCCCGGTAGTTTATCGGGATCGCGAATTAACGAGAATATGAATTGTTATTACTGAATTCGTAAACTGAAAAAAATTCTCCTGATATCTGATACTCACAGTTTTCTTGAACCTAAACTCATGAAATATGTTGAACAGGCCGATGAAGTATGGCATGCCGGCGATATTGGCACCATGGATGTGTGTAAATCCATTCAAAAGGTCAAACCTTTTAAAGCTGTATTTGGAAATATTGATGCCCCCGATATTCGTTCCGTTTATCCTGAAAATCTTTTTTTTGATTGTGAAGAAGTGAAAGTGTTTATCACTCACATTGGAGGTTATCCCGGAAAATATCCTGCAAAAATTAAGCAACTCATTAAAGAAAACAAACCTCAGCTTTTTATTTGCGGACATTCGCACATTTTAAAAGTCATGTTTGATAAAGAAAATAATCTACTTCACATTAACCCGGGAGCTTGTGGCGTACATGGATTTCACCGTGTAAAAACAGTGGTACAATTTGAAATAGATAAAAAAGAAATTAAGAACTTAGCGGTGATCGAATTGGGTAACCGCAATTCAATTAATTGATGATGGAAGATAAAAAAACGGATATATATTTTTCGAATGAGGCGCTTGCCCGTTTCGCGCATGCGCAGGGAAAAACCGTAGAAAAGATCATTTGTCATTTATGGCAAAATAACATGAACCAGAATGATGTTGTTGAGATCATCGACAATGTGGAACTTCATTTTACCGATGGACAAAAACTAACCATTTCCTGTAACCAAAACGGCGACGGACTTGATGCTATAGAATTTGACGCCAAAACCCTTGCAATGGAACTAAAAGAAGAATTTGAAGGGAAAATAAAACTATTCCGGGTAGATGCTTCGCCAACCAAAATGTGGGCAGATGTGCCTGGTAAAGTGCTTCAGAGTGTTCAGATCACAAAAGATAATGATTATTACAAAGCAGATTCAGTGATGCTGAATTTCGGCGAAGAAAAGAGAACCGTTTCTATTGGCCCGCTAGACGGGCTTATTATTGATTATTACGAAGAAGACTGATCTTAATGTGAAATGTAATATGTATAATGGAAAACGTAATCTCCATTTTCCATCTTCCCTTTTACATTTTCCATTATTTGTAGGTATGCATCATCTTCACCAAGGTTCTTCTTATTTTATTTTTTACTTTCTGAAAGAAACTTCTTTTCGAACTTAGCTTCACGTAATTCCATTTTTTATTCTTTGTAATGACAAAAAATTGATAATCATGTTCGCACCAGATGCTATGATTTTCAAAGGAAACAAGATTCAGATTATTCTTCACAATATTATTCACGATAAAATCGATAGGTAATGGTTGATCCACTACCTGCAATACTTCAGAGTTATTTTCAATATCGTATTGTATCGCGGCCGGACTTGGAATATTGATCAGCACCATAGAATTTTCACCCATAATAGAACTTAAATTCCTGAAAAGCTCATCGTGTCGTTCCATAGGAATGTGTTCAATCACATCAAACAAAGTAATAATATCGGGTTGCTTCATCTGTGGCTTGTAATCCACCACATCATGAGCCGCAAGCGTAAGATTATTCTGCGTTAGTCTTTTCTTTGCAAACTCAATTGAGCTGCTGCTAATGTCCACCGATTCAATTTGTCCGCTCTTCACAACTTTGCATATCATGTAAGTAAGCGTTCCTATCCCACATCCCAGTTCAAGAATTTTTGAACCAGAATTCATCCCATGTTTCTTCATCCGGCAGAACATTTCATAAATACGTTCATTTATGCCCACATCCTGCTGTTGATCTACATACTCATTATAAAAATCTATGACCTTTTTATTATCCACTATTTGCTTTTGAATTTATTAATAGCGTTGATCGTAAATTCGCTCAGAACCAATTTTCCGCTCATTCCAGCGCGTTCAATGAGAAGCGTATCCCAATTCTCGCAACCTTCCCACATGATCTTCTTAAGCATGGCCATAGCTTCAGGGTTACTGTTAGCCAAACGCTGGGCCAATCCTTCAATGGCTTTGTCCATATCTACTGCATTATCGAATAATTCGGCGTATAAGCCTTTTTCTTTGGCCCATTGCGCGCTTCTCCATTCAGTAGCGTTAATGGTCAGTTCGCAGAAAGCGCTTTTGCCAACTTTACGCTCTACAGCCGGACCAACCACAAAAGGACCGATTCCTACTGCCAGTTCGCTTAGTTTTACAGAGGCATCTTTTACTCCGAAAGTATAATCACCGCTGCAGGCTATGCCTACTCCACCGCCAACGGCTTTACCCTGCACGCGAACCAAAACAAATTTAGGGGCTTTACGAATAGCGTTGATGACTCCTGCGAAGCCACTGAAAAAAGTGGTGCCGGTTTGCATATCTTTTATACTAATGAGCTCATCGAAACTGGCACCGGCACAAAAGGCCTTATCGCCTTCGCTTTTAAGAACAATTACTTTAGCCTTATCATCTTTACCAAGTTTAGTAATTTCTTCGGCAAGGTTTCTTAGCTGGTAACCCGGCATGCTATTACTTTGCGGATGAAAGAAAACGATTGTTCCAATTCCGTCTTTGATCTCAGATTTTACGAAACCTTCCATAAATTCATTTTACTGCAAATGTAATTTTTAACCGCAAATAAACAATGGAATTTAAAATGGCGCAGCAATAAAAAAGTCCGTATAAAACGGACTTTAAAAATTATTCTTCTGCGTTGAGTTGGGTGACGTGGCCCACGTAGATATGATCTTTGTCTTTGAGATCGGTAACGATCACTTTCCATTGGTAAACATCTTGTTTGCCATCAACCTGCTTACCTTTCACGGTGCCGTCCCATCCTTTGGAAATATCGCCCGTGTAAAAGATCATTTCACCCCAACGGTCATAGATCCACATTTTGTATTCTTTTATACCAATTCCTTTTCCTGCAAATAGATCATTAACCCCATCACCGTTTGGTGTAAATGTATTAGGAATATAGAACGTAAAATTCGGTCCTATTTCTATTGGCTTTATTACGGTATCCTTACAGCCATAGGAGTTTCTGATGGCGAGAAAAACATTGATGCTCATAGGATCATCTGTTTTAAAATAATGTTTTGGTGTATTGTTCGAAGAGTCGAGGGAGTTAGGTGCATCATTGAAATACCATTGAAAATTCATAAAACCTTCAGATGTATTTGTAAAAGAAATTATTGGCGTAAGAACATCCCCATTCTCGGGCGACCAGCTAAAATCGGCCCGTGGTTTAGGATACACTACCACATAATTTTTTCTTCTGATAGAATCTACGCAGCCGCTATCGGTTCTTACAGTTAATTTTACATCGTATTTTAAAGGGTTGTAGAATGAGGAGTTAGAATAACAAGCCGCCTTCTTACCGTTACTGTTAGCAGATTCAAACGCGCCGTTTCCGAAGTTCCACTCCCAGTTTACATTCTGAGCCGGTCCTGTAAGTATCGCGGTACTGTCGAGAAGCTCAATACAAAAATCAGTACATCCCATTCTTTTCGGCGCATAAAAATTAGGTTTCGGGTTATGATTAATGTAAACATTTCCCGGGATAACATTTTTACAGCCGTTAACAGAAGTAAGTAAAAGATTTAATGTTTGTTGTCCTGCCGCGGCAAACGTATGCGTTACCTGCGCGCCGGATGCTTCAGCGCTAAGAGGAGAGTTGTTGTAATCCCACGCGTAACTTGCAACTGCCCCACCATTTGACGAAGGCATTGCGGTTAATGTTGTTGTTTTTGTAAGACATGTTTTGGAATAAACAAAACTTCCGTAAGGACGATCCCATACCTCAACTGTTTTTGTGCCTGAACTTGAACAACCGTTTGGAGAAGAAACAGTAAGCGTTACTGTATAAATGCCAGGTGTTGCATAACTGTGCGTTGTTACAGGCACGGCATTCAATGCACTTGAACCTCCATCGCCATAATTCCAGGCGTAATTAGAGATGTTTCCAACAGGGATGCTTGATGTAACTCCACTTATCTGCATTGGCTGAGTATCGATACAGGTATTGATGTTTGTAATACCAGCCAGCGGACCAGGATGCACCCATACGTTTTTAGTGATGGAGTTATAACAAACCAATGCGCCATTGTTAGGTGATGTAAACACGGTGTACGTAACAGAAATGTTTCCCCATGCAGTAAAAGTATTCTGGGTAGAAAGCGAATTGTTTGTTACATCAGGAACATTATCATTGTTCCAGTCCCAACTGAAATTCACAAAAGGATTTCCATTGGCATTACTTGCATCCTGCAGGGTTGTTATATTACCAAGGCAAACCGAATCTGCAATAAAATTTGGAGTTGGCCTGCTGTACACCATAACCGGCTTTATGACCGAATCTTTACAACCATTAATTGTAGTTACATAAAAAGTAACATTGTAAGTTGTGTTATTGGTTGCATTCAGCGGATTCGCATACGTATAAACCGGGTTCTGCGAACTTGAAGAACCTCCGTCTCCAAAGCTCCATGAAAACGTGGACTGAGCTCCTGTATTAGGATTTACAGATGTGCTGGTAAGATTTGTAAAATTACTGGCGGCTCCGAAACAAACTCCGGTTGGTGTGAAATCTACAACCGCCCGGCCGTAAACATTCACGGCTTTTTTAATTGTATCTGTACAACCATTAGCAGATGTTGCGATCAAGCCAACAGTATAAATTCCTGATGAACCAAAATTATTCGATGGGTTCTGCGTTGTGTTGTCGGTTGATCCGTTATTATCAAAATCCCATGCCCATCCGCTTACAGCACCAGCTGCCGGAGCCGCGGGAGATGAATTATCTGTAAATGTCATAGCTATTCCGGAACATATACCATTAGCATTAAAGCTTGCTGTAGGGCTGGCGTAAACTTCAACAGTGCCCGTCATCGTACTGCTGCAACCATTATTGGTTAATCCTGTAAGCGTAATTGTTTTTATTCCGTCAACAGTGTAAGTTAAACCTGTTGGGTTAGTTGCATTGCTGCCTGCCATCGATGTTCCGTTACCGCTTCCGAAATTCCAGGTATAAGAACTCATAGAAGAAGGCACTGTTACATTGGAAGTGTTATTGAGAACGATAGCATATTTTTTACAGGCGTTTACAGCCGTAAAATTCACCGTTGGATTTGGAGAAACAACAATGTTCACCAGCGCTGAATCAGTACAACCAAAATTACTTTGTGCTTTTAGTTCCACCTGAAAAGTGCCGCTTGCCGGGTAAGTAAAGCCAGGTGACTGCGTTGTATTATCTGTTACATTATCATTTGTGAAATCCCAGAACCAATTCGTGATTGAACTCGGAGCTAAAACGCTGCTATTGTTTGTGAAGTTTGTAACTGTACCAAAACAAACCGGGTTTGCAGCAAAACTAATCGTGGGCTTTGGAAAAACAGTATAATTCTTTGTGATATTATTACTGCAACCATCTGAATTTACTCCAAGTAAATTCACTGTGAAACTTCCTGGCGTTGGAAAACTGATGGAAGGATTAGACGAAGTACTGGTTCCTCCGCCTCCACCAAATGTCCAGGTATAATTATTAGAAGCAGCTCCTCCGGTAGTTGAAATATTTGTAAAGTTTGAATTCAAACCATGACAAACAGGGCTCACGGTAAAGTCAATAATAGGCGGCAAAGTAATATTGAGGTTTTGGGTAATACTATCTTTACAACCCTCTGCATTTGTTACAACCAATTTGATTTGCTTTGGCCCGATCGTAGCATAGTTGTGCGTTTCAGGATTGAGATTGGAGTTCGGAGTGGCATCACCCCAAACCCATTGTAAACCAACAGCGCTTCCGCCATTGAGATTAGTTGTGCTCAACACATTGACTGTACTCGTACAAGCCAGATTAGTGAAATTAAAAGACGCTGTAGGTTTCGGATAAACTGTAAATGACTTAACCATAGAGTTGGAACAACCACCTGTATTGGTACCAACAAGTGATACAGTAAAAATTCCTGCGGTAGGAAAATTCATGGAAGGACTTACTACATTGCTCGTTCCGCCACCACCACCAAAGGTCCAGGTATAATTATTAGCAGCAGCGCCACCGGTAGTAGAAATATTTGTAAAGTTGGAGTTAAGTCCAAAGCAGACGGGACTAACAGTAAAATCAATAAATGGCGGCAGGGTCACGTTTATATTTTGCGTGATACTATCCTTGCATCCGGCCGAATTGGTGACGACTAATTTTATTTGCTTAGGCCCGGGCGTTGTATAACTGTGACTTTCCGCGCTCAGTGTTCCGTTAGGAGTTGCATCTCCCCACACCCACTGATAGCCTGTTATCGCCGCCCCTCCATTCGTGTTGGATGTACTCTGTACGTTAAGCGTGGTGGTACATGGAGTATAAGTAAAATTAAACGCGGCGGTTGGAGGCACACTAATTGAAAAGTTTACCAATCGTGTAATTGGCGTACAAGCTCCGATTGGATTCATGGTAACTGTGTACTGCCCTGGAAAATTCGTAATAAAACTTTGGTTGTTTACATTCGTAACTCCACTACCCGGAGGGCCGTTCCAGGTGTAAGGACCAAGTCCCGGAGGCGCTGTAATGGTGGCGTTACCTGAACCGCATAATGCAACAGTGGTTGCATTGGTTCCTACAGGGAATTGCACACCGTTCACCGTCATATTCATTGGAAGACACTGAGCATCGAAGTACGAATAGCCATAGTGTCCGAAAGCGGTACAGTCGCCCACTGTTACCTGAACTGTGATACAACTTCCCACAAAATTGGTAAGATCAAGCGCGCTTATCTGCCATGTAGGATTATAATAAAACGCGCTTCCTGGTCCGGCTACGAAGCCCGGTGCAGAAGAGGCACAAGAAGTACTTGGAGCAAGGATCTGTGCTTGCGGACAAGCGATGACCTGATTGTTGCAATTCAGGATCCTGATATTAAGAAATGGTTGCTGGGCACAGGTGTGTCCCGCGGCCTGAAGCACTGCAAGGTATGCGAACTGGAGTAAGGAACTTTGTGGGGTTACAGTAAAAGTTTGCGAAATACGTTCCACTATGGCGCCGGTAGCCTGGTTATTGATCCGGCAGATAAAATTACCTCCGAAAGGTGATGCAATCGACACTCCGGATACGGGATCGGTTCCTGTGTCGGGAATTACTGCTGTAGCTGCGCCGCCTGCTGTGCCACAACAGCCCGCCATAGTCGTAGAATTATTATTTGTGCCGCTTGTGAGCGTCCAGCCCCCAAGATTTCCCGCTTCAAAATCCATATTGGTGCAAAACGCCATGATTTGGTTCCCGCCATTTGAACCGGGCCCCATAGGCTTGTAAGAATTGAATGAGTTGTCAATTTCAAAAGGGAAACCATATTTGTTTTTGATAAATTCCCGTTTGACTTTAGACATATACCATTCGTACTCAATACCGAAAAAATTTTCGGTGATAGCTTGAGCCTTAGCGGTTGTTTCATCAAAACCCCTGAGAGAGTCTAATGAAAAAATAGTTTGAAATCTTTTTTGTTGAGCCGTCAGAGGGGAATTAAGTAAGCAAAAAGTAAAAGCTAAAAAACAAAAAAAGACACCTTGGATCCTAGTAGATATTACCATTGTGTATAGTTTTAGTTTTGCATCATTAAGTTACATACGAGGAAAATAACTGTCAAGTTTTTTAATTAACAACGAAATTTTCATACCATAATGTGCCAGAATTAAAAGCGTTTAGGCTGAGTGAAAATGATAGGATTCCCATTTTAAGTTAAAAATTGATTGTTAATTTCTTGTTGCAAAGGTCGTTGATGAATAATTCCTATATTTAAAGCTGGTTTTATTTTATTGTTAATATGGATTTCAAATCTGATTCCGAGGCTATAGAGTCATTCGTTTCAAAATACAAACAACTCAATGCAGAAATAGGTAAAGTTATTGTAGGGCAGGAAGACACCATCAAAAATGTTCTGATCTCTATTTTCAGTAAAGGGCATTGTTTATTGGTTGGTGTACCCGGGCTTGCAAAGACGCTTCTTGTAAATACCATTTCGGACGCCCTGGGATTAACGTTCAACCGCATACAGTTTACTCCTGATCTAATGCCGAGTGATATTATCGGAAACGAGATACTGGATGAACAACGTAATTTTAAATTCATAAAAGGGCCCCTTTTCGCCAACATCATTCTTGCCGATGAGATCAACCGTACGCCACCAAAAACACAGGCCGCGCTTCTTGAAGCCATGCAGGAAAAACAGGTAACCGCATCGGGAAAAAAATACGTGCTTGATAATCCGTTCTTCGTTTTAGCGACACAAAATCCTATTGAGCAGGAAGGAACGTATCCATTACCGGAAGCGCAACTCGATCGTTTTATGTTTAACGTGTGGCTTGATTATCCGAAGTTTGCTGAAGAATTACAAGTAGTGAAACAAACTACTACAACAAATACTGTTAAGTTGAACAAAATACTTTCGGCACAGGAAATTGTTTTTTACCAGGATCTTATCCGTAAAATACCCGTGGCCGACAATGTGATCGAATACGCGGTAAAACTCGTAAACAAAACACGATTGAATAGTGAGTTTACAACCGACATAACCAAAAAATATTTACAATGGGGCGCTGGCCCACGCGCTTCGCAATACCTGATCATTGGCGCCAAATGCCACGCTGCTATTCGTGGTAAATTCAGTCCTGATATTGAAGATGTGAAAGCCATCGCTGTTCCTATTCTTAGACACCGGATTGTATTGAATTATAAAGCGGAAGCCGAAGGTGTAAGCGTAGAACAAATTATCAATCAATTATTATAAGAGAGATGGAAAACAAAGATTTTCTGGAGGATGACGAACCAATTGATCCGAAGAAATTTTTCGATGAAAAAGAATACAGTACTTTAATCGTTGGAAGAGATGGTTTCAGCAAAAAACAAAATGATACCGCCGACCTGATTGAAACTTTACTTTCAAAAGATGTTACAAGAAAAGAAGCTGAAGAGATTTTTTCAAAATTAAAAGACCTTAATGCTCAGGCCATGATGGTAAAGGCCCTTGAGGAATCAACTTCAGAAAAAAACAAAGCAAAGATATGTGCCGCCTGCTGGGAAAGCGGGTTAGACTTTACCCCTTATTTTTTACTTTTCACCGAATTTGCCTGCGGCAGCGATTTTTCTTTAGCCATGGAAGCGCTAACTGTTGTAGAGAACATGGAAGGTAATATTAATGAATTAGAATTAACGAAGGGACTCGAGCTGGTACAGAACTCTAAAAGCCCGAACGCAGGTATTTTAGAAGATCTGGCAACAAACATCCGGCAAAGAATACACTGACAGGAATAAATTCATGGCATATCTTTTTAGCTCTAAAATAAATTAATGACATGAAAAAACTAGTAATTGTTGGGGCGGGATTTGCAGGATTAAGACTCGCAAGAACTTTAAAAGACAAAGGATTCGAAATCTGGCTCATCGACAAGAACAATTACCATCAGTTTCCGCCATTATTGTACCAGGTTGCCACCTGCGGTTTAGAGCCCAGCTCTATTTCATTTCCATTACGAAAAATATTTCAATCCTATAAAAATGTTCATATTCGTTGCACCGAAGTAAATTCGGTAGATCACGAACAAAACAAAGTAGTTACTTCCATTGGATCTTTTTCTTACGATTATCTTGTGATTGCAACAGGAGCAACTACTAATTTTTTTGGCAACGCACTCATTGAAAAAAATGCCATGCCAATGAAATCGGTTGGTGAGGCCTTGTTTGTACGAAACAAAGTGCTACAGAATTTTGAAGACGCTTTAATTGCCGATGATCAGACCAGGAAAGCATTACTGAATATTGTCATTGTTGGCGGAGGCCCAACCGGCGTGGAAGTAAGCGGTGCACTTGCCGAAATGAAAAATCAGATCTTACCGAAAGATTATCCGGAGATTGATTTTAAATCCATGAACATTTACCTTGTTGAGGCTGGTCCAAAAGTACTCGCAGCTTTTTCCGAAGAATCGGCTGCAAAAGCGAAACAATACCTTGAAGATCTGGGAGTGGTTGTGTTTACTTCAACACAGGTTACAGGTTACGATGGAAATGAAGTCTCTCTTTCAACAGGAAAAACATTACCAACAAAAAGCCTCATCTGGGCCGCTGGCATTAAAGGAAATAATTTAAGTGGATTACCTGAGAACACAACCGCAAAAGGGAACAGGATCTCTGTGAATCGTTTCAGCCAGATAAATGGCTTCGAAAATATTTTCGCCATTGGTGATATTGCCAACATGTCAACTCCAAAATATCCTAACGGTCACCCACAGGTTGCCACTGTAGCTAACATGCAGGCCGATCATCTTGCAAAGAACCTTGTGAAGCTTAAAGATGGAAAAGTCCTTGAGCAATTTGAATATAAAGATAAAGGCAGCATGGCCACTGTTGGAAGACATAAAGCCGTTGTGGATCTTCCGAAGACTCATTTCCAGGGTTGGCTTGCCTGGTTCTTCTGGATGTTTTTACACCTCATGCTTATCCTGGGTATGAAAAACAAATTACTCATTTTTGTAAATTGGTTATGGAATTATTTTACTTTTGACCAATCATTGCGACTGATTATACGACAGCCGGCAAAAAAAGAATAAACACTATGCTCAACAAAAATTTAAAATCCTGGATCGACGTTAAAGCCGACTCCGATTTCTCTATTCATAATATCCCTTTCGGAATATACTCCGATAAAAATGTAAAACATCACGCCTGCTCTGCTATTGGCGAATATATTATTGATCTGTTCGAGCTTGAAAGCGCCGATTTACTTGATATGCCCCGCGATGTGTTCGAGCAGCAATACCTCAACGCATTTATCGAACTTGGAAAAACACAAACAAACAAAGTGCGCCTGAGATTAATTGAATTACTCTGCGACGAAAATTCAATTCTCAATAAAGACAAGGCTTTCTTCAATAAAGTTTTTAAAAAGCAAAGCAATGTCACTATGCTTATGCCTGTTAGAATTGGCGATTACACCGATTTTTACAGCAGTATTGATCATGCTACCAACGTAGGAACAATGTTCCGCGACCCAGCCAACGCCTTATTACCAAACTGGAAACATCTTCCTGTTGGTTATCATGGAAGAGCCAGCAGTATTCGTGTGAGCGGGCATTCGTTTCACCGCCCGAAAGGACAACAAAAACCTGCCGATTCAGAAGTTCCGGTATTTGGTGCAAGTAAACTGCTCGACATAGAATTAGAAACCGCTTTTATCATTGGTAAATCAACCGAAATGGGCGACAGTGTTACCACAGAAAAAGCAGATGATTATATTTTCGGAATGGTATTATTCAACGACTGGAGCGCACGCGATATTCAGACCTGGGAATACGTTCCTCTTGGTCCATTTTTAGCGAAGAATTTCGCAAGCACTATTTCGCCTTGGATTGTTACGCTTGAAGCGCTGGAACCTTTTCGTGTAAAAGGATATGAGCAGACTCCAAAACTTCTTCCTTATCTCGAATACAAAGGCGATAAAAATTTAGATATCAATTTACAGGTTTATCTTAAGCCTCAAAATGGTAAAGAAAATCTGATTTGCACCAGCAACTACAAATACATGTATTACACAATGGAACAACAGCTTGCACACCATACTGTAAATGGATGTAACATTAATGTTGGCGACATGATGGCAAGTGGTACGATCAGCGGTCCGCAGCCACACGAATATGGAAGCATGCTGGAGCTTACCTGGCGCGGAACAAAACCACTTAAACTCGAGGATGGCACCGAACGTAAATTCGTAAACGATAATGATACGATTACTATTCGTGGATATTGTGAAAAAGATGGAGTACGCGTTGGATTCGGAGATTGTACCGGGACATTGTTACCAGCGAAGTAATTAACATTTCTTCTTTAGAAATTAAAATCCAATCTTTTTCCCTGGATGATTTTCTTTCTCTTTCTTTTCTACTAGCTCATCAAGATATTGAAATACCAATTCGATATTTTTTGAATTATTTTCAGTTTTCTTTCTTATATCTTCAATTGCTAATCTTAATTCAGTATTATCAATTAACATTTGACGGATTCTTGTGAATACCCTCACTATTTGAATATTTATACTGATCGCTTTATCGCTATTAAGAACACTGGCTAACATTGCCACTCCTTGCTCTGTAAAAGCATTAGGCATATAACGTGTTCCTCCCCAACTTGAGGTCACAAATTGTGACCTCAAGTTTTCAAATTCGGGACGAGTTAACTCAAACATAAAATCTGCAGGAAAACGATTCAGATTCCGCCTTACAGCCTGATTGAAGACTTTTGTTTCTACACCATATAATTCGGCAAGATCTTTATCTAACATTACTTTATAACCCCTGAGGAAATAAATCTTATTCATAATGATCTCATCCGGTAAAGAAAGGGCGTTTGCTTTTTTTGGCATGTATAATAGTTTATGGCAAAACTATTTTATTCATTCAAATTAAATTCAGCCATTTAACAAAACAAAAACGCCCCACATTTCTGTGAGGCGTTTGTATGTATTTGATTTTATTAATTACATAATTGGTGGGGGCGTATTCATAAACAGCGAAGCAAGTTCTGGCTGCGATTCCGCAGTTGCCCAGTTGGCGAGACCGGCTTTCCACACCATAGTAGCACGGGTTAATTGCCCAGCTGCCGCCATTTGTTGTAACTGCTGTAAGTTGAACGGACCAGCCTGCGCGCCGTTTACCACAACATGAAACTGAATGATAGGCGGAGGTGTGTTCATACCCATATTGTTCTGAGCATTGTTATTCATGCCAGTCATCATATTGCTCATCATGTTACCCATTCCCATTCCAACACCCATTCCGATACCGGCACCACCGAGACCTTCATTTTTTGCAGCGTCTTTAATAGCGTTAGCAGTATTGAACTGGGCAAGCTTATTCATGTCGATGGCGTTTAAGCGCGAGTAATTGAAGATCTCTTTCTTCAATTCTTCCGGCATTGAAACGTTCTCAACTAAGAATTTAGTAATTGTTAAACCATATTCAGTAAAATCGTTGTTTAATTTATCGTGGCCAAGCTTTGAAAGTTCTTCCATGTTTGCGGCGAACTTTTCCACAGGAATATTTCCTTCACCAACGGCGTCGGTAAATTTGGTAACGATTAAACTTTTTAATTGATTGGTTACTTCTTCTGTACTGAAATTTTCATCGGTACCTGCAATTTCTTTAATGAATTTTGCAGCATCGGTAACACGGAAAGCGAACGAACCAAAACTACGGAGCTCAATAAATCCGAAACGTGGATCGCTGAGTGTAATTGGATTTTTGGTGCCCCATTTCTGATCGATGAATTGTTTTGTACTTACGAAGAAAATATCTGCTTTGAAAGGACTATTAAAACCATATTTCCAACCTTTGAGGGTAGACATGATTGGCATGTTTTGCGTTTGAAGCGTATGCATTCCCGGTTGAAAAACGTCGGCAATTTTACCCTCATTCATAAACACCGCTACCTGGCTCTCGCGAACGGTAAGCTTGGCGCCCATTTTGATCTCATTCTGATATCTTGGAAATTTCCACACAATGGTATCGTTGGTGTTATCGAGCCACTCAATGATATCAATAAACTCATTCTTAATTTTATCAAATAATCCCATGGTTTTAAATTTAATTTATAAGTAAATGTAGCATTTTTTGCTTTAAATCAAATCCAAAACTTTATTAATTTTTTGGATGGCAAAAAGAAGCTCCTCTTCGGTGATAACAAGGGGTGGAGCGATTCTCATGGCGGTTGAACAGAACAAAAACCAGTCGCTAATAACACCGTTTTCTATGCAGGCTTTAATCACCTTAAAGTTAAGTTCTTCACTTCCAAAATCAATGGCCCCAAGTGCTCCATGAATGCGCAACTCAGAAATATGCCTGTGTTTTAAATTTTCTTTTACAAGGATTTCAATACGGTTCGCTTTGGCCGTCAGGTTTTCCCTTACTATTACTTCTAAAGCCGCCTGGGCCGCCGCTACACAAACCGCGTTTCCTCCAAAGGTGTTAATATGTCCGAGAACGGGATCGTTGCTTAAACAGCTCATAATGCGTTGTGAAGAGATGAAAGCGCCAATGGGAAGTCCACCCCCCATTCCTTTTGCAACAAGTAAAATATCAGGTACAACGTGATACTGTTCAAATGCGAATAAAGTACCGGTGCGCCCGAAGCCTGTTTGTATTTCATCGAAGATCAGAAGCACGCAATGTTCATCACATTTTTTACGAAGCAGATCCATGAATTTTTTATCCGCTGCTCTCACACCTGCTTCTCCCTGTATTGGTTCAATTATGACAGCAGCTGTGTGCGATGAAATATTTTCGAGCTCCTCAATTTTGTTGTATTCAAGAATTTTTATTCCGGGTAACAGCGGACGGAAACTATTTTTAAAATACTCATCCCCCATTACACTTAATGCCCCGTGTGTACTTCCGTGATAGGCTTTTTTGAAGGAGACGATCTCGCTTCGTCCTGTAACACGTTTAGCAAGCTTTAACGCGCCTTCTACGGCTTCGCTTCCACCCGTTGTGAAATAAACCGAATCGAGGTTTTTCGGAAGAAGACTTGTGAGGGCCTCTGCATATTTTACCTGCGGCGATTGATTGTATTCACCAAACACCATCAGGTGCATGAACTTTTGCGATTGTTCGTTGATAGCTGCTACAACTTCAGGATGACAATGCCCCACATTGCTAACGGAAATTCCACTGATAAGATCGATGTATTCTTTTCCGTTTACATCTGTGAGTTTTGAACCTGATGCAGTGGTAATATTCATATCAATACCCAGCAAAGGTGTATCAGATGTTTGTGCGACGTGACGAAGAAATAATTCCCTTTGGTTCATTTTTTAACCGCAAAGACGCAAAGATGTGCGCAAAGAACGCAATCAGGTCTCTTTACTCTTCTCTAAATTAATAAATAATTCTCTTCCTTCGCGGGGTTTGATGGAATTACGGGAAGGTTCGTAAACATTTATTTTAAAAAGATCTTCAAAATATTTTTTGTATTCTTCTTTTGATCCACCGAAGGGAGGTTTATCTGAATTTAAAATATCATTGAAAAGAAGTCCAACCAGTTTTCCTCCGGGCTTTAAAAGCTGATTCATTTTTTCGAAATACTTTCTTCTGAGAGAAGGATCAATCGCGCAGAAGAAGGTTTGCTCGATGATCAAGTCGAAGCCGTCGTTGATCTTTGTGTGTTGCTTCTCGACCACGCTCGAAGTGACACTGTTGTCATCGATAGCATTTTGGGAGGGGAAAATATCAAAGAAATCGATCTGCCATAAATTTTCTTTTTTGATGAGAGGGCAACGCTGCTGTAAATTCTTCAAAGGTTCTTCGGCGAAATCGCAGACATAAACATTGGGGAAACCATTATTAACAAGGTATTCGGCTTCGTAAGAATTTCCGGCACCTGGAATTAAAATTGAAATGCTTTTATCTGTGAGCTGATCAAAATATTCTTTCAGAGGAGTTGAAACATGTCCTACGTCCCAACTGAATTCGTTGTTCAGATACCTGTTGTTCCAGTATGTTTCGTTGAGATTGTGGTTCAATTTTCAATCATCTTAAGACTTACGCTTTCTACGCTTTGCAGATTTCGTTTAAGGATCGTTATTTCATAACCATCTCTCAGACGTTTATCATTAATGCCCGGAATCCGTCCGAAAATAAAATTGATGTATCCCGAAACCGTTTCATAGCGTGGATCTTCAGGCAGTGCCATTGGTAATGCTTCGTTTACATCTGCAATTGTTGCCTGTGCGTTCACAATATATTCATGATCGCTTTTCTTCTCTACGTTTGGTTTTTCTTCATCATGCTCATCCTGGATCTCTCCTACCAGTTCTTCAATAATGTCTTCCATTGTAACAAGTCCGGCTGTGGCGCCAAATTCATTTGTAACAATAGCCATCTGAATATGATGCTTCTGAAAATCGCGGAGAAGCTCGTTGATCTTCATACTTTCAGGAACAAAATGAACGGGGCGCATGATATCCTTTAATGAGCGAAACTGATTATTGATCAAAGCTTTTAAAAGATCTTTACTGTGAATGATACCGATCACGTGATCAATGTCGCCCAGGTAGATCGGTAAACGTGAAAAACCTTCTTCAATGATCATTTTTGTGATCTCGTTTCTACCAAGCTCCACATCCAGCGCCACTACCCTGTTCTGCGGCACCATAACCTGTTTAACGATACGATCATCAAAATCAAAAACATTCTGAATGAGTTCGTTTTCGCTTGGCTTGATAGCCCCACCCTCTTCACTTTCTGTTAAGATGAGGCGAAGTTCCTCTTCGGAGTGTACATCTTCCTCGATTGATTTAACACCAAAAAGACGGAGGACCGTCATAGATGTTTTATTGAGAAACCAGATGAAAGGACTGAATATAAAATAAAAAATTCTCATCGGCCAGGCGATAGTAAGGGTTGCCTGCAAACTGAATTTGATACCGATCATTTTAGGGATCTGCTCACCAATGGTAACGTGAAAAAAAGTAAGCAGTGTTAAAGCAATTGGTAAAGAAATACTATGAATCGCAATTCCATCTGGAACCCATCCAGATCTTTCGAAAGCATTCTCAACAATTTTTGAAATTACTTTTTCTCCAACCGCACCCAATGCGAGGGAGGCCAATGTAATACCCAGCTGTGAAGCCGAAAGATACGCTTCCAGTTTATTAATAAGTTTTTTTGCAAGTTTGGCGCGGCTGCTTCCTTTCTGTGCTTTAATGTCGAGTTGTGAAGCACGCACTTTAACCAGCGCGAATTCCGCCGCAACGAAAAAGCCGTTAAGCAAAACAAGAAAAAATGTAATTAGCAGGTCGATTACCATGTGGTGTGTGTTACAAAACTAAATCATAAAGCCCGGGAAAAGGCATTAAGGTTTGATCTTTTTAATCTGTTCCTCTTTTAGAGTAATAATATCCTTAAGCAGACCTATTTCATCGTTCAGTTGCGCGGCATTTTTTATGGTGTCGTCGCCAGTCCATAATTTATTGATGTAATAAGGACGTTCGTTATAGTTGATATCAGAATCTTCTGAGCGAAAAAAACTGTAGAGAGGGACCCGTAATGCTTTTGAAATAAGTTCGAGATTTCTGAGCTCGAGGGTTTTGTTATTGAGAGCTTCTGTAAGACTGGCCTCGCTCATGTTCAGGTATTCTGCCAGTTGTGTGAATGTGTAATTTTCTTTTTTTAAAATTTCTACTAACTGCGTTTTTATATCTGCTTCCATAACTTAAACAAATTTACTATAGTTTGACGAATTGAGAGGTATTTTAACAGAAACAAATAAAAAAAGGCTGGTTAATAACCAGCCTTTCTAGATGAATTATAATATTCTTAAGCTTCTGTATTCTGAATTTTTTCGCGGATACGTGCGGCTTTACCGGTACGTTCGCGTAAGTAAAATAATTTAGCGCGGCGAACAACACCAACTTTGTTAACTTCGATTTTGTCGATGAAAGGAGATGCAAAAGGGAAGATACGCTCAACACCTACACCGTTACTGATTTTACGTACTGTGAAAGAAGCCGTAGCTTTTTCGTTTTTACGTTGAATAACAACGCCAGTAAATTGCTGGATACGTTCTTTGTCACCCTCTTTAATTTTGTATGATACAGTTACTGTATCACCTGCTTTGAACTTCGGATGTTTTGTTTCAGCGGTTAATTGCTTTTTTACGTAGTCTAATAAAAGGCTCATTTTATTAAAATTTTAAATTACAGTTTAAAGCATTCTTTACCTCGTGTAAACAGCGGCTTTGAAACAGGGGCACAAATATACGAATTTAAGTGCATTGAGCAAATAAATTTAAATCCGGTATCGCACTTCGTTAAACATTTAATTAATTGATTTACAATAAATTAAAAAGCCATAAAGCAGAGCCGAATTCGCTTTATGGCTTTTTTCAAATACTTTAGAGTGAATTACTTGCCTTTTCCGTTAGAATCGGGCTTTGCAACGGGTACCTGTTCCACTTCCCTGTTCGGGGTTTGATCAGGATCATTTCCCGGCTTTTTGGGATTATTATTTCCACCCTGTTTTTTATTATTATTCTTTTTTACAGGATTATGCTTGGTTGGTTTTACAGGTGTTGTCATGTTGAATGATTTTTAACTATTTAATACTATCACGCATGGCTTTTACTTCGTCGTGCGCCTGCTGAAGTTCGCTGCGTTGTTTACGAAGAATATCCATTATTTCGGCAGGTAATGAATCTGAATGTTCCATTACTTCATCATACGTTTTTTTTGCAACATCTTCGCCATATTCGCAGGAAGATAAAATCGCTTTACGATCTTTAGCTGTTACAGCACTTTTAATATCCATCCACACACGGTAAACTTTACCTGATAAAGTGGTTTCATCATGACCCGGCTCATCCTTGTCGGCAAACACACGCAGGCTTTCGGCCCAGCCTTTGCTCTGCTCGCTGAAGCGGTTGAATAATGCTTTAAGATCGGCGTCGGTTGTTTCTTCCGCTGCTTTTTTATATCCCTCAAATCGATCGTTATTAATAATGATCAGGGAATTGACTGATGTTTTGGTTTCCATATTATTTACTTTTTTTAGTTGATGATTTCTTTTTAGACGATTTTTTTGAAGAGGATTTCTTCGACGGTTTTTTCTTCGGAACTTTTGCTCCTTCTTTCCTGGCTTCAGATAAACCAATAGCTATGGCCTGCTTCCGGCTTTTTACTTTTTTTCCGGAACCACTGCGTAAAGTACCATGTTTACGTTCGTGCATGGTTTTTTCGACTTTTTCCTGCGCTTTCTTAGAATACTTTGCCATAGTTGTTTTTACTAAGGGAGAAAATAACGTACCAACCCTGAAGCAGAATTCGTTCCTCATTCGCTTCAGGGGATTACAAAGCAGAATTCGTTCCTCATTAACTACAGGGAGTGTAAAGCAGAATTCGTTCCTCATTCGCTTCAGGGATTAAAGCAGAATTCGTTCCTCATTCTCTAAGGGTTCTGAAAAAGTGAAAATGAGTTTTGTAGAGTCACATCTACATTTAAAGTATTTTATACCCTTATTATTTTCTTAATTTGTTTTTTTATTGCACCTTTGCGTCCGAAATCACCTGCCCAGGTGTTGGAATTGGTAGACAAGCACGTTTGAGGGGCGTGTGCCTTACGGTGTACGGGTTCGAGTCCCGTCCTGGGTACTTTAAAAAAAAGCCGCTGAAAATCACCGGCTTTTTTTATTACACATAAAAACGCTCAGCTTTTAGCCGATTTTCAATAGATTGAGATTTCAAGTCTCTTGTCCTTTTTGATAATCAATACACTAAAAAACTGTAAAAATTTAATGGGTTTTTTATTTCGCCTTTAATAAAATTCGCGGGTTTCCTTTTCTCCGCTTGGATATCCTTTCAACTGCATTACCTTTATTATGTGTACCCTGTGTAGTGGTCACTTAAAAGGATTTTCTTCATTTTAACGAAGCCATTGGCTTGGCTCATTGGTAAAGTATGCGTATGCAACTCTATGATATCGTCCCCGGTTTACGGCCTTACATAAAGATGATATGCACTATGGATTGTGATGAATACGCAGACACAAACCATATCCGCGTATTACCCGATACCTGTGTGGAGCTGTTTATAAGTTACACCAGCGCTCCTGTAGCAATCATTAATAACGAACTCTATAAGCGCAGTATTATAACATTCCGTATGAACCAGCCGATGGATGTGAAGATGCGCAAGGGCGCAGGCTGCCTTGCCATATGTTTTTATCCCGGCATGGCATATAAATTCTTACACGTTCCCATGTACGTGTTAACTAATACTACTACTGCTTTATCAGATCTATGGAATCATGCCGCGGGAGAGATAGAAGAAAAACTAAGCAGTCTACCAACTAATGAAGCCCGGGTAAACCTGGCTCAAAATTATTTACTGCAGCAACTGGCCGGCAACAAACAAGATTTGCAGATGCTCCATTGCCTCGGGCGGGCGCAATTCTCGGGTGGCCTGATACCTGTTAGACAGCTTACGGATGATACCGGCCTCAGCCAACGTCAGCTTTCGAGAAAGTTCCAGCAACATGTAGGTCTATCACCAAAAGAGTATCTTCGGGTTTGCAGGTTTATCCAATCACTGAAGTATCTTAAAAAATACCCAACGCTGTCGCTTACCGAAGTGGCATATGAAAGCGGTTATTTCGATCAAGCGCATTTTAACCGCGATTACAAGGCATTCGCGGATTGTACACCGGGAGAAGTGGTACGCGCCAGGAATATCCTGTATTGATGTCCGTTTTGTACAATTTTGTGGCCCTTACTATCCGCAACTTTGAGCCATAAAAATATTTACTATGAGAAAATTAATATTAGGATTAGCCGTAACATTAGACGGGTACATTGAAGGTCCGAACGGGGAATATGACTGGTGCTTTACCGACCAGGACTATGGCCTGAAAGAATTTTTTGACCGTATAGATGCTATCTTCATTGGCCGTAAAAGTTACGAAACGGCACAGAAGTACGCCGAAAGTAATAATGGAAGCGCGATACCGGGTATGCCGGCTATGACCGAATACGTATTCTCTACCACCCTGAAATCGGTAAAAAAAAGGCGCAGTGCTTGTAAGTAACAATAGTATTGCTGAAGCACGAAGGATTAAGGAACAGTCGGGCAAAGATATATGGCTGTTTGGCGGCGCCTCGCTCACCGATGCTTTGATGAAAGCGGGCTTAGTAGATGAATTATGGCTCTCGGTGCATCCCATCCTTCTCGGCGGCGGCAAACTTTTATTTCGTGAGCAGGAGATGCGGACAAAGCTCTCTCTTTTAGCAAGTAAAACTTATGAAAGCGGCCTGGTATCGCTCCGCTACAGCATCCATAAAGAACATTAACACCAATTAATCCCGGGAAAATTTTAACAACGTAAAAGAAACTTAAAGCGGCGAAATTATTCTATCAAAAATTACTTGTCTTGATCCAAATGATCAAAGCGCTATCAAGCATCCCAAAACTATGGACAGATGCCAAACTCTGCTCGCGGTTCATTTTTTTTGAATGATTCTAAGTCACGGTTCGAATTCATTTCTGGTATTGAAGCGAAAGCGATTAAACCCGAACTCTGATTTCTTTCAAAACTCAATTTAACTCCTTCCACAGAATTCATTAAATATTGGGAAAGAAGATAAATATCTTATCTAACTTTGATAACTGTTTTAATAAAAAAAACAGTGAATATTCACCCAACGAAACACGATAAAGAGTTGTATTCATTTATTAGACTCCTAAGGTCTGTATAATACGTTAAACTAAAAATATTATGTCTAAAGAATCCCCTTTTACTAAAATTGAAGACCCTCATTTCTTACAATTTCTACAAACAAAAAAATTCCGTTCGGCGCTTTGCAATGAGGCCGGTACCAAAAACGGATCGGGCCCGTACATTGATCCAAAAGCCGAAGCCGTTACCAGCAAAACCTCTGTAGCCATCCGTAAACCTATAGATGAAAAAACCGGAAGCGATATCAATACCTGGATAAAAAGTATTGCAGGGATAGAAGTTTTTACGAATGCGAAATCTGTAACCGCGAGTGGCATTGGTTTAGAAACCGTGGGTAATCTCCCTCCACATATTGAAAATTTAAATGTTTCGCTTAATAAATTAAAAACACTTACAGGTTTACCACCCGGACTTAAACATCTAAATATAAACTTCAACGAAGAAATTACGCTTACCGAACTTCCTGAGGGCCTTGAGGTATTTAGCTGTAATCATTGTAAACTTGTGAGTTTACCAAAACTTCCTGCCAGCCTCAAAGAACTTCATTGTGCTGAAAATAAACTGAGCGAGTTACCCGAACTGCCCGAAGGTTTGCTTGTTCTGAATTGTTCTAACAATCATCTCAGCGAAAAGCCCGATCATAAACAGGCATGGATTGATTTTTCGGGCAATAAAGCTAAAAAGATAAAGGCGCCCAAAGCCGGTATCAGTTCTTTATTCGCGGGAAGCGAAAGTGATAATTTTTATCTCAAGTTAGCAGTTGTAAACGAGTTGATGAAAAGCAACAGATCGTTAGGTGACGAGCTTAAAAACCTGATCAAAAAAAGCGATGTCAAACTCGACATGATGGCTTTTGGATTAATTGCAGCGGTGCGAAATTTTGTAGAGAAAATGAATATCACCAATGAACAGCTGGAAGGATTAACAGAGATCACTATTTCAAAAAACAATGAGATATTGTATTTGTTAGATCCAGACATGGAACCAGATGTTGACGATTACAATGTAACAACATTTGATGGAATTGATGCTCTGAAAAACCTGAAAGACATTTATATTGAAAGTGCTTTAGACGAAGAAATTGATTGGGAACCTTTACTAAATTTAAAGAAATTGAAAAGCCTGCATTTGGCTGATGAAGTACAAATTATACTCGAAAACAATACAGAGCCGGAAGAAAAATTAAGGACCCTTGTTAAGATCCTCAAGAAAAAAACAATTGAATTTAAAGACTTTAATTTTAAGCTGGCTGTTATTGGCGCATTACACGATCTGGGGTATTATACCAATGAAGTTGAAGAGGTCAGAGCGGCAAACGCAGATTGGTCAGAGCTGAAAAGTTTTGTTCCGGCAGTTCTGGAATACTATAAAAATCTGGAGATCGATGCGGCATACCTGCGTGAAATTGAAGTTCTGGCTCCGGATGAAAATAACGCTGTTTATAATTCTCTATTCAATGAGCTGGAGGGAATAAGCGATCAATTTAATATTTCATCGCTCGAAGGAGTTGAACACCTTGTAAATCTCAAAACTTTTAACCCTGAAACACTGATCGTAAAAGAAGGATTAGACTACACTCCTTTACTTGCCTGTAAAAACCTTCAGTTTGCCAATGCAGATTTTTTACGCGAGGACAAAAACTCAGACGAAGCCTACAAAAAATTAAAAGCTTATGGTGTTAAATTACATAAGAACGAACAGGAAAAATCCAGTGATCAGGACACTGACAATACGATGACATTGGAAAATCTAAAAATGATAAAATCTTCAGTGAAAGAAATCAATAAGGCCATAAAACAAATCCAGGTAAAACCTGCCGATTTCGAGCCTTGGCAGGAGCTGGGACTAAGTCTCATGGATGAAAAAGATTATAAAAATGCGGTGTTGGTTTTTTCTTCTGCCGAAAAACTGAATCCTACTGGTTATACGATCCTCTTTAAGAAAGGTATTTCACATAATGAGCTTGAGGAATACGAACAGGCGAAAAAATGTTATTTAAAAGCTTTGGAACACTTTCCTCATAAAGATAAGTTATGGTATCATTTGGGAATGGCGCATTATAAATTGAAAGAAACAGAAAAAGGACATAAGGCGATCCGCAAAGCAATCGACATAGCCCCTCAAACACCCTATTATTACGAAGACATTAGTTACTATTCGCTTCTGAATGGAAATGTTGAACAAGCTAAAAATTACGCTCAATCAGGTATTATAAGAGGGAATGCAGATAGATCTTACTTAAATCTTGGGCACATATACTTGATAAATGGAAACAACGACGAAGCGGTGCGTAACTACGCTCGTAGTTATTATGCGTTCCAAAAACCAGATCTCTTTTGGAAAGATTTCAAAAACAATTATGAAGTCATGTTTCAATTTAACATCAATCGCGAAACATATGATGTGTTAATTCCTCTTATTGAGAATGCGGTTAAACCCGGCCCGGCAAGCCTACAGGATCTTTCTTCTTACTGGAGCCGGGGGATTAATCATTCCGCATCTTTGTTTGATGCCGGAAAACGCAAAGCATTTGAGAAAATGGGTTATCCCGAAACGTTTTTAAACTGGTTGGAATTGGGCAATCACAATTATAGTTCGGAAGTGATCAGTGGGGATATTGATGGATTTATGTACAACATTTTTAGTAGTGAAAATATTGGAAATGAAAATCAAAAAGCTGAAAACCGACTTTTATATGACAATGACTATTTGATCTTTGCCACTCACAATCAAGCGGAATACTA
The DNA here is from genome assembly GCA_021323535.1 of Bacteroidota bacterium. Taxonomy (GTDB): domain Bacteria; phylum Bacteroidota; class Bacteroidia; order B-17B0; family Aurantibacillaceae; genus Aurantibacillus. Next base: position 77,856 of record JAJONO010000004.1, read on the forward strand.
TGTTTTTGACAAGCAAAACAATAATGAAGTGTACAGCATTCGCGTGGAGGATTTTTTGCCTCAACTACCAGCGATCGAAGAGGTATATGACGCATTGAGCCGAACCGGCGCACAGGCTGATTTTGATAAGGATCCAAATCTGAAATTCGAAGATGCAGGACAAACTACGCTGAGAGTTAAATCTCCTTACATCAGAAAATATATTCAGGAAACATTGTTTGGTGGAGAAGGGAAGAAATACCTGAACTTTACCGGTTTTCTGGAAGCGAAAACAAGGGAAGTGATGACTTACCTCGGAGAAAATTATCAATATTAAAAACTGAAACAGCATCATTAAACATACCATGGAAGAAATAGATTAACTTAAGATTTAGTCATAGCATTAACAAGTCAATAACAGGTTCGCTCTTAAATCAAACTTATTTTTGGCTGTAGCTTAATTATGAAAAAAGTTATTTATTGCTTGCCTTTAGTTATATTTCTTCTCGCCGCATGTAACGAAAAAAATCAAAGCTCTGGCCAACAAATTTCAAAACCGCTATCAGGAGACACTGTTTTTGAAATCGGCAATGAGATCCGTTGTATTTTCCAGGATTCTAAAAACAATCTATGGTTTGCTACCAATGGAGAAGGTGCCTTTAGATACGACGGGAAAACAATTCTCAATTTTACAGACAAACACGGACTATGCAATAATTTCGTTTGGAAAATAGAAGAAGACAAAAGCGGAAATATCTGGCTGAAAACCAGAGACGCCGTTTGTTATTTTGACGGTCAAAAGTTTACAACAGTAGAGCCGGTAAAAAATGCAGATCCGGTTTTTAATCAAAATCAGGTAAATGAAAACCTGCTGGTTGAATATTATTACATTAAAAAAAAGCCTGTAAAAATACCATTGCCGAAAAATTCGCCATTAAAGGATGAACCATTAACACGTTTTCGTTATGATATTTATTCTTCCTGTAAAGACAAAAACGGACGTCTGTGGTTTGGAACCTGTACCGCAGGTGTTTGTGTTTACGATGGAAAAACATACAGCTGGCTCAATTACGAAGAATTAGGCGCGCCTGTACGTTCTATTTTCGAAGATAAAAACGGAAACATCTGGATTGGCAATAATGGAAATGGCTTATTTAAATATGATGGAAAAAGTCTGATCAACTTTACAAAAGAACATCATCTTGATAATCCCGATTTTTTAAAAACCATGGTGGGTAAAGAAGGTACTTTGGCGCGTGTGTGGTCAATCACCGACGATAAAGACGGAAACCTCTGGATTGGAACAATAGATGCCGGTGTATGGAAGTACGACACACATCCGAACGGCTCAGCCGGGCGGGGAGAAAGATTAACCAATTATACCACTCAGAACGGACTTGGAAGCAATTTTATCTGGACCATCTTCAGAGACAAAAATGATTGCCTTTGGTTTGGAACTGATGGATCTGGAGTTTATACTTTAGATGACAAAACGTTTAAACGATTTACAGGCAAAACCAAATAAAATAAAAAACCCCAAAGCAGATTTGCCTTGGGGTTTTAAATTTATAAAAAGATTAAAGATTATTGTTTTACCACTTTTACCATCTGAACAGCAGAACCTGAAGTGATCTTAGCAAAATAAACTCCATTAGTTAATGAACTGATGTTTACTTCTACTTCAGAAGATTCTGATTCAATTTTAGATACCACTCTTCCTGTAAGATCAAGGATCTCAACTGTTTTTGGCATAAGGTTATTTAATGCAATCACAAATGAACCATTGCTTGGGTTTGGATATACAGAAAGGTTATCAAAAACTTTACTGTTTTCTTCCATTCCAACACATGCACTTACAACGATTGAAATTGTAGCTGTACTTGAACATCCTGAAACGTTACTTACAGTATACATTGGATTAAATGTTCCCGCTACTGCGCCAGGCGTAAAGTAACCTTGTGACACATTAGTTCCAACAAAAGTTCCGGTTGAAGGAGTTCCTGAAAGAGCAATTGTTCCTGTGTTGATACACGAAGTGTATGCTGCCGCAGCTAAATTTACAAGCGGTGCCGCATTAACTGTCATAGGTACAGTTGTAGTATCGGTACAACCATTAGAAGCGGTACCCACCACTGTATATGTTGTTGAAAGCGTAGGGCTAACAGAAGTCATTGCCGTGCTGGCACCATGGCTCCACGAATACGTCGCAGCTCCTGCAACATTTAACACAGCCGAGTTTCCTGCACAAATTGTATTGGTAGATGCAACCGCTACTATAAGTGGACTAGGACCTACTGGAACCGTTATTGTTGTTGTAACAGTACAGCCTGTAGTGTTTGTTCCAACTACAGTATAAGTTGTAGTTACTGTTGGAGATACCGCAAGCGATGAAGTAGTTGATCCGTTGTTCCAGCTATAAGTTGTAACAGCGCCGCCAACAGCAGTTGTAATATTTACAGTTCCGGTTCCGTCGCAATTGATAGAAGGATTAATGTTTGCAGTTACTGTAGGAACAGCCGGACCTGCAGAAATAGAAACCGATTCAGTTGATGAACAACCGTTGATGGTAGCTGTAACAGTATAAATTGTAGAAGATGTAATATTTACAGCTGTAGGACTTGAAACTGAAGTACTGCTTAAGAAAGTTGAAGGTGACCAAGAATAGCTTGGCGTGCCTGCAGGTGCGAATTGATATCCATCTGGTGCTGAAGGTAGAACCGTGTAATAAGTTAAGTTTCTGCCCGGCACAGTAAATGCTGTTGTTCCGGTAGCATCCTGAATACCTTCTACTGCCTGATTATCTCCTGTAGCATCAGTTGTGTGAACCTCAATAATGTTTGAAGATTCCATCATTTTTACCTGCACATCAACATTCCCACTCATCCAGTAGTAATCTCCATTTTTATAATTTACAACGAAAGTACGTGTAGGAGCTGTTCCAACTGTAAAATACTCGATTCGGCCAACATTGTTAAAATTAAGATCTGTATAGATCGCTCCGATCGATGGAGCTGCAGCGAATGGATCAGGGAACATATTACCGTAACCCCATACTGTATTTGCCACAGGGCCCATATAAATATGACCGTTTGTGTTAATAGCAACCTGGTTGTACGTTGTTCCAAAGAAACTGAAACCAAATGGTAAAGAAATATTTTCCCAGTTACCGTCATCGAGGCTTCCATTTGTAAGATTTACAAGGTCGTTTCCATTATCAGCAAGAACAGTTACACCTGACATTGGTGTAGGAATTGTATCATGAGGAACAAGGGTTACATTATAGCTTGTTGTTAAAACAGCAAGAGAAGTTAACTGAGCATTACCACCACCGCAGATTGCAGTTGGGCTACCCGAAGCTACAAGGTTTGGCGAAAAGTTAACGTTAATTACATATGTTACAGTATCTGTACAACCATTGCTTTCAGTTCCAACAATTGTGTACGTGGTAGTTAAGTTTGGATTGGCGGTAACAAGAGATCCGGTTGTAGAACTTAAACCTGTTGAAGGCGACCATGCATAATTAGGCGCACCGGTAGCTGAAACAGTACCTGATTGTCCCTGACAAATATTAGTTACACCCGACATTGCAACCGTTGGTGAAGTAAGCGTGTTAATTGTAATAACTGCGTCAACCGGCATAATTGTACAGCCTGTTACACTTCCTGTTAAAGTGTAAGTTGTATTTGAAGTTGGTGAATCAACAAGAACATTTCCGTTCTGTGATCCTGGAAGCCATGTATAGGTGTTAGCTCCGGATGCAAATAAACTAATACTGCTTCCCTGGCAAATCGACGTAGTTGCAGAAGAAATTCCAAGAGTTGGAGCAATTGTAGGGCAAGTAGGCGATTCAATTATGATATCGTCGAGTCCCCATCCGTTAATATTAAACGAGTTTGCTCCGAAAGCCGTAAAACGGATCTCGAAATTTTGACCTCCCATACCCGTAAGCGGAAGCGCTGTAAGGCTATAATCCTGTGAACCAACAACTGTAGCGTTGCTAAATGCCGCTAAAACAGTCCAGGTAGATGACGCGATGTCTTTATATTCTACCATAAACTCTTCCAGTGTTGAAGAACTGAAGTTGTTCATCTGAAGGTTAAATGAAAGTGTTAAGTTCTGCCCCGGATAACCTGTGGCATTAATTGTAGGGCTCAATAAACTGAAAGTGTAATTAGTTACACTCGGGTTCCAGTTAAAATACGCATTCGGAGCAGCTGTGAATGAAAAAGGAGTGTAAGCACTTCCAACATTCCAGTTAGATTGACCGAATGGGAACGACCATCCATTGGCACTGAAGGAGTTAGACGACCAGTCCTCATTAAAGAGAGTGACCTGTGATTTGCCGGTAAGAACTGAAACTACGAGAAGTAGAGACAGGACAACCTTTTTTAGTTGTAGATGTTTCATCATTTATGTACTTTTTTTATAGGTTTCGAATTGAGTGCCAGGAGGGTAAGCGACTGTGAGTTACATTTAACTAAGTGTTGTTACGTTTTTAATAAGTATAATCGCAAAATTAAATCTTTTTTTCTTGCAAATCGTTTGTAATTAAACTTATTCTTCTCCGGATAATTGTTAATAAGGGTTAAATTATTGTTAATCTAAGGGTTTTATTTATATGCCCTAATAGTTTTATTTAATAGGAATACAATCGTCTTCACTTTTTGTCGCGAATATAAATCACAATTTTATTATTTAACGAGCATAAACCTGTGTATGGTTAAAACCACAATGCGAACTGTAAGAAATGAAAAGTAAACGGTGATATTATCTCTTTAAACGTGCTTCGAATCCATTATTCAGTTTGCGGAACTTTGATATTTCTTCCGCTTTATCTGTCATTCCTCCGTCGGCCGCATAGTTTTTTAATACGTCAATTTCTGTTGTGAGAAAACTATTCTCAAGTATCAATTTTTCTTCAAAGGCGGTACATGAATCGGGCGAGCTTTCGATACATAACCCAAGAGCCCGTTCAATTTCCTGAACTTTCTTAATCTGGGCCTCTACTTCATTTTTCTGATCGTTGTACAACTGCAGCTCTTTTTTTCCTGGTCCGCACGACACTACAAGTAAACTTACCGTGCTAATTAGCGTAATTATTTTTTTCATGCGGTGAAATTACGTCCATTTATTTACGGCACTCCCAGGTTTTTATATTAACGCCGTTCATCAACCATCCCTTGGTATTTATAGGTCGTTTACCTCTATAAAATGTAACTTTTTATACTAACTACTGTTATAAAAACAAATTTATTATGCAAAGATCATTCATCGTTTTCCTGTTTTTCATTTTTAAATCATTTTGTATCAACTCTCAAAACCTGGTTCCAAACTCTGGCTTCGAAGATTTTATATGCAAACCCTGGTTCATCTCTTCTATAGAGCTATGCAACAACTGGTCAAACCCTACTCCTCAGACACCCGATTATTTTAATAATTTCTGTGGGGAATTTAAAACTGCAGGATTTCCTGATAAAAACTGGTGGGGACCACAATTGCCAAAAAGCGGAAATGCATATGCTGGAATTATAGCTTACCGTCCGAATAAGGACGAGCCTTCAAAATCCATTTCAGAATATCTTCAGGTAAAATTGAATGAACCCTTAAAGGCTGGCAAACAGTATTCAGTAAGCATACATATTTCGCTGGCAGAATGTTCTTCATTCGGTTTAAAAAGATTAAGCGCCTGTTTCGCTAACCGTCCCATAAATTCAAAATCGCCTGAACAACTGAATCTTTATCCACAAGCGGATTTTGACGTTGTTAACGATACTGCCACGTGGATACTCCTCGAAAAAGTTTTTACAGCAACCGGAGGAGAGCAATTTATGGTTGTTGGTTTATTTGATGTCAGGAATAAAATAAAAACGGAAAAGGTACATCCGTCTAAAGAAATTTCAGGTCCGAGAAACGAAGCGTATTATTTTATTGATGATGTTTCTGTAATAGAAATGGAAAAAAAGATTACACCTGCATCCGTAAGGACCATGAGTGACGATTAGAGAAATTATATTTCCGTGATGGTAAACTCCACCCTTCTGTTCTTGCTCTGGTGCTCTTCATCAACAACCGTTTCAATAGGTTTTGTATGTCCATAACCTTTTGATGTGATCCTGTTATCGGCAATTCCTTTCTTAACAAGATATTCTTTCACCGCGTTGGCCCTGTTGGAAGAAAGATCCATGTTCCATTTTTCGCTGGAGCGGTTAAGACTGGTGTGGCCGCCAATCTCCACTTTTACCTTCTTGTTCTCTTTCAATAATTCATACAGCCTGTCTAATTCCGCTGCCGATTCAGGAAGAATTTCATATTTATCCGGGACAAAGAAAAGGTTGTGCATAATAATACTTTCACCTTTTTCGAACGTATTCAGATAAAGGTCCACCTCTACTTCTTTATAACGCTTGAGGTCGGCAACATCCGTACTTTTATGTTCGGCAATAAAACCTTCTTTGTGTGCCGTAAAAGCATATTTTTTTCCCTTATGAAATGTAATGGTAAATTCTCCTTTATCATCGCTCATGGTTCTGCCTGCAGTAACATTCGAACCCAGAATACTGTATGTTATGGCTGCCTTCACGGGCTTGTTTGTTTTTTCATTGATCACTTTTCCTTTCACCACCAAAAGCGGAATTGGTTTCGCCGACTCGGGTTGTTTCACCTGGTAAATATCAGCGTGATTATCGTCGCTCATATTTCTTACCAGGTAGGCCGTTTTTCCTGATGCTGATGTAGTATAATAAGCATCCCACTTCGCGCCATTAACAATGGGACCCAGATTCTTTGGTTTTGTCCAGTTCATCCAGGTATCATCAAGCCTCCTTGTCATAAAAATATCATTGCTTCCATAACCCGGCCAACCGTTGCTAGAGAAATAAAGTGTGATATTGTCAGGTGCAAGGAAAGGGCTGTCTTCTTCACCATAAGTATTGACCCCTTTTCCCAGATTCACAGGTTCTGACCAGGTGCTATCTGGTAACATGACGCTGGTATAAAGATCTTTTTCTCCATGACCATCTTTTCTTTTTACAGCCAGAATGATGCGTTTAAAATCATGCGAGGGACACATTTCCACGTATTTATCGTCGTTGTAATAATTTTTAATTTCAAGAGCCTTGGGTGCAGTCCAGCCGTCATTCGTACGGTGTGTTCTTGAAAAACCCGGGCCCACCCATTTCCCGCCAACGTATTTTCCTCCAACCATTAGTTCATCGTTATCCCCACTCACACCGCAAACAAAATTGTGTCTTTCATTATTGAGTCCTTTTCCTATCGGCTTCAATGGGAGCCAGTTGCTATCTTTCCCGAGCGTAGCAAAATAAATATCATCATTTCCTTCACTATCATCCTTGCTGTAAGGCTTTCGTGTCACAAAAAGAAATTTTTCATCAGCCGAAACCACAGGCATGATCTCTCCGTTTTTTGAATTAATGTTCGAAGGCATTTTTTCCACAATCCCGAATTTATCCCAGCCTTCAATCAGATTGATAGGATCCTTTTTCTGTTTCACGTAAAAATAATCACTCGCAATGGTTTGTAATCCGCTTACATAAAGTCCGAATTTATTTGCAGGGAAATCATAATACGGAATTGTGGCCACCATTTTATAATTAATAAAAAAGTAAAGCTTATCCTTCATTTTCTGAACGCTGAGCACATTGTATTTTCCTGCGGAAGTAATATGCGGCGTTTCGCCTTTATCAATCAGCATTGATTTTTTTCCTTTGGAATATTTAAATACCTGGAACTTTCCATCGCCTCGTATAACAAAGTAACTTCCGTTATCAATATCCTTGTAGCCGAATGTCATCCCAAACCATTTTTTCGAATCGCCTTCAACACACATCAAATTTGTGAGCACAGAATAATCTTTTTCAGGATCCAGTAATACCTCGTAGTAAACACGGTAATTCTGGGTAGCGTCTTTAAGTTTCAGATAATACGCGCCGTCTTCAACATATGTGTTTTTTATGTCGTCTTCTCCAATAGGAAACATGATATCTCCCTTGTCGTAACTTGTTTTCCAGGCGTAATCGTTTTGTTGCGCGTTCGTAACAAAAACGGTGTTCATTAACAACACTAAAAGTGTAACTCTCAGATTTATCTTTCCTGCTTTCATAGGCATAATTAGCACTAAAATACAAGAATTATTTAATCCTGGAAATGACATTTCTCTACACAGGTACAATATTTTCATTTTAGTTTCAATGAAAATTACTCCGGAACTTATTCCCCATTCAGAATTCCATACGGGATGCTGGCTGCAGAACGCTGATAAACCCGGCTGGTATTATTTCATGAAGCGGAAAAATAAAAATGAGATATTCAACGATTTTTTTATTGAAAGTGTTGATGAACCCTTGCGTGAGCTTGTTACATTTCTGCATTCCAGAAACATAAAAACAACCCCTTCCTGTTCGGGTCATTATATCAGCGATCGCGACCTTACAAAAATATACCTAGCGCTTGAAGAAGATTGTACGGAAATACGTAAAGGAGGATTAAATTTCAGAGATGTAGAATCCTCAAAACTTCATTTTTACAAAAACAAAAACTACGAATTACCCTGGAACAGGAATGAATTTCTTTCGGAACTTGAAGTTTACCAACACAAAGGCGTACTTGGAATGAAATTGGGAAACAGGAAAAAAGAAAAACAACAACTTCTGAAATTACAGATCGACGGAGTTATAACAGATGAAAAGGATTCTGTATTCTTTATTTTTACGGATCAGCCCGGGGAAAACAATATCAAATGGAAACTTATTACAAAAGAAATAAAAAGTATCCTGCAATCATCAGGCGGTTAATTTATTGTTGCCATCCGAAATCACCTGCAGTAAGTTTGTAACCCCACGCACGCCTATAATATCTTCGGCAATATTTCTGGCTTTTGTTTTCTGGTATTCATGTTCCACTTCCCCTTTAAGTGTTACCCAGCCATTCACCACTTCCACGTCGATGTGTTTTTCATCAATGGAGCTGTTCCAGGTAATTCCTTTTATAGCTGTTTTCTTTATTTCTGCGTCGCTACGTTCGATAGAGATGTTTACTGAAATACCGTTATGTACTTCGATCACACCATCTACACGAAGTGCTGCCCTTTCAGCGTCGATCTTCTGGGGATAACTATCAACCGTGCCCGACAGGAAAACAATACCATTGGTTACCTCCACTGTAATTTTATCTTCACTATCTCTGTGCTCTACTAAGATTTCGTGCTTCACGTTTTCCTTAATTTCGATATCTGTTATCATATCATTTTTATTTATGCCTGTTTTTGTAAAATAAAAAAACATGCCATTTTCATTCTTTTTAACGGTTCAAACAGCTAAAAGCCACAAAATGAAGGCTATATTTTCATTCATTATATCTATTCAAAACCGCCTTTTACCGAATATTACCAAGTGCCCGGCTTCGTTAGGACTAATTTTAGTAGAGAATAACCGGCAACTCAAAGAATGACCCTGACAAAAAAAGTAAGTGGGAACACAGAGAACCACATTGTGCACAAACTTATCGACGTTAGTTATGATCCTATGTTCATTATTGATACACTGGCAGTAATTACCGCGGTAAATGAACAGGCTTTAAAAATTACCGGGCTGGACAAAACCGAACTTCTCAGCTCTGAATTTTCATTGCTTTTTTCGGAACCAGAACGGGCGCGGCATCTTTGTCGTGAAATTCTGGCCAAAGGTGGCAGCAAGGATTTTAACCTGCGGCTTAATATCGTGGATTCTATGACAGTAGATGTACTCGTTAACGGGAAAATCTTTCAGAATAGTAATGGTACCGTTGCGGGCGCGGTAATTGCCCTCAAAGACGAAACACAGGGTAAAGAAGCCGAGGAGCAAACCGCGCATCTGGCGGCGATCGTAACCTCTTCCAACGATGCCATTATCAGCATTTCCCTCGATGGAATTATACGTGTATGGAACAAAAGCGCTGAAAAAATATTCGGTTATACTGCACACGAAGCTATAGGACAGGAATTTTCGCTCATTATTCCTGAAGGGTTGATTGAAGAAGAAAAAAACATACTTGGCAAAATAAAAAAAGGCGAAGTGCTTGAACAGTACGAAACATTCAGAAAAAGAAAAGATGGCGCCATCATTAATATTTCGGTATCCTTCTCCCCTATAAAAGATTCTTTCGGTAACATCAAGGGAATTTCAAAAGTGGCGAGAGAGATCACTGATCAGAAAAAATTTGAAAAAGAACTCATTGAAGCAAAGAAAAATGCCGAACGGGAAAAACAACTGGCAGAAGAAGCCGTAGAAGCTAAACAACGCTTTCTCTCTAACATGAGTCACGAAATACGAACGCCTTTAAACGCCATTATTGGTTTTACAAAAGTGGTTCTGAAAACCGAACTTAACGAAAAACAAAAAGAATACCTTGAAGCCATTAAGGTTTCAGGTGATGCTCTTATTGTGCTCATTAATGACATTCTCGATCTGGCCAAAGTAGATTCCGGAAAAATGACCTTTGAACAGATTCCTTTCCGGCTGGATGAATCCATTTCTTCCATGCTTCATTTATTCGGAACAAAACTTTTTAAAAAGAAAATAGAACTCATTAAAGAATACGATCCTTCTCTACCTGAAGTACTGGTAGGCGATCCTGTACGCCTGCATCAGATCATCCTAAACCTTGTAAGCAACGCTATTAAATTTACACATCACGGAAGCATTACGTTTTCGGTGAAATTATTGGGCGAAGATTCTGACACGGCAAAAATAAGTTTCTCTGTTAGGGATACAGGTATAGGAATACCCGAGGCCAAACTCGACAGTATATTTGATAAATTTCAGCAGGCCACTAATGAAACATCACGTGTTTATGGAGGAACCGGGCTTGGACTTGCCATTGTAAAACAACTTGTATCATCACAGGGAGGAACCATTGATGTGAAAAGTAAAGAAGGAGAAGGATCCACGTTTACATTCATACTTACTTTCAGAAAAACGCAGGAAAAAATCTCAAAGAAAAAAGACATTGAGGAAAAAAGCGATGAAGCCGGCAATTCCGATCTTGTAAAAATATTAGTAGTAGAAGATGTTACCCTCAATCAGCTTCTCATAAAAACATTACTTGAAGAATTTGGCTTTGAATCTACCATTGCCGCCAATGGAAGAATTGCTACCGACATGTTAAAAGAAAAGAATTTTGACCTGGTGCTTATGGATCTTCAGATGCCCGAAATGAACGGATACGAAGCCACCCAGTACATAAGAAACAAGCTTCAGTCCGACATTCCAATCATTGCGCTTACCGCCGATGTAACAACTGCAGATGTTGAAAAATGCAGAGCCATAGGTATGAATGATTATATGGCAAAACCAATTGATGACAAACTTCTGCACAGCAAAATACTTAAGTACATTGATAAACCTTTATTAAAAAAGAAAGCAGAAGCAAACAAAGCTGCAAACAACGAAGAAGAAAAAACCATAAATCTTGAATATCTTAAAGAACATACCAAAGGAAACAAGGCTGTCATGAAACAAATGATAAGAGCCTACCTTCTTGAAACGCCTGCTCTCATTGGCACCATGAAACAAAGCATTGACAACATGGATTGGGCCTCTTTAGCAGAAGCAGCGCATTCCATCATTCCAACATTTTCTATTATGGGAATTAACGAGGAGTATGAAGAAATAGCAAAGAAAATAAAAGAACATGCTCTTAAAAAAGAAGAGTCGGCAACCATAAACACTTTACTAAGCAAAATTGAATTAAAATTTAATGAAGCCGCCAAAGAACTGGAAGCCGAACTTGAAACACTATAAACCAATGAACGCAGATAAAATAAGGATCCTGTTAGCCGATGATGATAAAGACGACCGCTTTCTTTTCAAAGAGGCGCTGAAGGAATTATCATTTTCAACAAACCTTGAAACCGTTCATGATGGCGAGCAACTCATGAAATATCTTTCGGAACACGAAAATGATCTGCCCAATGTTCTTTTCCTCGATTTAAACATGCCCAAAATCAATGGTTTTGAATGTCTCACAGAAATAAAAGCCAACAATAAACTAAATTCTCTCCCTGTCATTATGTTTTCAACTTCTTATCCAAGGGATATTCATTACGAAGAAGACATGATCAAAATGCTTTATAAAATAGGTGCCCAGGATTACATCCGTAAGCCCACCGATTTTTCGGAACTAAAAAGAATTATACGCGATACTCTGGAAAAGGTAAAGACCGATGTTTTTGGCACAAAGATCAGAACTGAAAAACATAAGGATTAAGCGTGAATAAATTTCCACTTCGCAGCTTTAGAAAACCAGGTTATTTTCTGTGGAACAAAGTTATTATTTTTTAAAACACTTATTTCCAGCTTATATGAAGTATATTTGCGGCCCGTTTTCATTTCGGGCACGATTATGGATATGGAACAGCGGAATATGAGCAACAGAAGAATAAAAAAAGCCATCAGGAACTTTATACCCGAGAAGCATGCTATTGAAGATGGTAATTTTACAAAAGAGATGAGGGGAAAGAAATCGAAAACATCAAAGCTATTAGCAGCGAGAAAGAAAGCCGGGAAGAAAAAACACGGTTAGAATTTCGATGGAGAAAAGGGCTCAAATTATTTGATTCGGTACTTCGTTTAGAATATTTATCACATTCTCCGCCCTGGATTCACGAATGTAAAACAGATCTCTTTAGGAAAAAGTAGTACTCTAACTATTTTGTGCAGTAAGTTCTTCTGTAGCTTTTTCACAAACCTCTTTGATCTTGTTATACAGAATTTCTATTCTTTCTATTCCTCCTTTGTCTGTGGCGAGTTTTTCAACTTCTGCTGTTTCTTGTCCAATAACCTTATTTATTCCAACAAAAGGAGTTGTTGATTTTAGTTTATGAGCAGAAGCCTTTATAGCTTGAAAATTTTTCTCTTTGATAGCGATTCCCAGGAGTTCCACTTCTTTAGGGTTTTCTTCCAGGAATATTCTGATCATTTCGCTCACAAACTGTGGATTGCCTTTTGAAAGCCCAACAAGATAACTCAGATCAGTAATTTTTTGGTTGTAGGTTTCGTTGTCCATTCTACTAAATATTATTCTTTTATATCTGCCAGTTCGGGGAAAATATAACCGGCAATCAATTCATTTAATTCGGCGCCCTTCAAAGGTTTGGTAAGATACTCCGTCATCCCGCATTTCATACATTTTTCCTTTTCGCTCCCTGAAGCGTGCGCGGTAGTAGCGATAATGGGGATAGTCAATTTTAAATTCTCCCTGATATATTCTGTTGTTTCATAGCCATTCATTTCGGGCATCTGAACATCCATCAATATCAGGTCGTATTTATGTTTAGCGAGTTGTTCAATAGCAAGTTTTCCATTAGCGCAGGTATCATATTTAAACCCCCAGCCCTTTAACATAAAACCCGTGAGTTTCTGATTGAGCACATTGTCCTCCGCGATGAGTATACGTACTTTTTCTTTCATTGAGGAAGGAATCTTATCTGTGATCATAACAGCGTTTAGAACTTCCTCTTAAAAAAAAATGCCAATCCGCTAGTTACTGAGCCAGAAATTAATCCTGTTTTTCATTGCAACAGGATCTTCCCCGCATAAGGAAGAAATAGTTGACGCTACCTCTTCTCCTGAAGAATGCATAATGACTTCGACGTGAGGGTTTATGTTTTTGATGAAACGTTGAACTTCCGCCCCATCGGTACCATGAAACATCTGATCAACCACCACGACACTGGTTTGTTTATTGATTTTACGCATACAGGTTTTACGGTTATAAAAATTAAAGATTTTAAGCCTTGACCCGAAGCGGTGTTCCAGGTAATGTTTTAGTCCACAAACCACCAATGCATTTTCGCTTAATATGTAGAGATTTAATTGTCCCATATAAATTTTCTTTTTTCGAAGTTACATTACAGAGACAGCTTCTATTCCCATAATCGATAAGACTTACTTTTAAATAGCCGTAAAAGCCAAGGAAATCGCCCTGAAAAAACCGGCTTTTTACCGGCACATATTTTTCGCTTCTGGCTATTTAAAATCCTGTATTACCGAATATGAAGGATAAGCCCTGTTTCATGAAATAACTTTGAATATAATCCAGGGATTATGACAATTTTAATTATTGACGATGACAAGCTCACGGTTAAGGCGCTTCAGCACAGCATTTCACAGCTCGGGCACACTACAGACGTTGCAAAAGACGGTGAAGAAGCCATTACAAAAATAAAAGACGGAAACTTCGATCTTATTATAACGGATATTATGATGCCGGGAATTTCGGGACTCTCACTTGTTAATGTACTTCGTTCGGTTCAGCTATGTTTTACACCCATCATTATGATGTCGAGCATTAATAACAACCCGCTTGTTGAGGCGGCGCTAAAGGCAGGTGCCAATGATTTCATAGACAAACCTGTTTCGATAGAAGAGCTGGCCCTGAAGATCAGAAATTTTGAAATGAGCCGATCATGAAAGCCCCATGCATATTTGTTTTTTTATTCTTTGCTTTAAATCTTGTCTGTCAGACAGAAGATAAATTGCACGAAGCCGATGAGCTGTTCAATAACAAACGTTACGCTGCCGCTTTTTCAATCTATCATGCCATGTGGGAAAAAGATAAAGACAACCCAACTCTTAATTACAAGATCGGTGTTTGTTATCTTCACTCAAGATCATTAAAACACAAAGCGGCCGCGCATTTCGAAAAATACACTCATAAGAATGTGCCTTCTTCGGAAAATAAAAGCAAAGACCCGGAATCTTCTTTTATTATCTACCGCTATCTTGGCGACGCCTATTGCGTTAATTACAAATTCGATGACGCCATAATTGCTTATAACCTGTATAAGGAACATCTTCAGAATAACAGAATATACGACCCTGTACTTTCTGAAATGATTGAAAGAAAAATAGAATTGTGCAAATTCGGAAAAGAACTGAAAGAGCTTGTTGCTCTTCCGGTAGTTTTAAAAACAGAAAAGAAAACAAAAAATTCCAAACCATCTTTCGACAGTTCTTCGGTATTATCCACTGATAAATCGGCCCGGGTGTTTACGTTTAAAGTCCCTCTGAATAAGATCAGGAAGTTTGGGGATGCAAAATATTATGAGGACACCAACATTGAAAAAACAGACTCAGTTGCCCGAAAGACTAAAACAATAAAAACAAGCAACGGGCGCGAACCCGATACGCTTATTTACGTAACCACCCTTGGCACTTCAGTAGACGGGCAGATTGTTCTTTCGTACAAAAATGACAATGGTGATGGAAATCTTTTTCTTACATCCTTAAAAAGCAATCAATGGTCACGTGTTGTTAAACTCGATAAAACAGTGAACCCATCGGGTTGGGAACCCAATGAAACTATTTCTCCCGATGGAAAAACACTTTACTTCTCGAGCGATCGTGAAGGCGGTTATGGAGGAAAAGATATTTACTATTGTACGCTACAAACCGATGGCGAATGGAGTAAAGCCATTAATCTTGGACCCTCGATAAACTCTCCTTACAACGAGGAGGCTCCTTTCATTCATCCCGATGGAACAACATTATATTTCAGTTCCAATCGTACCAAACCGGATGAATATTACGACAATTATACAAGTGTTCTTATCAGTGACGGAACATGGGCCAAACCTATTGCTGTTGGATATCCGGTAGACAAAAGCCAGGAAAATGTATTTTACCAGGTAGCCGCTGATAAGAAAAAAATATTTCCAGCAAGACAAGCTCTCTCCGAAAAACAACTAAAACAAAAGCAGGCCGATTCGTTAAGAGAATCAAATGAGCGCGATAATTATATTATTTCGTTCGTGAACTCGAAAAAAGTTCCATTAACTTTATTGAAAGGAAAAGTGACCGACAAAACAGGAAGCATAGCTGGAAAAACGGCTATAAAAATTATCAATAATGTTACCCGGGAAACAGAAGGAATTTATTATACAGATAACATCGGACATTATTCTTTTATTCTACCGGCAGGAAAAAACAACAACATCAGCTTTGAGGCTGAAAATTGTTTATTCCAATCGGATAACGTTACTGTAAACACAGAAACAGACTATTACAAAAAACATCACAGCATAGTTATGTCGCCACTTGCTAAAAACTCAAAAACACTTCTCAACAATATTTTCTTTGATTCGGCGGGTGTTACTATCAGTAAAACATCCGAAGTGGAACTGGAGCGGGTTCTGAAACTGATGAAGGATCATCCGGAAATGAAAATACAATTATCTAATTATGTTCATTGCACAAAGAACATTTGTTATTCGAAAAAATTCGCCAGAGAACGGGCAAGAACCGTAGCCGCGTGGCTCACCCTTAACGGAGTTGAAAAAACACGTATTCAGGCAAAAGGATATAAGAAGAAAAAAAATAAATCAGGTGAAAAAATACTAACCTCTGAAAGCAGTTTAAACCAACTGGAATTAAAAATTGTTGAACTAAAAACCAATTAAATCATATGACTCAGATCAAATTCGGAACAGACGGCTGGCGCGCGATAATTGCCAAAGATTATACAGTAGAAAATGTGGCCCGTGTTGCGGAAGCCACTGCAGCATGGCTATTAAAATTAAGTAAAAAACCATCTGTTGTCATTGGCTACGATCCACGTTTTGGCGGGAAACTTTTTGCCGAAACAACCTGCAAAGTACTTTCACATCACGGAATCAAAACCTACATGTCAAAGAACTTCTCTTCAACGCCAATGGTTTCGCTGGCCACGGTTAAACTTAACGCGAACCTTGGAATTGTAATTACGGCGAGCCACAATCCTCCCGCATACAATGGATTCAAATTAAAAGGCGCTTATGGAGGGCCATTATTACCAGAAAAAATTGAAGAAATAGAAAAACTGATTCCGAAAACGGTGAAGTTTGATTTTGAAAGCATCAATATAGAAGAGGTTGAAAACAAAAAACTTCTTGAATACGTTGACTTTGAAGACATGTACATAAACCACATTGAAGAGCACTTTGACCTCGACGCTATTCGCAACTCTGGTATTCGCGTTGGATACGACGCCATGTACGGTGCAGGACAAAATGTAATGCGAAGATTATTTCCTGATTCTGTTCTTCTGCACTGCGAAAACAATCCGTCTTTTCACGGACAGGCTCCCGAGCCCATTCATAAAAATCTTCAGGAATTTTCTGAACTGATCAAAAACACAGGCATTATTGATTGTGGTATTGCCACTGATGGCGATGCCGACAGAATTGGCCTTTACGATGACAGAGGGAATTTTGTTGATTCGCATCACCTCATTCTCCTTCTCATAAAATATCTTTATGAACACAGAAATATGCGCGGCAAAGTAGTTACC
The DNA here is from genome assembly GCA_021323535.1 of Bacteroidota bacterium. Taxonomy (GTDB): domain Bacteria; phylum Bacteroidota; class Bacteroidia; order B-17B0; family Aurantibacillaceae; genus Aurantibacillus. The sequence goes on from JAJONO010000004.1 coordinate 95,157, forward strand.
GCTTTTTCGGTAAGTCCGAAAGTGAACCGCATGTGTGAATTCTATAAGCTCGAACAAAAAGTAACTAAAATTGGTTTTAAACATATTGCCAGTCACATGGTAAGCGATGATGTTTTGCTTGGAGGAGAAGAATCGGGTGGCATTGCTATTAAGGGACATATTCCGGAACGCGATGGTATCTGGATAGGGCTTACTATTCTTGAATTCATGAGTAAAACAGGAAAATCGATACGTGATCTTATTAAAGAAGTTTATGAAATTGTAGGTGAATTCGCATTCGAGCGTTCTGACCTTCATTTACACGAAGAGATCAAAAACTCTATTGTGGCCAATTGCGAAAACAACGCCTATACAAGCTTCGGCGATTATAAGATACAGCGAATTGAAAATATTGACGGGTATAAATACTTTTTCAACGACGATGAATGGGTCATGATCCGCGCATCGGGAACAGAGCCTGTATTGAGAAATTATGCCCAATCTAATTCTCAGCAAAACGCTTTTCTTATTCTGAAAGCGGCCGAGCAAACTCTTCTTAATCATAAAACAGCCAATTAAAAAATAACAACGCATGAAAAAGGTTCACATTCTTGTATGTTTATTGCCTTTACCTTTCTTATTTTTCAGCTATAAAAAAACATCCGTACCAACTGTAGCAATAAAAAAAGCAAACGGTGCGTTTACATTGCTAAGGAATGGAGAACCTTATTTCATAAAAGGCGCAGGCGGACTCGAACATTACGATCGCCTAAAAGAATGCGGAGGAAATTCGGTACGACTTTGGAGCACAGAGGGCGCAAAACAATATCTTGATAAGGCCCACGCGCTTGGGTTAACGGTAACGCTCGGACTTGACATGGGACACGAGCGCCGTGGTTTCAATTACGATGATAAGAAAGCTGTAAAAGAGCAATTGGAAAAACTTAAAAAAGAAGTTTTGCTCTACAAAGATCATCCCGCTTTATTAATGTGGGGGGTTGGAAATGAAGTGGACCAGTTTGCGAAAAATTACAATGTGTGGTACGCTGTGAACGACCTTGCGAAATTCATCCATGAAGTGGATCCAAATCATCCAACAACAACCATGCTCGCCGGTGTTCCAAAAAAACACATCCAGGAAATTATAAAACGCTGTCCGCACCTCGACATACTTTCCATCAACGCTTTCAGATGGATAGAACCCGTTAAACGCGACATTACCGCTGCTGGCTGGAAAGGTCCGTATTTACTTGGCGAGTGGGGGCCAACTGGTTATTGGGAATCGGAGACTGTACCCTGGGGGACATTTATCGAAGAAACAAGTACTGAAAAAGCAAAGGCCTGTGAAGAAAGATATAAGCATATAAAATCAAACAGCGAACGTTGTCTTGGCGGCTACATTTTTTTCTGGGGGAACAAACAGGCAAGAACACACACCCTTTTGAGTTTATTCTCTGAGAAAGGAGAAGGAATTGAAGTACAGGACATGCTCCAGAAGGAATGGACAGGTAAAGCGCCGAAAAACAGCGCGCCAAAAATTGTTCCCATCGGCATCGATGATTTTCAAACTCATAAAGGTGTTTATCTTACTCCTTCCAGCAACCATAAAGCCTATACAGACGCGACCGATCCTGATGGCGACAAACTCTATTTCTATTGGGAAATTTACCAGGAAAGCAAAGAGAAAAAAGAAGGTGGCGATACAGAAGCAAAACCTGCTTCCCTTAACGATCTGATTATTGATGGAAAAGGAAGAGTATTATCGTTTAAAGCGCCGCAGCAGGAAGGAGCGTATCGTTTATTTGTTGAAGTTTACGATGGCAACAAACACATGGCTACAGCCAACACACCTTTTTATGTAAAGAAATAGACCAATCATTTATTTTTTATTCTCCCCCACCTTCACAGGAACAGAAGCCGTTGTTACCTTACCCTCGTCGTTGCTAACATAAATATAGAGCCTGTAATCCGAAGGCTCTTCCGGGATTTTTACTTTTACAGAACTTCCTTCATTGACAGGCTCCACATTTTTAACCCTGTCAAGGCACTCGTTCTTATGTAAATACCATTCGTATGTGAGATCATCCATTCCATCCACATCTCCTTCAACAGTAAACGTATATTCATGTCCCGGAGTGATCGACGACGGAGCTTTGATGAAAATTTCGGGAAGCGCCTGTGATTTTTTTCCTGTCCACACTTCTTTTAACGCGTAATAAGAAGGTTTTATACGCCCTTTAAAATCGGTAAGGCCAAACCATGTATTTGTCCCTTCCATGCGATCGTGCCAGCAATAGGCAAATCCCCCAACGTTACATCCCTTAAAAGCGGCGATGTAATTATTCCATTGCCATTTATACCATTCCGCCTTTTCATTTTCATTCTGTTCCACTAAGGATCCTTTGTTTGTCCGGTTAAATTCCGAATTCCAGTAACCGTTCGGACCAAACTCGGAAACAAGATAAGGGCGAAGAGAATCAAATTTCCACGTGAGCTCGTTAAGGCGGCCGATCTGTTCTTTGTAATACGAATTGATCCCGATCACATCTATGGAAGGTGCCTCGTCGCGTAATGCCGCGATCTCTCCTTCCGTCTGATTTTTGTGATGTTCCATGCAGGTGAACACAGGACGGGTGGGATCCAACTCATGAATTCTTTTTGCGAGCAGTTCTATAAATTTCACATAATGACTTCGTACCTTAATTAGATAAGGTTTCGAATAACTATGTTTGAGCAATCCCCATGTTTCGTTTCCTACCGACCAGGCGAGAACTGATGGCTGATCTTTATATTCAAGAACCTTTTCTTCAACCGAATGAAGGTATTCCTTTACCTTCGCTGAATCCTTGTAATAATCCACCTTTGGATCGAACCAAAAACCGTAAAGAACTTTAAGATCATATTCCTTAGCGATGTTAAGAATATTCTTATCATAGATCCCATAATCGTAACGGCGAATCGTATTTGCGCCCATCGCTTTTATTTTTTCAAAATCTTTTTCCACTTGTCTTCTTGTGAGAGGTGTGTTGCCATCTCTCCAATCATGCGAGGTATTGTAAGCGATTCCTTTAATATAAAATGGTTTACCATTTATAAGCATGGAATAATTTCCGGGTGTACCGGTAATTCCGTTATACGATGAACTGTGAGTATTGACAGAATACAAAGAAGACTGAGAAACAGAGAACGGTTTTAAATTGAAAGGCTCCTTCATTAGTTCAGAACTAATTGCTTCTGCAACTGAATTGTCTCTGAATTTAAAATCGGTAGTCGTGGAAAAATCCTTACCAGGATCGTCTGAAAAACTCAGGACATTCTTTTTTGAATTAAAGAATACCACTGATTTTATTTCCCGGAATTCTGAAGAAATATTTTTTAATGATTCAAGGAACCATTCTTTCTGGGCCGTTTCGGTTGAAGCGCCGAATTCTGTGATCATTACAGGCTTATCAAGAGACAGGTATTTATTACGGAATTGAGAATAGAGGTCTGAAAAAGAAGACACTTGTTTGCTCTGAATATCTTTTCCGTAGTTGAGACAGGAAATCCCAATCCAGTCGACATATTCACTTCCAGGATACAAATCATAATCATTTGGAGAAGAAGGGCACCAGATCCAGGTAATATTATAAATGCCGGCTCTGTCGAAGAACCCGTGAATATATTGTGAAGCTTTAATGTATAACGAGGCATCGCTTTCAGATTTAGAAGTACCATGCGCGAAACTCAGAAATAATGGTGATTGAAAATTTCTGATGTTTACGGCCATTTTTTGCAGGTAGCTGTCGTATTCTCCCAATGCGATCTTATGAAACAAACCATTCAGATCCTTTTTGTTTTCATCGCCCATCTGCCATTGTACCAATGGAACCATTTCCGATTTTTTTATTTCAGAAAATAGCTGCGTTGGAAAAGTTACGGTGGTATCCCACTTATGAATGAATGAAATCACATCTCCGGCCCCGGCTCTTCTTCCTGAGATCAAAGCCTCATTAAGATTCTTTTCCTCGTTCAGAGAAACTCCTTTGTAAAAGCCACCCGTTTCTCTCTGATCAGCAGATGTTGAAGTTTCTTCATGATCGATTGTCCTGTAACTTAAAAACACGAGCGAAACAGCTACAAGTAAAGCAACAGGGCCAATCCTGAACATGTTATAAATAAGTCCTTCGATTTTATTAAGAATACCTGAGCCAAAATTAACGATGTAATTCAAGGAAGGAAGTTGTTTGATTTTTTCTTTAAAAGAATCGAGCATTTTCTGCTGACTAAGAACAACAATACATCCCAGTATTAATCCATTAATCAAAGCGTAAAAAGCCATTGCGAAACTATAGGGCGACCAATCAATAGATAAACCATAAATAATAATTGAAATGCTTACCAGAGAAATAAAAAGATTTGGTATACTTAATTTCCAGTAATTCTGGTGTTCATCTTCTTTAGGTGTTGGAATGTAAGGTACCTTGATTTTAAAAATCGTGTAAATAAATCCTATCAGGAATATCCACCATGTTGCAGTACGAAGAATTCCTCCGGCGAGATGAAAACCGCGTTCATGTTTTTCGAGCAACCACCGTTGAGCGTATAACCGTATCAGCATGGACAAAGCACACAACGGAAAAAAGTACAATGCAAATTGCGACAGGTCCACTTCCCATGGTACCTCCGCGAATCCGAGAGCGATAGAGGGAATTAAAATGTCAATGAGATTAACCAGGCCGAATAAAAAATACAATGGAATAGTGAGATAGTGTAATTTTTGTCGCCACGTAAAATTCTTATATAACTGAGGATAGGTCCTGAATAAAAGTTCAAATGTTCCGCGCGACCATTTCAATTGTTGTTTGTAATAACCGGAGAGAGTTCCGGGAACCAATCCTCTTGTAAGAATTTCGGGAATGTAAAGAGAGCGCCATCCTTTAGCATGAAGCTGCATGGCGGTGTGCATATCTTCCGAAAGTCCTGCTGCGTGGCCACCAATAGAATCGAGCGCTTTTCTTCTGAAGGCGCAATTTGCTCCTATGGCCTGAACCGTTCCGTAAGAGTTCATGCACATCATCATTGGTCCGTAAAAATGATAGGTTTGTTCTGCCGCGCCTCTCGCGATAATGCTTTCGGATTGGTTACCGTATGCCTGAACAGATTGAACATACCCAATACCATCATCTTCGAAATACGGGAGAACCCGATCGATAAATTCGGGAATGGGTTCATGATCAGGATCAAGTACAATACAGATCTCGCCGGTGGCCTGTTTTAGCGCGTTATTTATATTTCCGGCTTTTGCATCTGTTTTTATTTCCCGCGTTACATGAACAACACCAAGTTCTTCACATATTTTTTTCAGGACAGGATCGTTCCCTTCATCGCACAGATAATTCGTGTGTGGATATTTTATTTTCGTCATCGCCTGCAGCGTACGAATGATCATATCACGTGGTTCGCCGGGACAAGATGTTGTAAGAACATCTACTGTCCATTTTCGTGTCATTTCAGGAGCAACAGGAACACTTACGTTCCAGTAATGATACCACTCATGAATCATCTTGAGAAGTTTGAATAATAAAGCAAATGTCAGTAACCAGAATATGGGGGCGTAACCAATATGCTCGGGGTTAATGAACCATGCGACAAATACAGACATGCAAATAAGTCCGAGACAGATCAGTGTGCGGATCGTGTAGACATCCGTTTTTTTCGGAGGATTTACTCTGATGATTTTACTGGAAGAATAATTTTGTTTCATTCGCGGGAAATTTAAATCAGTGCTAAATGTCAACCTTCGCGAAATGTGTGTAGTGTTTGTATCAAAGTTACAACAGCAGCAAAGGAATTTTTGTAAGATTCGTTGAATTACTTTTTTGAATGGCTTAAAGCACACCTTGGTGTTTCGGCAAAATAAAAAAGCATCCTGATTTTTCAGAATGCTTTTTTTGCTCAGGTAAAACAATCACTTAAAAACAAAATGTTAACCCAAGATATCCTGCGTAAGTTTTCCTCGACGCTTTTACAAGAATGTTATATGTATCGGGATTGCTTGATGTGTTCGTTGCTCTCATGTCAACGAATCCATAAAATCCTCTGAACCCTAAATCCAATCGTAATGTGTGCGCCGGATTAAGCGCGAATTCCAATCCTGCGCCATATGCGGCTCCAACGTCTCCCTGTTTAACAGCCACCACGGCGCGTAAAGTATCCGCATTGGCATTTCCACTCGTGCTAACACTCGAACCAACATTCAATCCGAATTGTGGACCAACTACCACGTTAAGATTAACAGGTAATTCTTTATTTGTATTAAATGATAACAGTACAGGAATATTCAGATAACTGATGTTTACGGTACGTTCAAGATTTCTGTCTTTAAATTTTTGCGAAGTTTCAAGATAATTTACTTCTCCTACAATTCCGATATTTTTTGAGAAATTAAGTCCAAGCATTATTCCGGCACCGTGACTAAGAACCAGTTCACCATCAACAATATCTCCGTTGTAGGTTTGTAACGCGAATGACGAAAAGGTAGGCATATAGCGGAACCCGAGTTCGCCAACTCTGAAGTCAGGCCTTTCTTTTTTCGGTTCTTCATATTTTACTACCGTGTCGCGCACAACTGTTGTTTCTTTTTCCACTACCCTTACCGTGTCTGTTTGCGCAAAAGTTCCTACCGATAATAATGTCAGTGAAACGAGGGCTAAGCTAATTTTCTTTTTCATGTTCGTTTTGTTTTAGTTTTTTTAATCGTTTAAAATTCAAATGTTATTCCAGTCGTGGCAAATTGCAAGTAAATTCGTTGAGAGGGTGTTTTTAAAGTCTACACTCCGCTTACCAATACGTCCAACAGGTTTTTTACCTTGTCATGATCTGCTCTTAAAAGATCACAGTGTTTATTGAAAAGGAGGTGATGTTGTGTAGTAAAATTCTCATCATTGGCATTTAAGGCCTGCTCATACGATCGGATCACTACGGCTTCTTCGTGATCACAAGAGCTGAGAATTGCTTTATGATCCCTGAAAACCACCGCGGTCTTAATTTCTCTTAACGCATCAAGGAAATTTACCGGTGGAATTATTTCATTGGGAACGCCTCCCAGTTTATATACTTCCTTTACCAGGTCCTGCCGGCAAATAAGACTGGTTTCCGTTAATCTGGCGAACAGATCTTTGAGTACCGCCACATTCGCTTCCTTAGTAGCGAAGTTATAGCCTTCGATGCGTTCTGTATTAATTGTAATAAGATCGTTTAGCACTTCGTAGGGTCTTTGATCACTTTTAAGCATGACAATAATTTTATGTTCCTATTCACATGTTTATACAGGCAAATAATCCATGGCTATTATTCTCCGAGAATAAGTTTTTTTACCACTTTTTCTTTTTCATTCTCAATGGTAATAAGATACATTCCTGGTGCATTTCCTGAGAGATCGATGGTTCCTGCTTTCAGCTTTTCGGAATACACAATTTGTCCAAGCGCATCGCACACTTTTATTGTGGACTCCTCATGAAGTGCGGTTACGTTGATAATTCCATTAAGAGAAGGATTAGGATAAATTCTGAAATTTTTTGTATCAGTGATTTCTTCTTTCACCGAAACCACTCCGGAAGCATTAAGTTTCAGAAAATATATTTTTTGCCCGGGCCCCCAACTTCTTGCATGCCCTGCCGCAAGATAACCACCATCGGCGCTTTGCTTTGCCATGTGACAATGTTCGTGATCAGAACTTCCGAAATGACGCGACCAGGTTGTATCTCCGGCAGCGTCCATTTTAAGCAGCCACATATCAGGATTGATCCAGCCGAAACTTCTGCTGATAGCACCAACAAGATAGCCGCCATCGTTAGTTGAACAGATAGTTTTGGGCGTATCTTTTAATGAAGCCCCGAAGGTTTTATTCCAGGCAACCACTCCATTAGCGTCGGTTTTAATAACGCGTACATCAATATCGTTTGAGGCGGTGCTATCACGAACTGCAAAAGTAAAACTACCATCGTTATTTGCTAAAACAGAAACCGCTTCGTCGGCAAGAGGCGAACCGTAGTATTTTGTCCACAACGTGTCGCCCGAAGAATTGGTTCTCACAATATATGTATCGCCATTTTGTCCCCAGCTGAATGTTTGTCCACCGAGTATAAAACCTCCGTCGGAACATTGTTTTACAGAGTTCCCGAATTCCAGTCCGGGACCTCCGTAAGTTTTTGTCCAGAGCGTTGTTCCGTCTCCATCAATTTTTATCAGTACGGCATTTTGTGAAGAAGAGAAACTTGTAGAGGTACCAACTATCAGGAAATTACCATCCGAAGTTTTTATAATTCCCCTTGCCTCTTCATTTCCCCAGCTACCGTAGGTTTTTTCCCAGATCTTGTCTCCATTGGGATCAAACTTGATAAGGTAAATATCATAGTCGCCACCGCCGAAACTTTGTGAAAATCCGGTCACGAAATAATTTCCATCGTTGGTCTCCGACATGCTGTACGCATAATCAGGTTTTGCTCCTCCATACGTTTTTGTCCACAATAACTCACCATTAGCATCCGTCTTCATAATTAAAAGATCGCAATCAGTAATGTTCGAATTATTTGTCATTCCTACCAGGATATAACCGCCATCGGAGGTCTGTAAAACATCCCTGGAAGTTTTATCATAAGTTGTAGGATATACTTTTTGAAAAGTATTTTGCGCGTGATTTAAGAAAGGCAAATAAACAAGCGCCAGTAAAACGGCAAGACTAAAACGAAAGGAGTTGATCTGTTGCATGGTTTGTTATTGTTTTGATGTGTAAAAAAATACCGGTTCCCTCAATGGAACCGGCATCCTGAATTAGTGTTGAAGAATTAATTTCTTTCGGATAACGTTTCCATCTTCATTTTTAATTTCTACAAAATAGATGCCATCTCTTTTATCCGGGATATTTACGTTTATTCCTTCACTGCTTTTATATATTTTATTATCGATCGATTCTCCGATGCAATTATAAACACTCACCTCGCAGGAAGAAGAAAACTTTTGCTGCATTTTAAGAACGAAATTTCCATTGGCCGGATTAGGATAAACTGAAACCATATCATCGGAAACTATTTCATTTAAACCTGCAGGAGTTGAACTGATCTTAGTTACAAAAGCATCTGTTCTGTCCCACCCTGAGGCCGAAAAGGCTCCGAAATTTCCTCCGTCCAGTAATCCACCGGTAGCGTATACATTTCCTGAAGCCTCGGCACATACTGCGTTTCCTGACTCATATCCTAAAGGCTCGTACGTATCCGCAACACCTCCCACAGAAACAGCCCAAAGAAAAGTTCCTGAATTATTAAATGAAGCGACAAAAATATCGGAACTGTCGGATGCTGTTATGGATTGTGAATCAAAACTTGCCGTTGAGCCGAATTGTCCTGTTATAAAAAGATTTGTTCCATCGGTGCCAATTCCACGGGCGCGATCAATAAGACTTCCACCTGCGCCTTTTGCCCATAGAACATTTCCCGACTGATCATAACTTGCAATGAATACATTTGCCATTCCGGTTGTAGGAAAGCCAATGGATCCGAATTGCGCGTAGGCATTGAACTCGCCGGTTATGTAAATTTTTCCCTGACTATCAAGCACTATCGACCAGGCCACATCGTCGTAATCGCCACCTGATTTCTGCACCCATTGCAGAGTTCCATCGGGAGCGTATTTTGCAACATAAGAATCAAAATATCCAGGTGTGCAGGTCATTGTTTGTCCGCTAAAATTAGCGCCATTAGAATACATACCGCAGATATAAACATTTCCGCTGGCATCGCACTTAACTGATTTTGCTTCGTCGCGGCCAGAGCTTCCCGCTTTTCTGAACCATAAAAAATTTCCATTCGCATCGTATTTGGCAACATAGATATCTCTGCCGCCCCAGCCTGATTGGATGGCGCCGTTGAATTTTGTTGTATCGGTAAAATATCCGGCAATGAAAATATTTCCCGAATTATCATGAGTGATCGCTAAAGCCTTTTCACTGTATAGCCAGCCTTCGCTTCGTGCCCATTGAAGATTTCCGTTAAGATCATACTTACAGAAAAACGCGTCATTATCGCCAATGGATTGTAGTGTGGCTGTGGAAGTGGAAAACGAAATAATATTCCCGTATCCTTCAATTTCTCCTGAAACATAAAGATTTCCAGTTCCGTCGCAATCCAGAGATTCGGCATAATCTCCAAGTGAACCACCTGCAGTTCTTATCCAGTCGATAGTTCCGTTAGGTGTATATTTTGCAATAAAAGCGTCATGATTTCCGGCGCAGTTTACCTGTACGCCACTGAAGGTAGCATTGTTTTCTTCGTATTTTCCGGCCACATAAATATTTCCGGCATTGTCGCTGGAGATGCCATAACCATAATCATAGGCCCAATGCCCCTCCGCTTTTCCCCAATGGAAATTCTGAGAATAAGAAAAAGAGGCAAAACTCCATAAGGCAAAAAATAAGTAGACTTTTTTCATAATTTTTTTTTTAAAAAATTTAACATGTTTTTTATTTCAAAGTTATATTCGAAAAACGCGGGAGTTGTTTTGTTTTCGTTCACAGGATAAATTCAATAGTTTAAAACGGAAAAATCTTGCGTGGATGGAATGAGAAATATTTCCCGAAAAATTAGTTGGGTAAAAAATTACCTTCTGGCTATCATAATACCCGTGTCACCGAATATCAGCTACTAACCCGGTTTCTCCAATGTAACTTTGTATAAAGGAAACTGGAGAGTATTATGGAAAATTTAGAGAACCCGGGAGTAAACCAAAGTTCCGCGCCAGTAATACCGGAAGCAGCAAAACTGCAGCTGGAAGCGGAGAAAAAAATTGCAAGCAATGTGATGAGTATAAGATTAACGCCGGATGGACTTATTATAAAGGACGAGAATGAAGAATCGAACAGCGATAAATTACCAGGAGTATATTGTCAGGGAGTAATGTATTACGATCTCAGTCAGATTCACTTTATTAATAACACCGGCATGGCCATTCTTATTGATCTTTTAAAATCGTTGCTTGAAATGGAAGTGTCGGTACAATTTGTAAATGTAGACGACAAGATCAAGAGAAAAATAAAAGAAATGGGTTTAGAAAAAATCATTCGTTGCTGATATTACCTTGAAAAAACAATTTTATTTCAATAGATTCGAACACCGGAAACCATATCCCGCCATCAGGGAAAATAAATTAAGGACACTGCTGTTCCAGTTTTTTGGTATCGTTACAATTGCTCTGGGAATTGCTTATCTTAACTGGAGATGGCGCTACTCGCTTAATCCCGACGCTATGACCTTTTCTGTGTTCCTGGTTGTTGCTGAAACACTCAGTTTTATAAGCACCGTTATGATCATTATCAACTTCTGGGCTTACAAAGATCCTGAAAAAACTCCACCCGTGAGAATGTTGTCGGAAATTGAAGATCTGCAGGGAAGACCCGACCGGCCCGTTACTATTGACGTTTTTATTGCAACATACAACGAAGATGTTGAACTTGTACGTTACAGTATCATTGACGCGAAAAACCTGAATTACCCTTACGACGATGTAGAAATAAAAGTTTATGTGCTCGATGATGGCCGAAGAGACGGCCGCGATCCGAAAAAGGAAAACATGAAGAAGGTTGCCGAAGAAGAAGGTGTTGGTTACCTGATCCGCGAACATAATGAAGGTTACAAAGCCGGCAATCTTAAGAACGCTCTTGAACATACCAATGGTGATATTTTCGCCATCCTGGATGCCGACACACGACCTTTTCCTGATTTTCTCGTAAATACTACAGGATATTTTAAAAGAAAAAAGGTAGCATGGGTACAAACACCGCAATGGTTTTATGATACCACAGAAGCGCAACCTCTTTCTGAGGTTATAAACGGAAGATTAAATCTACATCAGACTCAGAATTTTTTCGGAACACAATTAAAAAAATTCAACAATTTTATTTTCGGAAAGATCATGGTGAACGAAGATATTTTCGGGAACGATCCCAGACTCTTCTACGATGTAATTCTCCGGAAAAGAAATTTTTTTAACGCGGCGTTTTGCTGCGGTGCTGGTTCGGTTCACAGAAGAGAAGCCATCATGAGTCTTGCGGTTAAAGATTTCGCAGACAAACTTAACAAACTTGAAAACGATCTTAAAAGCAGGAACAGCGCTGAAAAAGAAATCAAAGAACAAAAACAGGCTCTCATTCTTAAAGAAGAAATTATTCCGTTTAAGTTTCACGCCTCTGAGGATATTTATACTTCTATAATGTTACATGCCGACAAAGAGAACCGATGGGAAAGTATACAACATGCGGGGGTGGAATGCAGAATGCTTTCTACACAGGATCTCGATAGCTGGATCAAACAGCACCAGCGATACGCCGAAGGCTCACTGGATATTGCTTTCAAAGACAATCCCATCTTTATAAAAGGACTCACATTAGGACAACGCATCTGTTACTTCAGCACTATCTGGTCATACTTTGCCCCATTGTGGATCCTGGTCTTCCTGTTAAGTCCGGTCATTTTCTTTTTTACACTCGATCTTCCTGTGAGGGCGTATAGTTTTGACTTCTTTAAATATTTTCTTCCGTTCCAGATTGTTAACACGATTACGATCGCTATCGGATGCTGGGGAATTGCAACCAAACGAGGTGATCAGTATTATATTTCCAGCTTTTGGTTTATGATATTATCTCTTATTTCGGTGGTACGTGGGAAGAAAGTAAAATTTAATGTGACGCCAAAAGGAAAAGCGCTCGCGAAAAACACACCCCATATTCTTCCCCACATCATTATTATTTCACTCACATTATTAGGAATTGCCTGGAACGGGGTTCTCCTCGCGTTAGGCAGGCACCCTACTCCATCAGGATTTGCTGCCAACTCATTCTGGTGCATTTTTAATATTATTTCATTAAGCATTATGATACGTGCCGCTTACTGGAGGCCGGTAGAAACGGAAGAAGTATAATTTTAAAACCGAACGTCATGAACAAATATTCCTTTTTATTTAAGCCTGTATTCTTCGTTTTTAATTTAATATTCGCGACCTGGCTGGTATTAGCCATTGAAAAAATACAACCTTCAGATTTCGGAAAATACAAATCTATATTTGATAAAGCCCCGAAACCTAAAACTGTAACAACAAACGATAAAGATTATCTCAAAGCGCTTTTCATAAAATATAAAACAGGACAGCTCGACAGCCTTAACCTGGAAAAGGAACTTGATAAATTTGTGGCGCCGGTGGTTGAGGATTAGTTATGGCGCATGGCTCTGCCTGTGTGTCTATCCTATTAACAGAGCCAATAAAATATTCGACAGGAGTGGGTCGCCCGCGCCAGTTTTATTTACTATGAGTAAGATGATAATTTACCAGATCGTCGATTGGTGAGTGTATGATACGACCAGGTTTCATGCCGAAAGACCGGGAAACTTCTTCAAGAACGTTTTTAAAAATAAATCCTACAGATCCCACGCAATTGAACTGGTAATTTTTGTAACCCGGGTACATGCTAACAAGGTTTGTAAAAAAATCATCGAAAGCTTTTCTTACAATTTTTTTGATGTAAGGATGATTTTTATTTTCGTCGGCAAACACGCAGAAACTTGCCAGGAAACGATTTGGTAAAGGCTTATTATAAAGCGAATCGAAAATGGCTATTGGAGAAAGACTGTATTTCTCAGTGAATTTTTTTTCAAGTTCTGATGGAAGATACCCACGGAGATAATCCCGTATAAGTTTTTTACCAATATAACTTCCGCTACCCTCATCACCGAGAAGATATCCAAGCGAATCGATATTCTGTTGAATAGCGTTACCATTATAAATACAGGTATTGGATCCTGTACCGATAATAGCTGCGAATCCTTCCTGGTTTCCGAGCAAGGCCCTGGCAGCCGCGAGCATATCGTGCCCCACAGATACTTTTGAATTTACAAAACACCTTGTGAGCGCCTGGTTAACAATAGTAATATTATTATCGCTCGAACAACCGGCTCCATAAAAATAAATGCTTGTCACCACCGAAGGGTCAAATTGTGTTACAAGTTTCTCCGTTAATGAATAATAAATATTCTCTGAATTAATGAAATAAGGATTATAACCGATTGTTTTGTAGCGAAATTGTTCTTTTTCATTTATCAGTACCCAATCGGTTTTGGTAGAACCACTGTCAGCAATTAATATCATTTTTAATACGTACTTAAGGGATTCAGCTTTCCAGAACTGCAGCAAGAACAGATGGCTCTTCCTGCGGCGCTTTTGGTTTTTGCTTCACTTTTGTTTTTTTAAGTTTATTTTTTAATATGCATTCCAGGTCGCTGAAGGAATTCATAAAATACATGTAAGCTTCGTAGGGAGAATCATACGGACTAAAATATTTATGCACGTCGCCATCGCTCCAGAATTTAGTACACATGTAATAAAAATGATCGGAAGTCTGAAGGCGTTCCCACACATTTAAGAGTTCGGGGTCATTACATGACTTAATATCACTTTCTATAGAAAAAATACGTTTTGCTGATTCGTGCTGCATAGAGTTACTCAACCATGCCGAGAGATCTCTTTCTGTATCGGCCCACGAAGTAAAGTTATGCGCGTCGTAAACGTCACGTGCCGGATAAGCGTCTATCACTTCCGAAGGAGTTTTGAAATTAAAATCAGGGTGACTTAAAATTTCTCCCGGAAGATGATCAAGAAAATTAAAAATTCCCGTCGATTCCCATTGGTGTTCACCAAAAGTTTCATAATCCATGAACAGGTTAATTGTTTCTCCATTTCCCGCGATATCAAACACCCAGTTTTTGAATTTATCTACTGTGAGTGGCCACTCTTTCCAGTTTTTATCAGAGAAGCGAAAAGCAATATCATCGGATAAGCGATGATTCTTTAAAAGCAATTTTACGTTTATGTTGTTAACGGGCCTATAAATAAAGTTGGGCGTTCTTCCATTCAGTAAACGGTCCACACCTTCACAGATAATTCCTTTATAACCCATTCCTTCAATGAACGAAGCCAGTTCGTTATTGTAAATAAGCTCGGTATTACGAAACACTTTTGGTTCCTGGCCGAAATATTTTTTGATCACTTCAGAATGTTTTTGAACCTGCCTTACAAATTCGGGTTTGGAATAAATGAAGCTCAGAGAATGTGAGTAGGTTTCCGACAGAAATTCAACGCAACCCGTATTTGCCAGGTCAATGAAAGATTGGAGAACATCTGGCCTGTAAAGCGCGAATTGTTCCAACGCCGTTCCACTGATGGAATAACTGATACGGAAATTTCCGTTGTGACGACGGATCAGGTCGAGCATTTTACGATTGGTAGGGAGGTAACACTTTTCAGAAACCTTGTCCATGATCTCACGGTTCTTCGTGTCATCTTCATAATAATGTGAACGACCAATATCGAAGAAGGAATAGTTTCTGAGCCTGAATGGCTGGTGAACCTGGAAGTAAAAACAAACTGAAGGCATAGGATTTTATTTAGTGGTTATAAATTGATTGGATGAATAAGCATTCATTATTTTTTCAGCTGAAATTTTCCAGCTGATATTCTGTAAATTAATGGAAGCATCTTCCACTACTTTCTTTCGCAGTGTTTTATCATGAAGCAGATTGAGAATATGTCCCGCCGCTTTGTTATCGTCCCAGAAATCGAACATGAGTGAGCCGTTGAGTACTTCGGCTACACCAGATTGTTTTGAAATAACACAAGGAATTCCGAACTGCGCGGCTTCTATAGCGGATAAACCAAAAGGTTCCGAAACAGAAGGCATACAGTATACATCGCTTACAGAAAATAAGTAGTGCAGTTTTTCCTGGTTGAGAAATCCTGTGAGGTGAAAACGGTTGCCAATGCTCTTATAAGAACTTTTTTCAAGAACCGGCCGAAAGTAATCACCAACACCGGCCATAACAAAACGTACATCAGGATCCTTTTCAAGAACCCGAGCGGCGATATCAAGAAATTTTTCAGGTCCTTTCTGACGCGTTAACCTTCCAACGAAAAGAACAGTTTTTTCTTTAAAGGGGCGTTTGCTTTTAAATGTCTTTACCGGAACGCTTCCATTATGCACCACCTGGATTTTATTTTTGCTGATGCCATAATATTTAGTGATGATATTTGCTGTAAAATTACTAACGGGTACGAGCAGGTCGGCGCTTTCCATTCCCGTTTTTTCGAGCTGGTATACCCAACCCTTATTTTCCGGTCCGCTT
Source organism: Bacteroidota bacterium (assembly GCA_021323535.1). GTDB lineage: Bacteria > Bacteroidota > Bacteroidia > B-17B0 > Aurantibacillaceae > Aurantibacillus. Next base: position 111,338 of record JAJONO010000004.1, read on the forward strand.
CTATCCACTTCAAGCGAATGAATATGCATTACTAAAGGTTTCCCGGTTTCTTCTTTTATTTTCATACCGGCGATCATCGTCATCCAGTCGTGCGCGTGTATTACATCAAAGTCTATATTCTTTGCAAGCTGAGAAGTTATTTCGGCGTAATGCATTACTTTTCCGATTACATCGCCGCCATATAAACTGTCAATAGAAAAACCGTTAAGCTGGCCTTTTGAATTTACAAAACTGTGAGCGCCTTCTATTCCAAACGTAGAAGTTTCAGAATAGTACGGATTGATATCGGAAGAAACCATATGAAGTCCGAACGGAAAAGGCTTCCTGTAGTTGGACGGAAAACTATTAAAAAAAGCTGGATCTATATTATTGATCCCAACGAGGTTCATGTTTCTCATTTTGAAATCAGGACTCGTTTTCGGGACTATCATGGTTATGTTCGCCATTTCGGACATGGCGCTTGAAAGATCATGGCAAGCAACTCCTAATCCTCCGTTAATTATTGGCGGAAATTCCCACCCTAACATTAATACTTTTGGAAGATCGTTTCTCATATAGCACAAAATTTTATCCACGACATAACTCGCCGGATCAGTCTTTTTTTATGTAAACTTATTACCGATACAAGCCAAAGAGGGACAATATTCGGTGGTGGCGGATTTTTGATAGCCGAAGACTGAAAAAAACAGGCTGCCTTTTAGACCGGTTTTTTGCACTTAAAACTTCTGAAAACAGGCTGAAAAGTAAAGCTCAAAACTCAGAAAAAGCTGACCATTCTTTTGCCCTTTTTAATCCTTTAAACAGGGAGTTTACCGAATTAAAAAGAATATTTACTAAATGCAGCGATACATTTGCCGAAATGAACCATATAAATAAATAACCATGAAAAAAATCTTTACCCTTCTTACTCTGGCCCTGGTGCCAATGTTAAATGCCCAACAGGTTTACTGCGACTTTGAAGGTACAAAAGTGGCCAGCCTTGCCGAATGGAACGGGACCATGGATTCGCTTGCGGTGAATCCTGCTCCGACAAGTACCATTAATCCAAGCAGCGTCTGCGGGAAGTATATACGCGATACGGCGAAGTACGACAACTTTAAACTTTTCCCGTATTCTACACTTTCGGATGTAACTTCTTATGCCAGTACATCTACTTCGGCGCCTAAAATGACCATGAAACTATTTACAAAAGCGCCGGCTGGCACAAAAATTGATTTACAACTTGGGGTTCGTAGTACCACAACTTATCCTGCCGGAATTCACAGCGAATACACGGCTGTTACCACGGTACAGAACGAATGGCAGGTGATCACATTCAACTTTGTACAGATGGCTCCCGGAACAACTATTACACCAACCAGCATCGATAAAATTGTAGTTCTTTTTAAACCTGGCGCTAACACAAAAGACACCATTTATTTTGATGATCCAACAGGTCCGCAACTTACGCCGATTGGCGTGAAAGAAATCCATGCCACATCAGGAACGCAGTTAACCGGCAATCTTCCAAACCCTGCAAAGGAAAGTACAGAGATAAAATTTAATTTAGCTTCAGAAGCAAACGTGTCGCTGAAAATTCATGACATGTTAGGAAGAGAAATCAGTACACTGGTAAATGAACAACTCGAAGCCGGAAATCATTCCGTTCATTTTTCCACCGCGGCGATACCTTCGGGTGTTTACTTTTATACGCTCAAAGAAGGAAATTACACAAAGACAATGAAGATGATTGTCTCTAAATAGAAACCCTGCACAAAACAAAAAACCCACTCTCCTGAGAAAGTGGGTTTTTTAATTTTATAGAGGGTCTTACTCTGACATCCTTAACTAAGTTCTGCCTGAACTTTATTTAAAGATGATGATCTTTTCAGACTGTGTATTGTCTTTATCTTCTTTTTCATGAACCCTTACAATGTAAACTGCTTCCGCGATTGAGTTCCCCTGGAGATCGATTTCCTGAACACGTTCTTCGAAAACAGAAGTCTTTGTGTAAACCAATCGTCCCATTATATCAAACAATTCAACCACCAGTTTTTTTCCTTGTGAATTCTTTTTGTCCATTTCAATGGTAAATTTAGAGTTACATGGATTTGGATACACATTGATCTTAAATCCTTTAATATCTCCTAAATCATTTTCATTCTCATTCACTGCAGTAGCAACACCAAGATTAGTAACAGTTGGCGGAAGATTTGAAGCCGCGTGGTTGTTAAGCGTGTACTCTACTTTTTTACTTAAAGCTCCGTTTACGAATACATATAACATTGTACTTTGTGCCGGAATGGCCGCACTATATTCAGCATTTACATTCGCGTTAATGTTGATCTTTAAAGGATTTGAACCGCTAACCGCCGAAGAATTTAATCTTACAGTAAAGTTGTATCCGTTCGACAGATCCTGGTTCATCACCATTACAGTTGTAGTTGCCCCGTTCACACTTCCTATCGCTTTTACGTTAGCGTTATTGGTTGTACCGTTCGCATAATATCCGCTAAAGTGCTCAGCCATCATTTTAAAGTGATAGTAGGCAGGTTTTTTATTTCCTGTTACCCTGTCAATGTATCCGATGTTAAGCTCCTGGTTATTTCCTTCAATAACACTCCAGATATTCATAAAGCTAACATTGTTCTTCAAACCAACACCAAACATTTCGGCAATAAACTGTCCGCCGATAAAACTGTTTACACCAACACCATAAAGGTTATCGCTCGCAGCATTTTTATAATTCACATTTGCTTCAGTAACCGCTGTCTTTAAGGCAGAAGTTCCGGTTCGTCCGTGAGCAGTATTACAAGCCGTGATTCGTGTATTAAGATTCGCGAGATTATCCCCGAAACCATTCGCTGAAGTAAGCTTAGAAATTACCTGAGCACGTGATTGTGAACCATCGAAAGGATAAGTATGGAAAGAAATAATATCCACATAATATCTTCCTGCCGCGTCTTTACCGGTAATATCATCCGGACCATTTGGAGTAGTTAAACCATTGATGATACTATGGTTAAACCAAGCACACTCAGGACCAATTGTAAGAATGGTAGGATCCACCGCCTTCATTGCAGAAGCAAAAGGTTTGATATAAGCCGCAACCTGCGAAGCGTTAGTATAAGCGTATTCGAGATCCGGCTCATTACCGATTACCCAATACTTAATATTTCTTCCCTTTACAATATTAACATACTGTACAATATCCGCCGCTTGTTGTGCAGTATATTGCCAGTTATGAAAAGGCACCTGTATAACCGGTTCCATTCCTTTAGCACGGATCGAGTCGATCATTTTAATATACTGGAAATTGCTGGGCTTGTTTTTATCCGGGGAGATTCCACCAAAACGTATTAATTTGGCTTTACTATCCTGAACCTTACCCCAATTCTGGTGTAATTTACCTCCATAAACCGCGTTACCGATACTATCAGGCATCCACGCGTTCTGTCCGAAAAAAATCGGTGAAATTATCTGCGCATTTCCACTCTTAGAAATAAACAAGAAGCTTAAAACAAAAAGTAATACCTGCGACATTTTTTTTACGTTCTTCATTCGTTTTGATTTTTTAAGTAAGTAACTATGGGGATCATACTGGCTATTCATCGACCGCCCTTGACTATTAATTTTCCCCGTTTGGCGACCAATCTCATAGTTAAACGGGAATAGCTGTGTAAAGGTTGTGTTATAAACTTCTATTTAACGGATTTTGGCTATAAAAATACGGCGTTCACCGTCTAAAACCCCTGATTTTACTGGTGTTTCAGAATTTATGTGAAATTATATGTTACGCCACGAGAAAAAAAGTTCATCCCGGCTATTCAAAACACAAGTTGAACGAAAATTGAAATAATAAGCACTGTGGCTGGAATAATTTTGTATGAAAAGAAATTAACTTGATAAAATTATCAATATGAAAAAAACCGGAACTAAAACTTCAACATCAGGAAAAATAAAAAAAGAAGTCTCAACATCAGGGACAATTAAGTCCTTACGTTATTCTGATGAAGAATTAAAGGAATTCAAGGATCTCATCATTCTTAAACTCGACGAGGCCAGCTCTGATTACACTGCGCTACGAAGAACTTTATCGGGACAAGACGACCAGAGCACCAACGACACTTCGCCCACTTTTAAACTGGAAGAAGACGCTGGTGATATTTTTTCAAAAGAAGAAATGGCGGCTCAGGCAATACGTCTCCACAAGTTTATCGAACAATTGCAGAACGCGCTTATTCGCATCGAAAATAAAACCTATGGCATCTGCAGTGTAACAGGACAACTCATCGCTAAAGAAAGACTAAAGAGTGTTCCTCATACTACCATGTGCGTAAACGCCAAACTCTCAAGAGCAAACTAAAAATTATTAAAAACAAAACCGTCTTCGCGTAAGCCCGGCGGATAAAACAAAAAGATATGTCAGTCAAACTCATTTTAAAAACCATTGTCGCAGCCCTGTTCATCTTCCAGGCATCATCCTGTGAGAAACCCGCGGGCCCAGGAGGAAAAGCCACTGTAAAGGGGAAAGTGTACGCTTACGACTTCGACAATACGCAACGTTATCTGCTGTGGAAGGGGTATTCTTCAGATGAAAAAGTGTTTATCTGTTACGGTAACTCCACCTCTATCGGTAATGACGTAAACACATCAGCCGACGGCTCATTCGAATTTCGTTACCTGAACAAAGGACATTATAAAGTTTTTGTGAATTCACTCGACACCAGCATCAAAGTAAAAGGAAACGATACAGAACTTCCTGTTATAAAAGAATTTGATATTACCGACGCTTCACAAACCATTAACCTCGACGACATCATTATAAACAAATAAGCTATGCGAAACGTAGTGATCATATTCATGCTTTTAATTTCGTGGCCGTATTTTACCAGCGCACAAAGTAAAAAAGAAGTCAAGAAAAATAATATCAAAGCAACTGTTGTAACAGATCTGGAAGACGGAAAAACCTTCAACAATAAAAAAACGTTGTTTGATAAAGATGGAGAAACATTGGAAGAAACCAATTACGACAAAGAAGGAAACGTGGAATGGGTGCGTAAGGCAAAGTACAACAAAGACGGAGATGTAGTTGAAGAAGAAGAGTTCGATGCTAAATCGAAAAAAACAGAGAAACGTTATATGAAATACAATGCGTTGAAAGAAAAAACTGAGGAGCAGGTATTCGACGCTTCCGGGAAAAAACTAAAGACGCATTATTACTCTTACGACTCAAGAGGATTAAAAAGCGAACGGAAAACAGTTGACGCCTCTGGTAAAACAACTGCAATAAGAAAATACACGTACCAATTTAAATAATTTATGGAGAGCCCCTGGAAAATACTTCAGCAATTCGAACCTATTACACTTAAAGAAATGGATGGCGTTAAACTCATGAACAGAACGGATACAAAATTTGTATTCTCCATTTCATCATTTGAACAGATCATGTCGGAAGTAAGAGAACATTATAAAGTCCTTGAAATTGAAGGTAACCGTCTTTGTCGTTATGAAACCCTTTATTACGATACACATAATTACGACTTGTATTACCAGCATCACAAAGGAAAACTCAATCGTTACAAAATAAGGCACCGTACTTATGTTGAATCGCATACCGGTTTTCTTGAAGTAAAATTCAAAAATAATAAAGGCAGGACCATCAAGACAAGAATTTCCAAAGCGGATGTTCCTTATACCTGGGAAGAAGAAAGTGAATTGTTCCTTTCTAAAACCCTTCCGTTCAAGCCGCAGATCCTTGAACCTGTATTATGGATCAATTACAACCGATATACCTTAGTAAATAAGAGCGGGGCCGAAAGAGTGACTATTGATCTTGGTCTTGAATTTATCAAAGACGAGAATAAACAAACATTCGACCGACTAGTGATTGCCGAAGTAAAACAGGATAAACGCAAAGCTTCGCCATTTATGACCGTCATGAAAAAACACCATATCCGCGAAGGCTCCATCAGTAAATACTGCATGGGTATTGCCGTTACCTGTAATGGGGTGAAACGAAATAATTTTAAAAGTAAATTATCAACTATAAAACATAAAAATCTATGCTAACAGTTTTACAAGTTATGACCGATCCCGATGTATCTACATTAGACGGGCTAACGAAAATCTCTTCAAGAATGACATTCAGGTTGCTTATTGACCTTGTAACCGTATTTGTTCTTGTAAGGTTGATCTATTTCCGGATCTATAAACAGAGAGAATATTTTTTCATGTTTGTAATTTTCAACATTATTATTTTTCTCATTTCATTTTTACTGAATAAAGTCGAATTATCCATGGGCGCGGCATTCGGACTCTTCGCCGTGTTCAGCATGTTGCGATACCGCACGGAAAGTATTTCTATTAAAGACATGACCTACCTTTTCCTTTGCATTGCCATTGGATTGGTGACGGCTGTAACAAAAATAAAAGACACGCCGGATGCACAAGAGTATTTTTTTCTTATAGGATTAAATGCTTCGATTCTCTTGATCACATTTGTATTGGAAAGCAACATCTTCGTGAAGAAAGAAATGTCGAAGATGATTATTTACGAAAACATTGAATTCATTCAATCACAACATCAGAAGGAGTTACTGGAAGACATTCGCAGAAGAACCGGTATGAATGTTCACAGAATCTCTATTCAAAGGATAAACTTTTTAAAGGACTCGGCCCTGATTAAAATCTACTACTACGAATGAAGATACAATTCACGCTCATATTCATATTTCTTGGTATTGTTTTGTTTTCGCAAGAGTATTACGACGACGCGCAGATACGCGCTTACCTGAACGTAGAGAAAAAAATAACCAAAAAATTCTTTGTTCATATCGATCAGCAATACCGTTTCACCAATAACGTTTCGGAATTTAACCGGGGGTCGGTTGAAATTGGCGCAACATGGAAACCTGTTAAATTTTTTAAACTCCAGGGAAATTATACGTTCATTCAGAACCACAAGAACAGTGGTCGTTATGCTACGCGACACTGGTATTCGGCCGCTGCAATTTTTAAAGGCGAAATTGACCGTTGGAAATTCATATACAGAAATCTCTTCCAGGTAAGATCAGGCGATGTGAACTCGGATGAAATGCGACAGTTCCGTTTTTACGACCGTAACAAATTTATTGTGAAATACGAAGCCACAAAACGTTTTACATTTTATGTAGCCGAAGAATTATACGTGCCGTTAAATAGTCCGCAAGCTAAAGGCATTGATCGTTCGCGTTCTTTTATAGGAACAGAAATTGTGACCTGTAAGGATCAAAGTCTCGAATTGTTTTTCATGTACCAGGTAAGATTGCAGCCAAACGAATGGTTCGAACAGAAAAAAACATACCCTAACAAATTATTAAAACGCGACTTTATTTATGGTATCAGTTATAATATTTCCTTCTAACATGAAAAAAATTTATCTTTTGATCTTTTTCTCATTTATTACCTGTAGAATTCATTCCCAAACAGTTTCAAAATCGTTGCTCAGCTCCTTAACGGTGACACATCTTACTAATGATAAAAAAATTGAAGTAAAACTACCTTCGTTTTCAGATATCAGTAACTTATTAGTGGTTATTGCTAACAATGAAGGAAAGATCATGTTCCTGGACAATCAATACCGTATTAAAGGAAACTACCAGGTAACAATAAATACCGAAGGTTACGACAAAGGAAAATACATCCTCAAAGTAACAGCGGATAACGAAAAAGATGAAAAAATATTCCTGGTTAAATAATATGTCGCGATCATTTATAATATCCATTCTTTTTATTCTTTGTTTAAACATTCATCGTGCCCAGGTACTTAAATCTGTTATTTACGATTTTGATGGTTTCGACGCAGGCGCCACTTCATTACCCGAAGGCGAGTACAGTTTTGGCGATTTAAGTTATAGCGCCGAAGCAAATCCTATTACCACAAACGACATGCTGGGCGACCGGGTTCTAAAAATGAACCTTAACTGGGCGGCAGGTTACGGTGCGTTCGGACGAGGTATTTCACGTTATATTGAATTCAATCCTAATGCAGATTACCTGAACTTTTATTTTTACAATCCTTCATCTAATAATCAATCCGCGAATTTTGAAATTACATTGGCGGATGACGATGACCAGAGTAATAATTACAATCCGGCCAACGACGATACCTGGAAAAAAACTGTTTCCGTTGCAGGATCATCGGGCTGGCAATTAATTTCTATTCCGTTAAAAGATTTTACAGACGGAAACGCGGGAGGCAACGGCGTATTCGACATGGCTTTCACGCAGAACAAAGGCATGCTGTTAGTGGTAGAATTTCGTTTCTCGAAAGCCTCGCCTTCAGTTTCCAACGCTGTTTTTTATTTAGACATGATTGCTTTCTCGGATGGAATACTTCCAAGAGGTAACAACGAATTTCAGTTGCCCTATAAAAGTCCTTCTGATTATTGTCTGCTTGGCGCTTTCGAACACAAACCACCAGGACAATACTACACCATTCCCAGTTCCTTTGAAGGATTGTTTCCTTCCATGCCTGGAAAAAAAATACGTTACGCCAACTTTTTCTTTGCCTGGGGCAATAACGGAACAGCAAGCGCGCACGCTATTCCCGGAGAAGGAATGCAGACCTTGCTCAACAATGGTTATCGTCCTATTTTAACCTGGGAACCTTTATTTGAAGGCTTCAGTGATCTGGATCCTGTTCAGCCACGCCTGAATAATATTATCAGCGGACAATACGATTCTTACATCGATGCTTTCGCTGATAAAATAGCAACTTTAAGCGATACCATCATCATTCGTTTCATGCATGAATTTGAAGGCGACTGGTACTCGTGGTGCGTATCACAAAACGGAAACGATCCTAATTTGTATGTGCAGGCTTTCAGAAAAGTAGTGAACCGTTTCAGAGCCAAAGGCGTTAACAAGGTAAAATGGATGTGGTGTGCCAATGCAGATTATGCACCTTACCGTCATTGGAACTGGATCGTGAACGCATATCCCGGCGATGAGTATGTGGACATTGTAGCCACAGACATTTACAATAATCATTACCCTGTTAATTTACCGTGGTGGTGCTCGTTCAGGTATAAAGCTGCAGAGAGCTATTATTACCTCAACAAATATTTTCCAAACAAGCCACTCTTCATTTGTGAATTAGGTTGCAGGGAAAGATTTAGTTCAGAGAACACGTCTTCCGAAAGTAAAGGCGCCTGGTATGCGCGAATGGACAAAGAGCTGCAATCGAATTTTCATAACACGAGAGCGCTGGTATTCTTTAATGCCGCACCCGACCAGAACTGGTTCGTAAACACATCACCCGGCGCCATACAATCCTTAATTGATAATGTGTGGATGGACGATTACTATTTCAAGAACCTTCCTCCAATTGGCATTGAGGAACACGAATACGGAAGCGGTTTGTATGTGTATCCTAATCCTTCGAACGGGCAAGTCACGCTGAGTTACAACTCCACTTTAGTAAAAGAAAACTTCAACATTAAAATCTTCGGAGCTAACGGTTCGCTTGTTTACACCGAGCTTATTAAGCAGGCATCGAATACCTTTGACCGGAAGATAGATTTCAGTCATTTACCTAAGGGAATTTATATGGTGGAGTTAGAGGCCACACTAAACAAAGATGGGCAGAAGCAGAATGTGAAGGAAGTTAGGAAGCTGGTGTTTTTATATTAGGAAGCTGGTGTTTTTATAGAGAGGCAAGAGCAAAGAATCAGTAGACAAGTTGATGGTCGAGATACTCCGGATACAAACTGTCATCTTATGTAAGCTCCCCTGAAATTTGACCATTTAAAATTATAGTAAAAAGCTTTAATTTTAAATGAATAAACAAATGAAAAAATCAAGATTTACAGAATCGCAGATCATAGCGATCTTAAAGAAACAAGAATCAGGCGTATCAGTAAAAGATATCTGCAGAGAATCCGGCATTAGCGATCAGACCTTCTACAAGTGGAAATCAAAGTATGGAGGACTGGATTCTTCCCAACTTAAAAGAGTAAAAGAGCTTGAAGAAGAAAACAGCCGCTTAAACAGAATGTATGCTGAGATGAGCATGATCAACGATGCTTTAAAAAGTGTGATTGAAAAAAAGCTCTAACGCCTGATGAAAAAAGGGAAGTGGTTCAGTGTTTGACACAAGAGTATGGACTGAGCAATCGCCAGGCGTGTAAACAGATAAATCTTCCCCGGTCAACGAGTTTGTATGTCAAACAGCCAAACCAAGATGAAGAGATCATTGAAGCGTTAACATCCCTAATCGAAAAGCATCCTTCTATAGGCTTCTGGATGAGTTTTTACAGACTAAGGCTTTTAGGATATAAATGGAATCATAAACGAGTTTACAGAGTGTATACAAGCTTAAAGTTAAATATCAGAAGAAGAGCGAAGAAAAGACTACCTGCACGGGTAAAGCAGGAACTGTTTCAACCCAAAGAAAGCAACCAGGTCTGGAGCATTGATTTTATGCATGATAGTCTCTGGGATGGAAGATGTTTCAGATTGTTGAATGTAATTGATGATTATAACCGACAAGTGTTAGCGATAGAAGCTGACACTTCGCTACCAGTATTGCGTTTACTGAGAGTTCTGGAACGTCTAAAAGAAGTTCACGGCCTACCTCAAATGATCAGAGTGGATAACGGTCCTGAATTTATCAGCCACAAGCTTGATCATTGGTGCAAAGAGAACAAAGTTCAACTGATGTTTATTCAGCCCGGAAAACCAACGCAAAACGCTTATATTGAAAGAATGAATGGTAGTCTGAGACGAGAATTATTGAATGCTTATGTTTTTAAAACGCTGGATGAAGTAAGAGAAAAAACGGAAGAATGGATGCTGGATTATAACACAAACCGCCCTCACAAAAGTTTAAATTACAAAACACCTTTGCAATTAAATAAATGAAAAACTAATTTTGAACTCTCTTTTTAAATGGATCGAAAATAAGGTAAGCTTACATGTACAACTGCTGTAGCATAAAGCCACCATCGTAGACTTCGAGATAATCTCCCTCATTGAAAAAAAGATCCGCAGTTTTGCCAAATATCTTGTCTAGGTCTGCCGCGGATATTTTACTCGTTTTTATATGATATTCATTTTTATACCTGATATTTCCTTCAAAGTAATTTTCCTTGACGTCTGGTATTTGTGGAGTTGTTGAACAAGACAGAATGAAAAAAAAGAATAGAAGAAGTGTCTGAGCCCTAATTATTAAACTAACAAATGTAGGCTTTGAGCCATGTATAAAGGCGTAATGATCCATCATAATAAAGTATATCTGACAAAGTTATGAAAATAATATTGTCGCTATTTTTCTTGCAAATCTGGCTTTCACTACCATTTGTGTGTTGTAATAATATAAATCACTATCATTCCAAAAACCAGAAGAATTATTTGTCCCCAACTTGGGAAATCTTTTGGAAAAAAATATACATCTTCACTGAAATAAGGATTATAAAAAACCTCCGTAAATCCATTAGTATACTCTTGTGAATTCTTAATAGTCATCTTTTCAATTGAAATAACCTTATTCTGTGTACTATTATGATATTTGAACGATATGGTTTTGCCGTCATCTAAAATTAATTCTTGTGTTGTTGTTTTTTTATTGAAGATTAAAAATGTAACATCAGATGCTAGTATATATGTGCAGAATGCTATTATTGAAAATCCCAATATGTACTTAATATACGTGTCCCATTTATTTTTTAAATCAATATTTATCATTTCTGCTTTCTAAGTTCTTCAACTTTATCTTGGGTCGCACTGTTGATCTTGTCCACATTTTGAGACATTACCGGTTAGGTGTAATTTGATACATGCCCCCTATTTTGTTAGTATAGTTCTTAATTCATGTCGCATTTTTTGTTCTATGCGTTTATCAGATACTACCTTTCTTAACTCCTCATTTAAATATAGAGATTTGGTTAATTTGTAAAGTTCAATAACCCATTTACATCCCAAAGACATCCAATAGGTAGAATCACTTTGTATTGCAAAAAGGAGTAAATTCCTTAGAGGAAATTCCTCAACATGCGTCTTTAAAATTATTTCGAAATAAAATAATTCGATATCTTCTTCCAAAATAGGTAAACAGATAAGCAAACTAGATGGCTGTTCTTTTTCTATCTTAAACTCTTTGTTATCCTTAGAAATAATCCATCCAATGAATTCTTCATATCTCAATGCTAGATTGCTATTTTTAGTTCCTTTAAACATATTTAATGTGACCCATCTTTATAGTTCATAACACCAGATCCTTTTACAGTTTTTCCAGTCTGTTGCTTAAAAAATTTTTCAAATGAACCTAACGTTTCAGGTGTCCAGTTTTGGCCATAGTGTCCACTCCATTGATTAGATTCAAAGGTTCCATTAGCTCCTAATCTAATCCTGCCTCCAACAACATTGGTTTCATTTGAACCTATACCTTTCATTAAGCCTGTATGCCCAAGATTATATTTTTTTGAAGAAATTGCAAGTTTATTTAGTTTTGGATCAAAAACAAAATCCTTTGAGGTTGTACTAATTGAATTTAAAAATGCAGAATTAGATTGAGAATTCTTACTTAACTCTATAACTCCTGCAGATGGACCACTTCCGCGATTGAATGACTTTAACGTCATCTTACCTGGCCTGCTATCTTGGTAAATATCTTGGACGTTATATAAATGATGGCCTATTTTATCTAAAGTACCATAGTTATCATCAAATTTCTGAAGATCACTTGGAGTAAGTTTTCCTACCCATGCAACCATTTCTTGCGGCGTCTCAAAAGTCCGTGTAATTTCCATTTCGTAACTCGTACTATTATCAGGTACAAGCCCTCTATGAATTACACCAGTATGCACTACTTGATTTTTATCTTCTTCAAAATAACGTTCGGGTACAGGTATTTTTAGCCCCATAAAGGAAACCTGTCCCCACCTCCAATGTTCATACTTAAAATGAGTTTCATGGGTCTTTTTAATCTCTGCTTTACCACTTTTATTAAATTCAAAGTATAGTGAGATTGTTCAAGACCATCTAAATCAATTGATTGAATTGGTGTATTAGATGAAAACTGATAGGGTGTTAGCTCTGGAAAATCCGCAGTAATAGGATCCACACTCAAGAACTTCCCTAAACCAGGATTATAAATCCTCATTCCATAATCCTGTGTTCCTTCTCCTGTACCAACAGTTTCTACATCATTTTCAAAAGCATAATAATCATTTGTATTTAATGCATCTGGCATGTAATAATCTACACTTCCATCTGTGTTATCATCAACATTAAGTTTACGATCTGTAATCACGGCTAACACATTCCCTAAATGGTTGGAGAGTTCGTAGTTCTTGTTGCCAAGTATCCGGTCGTTGTTGTTCTGATCAGGTAATGGAGTACCTGATGTTGTTACCAAAGTATATTCCGGTGCTATGTTCCCTAGTCTTGAGCTGCCATAAATATTCAGCTCTTTTAATACGAATGTGCTGTCAGGTGAAATGGTCTGGTAATCTTTTTCATAGGTAGCAATTACATTGCCTTGCGCGTCTCTTACATAATACGTGGTCTGGTAATTGGTGCTTCCGTTGTAAGTTCTTTTGCTTACACGGTTACCCATGGCATCGTACTTAAAGTACATGTACTTCTTCGTGCTTAGTAAACTCCGCTGTATGTTCTTTATCTTTCCGTATACCGTCCAGTCAATATCTCTTATCTCTTCATGCAGGTCCTGTATTAAATTTCCATTGGCATCATAAGCGTAGTTGGTGCTGCTGGCCTGGTCCTCTATGTCGTCGCCTGCCGCAGTTACACTTGCCGCCTCTCTTACTCTTGCCAGTTTATTGGTGGCGTTGGTTGGTACTGAGCTGCTGTGTAA
>JAJONO010000115.1 GCA_021323535.1 Bacteroidota bacterium
TTTAAATCGCTGGTACGTGTAAAAAATGGCGAAATGATCATGCTTGGCGGATTGGAAGAAAATCAAACCAACAATTCGGGAAGCGGGCTTCCGTTAATATCGAGAATTCCAATCCTGAAATGGATCTTCGGAAACCGTACCAAAGCAAAATCAGAGAACAAATTAACCATCTTCATTAAGCCCACTGTTATTTACAGCTAAACATGTTCTGGGATAAATGGATACCAAAAAAGTATCTCGTTAAGTCGGAGATATGCGGCGTTGAAGTCAACTTCAGCGACGAAGGTGTTATTTACCATTACAGCATCCTTAAAAATAAAGGAAAGAAACTTGAATTAACAGAAACAGGAACATCGAAAGATGAATTAAAACTTCCTAAGTCGATCGAGAAAAATAAAATTCCGCTGGTACTTGTTATCAATGGAAAAGGTGTTATTCTCAAAAAAATCTCTCTTTCCGAAAACAGCGAAGCTTCGTTTGAAGATCTTATCAAATCAAATCTTCCTACAATAAATCCGGATGAGTTTTTCATCCAGATATTTCGCCAGGAAAACTTCACTGCGTTTATTACACTTTGCCGGAAAGAACAGATCAACAACATCCTTTCTACCGTACGGGATAAAAATTACCAGGTAGCGAATGTGCTTATAGGCCCGCCTTCCATTATTGGCTTACAACCATTATGGAACAACTTCAACAGCCTTCCAACAAGTTTGCATAAAGCCGAACTCACGAATGGATTTGCAGATACGTTTTCTAATTCAACAGAAAAAGAACAGGTGAAGATCGAAGATATTTCATTTCAGTCCGACTACACCCTTGGTTTTTCAGGAGCGTTGAGTTACCTCATGCAGAATCCTCTTGTTGAAACCAACAACGAAGAACTTCTGGCGATTGAAAAAAATCATAAAGAAAAAAACAAGTTGCGGTTTATCATGATCGTTCTTGTTGCCATCACCTTTACTGTGGCCGCAGTTAATGTATTCTTCTACACTTCTTATTTTGACAAGAATAATAAACTGGAAACAGAGCTTTCGGTTTACCAGGGAAAATACGAGCAGATCAATCAATTGCTGGCCGATTACCAGAAGAAAAAAGATCTGATAGAGAATGCAGGAATACTGAACAGAAATAAACTAAGCGAATACGCCGATAAGATAGCGAAGACAATTCCGGATGAAGTCGTACTCAGCGAATTGTATTTTAATCCCAAAGACGAAAGTGAAGACAGTGAAGACAGTCTCGTGAAATTCAGGAATAAAGAATTGATCATTAAAGGAAACTGTAATAAAAGTTTAATCATTAACGAATGGGTGAATGTGTTGAAGATGCAGAAATTTGTAAAGGATGTGAGTCTCGAAAAATTCGCTTATAACAACGAAGGTATTTTACCTAATTACGAAATAAAACTGTTAACCGAATAATGTTAGACAAACTGGATTATAAAAAGAAATCGTTGCTGCTGTTTGGCGGCTTCATTTTATTTTTGTTCCTGGGCTACCGGTTCAGTTTTTCGGATACATTCGTTATTAAAGATCAGATAAAAGAAAAAGAAGAAAAATTAAGCTGGCTCAAGGAAAAGGAAAAAGAACTTCCGGCTTTAAAGGCCAAAATGACCGAATTTGAAAGAGCCTATTCAAAGAGTGATTCCAGCGCCGTTAGAGATAAGCTTACCGCTTACATTTCTGAATTTGCAGAAACAAATAATTGCCTGGTAACCGAGATCCCAACCAATTCCTCTTTTAAAAACGATAATTTAAAAGTGCAAACCAACACATTTACGATTAAAGGAAATTTCCATAGTCTTTTATCGTTACTTTATAAACTTGAGAACGATTATAAATACGTTGCCAAGATCATGTCGTCCAAGTTTTATACTGTGCGCGACATGCAGGCAAAGAAAAAATATCTGTATCTCACTATTATTACACAATCATTTGAACAAAAAACAAATTAATATGAAGAAGTTGATTTTAGGAAGTTGTATCGCCATCATTGCTATGATGTATTCCTGCAGAAAAGATTTTATAGTGGAGGACATCGATAATAAAACCATTACCGTAAATGCTCCTGCGAATAACCTTGTTACTGATATTAATTCTATTACATTCTGGTGGGAACTTCTCGAGGGCGCTGAGAAATACAACATACAAATTGTAAAGCCAGGCTTCTCCGCAATAGCGCAGTTAGTGGCAGACACTAATGTTGCGACTAATAAATTTACGATGACCTTACAACCCGGAACATACCAGTGGCGAATCAAGGCCTTTAACGCCGGGCATAGCACAGGCTACCAGACCTTCAATCTTAAAATAGACTCGAGTAATGTTCTTACCAATCAAACGGTTGTTCCTATCAGTCCTCTGACAGGAACTATTACAAACAACAAAACCATTAATTTTTCATGGAATGCTTTACCAGCCGCGACAAATTACTCTGTTGAAATATCGTTGAACAACGCGGTAATCAATTATTCCATTACATCTGCAACAAACTACGCTTACACGTTTACCCTGGGCGCCGCTGCCAATTACACTGTTTCATGGAGAGCAAAAGCTATAAACGCTACCAGTGTTTCGCAATACAATACACCGCAAACATTCATCATAGATCTGCTTCCTCCAACTTCTGTTTCCACACCAACTTATCCTATGTCAAACCCAATTGTGAAAGACACCATTGAATTAAGATGGAACCGTTCTTCGACGGACACGCAATACGACAGCCTCTTTGTGTATTCTGACGCGGCGTTTTCAAATCTTGTAAGGACTACTTCCGTTAGCGCAACTTCTATAAAGATTAATGCTATTAGTCCTGGTAATCCATTACCAGCGGGAACAGGATCTGCATCTCCTATTCCATACTGGTGGCGATTAAAATCTGTGGATAATGCCGGAAATTCCACTTCAGGTTTCAGTAATAGTTTAAACTTTCAGTTGATACAACCGTAATGCTCAAAAATAAAAAAGCCATATACGTTCTTATACCGCTCAACATAGCGATATGGGGCTTTTTTATTTACCGTTTTTATATGGCGTATAATGAGATGGATGGTGTTCCTATGAACGAAAAAGCAATTTCAATAAAACTGGATGATATTAAAGACAGCGTGAGTTATAAGCTGAGCCTCGATTACAAGGACCCTTTCCTTAGGGAAAACGAAAAGTACAGGAACGCTTCAGGTTCTTCGTCTGCTTCAACAAAAACCGTTGTTCCAAAAGCTGTTGTAGTAAAAACACCAACGGTAGCGCCAAAACAATTGCCCGATATAAAATATCTTGGTCTCATTAAAAACAGCAGTAGTGGCGCCGCAACGGCTATTATTTCTCTGAACGGACAATCGAAGCTCATTAAAGCCAATGACATCATTGATGGAGTCGCTTTTAAAAGTTTTGATAAAGACGAATTGATTGCCATGTGGGGCAAAGAAAAAATGGTGATCAGGAAATAATAAAGATTTCAACTTTCCGGTTTATTAAAACAATGTAAATACCGCGTAGCCCACGCATAAAATAATTACAGTAAGAATAGTTTCGTTTGCCTGGTATTTAGAATTTGATGAGTTCATGATAGAAAGTACATTGATTTACTATTATACTTTCAAATACCGCTCCAGTTAAAGGTTCCGGTGAGGCGGACCTTTTTATAGCCAAAGAATAAATTCTTCTCTTTTGATTTTTTTGCAAGGTGGGAAGATGGGTAAAGTTTAGGGCAGTTTTTCGTTAAATAGTCAGATTATTATTTTATAAAACTTTTAGCTTCGTTTCCGAATGAGCAAAGAAGATGCATCATTAAAAATGTCGGACGAAGATTTAACGCAATACATCTATTTAATACGAGGCCAAAAGGTAATGCTTGACCGTGACTTAGCATCACTGTACGGCGTTGAAACAAAACAACTAAAAAGACAGGTCAATCGGAACCTGGAAAGATTTCCTTCGGACTTTATGTTTGAATTAAATGAAATCGAAACCCAAAACTTGAGGAGCCATTTTGGCACCTCAAGTTGGGGAGGAAATCGTTATTTGGTTATGGCTTTTACAGAACAAGGTGTTGCTATGTTATCCAGCGTACTTAATAGTAAAAAAGCTATTGCTGTAAACATTGAAATAATAAGAGTGTTTACAAAAATCCGGCAAATGCTTTTAGATAATACAGAATTGCGACTTGAAGTTGAGAAGATTAAACGAAAAACTGAAAATAATTCAAAAAATATAGAAGTTGTTTTCAGATACATGGATGAGTTCATTGAAAAGAAAGAAAACCCGAAACCACAAAAATCAATAGGTTTTAAAACTAAACCATGAGGTATCAATATGACATCACAAGATATTTATGAAAACATTGCCAACAAAAATCTTACTGTCTATGAACTTTCACAATTTCCCTGTTGTCATTTATTTCTAGAACCTCTAAATCAAAAACACAACTCCTGCAAAATATCTGCAGGATATTTTCCTATGCTTAACTCTTACTTTTGAGTTTAAAGAAATGAAAAACTATGTATCTATGGGTTAAATCAAAGAGGCTCTCAAATCAGCACTAACTCCGATTTCACCGTCAATTGCGTCTTGAGCAGTTTCGAGATCGGACAATTCTTCCCGGAATCTTCCACGAGTTGGTCAAATTCGCTTTTATTGATGCCAGCCATTCTTACTTTTAAATCAATATGTGAAGAAGTAACCTCTCCGGCTTCAAACGTAACTTCACAAGTGGCGTTGATCTCATCCGCCACGTAACCAGCACTTTCAAATATGAAGGCCAGTTTCATGGCAAAACAACCCGCATGAGCGGCCGCAACCAGTTCTTCAGGATTGGTACCCAGATTACTTTCGGTTCTTGTTTTATAGGAGTACGAAATTCCATTCAACGCTCTGCTCTTACTGGTGAGAGCGCCTTTTCCGTCAACTCCCTTACCATGCCATATTGCTGTAGCCGTATTTATCATAATAATGTAGTTTTTACAAAAATAACCCATTTTTTGTGCGAAAAAAATCGCTTTGAACGATAGAATAATGCATTATTTTTGGGTTTTCTTGTCCAGAACCCTATTTTTGTGGGGCTATCCAAAAAAGGGATAGATTTAACTCTACTACTAAAATGGCAAACTTTGATTTAATCATGCCCAAAATGGGTGAAAGCGTGGCTGAAGCTACTATTATTAAATGGACCAAAAACGAAGGCGATAAGATCAAGATCGATGAAACCGTTCTTGAGATCGCTACTGATAAAGTAGACAGTGAAATCCCTTCTCCGTTTGAAGGTACGCTCGTAAAATGTTTATTCAAAGAAGGCGATGTGGTACAGGTTGGCGCGGTAATTGCCGTGATCAGCAGCGACGCCAATGCTTCTGTTAGCGAAACGCCTAAGACTTCGACTCCTGAAACCAAAACCACTACAGAAACCAAGCAACCAACAACTACTGCTACCGCTGCAACTGTAAATAATAATTACGGTTCTTCCGATAAATTCTATTCTCCCCTGGTAAAAAGCATTGCCAAAGAAGAAGGAATTAGCCTTACCGAACTTGATTCTATCAAAGGAACCGGGCAAGACGGCCGTGTTACCAAAGCCGATATTTTAGCTTATTTACCTAACCGTAATAAATCCGGCGCTTCAACAAGCACCACAACTACTCAAACTAAAACCACTTCTACTCCTGCCACCACAATTACTGCTGGAGATAATGCAGTGATCGTTAACCGTCCTGCTGTTGCTGTGGGCGCTGGCGACGAGATCATTGAAATGGACCGCATGCGCAAACTCATTTCCGATCATATGGTAATGAGCAAACACGTTTCTCCGCACGTAACTTCTTTCGTGGAAGCCGACGTAACCAATCTTGTTATGTGGAGAGATAAAATGAAAAAAGAATGGGAAAAACGCGAAGGCGAAAAACTCACCTTTACCCCACTCTTCATAGAAGCTGTTGTAAAAGCTATTAAAGATTATCCAATGATCAATGTGTCGGTTGATCAGACCGGAACCAAGATCATTAAACGTAAAAATATTAACGTAGGTATGGCCGCTGCTTTACCAAGCGGAAACCTTATTGTTCCTGTAATTAAAAATACCGACGAAAAAAATCTTATCGGCATTACTAAAGCCGTGAACGATCTTGCTGCAAGAGCGCGCGCCAATAAATTATCTCCTGACGAGATCCAGGGCGGAACCTTTACGGTAAGTAACGTTGGTAACTTTGGAAACGTGATGGGAACTCCTATCATTAATCAACCACAGGTTGCTATTCTTGCCGTTGGAACCATTAAGAAAAAACCGGCTGTGATTGAAACACCACAAGGCGACATGATCGGCATCCGTCAATTTATGTTCTTAAGTTTAAGTTACGATCACCGGGTAGTAGACGGATCGCTTGGCGGAAGTTTCTTAAGAAGAATTGCTGATTACTTAGAGAACTGGGATATTAACCGTACCGCTTAATCAAAAACACCCCTGATGAAAAAATTTATTATTGTTTGCCTTGGAGTCGCTTTCGGAATTGTTTCCTGCGAAAAAGAAAGAACCTGTACCTGTACAGTAACCAAAACCGGTACATCTACAACAAAAGCAACTATAACGGTAACCCTTACCGCGTCTACGCTTATTCCGATACCACTGCCTCCATTAACAATCGATACAACTTTTTCATCGCCGGTAAGTGAATCAGAGACGGTTGACAGAAAGATCGAAAAAACAAAAAAGAAATATGCTGAAGCAGGTTGCTTAAGTTATACCGAGCCTTATACTGAGAATACTTACAACGTAGTTCCTAGTTTTACTCTTAACACCACTAATAAAGGTGAGAAGACATATAAGTGCGAGCTAAAGTAATTTTATTCCGGCAAAGAGATAAAGGATAAATGATTAAGGACCTGCGGGTATTAAATCTTTTATCCTTTGTCATTTATCATTCATCCAAACGTATTTTACATTCCTTAACACTTCCTCCCCAACTAAATCTTTTTTCACAGCGTTATAGTGTGTTAAGAGCTATGACATCACTTTTACTTTTCAACCATAAAATCTCTGTTTATGAAAACCATGAAAAGTATCGTGTTGTGCGTAATAACATTCACGCAAACCGTAAAGGCTCAGAATAACGATCACAAGTATTATTTAGAAGGACAAATCTGCAGCGGATTCCAGCAAAGTTCGTTCTCTGGCGGAGTTGGTGGTGCATTCGGATTCTTTGTTTCACCAAAAGGAAGTGTTGATCTGAGAGCAAGGGAAATCTATAATTTTCCAAACAGGACCATGATCGGCGTCATCAGCGTGAACTACCGCTATCATTTTACGAACGGATTTTTTGTGGGCGCCGGCTTCGGACACCATCACGAAATATCTGAACACGATTACCTGCAACATCCCGCCGAAGCGTCATTGGGTAGTCACCACAGTATTTTACACCGCAGCGGTTTAGCAGCAGAAATTGGTTATAGTTTTAAGCCACTGGCAAAACAAGGATTTTTCAGTTGCATTTATCCTGCAACAAATATTATGATCACGCATATGGTGATGGATCATGGAAGAAATCCGCTGGTGACAGCGAATGTGGGAATCAGGATTGGGCTCAGGAAATTTTAAATGTTGAATGATAGATTTTGAATGAGAACTGCTTGGATTGCCATTCAATTCAGCATTTATAATTTAAAATTTAGCGTTTTTTCTACTCCTCATCTGCTTCAAGCGTATCTGCTCCAACATTATCAAGAATATTATAGACCTTGTAAGTATGGTACACCGCTTTGTTTAACTGATTGCTTAAGATAACAACTGTTAATGTATCGCTTAATCTTCTGTGAAATGAGGAGCGGTAGCCATGCCACCAACCGTTATGATATACTTCCTTTTTTACAGGATCATTAAAATCCTTGATGCGCCAGCCGTAACCGTAGTTGCTTAATTTTTTCTCTTTGCTGTAAGCTGTATAGGCCAGTTCCTGCGTTTCGGGTTTAATGATCTTGTTCTGGTACAAAGCCTCACTGAATAAAAACAGATCGTAGGTAGTAGAATAAATACTTTTATCACCAAGAACATAGTCACTTGCGTCAAAATCAACCGGCTTCCATTTAAGATCATAGGCTTTTGTAATGTTGTCGGAACCAAGATTAATATCGCGGATGGTTGCCGTATGTTTCATTCCAAGAGGAGTAAACAATTCCTCCTTTAGAAATTGCTGAAACGGTTTTCCTGAAATTTTTTCTACAAGAAGAGCCAGTAAGGCATAATTAGTGTTGCAGTAATTAAAATTTTTATCCGGCTTAAGATAAACTTTCGGATTTTTTACTTTCAGATAACTGTACATATCCGAATTGCTCATTTTATAATCAGGCTGATAGATCTCGGAGTTTAGCGCGTAAATATAATTGGGTAATCCCGAACGGTGACTCAACATTTGTTTCACTGTAATTCCGGAATATGGAAAATCGGGAAAATAATCGGTGAAG
>JAJONO010000054.1 GCA_021323535.1 Bacteroidota bacterium
CCGAACTTCCGCTCACCGCAAACGGAAAAGTAAACCGTGCCGCACTGCCACAACCACACTTAAAATCATCAACAGAATTTGTGGCCCCAAGAAATGAAACCGAAGAGTCGGTACTTGTTTTATGGCAAATTGTATTCGAAAATAAAACAATCGGTGTAAACGATAACTTCTTTGAACTGGGAGGAAATTCTTTTAAAATTGTTCACCTGATGAACTTACTGAATAATAAATATCCTGCAATGTTTAAAATAAACGAATTGTTCAGTAATGCCACAATAGCTTTACAGGCAGAACACATTATTGCTAAAAACGATCAGGCGTTAAATGACAACGATAAGAAAGAACTAACAGAAATAGATTTTTAATGACAACCAACAAAAATGATATTGCTATAATCGGACTTGCAGGCAGATTTCCTGAGGCTTCCGATTATCTGGAGTTTTATAAAAATCTCAGAAGTGGAAAAGACAGTGTTAAACCTATGTCGCAGGAGAGAGTTAAAAACTCAGGCAGCTATGACAAGGATTATCAGCATGGAGGTTACATGGAAAATATTGGTTTTTTTGACCACGATTTTTTTAATATTTCATTCGGCGAAGCTATTCACATGGCACCCGAACAAAGAATTCTGCTGGAGGTGGTTCAGGAAGCTATCGAAGATTCAGGATATCATCCGGATAACTTCAATGGTAGCAAAACATCTTTATTTGTAAGTGACACGGATCTGGACTATTATAAACTGGCCAAAGAATTTGATCCAACATTGTATACAGGTAATATCAGTTCTATAATTGCAGGAAGAATTTCACGTTTCTTTAATCTGAGAGGAGCCGCTGCTATGGTAGATACCGCCTGCTCTTCCTCTTTAATGGCAATTCATCTGGCATGCAACGATCTTCTTACAGGTAATTCTGATTACGCTTTCGCATGCGGATGTAAGCTGGCTTTATTTCCTCTCGAAAAAAAAGACATCATTGATATTGGCATCAGTTCTCCAACCGGTAAGGCCAGGGCGTTTTCAGATAATGCAGACGGAACTATTGGCGGAGAAGGTTTTGGCTGCGTGATCCTGAAATTACTGGACAAAGCAATTGAGGATAAAGATAATATTCATGCTGTTATAAAAGCTACAGCTGCCAATCAGGATGGCAAACTTTCGGGTAGTCTCACCGCGCCTGATAGCATAGCGCAGTCTGAAGTAATTGTTGAGTGCTGGAAAAA
The DNA here is from genome assembly GCA_021323535.1 of Bacteroidota bacterium. Classification (GTDB taxonomy): domain Bacteria; phylum Bacteroidota; class Bacteroidia; order B-17B0; family Aurantibacillaceae; genus Aurantibacillus. The sequence goes on from JAJONO010000054.1 coordinate 1,222, forward strand.
AGCGGGCATTGAGCCCGATCAGATTTCCTATATAGAAACACATGGTACCGGAACAAAATTAGGCGATCCTATTGAAGTGGGCGGAATTGATCTTGCATTCAGAAAGTTTACAGAGAAAAAGAATTTTTGCGCAATTTCATCGGTGAAAACAAACATCGGTCATGCCGACAGTGCAGCGGGAATTGCAAGTCTGATAAAAGCAGTTCTTTCCATTAAATACGCCGAGCTTTTTCCTTCACTGCATTACGATAAACCCAATTCCCTCATACCTTTTGAAGGATCTTCAGTATATGTAAACAAGACATTAACGCCCTGGCCTGTTACGCATAAGCGAATTGCAGGAGTAAGCTCGTTTGGCTTAATGGGAACCAACTGTCATGCAGTCCTTGAAGAAGCGCCGGCAATAGATAGTAAAACTGCAGGTGGCCCAAGGCTAATAACACTGTCTGCAAAAAATCCGGCATCACTCGAAGAGAATATTAAAACTTTACGTGATTATCTTATTAAAGAAGATGCCTCGCTGGCCAACATAAGTTATACATTAACACACGGTCGCCGTCACCATAACTACCGGTATGCATTTGTAGCATCAGATAAAGAAGAAATGCTGGGTTTGTTATCCGCCAAAACCGGAGAAACATTTTCAAAAATTGCGAATGACAAAATAAAAGTCTTTGTTGTTTTCTCGGCTAAGCAATCTGTTACCAAAGATCTGATAGTAAAGCTATGCGGTCTTTATCCCGATTTTCAGAAGCATTACAACGACTGTAAACACACTTCCGGATTTGATGGAGATCATGAAGGTTGCCGCGCATTTGCTTTTCAATATGCCTTTTTCAATACCCTGATGGAGTATGGATTAAACGACCCGTACCTGATAGGCGATGGCGAAGGGAAATTAGCTATTGCTGCTATAAAAAAACAGAGTACGCTTGAGCAGGCTATTGAAAAAGTAATTCGTTTTTCCTCTGAAGAAACAAGATCGCTGGAATCACGTATTGACTTACTGCTTGAAAAGGAAGTTAAAGATCAAAACGTGTTGTTCGCGGAAGCAGGACCGGAGGGAAATGTAAGCCGGGAACTTGCAAGACGCTCCTCTAAAAATACGCGTATTAAAACAATAAGTCTCGATCCTTCGGTTTCAGATCCTTTGTTGAATTTCCTGAAACAGATATACCTGGCAGGCAGCGATATTAACTGGAAAAATTTATGGAAACGGGAGGAACCCGTGAAAATTTCACTTCCTGCCTATAAGTTTAAACGCACATTGTGCTGGCTCGAAAATGATTCAGAAAACGAAGCGAAAGCCGATGCTATTGAGAATAACTTTTATCAGTTAAAATGGACAAAAATTCCTGTCGAAAAAAATATCCAGGAAATGTCGGGAAAAAAAGTACTTGTGTTCGCTGATGAAAGCGGCCTTGGAGACGCCATTTTAAATAATCTAAAAGACAAGAATCAGTGTATAAAGGTTACCGGTGAAAATCAGTTCAGGGCCAATGACCAGGATTCTTACAGTGTAAATGCCGGTAACGAATCGGATTATATTTCACTTTTTTCGGAGCTTGAAAAAAACAACAGACTCCCCGATGTTATTATTCATTTATGGAATTACAGGAACAATGGTTTTTTTTCAGGAAAAGAAAAAAATCTTTTTTCAGGAATTCACTCGCAGTTTTTTCTTTTAAAACATTTCCACCGTTTATTGGTAAATAAAAAAACCAATATTGTATTTATTACATCCAATGCGCATAAAATACTTTCTTCAGATCCTGTTCCAAACCCGGTTCATGGCATGTCGGAATCTGTGCTTAATGCTCTCATAGCCGATAACCGCAAAACAGAAATATGTGCAATTGATCTCGACTACAACGGATATTTTCCGAAAAGATTGCCAGGTGCAATAATCTCACATATACTTGATCCTGGCCAGGTAAGATTTTGCGCGTACCGCAGGGAAAACTGGTTTATGAAAATGCTGGAACCTGTCAGAATAAATTCATCAGTAAAACAAACACCCGTGTTTAAACAAGACGGTACTTATCTTGTTACCGGTGGTGCGAATGGGATCGGGTATGAGATCTGCAAACATATTTCGCTGACCAAGTGTAATATAATTATAATCGGCAGATCAGAGTTAACGCCGATCATTCAGAATAAACTGGAACTCCTTAAAAAAACAGGATCGAAAGTGTACTATTACAGCTCTGACATTTCAGATAGGAATAAACTTGCCGGAGTTTTTTCTTCTGTCTCCGAAACTTTCTGCAAGCTGGATGGGATCATACATTCTGCGGGTATTGCTGGTGAAAGAACATCTTTTGAACAAATAAGTTTAGATGATCTGACTAAAGTCATGGCGCCGAAAGTTCAGGGCACTGTTTATCTTGATGAATTAAGCAAGCATCTGGACCCTGAATTCTTTGTGATGTTCTCTACCATGAACACTTTTATTGCTCAGAAAGAAACCATGCACTACACTATGGCCAATGCATTTCTTGACGCTTATCCGTCTTATAAGGGCAGTAATAGCAGATACGTTACCATTAACTGGCCGGGCTGGAAAGAAACAGGAATGAGCGCTACTGATAATGCCGCCGAAAATAATTATGTGCTGAAGCCATTAACCAACAACGAAGGAATTAATGCTTTAATCAGGGTTGTTAATTCCGGACTTGGGAATGTGGGGATCATTGATGCAGATCTTTCGGCTATTAAAGAGAATCCTTATTTCCTGATCGATTTTTCAGGTGAAAAGGATGCTGGTCTTCCTGCAGAATCAAATGTTCCTGCAACAGGAAATGGAACTATTAAGGAAAAAGTGGCGGCCATCTGGTACAGTGTGCTTAAGTCTGAAACAATAAATGACGATGATGATTTCTTTGATCTTGGTGGCCACTCGTTAAATGGTTCACAGGTGATCAATAAAATAAAAGCAGAACTTAATATTGAAATTGAGTTTGATCACCTTCTTGATTATTCTACTATCAATTCCCTTTCGGCGTATCTGGAAACATTAATACCTGTGATAAACGATCCTTATTCAGGAATATTACCGGCTCCGGTGCAGGAACATTATGAATTGTCGCATTCTCAGAAACGTTTTTGGATACTCAATGCCATTTCAAATCCATCGGTGTTTAACACGCCATCGGTTTACCGCATAAAAGGTAAAATAGATTTTGAAACATGGAACAATGCATTGAACGCGCTTGTTAACCGGCATGAAAGTCTGCGTACCGTATTTATCGAAGTCAATGGAGAACCGAGACAGAAAATTAAAACATTATCGCCAGGAGAATTAAAATTTTCAAGTGCGCAAATCCCTGGTGAGTTTAAAACAGAAAAGGAGCTCAGAGCTTTTATTGACCGGGAAGTAAGAAAACCGTTCGATCTGGAAAAAGATTTACTGATACGGGCCGATCTTTTCAGTGTTAAAGAAGAAGAGTATATTTTTATAATCAATCTTCATCACATTGTTACCGATGGAGTATCTACTGATGTTATCATTCATGATTTCCTCAGTTTATATCAGTCCTTCGCAAAAGGCATTGCTTCTTCTCTTCTCCCGCTCCCTGTTCAATATAAAGATTTCGCCGTATGGCAGAACAATATACTGGGAAATAAATCGTCGAATGTTCATCAAGCCTATTGGAAAGAACAGTTCAAAGGAAATATACCTGTAATAATAATTGCTCCGGATAGTGAAAGACCTGCTGTGAATACATTTGAAGGATGCATGTACAATGCCGACCTTGAAAAAAATCTTTCAGAGGGTCTCCGCTCTTTCAGCAAGGAAAATGAATGTACATTGTTTATGACTTTTATGGCGGCTTATAAAGCCTTACTATATTGTTATTCTGGTCAAACAGATCTTATAGTGGGTACGCCGGTTGCAGGCCGCGAAAACAGTTTACTTGAAAATCAGGTTGGATTGTATATTAATTTTCTTCCTTTAAGAACCATTATTGAAGAGAACGATGATTTAAAACAATTGCTTAAAAAATTCAAACGCGTAGCGTTAGATGGCTTTCAACACCAGGTGTACCCCTTTGATAAACTTGTGGAAGATCTCGGACTGGGTCTGAAAGAGGGCAGGAATTATCTTTACGATATAGGATTTACATTTCATATGGACCGAGAAGATCCTCTGAAGCAAAATTCATTGATGGATCATCTCAGTATTGAAGAGATCAGAATTGAATCGGGTTTTGTGAAAACGGATATGTGGATGAATGTACTAGACCGTGGAAACAGGATCGACATCAGTCTTGAATATAATGTGTCTCTTTATAAGAACGATTTCATAGAGAACTTTACAGAATTGTATAAATTTATTCTTGGAAAAATGATCAGCAATGCTGATGTTAAACTTGGCGCGTTGAGAGAGGAATTTAAAATACAACAATCTCTCATCAGGAAAGCGCATTATGATAAACTAATGGAAAAAAAGAAAAGTTCCTGGAATGCTTTTAAAAACTAAGATATGAATAAGCCAAATTTTAAAAAGGACAGGTTCAGTGAATTTCTGAATTCGTCGGCGGAAACCGGATTAAAAAAAGTAGAGGGTGCAGATATTGATCTTCCCGGAGGAAACAGAAATTATCCACTGATATTCCGTTGTACTGACACCGGACTCAATTTTGGGGATTGGGTAAGAACAAATAAAACAGTTATTGATGAGCATCTTGAAAAAACAGGAGCGGTACTTTTCAGGGATTTTAATATCGAAGGCATCGAAGGGTTTCGTTCTGTAACCGGGTATCTGAGCGATTCTATTATCGGGTATTCAAACCGTTCCTCTCCACGAACCGAGATCAGCGATAAAATTTACACGTCAACCGATCATCCCAAGGATCAGCATATCAATATGCACAACGAACTGTCTTACGCGGCGGAGTGGCCGGCAAAGATCATGTTCTTTTGTGATCAGCCTTCAGAAACTGGGGGAGAAACACCAATTGCAGACAACAGAGAAGTTATAAAATATATTTCGGCCGAAACGCAGAAAAAATTTCTTGAAAAGGGGATACTCTATAAACGTAATTTGGGAAATGGCATTGGATTACACTGGAACGAAGTATTTCAGACAACGGATAAAAATACAGTGGAAGAAAATTGTATCAGGAATAATATTTCTTTCGAATGGAAGGAGAATGAAATTCTCTCGATCACCTGGAAAAAACCTGCATTCCAGGTACATCCTTCTACAAAAGAAAAGATATGGTTTAACCACGCTTATTTTTTTAATGAACAGACCCTTGATGATTTTGTTTTAAATACATTGAAGAAAGACGAAATCCCTTTTAATACATTTTATGGCGATGGAAGCCCGATTGAAAAGGAAGTCATTACTGAAATAGGAACGGCCTATTCGAATGCAGTAAGAACATTCAAGTGGAAAAAAAACGATTTACTTCTTCTTGATAATATTGTTATGACACATGGCCGTTATGCCTATTCAGGTAAACGTGTTATTGCTGTTGCTATGGCCGGACTTATGAGTTCATAGCTCCGGTCATTACCAGATTTTTATCAAATTCAAGGTATAAAATTGTACGGTTGGCTCCGGATTTATTAAGAGCGAAATGATCGAGAGATCCATCGAAAATAATGGGCTGGCCACATACGTGTTGCCTGAATTCTCCGTTTACGTTCAGATATGCGTAATTGTTTACGGTAGCAGTTTCAACCGGTAAATGAAGTTGGAGAAGTCCCTGTTCAAAAAGTTCGGGATGCTGATGGCACGGCAGCGAACTCTGTGGGTGCATAGTAACAAGGGCAGCAATTTTAATACCTTTTATTTTTCTGAGAAAACCTATCGTCTGAGACAACCTTTCCGAAACATACGGAATAACTTCGTCGTGAATAATAAGTCCGTACTGAACCCAATCCTTATTTGGTCCGCTTTTTCCCCAACCCATTGTCCATCCGTATTCATTCCCTTTCCCAATATAATCCTGCACTTCTTCTAAAACAGCTTCATGCTCCTTATCTGTGCGGTCAATATTCATAACAGGCGCCTGAAGAGCCTGGAATTCATTTCTGATGATGTTCCAGTTGGTAACAAGGTCTTTTAAAGGAGGGAAATCTTCAATGGAATAATAGGCTGGTCGTTGTGAATTCATAAATCAAATGTAACTAATTAAACTAATTTGATTCCTGTGTTTTAAATAATTTCCCGTAAAATTGATTTTTAGATTCAGGTTTCCGCATATAATAAGATTCAAATTCAAAATTATGCGTTTCTCCTTTCACAGTCATAACACCGCCTTTTACAAAATAATCGGGGTTTACAGAATTTTCACTGAGCTTCACGCTAAAATTTCCTTTTAGAATATCGCCTTTCTCAACCGAAAGTCCGGGATAAAATAACGGAAAATAAACTGGCAGCCAGTTTGTTTTTTCTTTTAGGCTGTCTACCATCTGATCGGAGGAGGTAAACAGGTTAATCCACAAGAGTAATCCATCAAGTCTCGAGTTCTGATTGATGGTAAGGCAAAATTCGCTGGTGTAAGAGGTACTACATTCTTTATTAAAATCAAGCGCTTCAATAACAGCAGAATCTGAAATGACCGAATGATCAGGAATATTTTTCAGGCAAAGTCTTATATCAAAAGAGTAACCAACTGTATCAAACACCTGTTCTGAATAGTAATCGCCAAGCTCATCAAACATTGGAAAATTATAAACCTGTTCCGGAAGAGTAACTGCTGCTGCAAGGGTGCGGCATTCTTCGGGAATCATTTTTCCGTTCGGCTTCAGGAATCTTCTGGCATTATTAAGAATCACAGCAGCTCCTTCCGATCCGCCAATGGTTCCTATAATTTCAGAAATGCACACATCCACCTGCTCAGGAATATTCAGTTGCATAGAGTTGCCGAACATCAGAATGATTTTGTTTTCAAGGTTAAGTTTTTTTATTAGTTCGCTCGCCTGATGAAAAGCTTCTTCATCCATTTCAATCGCATAAACAAGAGCAGCGCCGCATTCTATACAGATCCGCGCCAGTATTGCATCTTTCCCGGTTCCTATATCCACCACTTTTTTATCTTTTACCAAACGTAATGCTGCGTGTCTGTACCGTATTACACGTTTTTCATCCTGTGTCATTGCGTAATAAAGCAATTCGTCGTAAACAGGGTACTCGCCAATGGATGGCCACAAAATGCAGGAAGATGAGTCTTGAAATTCCATAAAAATATCTTTCGAAGTAAAACTAAGTTATTTTTTCTTCATTATTAGTTTCCCAAAGATTAAAAACAGGTTTTGTACAAATTAAAAACATCAAATGTAACCAGATATCAAAAAACAGGAAGATAAAATGGCTGGTTGTAAAATATTTGTTATTATTGTAAAAAGCTTAAACTATACCGACAATTACTGGGTACAGGATTAATTATGGAAGGCGCATCTGGAAAACTACGACTGTTAACGGCTCAAAGGAAATTATGGCTTTTGATGAAAGATAATTCTGTTTTTCATTTATCCTGCGAGTTTGATATTAATGGCAACCTGAATGAAGAAAAATGGCGCTCGGCAATTCAAAACCTAGTGGAAATCCACCAGATTTTTAAAACAGCTTTTAAACCACTTGATCACTCTGTTTTTCCTGACTTGCATCAGTTGTCAGAATTTGACTGGTCGTTGGTACAGGATGCCAATACCAAATCGGTTTTTAATTATCATCTGCAAAAAAAATCACCAGGTGTTTACACTTGCCGCATAGAAGCAAGCGCGTTGGTGTGCGATGCATACTCGCTTCAATTTATTATCAATGACCTGTTAGCACTGTACAATACCGGAAAACCCATTGCTCCGGATGCCGTTTCATTTATAAAATACGCGGAATGGCAGCAGAACCTTCTGAATTTTCCTGAACATGAAGCATCTGAGTTCTGGAGTAGTTATTATTCAGGCGAAACCAAACACTATTTTCCGCTGGCTTCATCAGATACTGTTGGTGTGTATGAGCCCGTTTGCTGCGAAGATAGTGTAAATGGCAATGAACTGGATCTTCTGCAGAAAACCGCCCTCTTGCTTAACACAAGTGTTGAACAGGTTTTGTTTACCGCATTCAACGTGTTTGCATTTAAACACGGAGGAGAAGAACAGGTTCTTACCGGAAAAGTATTTAATAAAAGAGAATACGAAGATCTTAACAGTACAGTTGGTCCATTTTCTAAAACATTGCCTGTAAAATTGCGGATGAACAATGAGCTGTCTTTCGCGGATGCTGTGAGAGAAGCAGATGAAACAGAACGTGACCTTGAAATGTGGAGAGATTATTTTTTTGTTGAGCCTTCTGATCCAGCTCATTTCAAAAAAGAAGAACTCGTGTTTTCACTTGGGTTCGATTTTTCGGAATGGAGAAAAAATTATGTTCTTGAAGATGGGCTTACTATTAAAATCGAAAATATTGTTTGCCACACCGATCAGTTCAGACTAAAACTATCCTGCATAAAATCAGAAGACGATATTAAATTAATGTTGTTTTCAGATAAAAATATGTTTGACGCTAAGGAAAACAAAATGCTTCTTAGTCAGTACAAACATCTTTTAATAAACCTTGTAAATTATCCTCACCAGAAGATCAATAAAATAGAGACCTGCAGCGCACAAATGGTAAAGGAAATGAAAGATAACTTTATCAGGAAGAACTATTATCAGGATAATTTATTTTCAGTAACGAATCTTTTTCAGTTAAACGCTCAAAAAAAACCAGAGGCACTCGCAGTTGCCGATCATAAAACACAATTGACCTACAAAGAGCTTTCAGAAAAAACTAATCAGCTTGCCGCGCTCATTTTACAGAAAGGTGTCGGGAAAAATGATCTGGTCGCAGTATTAATGGACAGGTCGGTGGACGCGGTTATTTCTATTCTTTCTGTTTTAAAAGCAGGCGCCGCATTTCTGCCAATGGATGTGGAGGCGCCAAAGGAAAGGATAAGGCTCATACTTGAAACAGGCAACTGTAAACTTGTTATTACCCAATCCGAATATTTACACCTTACAGATCGGCAGAATAATTTACTGATTATAAATGACCGCCATACGGAATCTGAACTAAGTCGTTTATCAAAAAATGATTTAACTGTTGCCATCGCGGGATCGGATCTGGCGTACGTGATTTATACCTCGGGGTCAACAGGTGTACCAAAAGGATGTGAAATTAAACATGAGAGCCTCTTCAATTATCTGAGCTGGGCCAGCGATTTTTATTTCAACGATTCATCGGAAGGAAATTTTCCGCTGTTCACGTCCCTGGGATTTGATCTTACACTTACTTCGGTTTTTCTTCCGCTGATAAGAGGAAAATCGGTTTATGCTTATAGCAGTGAAAAAGGAATCGACAAGACATTGCTTGAAATCTTCAGGAATGAAGAGCTCGATTGTGTGAAACTAACACCGGCTCACATTCAGGTTCTTGAACATCTGGGGATCGGCAAAACCTCCGTAAAAAAAATAATAGCAGGAGGAGAAGCCCTCACAAAAAAACATCTTGAAATTATTCATGCTGTAGATTCCGGCATCATTGTGTTTAACGAATATGGCCCTACCGAAGCCACTGTTGGGTGCATCGTAAAAAAAGTGGGTCTTGGCGATCCAACAATCTCTATTGGCAGGCCCATTGCAAATACAGAGATCTTTATTGTAAATAACGGTATTCTTTGCGCTCCCGGAATGCCTGGTGAAATTTATATTGCAGGCATAGGCCTGGCAAAAGGTTACAGGGACGATAATAAAAAAACAGCGGATAAGTTCATATATCCCGGGTTTTCAGAAGAACGCTTTTATGCTACCGGCGATCTTGGGTTCATGAGATCAAACGGTGAATTTGAGTATCTGGGGAGAAAAGACGATCAGGTAAAAATCATGTCACATCGTGTTGAGCTCGGAGAAATAAATTCTGTTCTCGAATCTCACCCTTCTGTACAGCAGGCTGTAACAACAACCAAAGATGATGCCAGCGGACAAAAAATAATTCTCAGTTATGTAAGGCAAGGCGAAGCAGTTGCAACTGCAGAAGTGAAAAAATTTCTCGAAACTATGTTGCCGGTGTATATGATCCCGCTTCATATCATCCCTGTAAATCATATTCCCCTGACTTCTAACGGAAAAATAGATTATAAGCAGCTTCTGCAGATTCCGGTTGGCAATTCCTCGGCACAATACTCAGCCCCGGAAACAGAAACGGAAAAATTGTTAAGCTCTATCTGGTCCGAGATTCTTGACATCAAATCAGTAAGCCGAAACAGTGGCTTCTTTGAGTTGGGTGGAACTTCTCTGAAAGCCATACGCCTCATTTCAATGGTCGCCAGAAAACGGAAAGTTAAACTTGATCTTAAAACAATTTTTGCTAATCCTGTGCTTAAGGACCAGGCAAAAATAATTGATATATCAGAAGCTTTCGAATACAAACCAATTCCGCGTCTTTCTCTCAGCGAACATTATGAACTCTCACACTCGCAGAAAAGATTGTGGGTGTTAAGTCAACTCGAGGAAGGAGCCGTATTTTATAATATGCCCCGGTCTTACAGTTTAACCGGCGATCTCGATATAAAAGCGCTGGAGATGGCTTTTGAAGCATTAATAGAAAGGCACGAAAGTATTCGTACAGCATTGGAAATTATTAATGGAGAAGTTCGTCAGAAAGTAATACCTGCTGGTCAAACGGTTTTTAAGCTGGGCCTCGTGGATTTAAGTGACACTGCTGATAAAGAAAATACAGCAAAACAATTGTCGGACAAAGAAGCAACAGAAACCTTTGATTTTTCGAAGGGAATGCTGCTTCGTGCTTCGCTTCTGAAGATAGAAAAGAACAGGTCTATCCTGCTTATTACAATTCATCACTTAGTGAGCGACGGATGGTCGATGGACATAGTAACAAAAGAGGTATTAACGTTATACAACGCTTTCAGGAAAAATCTTCCCGATCCTCTTCCTCAGTTGCCTGTTCAGTTTAAAGATTATGCGGCATGGCATAATCGTTTGTTAGAAGAGGAGGCTCCTGCTCATAAAGCTTACTGGGTTAAAAAATTAAATGGTTTATCCGAATTGCAGTTGCCAATTGATAAAGAAAGACCGAAAATAAAAACGTATTACGGATTTTCAATTTCTGACACCCTGACTGAGGAAACAAGCGCCACGTTAAAAGAAGTGGCCGCGCAATACAATACAACACTGTTCGTTTGTGTTCTTTCTGTAGTTAAATTGTTCCTGCACAAAATAAGCGGTCAAACGGATGTGGTTATCGGAACACCGGTAGCGGGGCGCGATCACCAGGATGTTGAAGGACTTGTTGGTTTTTTTGTAAACATGATCGCGTCACGGACAATCATAAAATCTGAAAATACATTCGCTGATTTCTTGCAGCAGGTCCACGGCGAAACAATGGAAGACCTCGGACATCAGATATATCCTTTTGATGCGCTGGTGGAAGATTTAAAAGTGAAAAGAGATCTCAGCAGATCGGCTATTTACAATGTTGGATTTAACTGGGACATGGATGAGAGGCGTAAATTTCCTGAAACCGGACTTGAAATTGATGTGTTTAATGCAGAGTTTGAAAAAGCGCAGGCCGATCTCTGGTTTTTTGCAAGAGAAGAAGAAAATAGAATAAACCTTTCTATAGAATATAACAGCGATCTGTTTAACCAGGACACCGTACTTATTTTTATGGAACAATTCAAACATCTGTTCAGTCAGTGTTTAAATGATCCTCAGCTTCTGATAAAAGAAACTGATTTGCTGTTGCCCGAACAAAAAGAATTAAATAAATCTATCCTGAAAATCGATCTTAATATGTTCACCTCATAATTGTATTTATTCCTTAACCCATGAATAACGACCCTGTATACTTAAAACCCAATCTTGTTTCCGAACCTCTTTTTGACAGGTGGTACGCCTGGGCCAATCTTATTTCACCGGCAACAGCCGCAATGAATATTCTTGACAGGCATATTAAAATAATGGACTCTTATATTCTAGCGCCTGAGATTCACGAAGAGGTTGTTCGTAACCCCGATATGATCGGAGCTCCGTTTATGGATTTTAAAACAAACCGAGTAGAGGACATTAAAAGACTGAGAGAATCTACTCTGAAAAAACAGGCGCGTAAGATAGAATTTGCACAGGCTGTAAAAGATCTTAATCTTACACTGTCGAAAGAAGCAAAAGGTTACACGCTTGAACCGTTGTATAAAAAAGTGCCCGAAGTTTTAAAAGGTTATGTTGAACTTGTTTATGACATCAATAACAATGCTTCGCTTCGCTTCTTTGAATCTCTTCTGTATAAGAGCGAGTTTTTTGACAGATCAAGCCAGAGCCTCGCGCTGTATCTCATTGATCAGGATGAACGCCCTTTTGTTTTAAGTACGCCAAGAATAGACGATACCGGAGTACTGCATCTTGCTGTTCCTTTCGATCATGAAGCCCTGGATGAATTATTCGAAATGCATTACAAGCCTAAACCGTATTCTTACATTAAAGAAAAAATAGGTATTCAGCCTGAACAGGAAGAACTGTTCAAATCCTTTTTTACAGACAAGACTCCTGAAACCTATAATAAATATAAAGGCGAAGGAATACGTACCCGTTACTTTGGTCATGCCTGCATCCTGGTTGAAACAAAAGACATAAGCATTTTATCAGATCCGGTTATAAGTTATGATTATGATACTGAACTTTCGCGGTATACATATAAGGACCTGCCGGAGGTTATAGATTATGTGGTAATAACACATAATCACCAGGATCATATTCTCCTGGAAACAATGCTGCAGCTACGAAACAGGATCAAGTGTGTTCTTATTCCAAAAACACTCGGCGGCGGTATTCAGGATCCGAATCTTAAATTAATGTTTCAGAATCTCGGATTTAAAAACGTTATTGAAATTGAAGAACTGGAATCGCTCGATTTACCAGGCTGTACAATTACAGGAGTTCCTTTCATTGGGGAACACGGCGATTTGGACTGCAGAACCAAAATGTGCCATCATGTTAAACTCAATAACATGTCCTTATTGTTCGCAGCCGATTCTTGCAACGTTGAGCCGCGCCTTTACGAGCACGTTCAGAAAATAATGGGGAACATTGATGTTCTTTTTCTTGGAATGGAATGTGACGGAGCTCCTCTTTCATATTTATACGGACCGTATTTTTCGCAACCACTTCCAAGGGAAGCAGATTATGGACGTTTGTTGAGAGGCTCAGATTACGATGAAGCAATAGCGATGGTAAATTGTTTTAATCCCAAAGACGTATTTATTTATGCTATGGGCCAGGAGCCATGGATCAAACACATCATGGCCAAGCAATATACCGATACCTGTAAAGCAATTACACATTCCAATAGATTGATCAATGAGTGCAATCAGAAAGGAATTACAGCTGTGAGGCTTTTCAGAGAGAAAGAAGTGATCTACACTTAAAAAAATATGTTGCCATAACAATAAGCAAATTTCATGAAAACCGAAAATACAATAACGAAATCGTTAATTCATAAATACTGGCTTTCGAAACTATCTGATGCCGGACAGTTTAATGTTTATTCCGGATTGTCGGGAATCAACGGGGAGTTTCAGATGGATCTGCCGTCTCACAAGGATATTGTTTCTGTTATGGCTAAAAAAGATCCGTTTGCCGAATACGCACTGCATTTGTCCATGTATGTATCGATGTTAAAACTGCATTACAATTTATCTGAGATTGTGATAGCCGTGCCTCCTCTGAAATTGTCTGAAAGAAATAACTCAGGAGGGATTTGTTTTTACAAATACAAACTTGATGAAGATTGTACTTTGAAAGATATTCTTAAAATCACTCAGCGCGAAATCGAAGAGTCTGTAAAATATCAGGATTATTCGTTTTCCGATATGGTCCCTCTATTGAAGGAAAAAAATATTTCTTTGGGTTCGCTATTCCGTTTTTCATTCGCACTTACAGCGCTAAATGAACCTTTGTCAGATCATCATTGTGGATTCGTTTTCAGCGTAAGTAAAGAACAACAAGGAGTAAAGTTCCGGTTCGGCGGAGTTTTTGATGCTGCTGACCATTTTACTGCAAAACAATTTGTAGAGCGTTACCTTGTTTTTTCTGAAAGCTTTGAAACAGCGCTTCTAAAGCCCGTAAAGAACGCAACTGTTTTTCTGCCCGGAGAAAAAGAAAAAATTCTGAAGTTTAATGATCAGACACCTGCAGGTTTAACTTACGGATCTATTACCGCTCTCTTCGAGGAATGGGCGGAAAAAATGCCGGATAAAACGGCTCTGGTAACAGAATCCGGAAATTTATCCTATCAGCGCCTTAACGCCAAATGTAACCAGTTGTCGCGTTACATTTGTGAAAAGCATGGTGTCGCCAAAGGAACACCTGTTGCAATGATGTTGCCGCGTACTGAGCATGCAGTTATTGCTATCATGGCCATTCTCAAAGCAGGAGGAGTGTATGTGCCTGTGGACCCTAATTATCCTGAAGAACGGATTTCCTACATTCTTAAAAGCACAAATGCAAAAGTGCTTATGACATTCTCTTCCCTTTCTTCAAAAATAAAAGAGTATGACGGAAAAGTAATGTTTCTCGATTTTCAGTTGGACATGCTTACAACACCGTCGCACAACCTGCAAACCGAATTGATGGGCGATGATCTGGCGTATATCATTCATACTTCGGGTTCAACCGGAAAACCTAAAGGGGTTATGGTGGAACACCGTTCGGTAGTAAGGCTGGTGCAAAACACAAATTATATACAGATCAGTGATACTGATAATGTGTTTGCACTTTCCAATTTTGCATTTGATGGTTCTGTATTCGATGTTTTTGGCGCGCTCTGCAACGGGGCCACCATGGTATTGGCAACTAAGGAAATGTCGCTTGACATGGTTAACTTTTCTGAAGTGTTGAGAAAAAATAACATCACTGTATTTTTTGTAACCACAGCCTTATTCAATTCGCTGGTTGATAATTTACTCGAAGACCTTTCAGGTGTCCGCAAAATTTTATTCGGAGGCGAGATTGTTTCGGTTCGTCACGTAAACACTTTTGTTGAAAAACATGGGGCCGGTAAACTCATTCATGTCTATGGCCCTACTGAAAATACTACCTTTTCAACCTTTTTTCCGGTTGACAAAGCTGGCTGGGTAAAAACTGTTCCAATAGGAAAACCGATTACCGCTACAGGATGTCATGTTGTTAATTCAGACCACATTCTTTTACCGGTTGGCATGGCCGGAGAGTTGTGCGTATCAGGAACAGGTCTGGCAAAAGGATATTTTTCAGATGATACTCTTACCGGAACAAAGTTTATTACACTTCCTGAAACTAAAGAAAAAGTGTATAAGACCGGGGACCTGGTTCGCTGGCTTCCTTCGGGAGATGTTGAATTCATTGGCCGTGTAGATAACCAGGTAAAGATCAGAGGCTATCGCATAGAATTGGAAGAGATAGAAAAGATCATGCTCAGTTATGAAGGGATCAAAGGGGCTGCTGCCCTCGTGTCTGAAAGTAAAGCCGGAGATAAATACATCACAGGCTATTTCGAAACCCATTCGACAATAAACATCAGCGATCTGAACGAGTACTTAAAAAAATACCTGCCGGACATAATGGTTCCGCAAAAATATTGTCCGCTCGAAAAATTCCCTTTGAACTCGAACGGTAAGATCAACAAAAAAGCACTGGCGGAATTTGTTATTCCTGATGTTGACGAAAAACATGTGTCTTATGTTGCTCCAGCCACTAAAACGGAAGAGTTGATTGCTTCGTTGTGGCGCGAAATATTATCTATGGATCAGATCGGAACAAAGGATAATTTTTTTGAACAAGGCGGCCATAGTCTCAAAGCAGCGCAATTTATAGCAAGGTTATTTAATGAAACAGGCGTAAAGCTGGAACTGAAATCGATTTTTGCGACTCCTTATGTTATGGAGCTCGCTCAACTGGTAGATGCAGAAAAGAAAAAATTATCTCCCGGCACAAACTATTCAATTAAAGCAGTTGTGCCAACAGATTATTATGAATTGTCGCATGCCCAGAAACGTTTCTTTATTGTCGATCAGTTTAATAATAACAATTCAGCATATAATGTAACATCCACGTATTTGCTGGAAGGAGAAATAGATCCGGCAATTCTGAAAAAAGCAGTGAATTCTGTAATGTTAAGACATGAATCATTACGAACCACTTTTGAATTGGTGAAAGGAATGCCTGCACAAAAAATTCATCCGGAGCTTTTTCCGGAGTGGAATGAAAAAGACATAAGCGGCGATCCTGATAAAGAAGATCTTGCAAGGAACATGGCTGAAGTTATGTTTGCAGCAACTTTTGACCTTGCAAAGGGTCCTTTATTGCGAATAAATTTATTACACCTGTCCGCCAATCAGCATCTTCTTCTTTTATCGGCGCATCATATTATTTGCGATGGCTGGTCAATGAAAATTCTGGAAAACGAGATTATTCTTTTTTATAATCAGTATAAGTTCAGCAAAACAGCATCTCTGCCGGTTCTCAATATACAGTATAAGGATTTTGCGGCGTGGCAGAATCGAATGATAGAAAAACACGCCGGTAATGACAGAGAATACTGGCACAACAAATTGTCGGGAGATTTACCTTCGGATTATTTATCGCAAAACAAAGGGGACAAAAATCAGGAGAACCAGGCCAGCGTTCATACATTTATTGTTAAAGATGAGATTTTGTCTTCATTGCGAAACTATAATAAACGTACCGGAGTAACTATGTTTATAACTTTAACAGGAATAATTAAATTCCTGATCTATAGATATACCTCACATCGTGATGTTATCATAGGTACAGACGTTGTACTGAGAGACGATCCTTCACTGGAAAACCAGGTAGGGCTTTACCTTAATAATCTTGTACTCAGAACTGCTATAAACGATAATAATACCTATTCGGAATACAGCCAGAAAATAAAATCCACAGTCATTGAAGCCTTCGATCATAAATTATATCCTTACGATAAGCTTATGGAAGAATTCAACAGGTTTGAGAACGGCAATGCCAGATCGTTTTTTGATGTATTTCTTGTGTATAGGAATTACAATGTAAGTTCACTTGATAATATCAAAACAGGATCATTTGAAAGCGTTACCGCCGAAAAGTTCATGGCTAAGCCGGGACGAAGTAAATTTAATTTAACTGTAGGCTTTTCTGAAAACGAAAAAGAACTTATTTGTAACCTGGAATATAACACTTCTCAGTTTGACGAAAAATATATATTCAGGCTGGCTGCTGATCTGCAAAAGATGATAACAATGATTCCGGCTGACGATAACCTTTTACTGAAGCAGTTTAAAGAACAGCTTATGGATGAAAAGGAGAATCAGATGATTGCCGGAGCGAAGGAAAAGGCTATTAACGACATAAGCGAAGACTTCTAATAATTTTTCCCATGAGTGAGATTCAAAACAAAAAGCTTGGTATTATAGGAGGAATGGGCCCGCTTGCGTCAACAGAGTTCCTTTATACAATATATCAGAACAACATACAAAAAAACGAGCAGCAATCGCTGGATGTTATTTTGTTCTCAATAAGTTCCGTGCCCGACAGGACAGGTTCTATCCTGAAGAATTCTGAACAATTGTTCATCGATGCCCTTCTTGAAAATTGTGGAAAGATCAATGAACTTGAAGTGGATAAAATTGTGATCTGTTGTTTTACATCACATCATTTTTTTAGTTTCATTCCACAGGAAATCAGGCGAAAAATAATTTCTCTGGTAGACATAACGCATGAGCTCGTTGCCGAAAACCAACAACCTTCATTATTGCTGGCCTCAAAAGGTTCTTATTTAAAGCAGGTGTTTACTTCCGGAAATAAATACGGCGGTGTTTCTGATAAGATAATTATTCCTGCGCCCGACGACCAGGATAAAATTCATTCCATGATTTATGACACATTAAAACCGGGACACGATCCGTTTCCTGTAATAGGCTCAATAAGACAGCTTCTCGAAAAATACAAAGTGCAATCTTGTATTGCAGGCTGTACCGAATTTCACCTTTTAAATAAATATATAAACGAAAAACCACATCATTTTAAAATAATAGACCCATTACAAACAGTTGCTCAACGGCTTCATCATTATATGAAATCATCCCCCGATTCTGTAGGTATCACAGCCGGTAATGCTATCAATTGAGTACTACCGCATTTATGAACAAAAAAATTATACATACTGTATTTGAGAATCAGGTAGAATTAACCCCATCGGCTGTAGCTATTGAATGTTCAGGCATTTCAATCACATACACCGATCTTAATAAAAGGGCGAACAGACTGGCTAATTTTCTTCGTGCTAAGCCTGTAAAGCGCAATGAAGATGTGGTAGGATGTTTTTTTCCTCCGGGAATAAATCACGTTTTGGCATTGCTTTCCGTTTTTAAATCGGGAGCTATTTATCTTCCTTTGTCAGCGGATATTCCAAAGGCGCGCTGGCAGAATATTTTTAATGTCATTTTACCGGATATTATTATCTGCGATAAAACCCTTCTTACTGACCTTTTAAAAATTCTGAATGAGCATAAGCGCCAGGTAAAAATCATAGTTATTGATAAAGACCATAAGCTTGAATTGTGCGAAAATGGCTCATCAGAATTAAAGTCTTTCGAAATTTCGCAAAATGCAGAAACAAATCCGGAAATAATTAACGATCCGGATGACAGAAATTATATTTTTCATACCTCCGGTTCAACGGGTGAGAGCAAGGCAATTATGGGTTGCCATAAAAGCCTCAGTCATTTTATTTTTTGGGAAAAAGGAGAATTCAGCGTCAACGAAAAATTTAAGGTAAGTCAGCTTACATCCATCACCTTCGACGCCTCTTTAAGGGATATATTTCTGCCTCTGTGTTCCGGCGGAACGCTGTGCATTCCGGATTCGGAAGTCCGTCATAATCCATATTTGCTTTCTCAATGGCTTTCCGATTCAAAAATCACCCTGGTACACTGCGTTCCTTCTGTTTTAAGAAGCATTGTAAAAGAAAAAATAAATAATGTTCATTTTCCCGATTTGAAATTTGTATTGGTTTCGGGAGAAATGCTCTATGTTCAGGATATTGAGAACTGGAGAAGTTTTTTTGGGGGGCATGTTGAATTTGTAAATTTGTATGGAGCCACTGAAACTACTCTTATCAAAACATTTTTCAGGATCACGAATAATACGAAAATTAAAACCAGGGTGGTTCCTGTTGGTTACCCTATCTCAAACACGGCTATTATTATTTCAAACGGCAGTGAGCTTTGTAAGCCCGGTGAAATAGGCGAGCTTTTTATTAAAACACCATTTGCCTCTAAAGGATACTTTGCAAATGATAAGCTTACTTCCAGAGTATTTGTTCAGAACCCTGTAAATAGTGAAGGTGTTGATATTGTTTATAAAACAGGCGACCTCGCCAGGTATGATTCGGAATACTGCATAGAATTAATAGGAAGGACCGATTCGCAGGTGAAAGTAAACGGTATCAGGATTGAATTGGGTGAAATAGAAGGAGCTCTTCTTGAAGTTAAAGAAATAGAAAAATCCATTGTTACACATTCGGTCAACAGTAATTTTGATTCCATTTTAAGTTGCTACTACACCAGCGCCGAACCTCAGGATCCTGAAAATATAAAGAAAAAGCTGCTTGAATATGTACCTGCAAGTTATCTGCCTTCTTTCTTTATTCATCTGGAGGAATTTCCGTTGAACATCAATGGTAAAATAGACAAGCGCGCCTTGCCAAAACCCGAAGAACTTATTTATGATAAAATAGAATATAAAGCGCCTGTCAGTGAAAATGAAAAGGAACTGTGTGTAATTTGGAGTCAGATTCTTGGAATAAAAAAGATTGGTGTAAATATTTCTTTTTTTGAACTGGGTGGAAATTCATTGCTGGCCATTAATATGATCAGCCAGGTTTATAAAAAATGGAACACAGAAATTAAGCTCAAAGATTTTTTCGATAATTCAACTGTTCAAAAACTTGTTGCCAAAATTGAATCGGCGGAAGCAGGAAGTTATGCCGGGATCCCGCTGGCGCCTGCACAATCTCATTACAAGCTGTCTTCAGCGCAGAAAAGATTATGGATACTGGATCAGCTGGAAGAAGGACAGGGAGCATATCATATCACAATTCCCTTTCTGATAGAAGGGGAGCTGGATAAACAAATAGTAGAAAAAACAATTTATCGTATTGTTGCCAGGCACGAATCGTTACGAACCGTGTTCGATGAGCAGAATGGCGAGCCTCTGCAGATAGTAAAAAGCATTTCGGAACTGGATTTTAAACCCGGTTATGAATACCTGGATTCTTATGACGAAAAACAAATAAATATCCGCCTGCGGGAAGAGTCGGACAAAATAAGCTATCTGAAAAAAGGTCCGCTTTTCAGGAGCACCCTTCTGGAGTTTAAAAACAACAAATATGTTTTAATTCTTAACATGCATCACATTATCAGTGACGGTGTTTCGATAGGGATCTTCATCAGGGAATTTCTGAATACTTATAACAGTTTTTTATCCGGCAACGAGCCTCATCTTCATGATCTTGGAATTCAGTACAAAGATTATAGTTTCTGGCAATACAACGAATTAAAGCAAGGAAAACTGAAATTGCAGGGAAACTATTGGAAAAATCTCCTGTCGGGAGAATTACCGGTACTTGCATTAAGATCCGATTTTAAAAGACCTGCTTTAAAAACCTACAACGGCGCAGTTGTAAAAGGGAAGATCAATGAAGATGTTACAGCGCTTTTAAAATCATTGACTAAAACAGAAGATTGTACTCTGTATATGTTGCTTTTTGCTGCGCTGAATACTTTAATGTTCCGCTACACACGCCAGACCGATCTTATTATTGGAACACCTGTGTCGGGCAGAACACATAACGACCTCAGGGAACAAATCGGTTTTTATGTGAATACGCTTGCAATAAGAACCACTTTCGGGGCGCAAAATACATTTCAGGAACTATTAGCCAGCATTAAAGAAGGTGTTTTAAACGCGTTTGATAATCAATCCTATCCTTTTGAAGAATTAGTGGAAGAACTTGGCTTGGCCAGAGACAGAAGCCGCTCCGTGTTGTTTGATGTGATGATGGTACTCCAGAATACATCCATGGAAAAAGAAAATCTTCAGGAAATTAAGGGATTGGAAGTTAAGCCTTACATTAATGAAACTGCCTATTCAAAATTCGATCTTACGTTTAATTTTTCGGAAACGGATGATTTTATAGATTTTGAAATTGAATACAATACCGACCTCTATGCAAAAAGCAGGATCGAAAGCATGCACGCTCATTTTATAAATGTTATCAAAGCCGTAGCAGCAAAGCCTTTAAATGCATTGAATGATTTTGAGTATCTGACAGAAGAAGAGAAAAACAAACTCATTCGCAAAAACAACGCTACAACCCATCCGGTAATTTATAAAACGGTAGTTACTGAAATTGAAAAGTACGCCGCCTCGGATCAGGACAGTACGGCAATTGTATTTGAAGGAAAAATTATTTCGTACAAAGAACTTAACGAGCGTGCCAATCGCTTATCTCATTTTCTTGTTCTTAATGGCTTGAAACGCGGAGACATTGCAGCGATCATAATGAACAGAAGCGAAGAATTGGTTGTTGCCTTTTTAGCTGTGATGAAAGCAGGCGCAGCCTATTTGCCTATTGGCCCCGATTATCCTGATGAAAGAATAAAATGGATGCTTGAAGATAGTTCTGCCGCAATAATAATAAACGACACAGATAATAACGGAGAATGGGGGATTATTTCGATCGATCCTTCGGATAAAAAAATTGCCGGACAACCATCTTCAAATCCCGGCATTAATGTTTCGATTGACGATACGGCCTATGTTATTTATACTTCCGGTTCTACAGGACGGCCGAAAGGAGCTGTTTTGAGTTACAAAGGCCTGTATAACCGCATATTGTGGCAATGGACAACGCTCGGTTTTAACCGGAATGATATCATTGCTCAAAAGACTTCGAATACATTTGATGTTTCGGTCTGGGAATTTTTTATGCCATTGTGTTTTGGTGCACGAATGGCTATGTGTTCATTGAAGGAAGTTCATAGCTATCATCTTCTTCTTGATCTCATTGCCCGCGAAAAAATAACAACGCTTCATTTCGTGCCTCCTGTTTATAATTCTTTTTTACAGATTTTAAATGATCAGAATGTTGCCCTGACAGCTTCTTTGAAAAGAGTCATTACTAGTGGAGAGGCGCTTTCTTTAAACACCGTTCAGCGTCATTATGATGTTATCGGAAATGTACAGCTTGTAAATTTATATGGGCCTACCGAGGCGTCAATAGACGTGAGCAGTTTTATTACAACAAAAAATGATCTCAGCATTCCTATTGGTAAGCCCGTATGGAACACGCAACTTTATGTACTCGATGAAAAATTACGTCCTCTTCCCGAAGGCGTGCCGGGTGAACTGTACATTGCCGGTGTTCAGCTTGCTAAAGGATATCTTAATAATAAACAGCTCACTGCCGAAAGGTTTATTGATAATCCTTTTTTCAAAGGTGAAAAGATGTATAAAACCGGCGATCTCTGTTGCTGGATGCCGGATGGTAATATCGATTACATAGGTCGTATTGATGATCAGGTTAAAATATCAGGTCACCGCATAGAGCCTGGAGAAATTTCATTGCATCTCGAAAAGTACGACAGAATTAAAAATTCGGTTGTGCTTGTAAAAGAAAATAATAACCGCGAAAAAATCCTGGTTGCCTATTATGAATCACCTGAAGCAATCGAGTCTTCTGAATTAAGAATGCACCTGAGGAAAAGCGTTCCGGATTATATGATCCCATCGTTTTTTGTATGGCTTGAAAAATTCCCTCTTACTTCAAGCGCTAAAATAGACAGGAAAGCATTACCCGAATATAATACAGGAGAAAGAAAAAACACATACTCGGCTCCGGTTACGGAAAATGAAAAAATCATGGCGTCTGTTTGGGAAGAGGTGCTTGGCATTTCTTCTCCGGGATTGAACGAGGATTTTTTTGAAGCCGGCGGACATTCGTTAAAGGCCATGCAGATAGCGGCGCTGGTTTACATGCGCCTGGGGTTAAGTGTCAGTATAAAATCTGTGTTTGAACATACTACAATAAAAGAGTTTTCTCTTTATCTGGATTCTGTAAAAAAAGATAAAGTGCGCGAAATTCAGAAGGCGGAAGCAAAAAGTTCGTATCCGCTTTCACATTCGCAAAAACGTCTCTGGATTATCGATCAGATGGAGTCCGGGAGCAGTACGGCTTATAATGTTTCGGGTGCTTTTGTCCTCAGGGGGCAATTGAACGTTAAGGCTTTTGATGAAGCTTTAAACCATTTGGTGCAAAGGCATGAAATTCTTCGTACATCATTTGCAACAATTGATAATGAACCAAGGCAGATAATTAAAAAGGATGTAAGCGCAGGCGCTGAATTCCTCGACCTCTCCGCTAAGACATCATCTGCCGGACTGGAAGAACTTATTATCAACGAATCAAAGACTGTCTTTGATCTTGAAAAGGATATTCTTTTCAGGACAAAACTTGTAAAAACCGCAGATAGCGAACATGTTTTTATAATTGTTATGCACCATATTATTTCTGATGGATGGGCTATGCAGGTTTTTCTCAAGGAATTATTCAGTCTTTATTCAGAATATAAGCATCAGAAAACTATTTCCCTCCCGTCTTTGTCATTACAATATAAGGATTACGCAGTGTGGCATCTCGACAATCATGGCATTAATGAGCAATTCTGGCTTTCGAAACTTACAAACACTGTAGAGTACGTTAATTTTAATTACGATTATCCACGGAAAGAGTTTAATGCGTTTAACGGAAGCATTGAGAACATCATTATAGGGGAGGAAACCACTGTACTTTTAAACAGATTTGTAAAAGAAAACCGTACCAGTTTGTCTACTCTCATGTTTACTACGTTTGCACTTTTACTCAATAAATTAACAGGACAGGATAAAATCAGCATGGGTATGACTGTTGCAAACAGGGAAAACTACGCCACTCAAACTATGCTCGGTCTTTTTGTAAATACAATAGTTGTACCGGTTGATTTTTCAGGCGATATAAGTTTTGGAGAACTTTTGAAAAAAGAAACTGAAGAAATTACGGAGGCTTTCAGTTATCAGGATTATCCATTCGATATTCTTGTGAACAGATTAAACCCGGACAGAAACAATAATCATCAGCCGCTCATCAATGTTGCTTATACTTTCCATAATCAGAAGGATCTTAATATTAGCAGGCAAATGATAAGTGCCTATGATGATGATGGTGTGATGCTCGACGACCTGAAAGTAGGTTATTATAGCAATGACGATCTGGCGAAACAAATGAACGTAACGTCAAAGTACGACCTGCTCATGCTTGTTACTGCAGAAGACACGATCAATGTTGCTTTTGAATACAATACCGATCTTTTTACTGATACTACAATTAAAAACTATTTGTTGTTCTACAATGGCATTATAAACCAGTTTATCAAGGCAGAATAAATTTTATGGTAAAACTTAAGGATATTAAATTAATTAGTGGCGATGATGATAAGTCTTCGGAGTTTCTTAAAGCCCAGTTGGCTTTTAATTTAACCGATGCTGCCTTTCAGGTTAACGCAACAATTGATTCTTTATTTGATGAGCAGGTAAACAGGTTCCCGGATGCAATTGCAGTTACAGACACAGTAAGCTCCTTTACCTATAAGGAAATTTCCGCAAGGGTAAATCAGCTTGCCGCCATGCTCACCAATCATAAAGTAAAGCAGGGCGATATCATCGGGCTTCATCTCGGGAACTCGGTTAACGCTGTGGTTTCTATGCTTGCAGTATTAAAAACCGGAGCAGCTTATCTTCCTGTTGATCCTGCTTATCCTTACGACAGGATCAGGTACATGATAGAAGATGCGCGTATTCCATTTGTGATTACTGAAAAAAAATATTTCTCTGTCATCAGTCGGCTTCAATGGGAATGCGATTCGCTGCACACTTATTTTTGTATCGACAGCGATCATGTAAACACAGAACCGGAACCGCAGAACGAACTCGGAGATTTACAGGTTTGGGACTATGTCGGAGAAAATACAGATGACGATATCTCCGGGGGAGCATGGTTCTCAAGTTATACGGGTGAAAAACTCGGACGTAACGATATGGATGAGTATGCAGACAATATTTATCTGAAACTTAAACCTTACCTGAATTCTGAAACCAGGATACTTGAGATCGGGTGTTCTTCGGGCATAAGTATGTTTAAAATTGCGCCGCACGTTGCACACTATTGCGGAACCGATCTTTCAGCAAGTATTCTTCAATATACTGAAAGTGTTGTCAGGAAAAAGGGCCTCACAAACATTTCACTTCATGCAATGCCTGCTCATGATATAAACCTGTTGAAAGAACAGAATTTTGATATCGTGATTATAAATTCGGTGATACAATGCTTTAATGGATATAATTATTTTAAAGATGTTCTTGAAAAAGCCCTTTCATTTATAAAAAAAGATGGTTTGGTTTTTATTGGCGATGTACAGGACATCACTAAAAAAGCAGAACTGATAAGCAGTATCACGGAATTCAAAAATAAATATCCTGATAGTAATTTAAAGTCTAAGACAGAATGGTCTAAAGAACTTTTCTTTTCACCGCTTTTTTTCAGGGATCTGCAGGTTCATCTTCCCCAAATTAATAATGTTGCAATAAGCGATAAGATTGGAACGTGTAAAAACGAATTGACATTATTCAGGTTCGATGTTTTAATGGAAGTCCGTAAAGTACGTAAATCATCTGATAATTTTACCGGGCCACTCACAAAAGTACAGCTCGACGCCAGGGATCTGGCGAAGTATCCTGATTTGGACTTTAAAGGTCATGCAACTCCCGAAAGCATGGCTTACATTATTTATACATCCGGATCAACGGGTCAGCCAAAAGGCTGCATGGTTACACACCGCAATGTGGTGCGACTGATGAAGAATGAAAAACATAATTTTGATTTTTCGGAGAAGGATGTCTGGATACAGGCACATTCATCAAGTTTTGATTTTTCTGTCTGGGAAATTTATGGTGCGCTTTTACATGGAGGCAAACTGGTAATTCCAAAGCGGTCTGATGTTATTGATGTAGAAAGATTTCTGGAAATAGTAAGAGAGAATAAAGTAACGGTGTTGAATCAGACGCCTCTTGCATTCTATAATTTTATTGCAATAGTGCTGAATGAATCGGTTAACAATCTTTCGGAACACCTGAGGTATGTTGTTTTTGGAGGCGACAGGCTGGAACCGGAGCGACTGATAAAATGGATTGAACTATACAGTCCCGATAAAGTTCAGCTCATCAACATGTATGGAATTACCGAAACAACGGTGCATGTAACATTCTGCCGTTTGTCAAAAGAAGACATAACCCATCCTAAAGTAAAAAGTCCGATTGGCAAACCGCTTCCCGAAACAAAAGTATTTATACTCGATGATCATCTTCAGGCACTGCCGGTAGGTATGGCTGGCGAAATGTTCATAGGAGGAAGTGGCGTGTGCATGGGCTATCTTGGCAAACCTGAGTTAACCTCTCAGCGTTTTGTAAAAAGTAATTTCAGCAAGAATGAAAAACTTTACAGAAGCGGCGATCTGGCAAAATGGTTACCCGACGGAACTCTTGAAATACTCGGGAGAAAAGATGATCAGGTAAAAATACGCGGACACCGGATTGAACCCGGAGAAATAGAAAAATGCCTGTTACAGCGTCCTGAAATTAAAGGTTGTATTGTTATGGCTGATCCCGTGTCGGAAATAGCGCATCTTACAGCTTACATTGTTAGCGATGAGGAGACCGATACAAAGGAATTGAAGCAGCATCTGTCTGCAAAACTTCCGGAGTACATGATTCCGGCAGAGTTTGTAAGGATAGATCAGTTGCCTCTTACAGCTAATGGGAAAGTGGATAAGAAAGCGCTGCTCAGCCTTAAGCAATTGCCGACACAGAACAACACTTATACGCCGCCAAGAAATCACATTGAATCTGTTATCGCAGAAATATGGAGCGATACTCTTCACGTGTCGCAGGTAAGCATCGGCGATAATTTTTTTGCCCTGGGCGGAGATTCTATTAAAGCGATTAATGTCGCGGTTAAAATAAAAGAGAAATTAAAAATCAGGATCAGGATCAGCGATCTGTTTGCCAATCAAACGATAGACGCTCTTGTAAAAGTGTTGCCCGAATTTTCTTATAACGATGAGCTTGAAAATGAAATTAACAGGGGAGTTGCAAAGATTGAAATGCTTAAAAAGAGTGTTCTTGATTCGGAAGAGAAAGATAAGCTCCCTGCATCGTTAGAAGATATTTATCCTTTAACATCCATCGAAAGCGGAATGATCTATTCATCTCTGCTGCGGGTCGAAGAGCCGGTGTACTATGATCAGTTTACGTACCAGATCGAAATAAAGGACGTAAGCAAATTCCGTAAAGTATTAAAGCTGCTTATTCACCGTCATCCTATATTACGAACTGTTGTTTTTATGTCGCTCTTTAATGAGCCATTGAAAGTGGTTTTAAAAGACGCGGATGTTCCTCTTGAAGAAAAAGATCTTTCAGGTTTAAATGTTAACGATCAGAAGAAAAACATAGAAGAATATCTTGACAGGGAAAGGAATTCAAGGTATGAGTTTGAAGGTGATGTTTTGTGGAAGATGGGCCTCTTTAATCTGGGCAACGATCAGTATTTTTTAATGTGGAGTTTTCATCATTCGATTCTGGATGGATGGAGCATGGGTGTTTTTACTGCGGAGCTGACAGTATTAATGTCGCAGGAGTTGCCCGATACGAAGCTTCTTGGTGAAATTCATTCTTCCTATAAAGATTATTGCGCCATAGTACTTGGTCGCCAGTTGTCTCCTGTTTCTGTTAATTTCTGGAAAGATTTACTCGAGGGTTATACACGCAACAAGTTGCCGTTTAATTACTCGGGTAAAAAACTTCAGACTTCGAATGTAAACATGGAAAAGGTGAGCGCGGTCATTGGTACTGATGTGCTTACTGCCATGGAAAAACTGGCAGGCAGGTATCGTGTTTCGGTAAAATCGATTGCGCTCAGCGCTCATATTTATCTTATGCACATTTTGTGTGCCGAAAACGAAGTAATAACGGGTATTGTATCTCATGATCGTCCGCCGATTAAAGATGCGGATAAAATTCTGGGTTGTTTTTTAAATACAATTCCTGTCAGAATAAATGCTGCCGAAAGCAAAGATAAGTTATCGCTTATAAAAACAGTTCATGATTACCTGAGCAATGTAAAACTCCATGAACTGCATTTAACAGATGTATCAAAAATTATTGGCGAGAAATCTTCGATGGCTAATCCTATTTTTGATTGCCTTCTTAATTTCACCGATTTTCATGTGTTAAGCGATATCAGTTCACAGGAAGAAATTCAATACAGCGCTACATCGTTCGATAATGATGGCATCCTGTCTCAGGGTTCGCAAATGACAAATACATTGTTTGACCTTGAAGTTGATAAAACAGTTGGCAGGTTTACAGCCCGTATAAAATATCATCCATCTTATTTTATGAAAGAAGATGTTGCTTATGCGCTTGATCTGTATGTAAGGATTCTTGAAGATTTATGTCTTAATCCGGACGGAATTTTTGATGTGAGTTCGCTTCTTAAAAAAGAAGAGCTGGAATATCTGTTGAAAGAATTTAATGACACCGTTTGTGATTACTCTGTTAATGAAACCTTACATTCTCTCTTCGAAAAGCAGGTGCTTCTGAGTCCCGGGTCCGTTGCTCTGCGTTTTAAACACAGGGAGCTGACATACGAAGAGTTAAATGTGAAAAGCAATCAGTTAAGTCATTACCTGCTTTCAAAAGGTGTTCAGCAGGGTGATAATATTGGTCTTATATGTCGTCGCGGATTCGATATGATCATTGGCATGTATGCAATTCTCAAATGCGGCGCTGCGTATGTTCCTATCGATCCTTTATACCCGTCTGATCGCCAGTTGTACATTGTGGGTAATTCAGATATTAAACTTGTTTTAACAGACGATGTCTATCCTTCTGTTGTTTCCGGTAACCTGGCTCATATCGAAATTAAGGACTCCCTGTATTCCGATTGTAAAAAAACAAATCCGATGTTCAAAGTGCCGGGCAAAAATCTAGCTTATACTATATACACATCGGGCTCTACAGGAAAACCTAAAGGAGTTATGATCCCGCATCATTCTGCTGTTAATCTGGTGGAATGGGTAAATAAAGAATTTAATGTCGGGGTAAACGACAGGTTGTTGTTTATCACCTCCATGTGTTTTGATCTTTCCGTATACGATATATTCGGAATACTTGCCGCAGGTGGAACTCTTGTTATTGCCGAGCAGGATGAAATAAATAATATTACCAGTCTTAAAAATAAATTGCAGGAGGAAGCAATTACGTTCTGGGACTCGGTTCCCACAACGTTGAATTACCTTGTGCAGGAACTTATGGAAAACAATCAGCTATATGTTCAAAGCAGCTTGCGACTGATTTTTCTTAGTGGCGACTGGATTCCTGTTGCTCTTCCCGATCAGGGAAAAATTTTCTTTCCGAATGCAAACTGGATCAGCCTTGGTGGAGCAACCGAAGGAACGGTGTGGTCTAATTTTTACCCAATAAAATCGGTGTCGCGTGAGTGGAGCAGTATTCCTTATGGCAAGCCAATTGATAATAATTTTTTCTATATCCTGGATGATCGTGGAAAACCGGTACCGCGCGGCGTAATGGGAGAACTTTATATCGGAGGAACAGGGGTTGCGTTAGGATATATGAATGATGTTGAAAAAACAACGTATTCATTCAAAGAGGACCCGTTTAATACACAACTCGGTGGAAGAATGTACCGCACCGGCGATCTCGGCCGTTTAATGCCTGATGGTAATATGGAATTTCTAGGGCGAAAAGATTACCAGGTAAAAATCCGTGGATACCGTGTTGAACTTGGTGAAATCGAACATCAGCTGGTAAAACATGATTGTGTGAAAGAAGCGATTGTAGATGCATTGAAGGATCAGCAGAATCAGAATTTTCTTTGCGCTTACATTGTTGCGAATAAAAATGTTTCTGCAGAAGAGCTTCGTTCGCATCTTAAAGAATTGTTGCCTGCATATATGCAACCTGCATATTATGTTTTTATAGATAAGCTTCCTTTGAACTCAAATGGAAAAATTGACCGGAAACAATTGCCAAAACCCGATACCGAAAGCAAAAAAACAAACGGGTTTGTTGCTCCTGTAACCGAAACCGAAAAACAGTTATGCGAACTTTGGGAACAACTACTTGGAATTAATTCTATTGGTGTTCATGATAATGTATTGGATCTTGGAGCGCATTCACTCATCATTGGTGCTTTTGTAAACAGGGCGTTTCGCAATTTTAATCTTAAAATTGAAATCCGCGAAGTACTCGACCACCCAACGATAAAAGAGTTGAGTAAGCTGATAGAGGGAATCGGATATGCGGAGTATGCATCCATTGCGAGAGTGGAGGAGAAGGAGTATTACG
>JAJONO010000116.1 GCA_021323535.1 Bacteroidota bacterium
ATATTCTTGCCTGCAAACAAATAATACATGTATTGCCACACATCCTGAAAATCTTTTCCCATCACCCAGTAAGCTTTATACGGTCCGAGTTTTTCGGTGCCGCTTTCTTTTACATCCACACCCATCTTCTTCATTATTTTAAGCATGCTATCCATCGAAAATGGCTTCGTGTTGCTGCTGTAGCCTGCCGTTACTTTTATCATGGCATAGTTGCCGCTATCGGGCAACATTTTATACAACCATAACCTCTTTCTGTAAATGGGCAGGTCGGGCATTAGTTTCCATGTTTTGGGCGCCGTTATTGTAAATCTGCCTTGAGGATCTTTATACAAAGACGTTACAATTTTATCCTGCGCTTTCAAAGAAAATAAAATCACGAACGAAAAAAGTAAAAACAATGTCGGTCTCATCATCTAAAATTTATTTGAAGATATTTAAAAAACAGAGATGCGCCCCAATTGTGCTAAAATCTTTGTGTGTGGTTAAAATAAGAAGATGTGTAACCGGATTATGATTAAATAAGAAATCAGTTCAAATCCGGATTCCTGTTACAGTAATATCATCCACCTGTTCAAGATTTCCCTGCCATTTTACCAGAGCCTCCGAAATTTTCAACTGCTGTTTGGCGGGAGGTAAATGATTTATAGAGAGCAATAATTTTTTTAATGGCTTGTACATAAATTTTTTTCCTTTTTCACCCCCAAACTGATCGGGTAATCCGTCTGTCATAGTATACACCATATCATCTTTTTGAAGCGCAACTGTATGTTGTGTAAACGGCACGAAATCTTTATCGTGTTTACCAACAGGCATTTTATCAGGAGCGAATTCCAGAAGTTCATTTCCTCTTATGATCCACAAAACATTATTGGCGGCGGAATATGTTAGTGTGTTATTTTTAAAATCAAATGCTATCAGCGAGCAATCCATTCCGTCTTTTCCTCCTTCAGCGCTGCCATCTTTTTTTAAACGTTCAATAATTGTTTTTCTTGAATAATTTAAAATCTCTGCAGGCTCGTATGCGCCGCTTTTTATTGCTTCTTCCAGCGAGGTAATATTAAGAATGCTCATAATGGCGCCTGGTACCCCATGCCCGGTACTGTCGGCCGTTACAAAAAAGAATTTTTCAGACTGGCCCGTAGCTGACGGAGTTTTAACAGAGGCGGCCCAATAAAAATCGCCACTCACCACATCTTTTGGTTTGAACAATATAAAATAATCGCGGAATGTTTCATTGAGAAGTTCCCGGCTTGCTAAAAAACTTCTTTGTATTCGTTCGGCGTAATGTATGCTGTCTGTTATTTCTTTATGTTTTTCGTCAACCAGGAGTTTCTGGTGTGTAATAATCTGTTTCTGTTGTTGCGTTACTCTGAAGCGATTAAACATAACACCTGCAAAAATGAGCACCAGAGCAATGCCTCCGTATAAAGCATAACGTTGTGTTTTTTCCTGTTTCAGAAGGGCGTAACTCGACTCCAGTTTAAGCGACGATGTTCTTCGCTCAGCCGCCGCTTTTAAGCTATCTGCTATTATTTTTTTCTCGTAGTTCCATTTGAGTTCTTTCTGCAGAGTTTGTTTCGACCGTTCTTCATTAACAAGACTATCGCGGTAGGCAATATAGGTTTTGAAATGCGAATAAGCCAGTTCCGTTTTGTTTGTCTTATCGTACAATTCACTTAAAAAGCGATGAGCATCCTTGAGAACTTCTCTTGCATTTTCTTCTTTCGCAATGGCCATGCTTATTTTTAAATGCTTTTCAGCTTGGCTGTAATTTCCCGATTGAATATAAAGTTCTCCAAGATTGATGCGGGCCTGCGCTTCGTCGCCACGGTCAGCGTGCGCCATAAGATAATCCAGCGCTTCAAGACTCATAGGAATCGCTTTTTTGAAATCGCCCAATTTTCCATACACCCAGGCTTTATTACCAAGTACGATTTTATTGGTGTTAATGTCGCCCGCTTCAATATATATTTTTTCGGCTTTGAGATACATGTCGAGCGATTTGTGGTAATCCGGTATGTCGGAATACACAATGCCCATGCCTACTAATCCTTCGGCGACTCCTGTTCTGTCGTTCACAGAAGCATAAAAATCGCAGGAGCGTTGATAATACACAATTGATTTTTCAAACTCACGTATGGTGTAATATGCATAAGCAATGCTATTGTAAGTACTGGCCATCATGGTGGTGTCGTTAATTTCTTCGAGACGTTTGATGTTTGAAAAGTAACGGTCTATGGCCTCGTAATAAAATCCCTGTTCCATTAAATTGCGGGTAACGAGATTTGAGATCATAGCCTTTTCATATTTGAATTTTTTCAGATCGGCTTTATCTTTTGACGCGGCGATAAGGCGGTTGCACAAATTCAAAGCTTTCCCGTAACAGGCATCCGATAATTTGTATTCGCCTTTTACCTTATAAGTTCTTCCCATGAACCTGAGCGCCACCATTTCGCGTTTTAAATCTTTTGCTTTTTCAGCCAGGGCAATTGCTCTGCTGAAATAGGCCTGGGCACTATCGGAGTTGAAGGTATAAATTTCTTTTCCAATAAGCATGAGTGTGGCATAACGGGCCGTATCAACACGATTAACTTTAAGATCATTTCGCAGAGAATCTATTTTCCTGGTTTGAGAGGAGACAAACGAGCAGAAAAATAAAATAAGAATAGCGGTTAGAATGGGGGTTTTCATGATGTGGTTTAAAGATAGAAAATTATGTCTTAATCATTAGAACCTTTCCCAGCAAGAAATTCATTCACCAGCTCAATGAACAACTCAGGTACTTTGCTGTTATTATCAGGCGTCATAGCCTCGTTCATATAGCTTCCATGAGTGCCAGGAAGAATAACGAGACGGCTTCCGCTGATCAGTTTTTGCATTTCTGCAGGATGTTCGTTCACAGTGACATCATGATCGCCCGAAACAATCAATACCTTTGCTTTTATCGAACGTAGATCATCTTCTTTCCAGTCTTTAAAGTTTTTCATGCGCACAGCATCGCGTTCCCACATTTTGTGAAGCGCATTGGTATCGTTGTTTACTTTCAGAAAAGCATCTTTGTACACCTGTGGCATATCGTTGAAAGTGCCCTTATCCATAAAATCCCAGAAGCCGGGTTGCATGCCTGAGCGTTTGTAAAATGATGAACACACGATCAGTTTACTGACTTTTTCAGGATGACGCATGGCCAGTTTCATAGCCGTGTTTCCGCCGTTGCTAAAGCCAAGAATATTAGCGCTGTCAATTTTAAGATGATCCAGTAATGCGGCTACATCATCAGCATCCTGTTCGAAGGAAGAAGGCTGATTACGATCTGTTGTTCTTCCATGCGCCTGCAATTCTACTGCAATCACTTTGTATGATTTGGCAAATTGCGGAATGATCTTTCCAAAATTGGTATTAATAGTAGAACCTCCTCCGTGAATGAGTACCAGTGGCGATCCTGAGCCGTGTATTTCGTAATACATGTTTATGCCATTCACCGCAGCGTGTCCGCTTTCAAAATTTATTTTTTGTTCGGCAATGGTGTCAGAATTTGGTTTACTGTTGTTATTCATAGTTGATTCCGATTTCTGATTGCAGGAGGAAATAAATAATATGCTCATGAGAGCTAAGCCTGCGAAACATTTCATAATTTAAAATTAAGATTTTTATCTGTGGTTTTAAATGCAAACATTCATTTTTGTTTTTTAAATTGGAACTTATTTTAATGATAAAAGGCTAACATATTTATGCCACATCCGAAACCGAATTTCCAGCGCATGCTGAGCCTTATCGATGAAGTTTTTGCTACCCGTAACGATCCTGATCAACTACAGGTTACTCCAGCTCAGTTAAAAAAGCTGGAGCAGATCCATCCTGCAACTTTATCTGAATTTGCAAATGAAGATGGCCCGCTTATCTGGGTTCTTATCATTCCTACTACCGAAAAAATAATGAATGGTTTTCTGTCGGGAAATCTTTCCGAAAAACAATTACTCGAAAAAACAAAACCCGGCCAGGCTTATGATTGCATTTATCTTTGCTCTGTTACCACTTTACCCGAAGCGCGTGGTAAAGGCGAAACAAAAAAATTGTGCATTAAAGCTATCAATGCCGTTTCAAAAGATCACAATATAACAACGTTGTTTGTATGGCCGTTTACAAAAGAGGGAGAAACATTGGCGGAGTCGTTGGCCAATGTGTGTGGAATGACTTTGCTAAAAAAATCAGTCTGAATTTTGTAATGAGGCTGTAAGTAAAACCTCTCGTCTGAAGTGACATCTGATATACCTTTAATGACATGTAACAGTGCCCAACTCACTTAACCGGAGTTCAATAAATCAGTATTTTTAGCAAAACAAAAATCCTATGAACAAAACATTTACGAATGCAATTGTTCTTGCAGTACTTAGCTCTTTACAAGTTACTTCTGCACTGAACGCACAATCTTTCAATTCCGGTTACGCATTTTCTACACGACTGTGTAATGGAGCACTTTATGTTACCGGTTCAAACTCTTATGGTCAGCATGGCAACGGTACTTCTGGTGGCAACGCCAGTACTCCAACGTTGGTTTCTTCCTTAAATTCTGGCGTTACCCAGGTTTCAGGCGGCGGCTCACATTGTCTTGCTCTTAAATCCGACGGTTCTGCATGGGCCTGGGGATGGAACAATTTCGGGCAACTCGGCATTGGCAACACAACGGATAGTAATGTTCCTGTGCAGGTTTCGGGTCTTACTAACGTTTCGCAGATTTACGCAGGCTCCAATCACAACATGGCGCT
Organism: Bacteroidota bacterium; assembly: GCA_021323535.1. Taxonomy (GTDB): domain Bacteria; phylum Bacteroidota; class Bacteroidia; order B-17B0; family Aurantibacillaceae; genus Aurantibacillus. Next base: position 4,767 of record JAJONO010000116.1, read on the forward strand.
TAAAAGCGACGGCTCTGTATGGACCTGGGGTTCCAACGGCTCTGGTCAGCTTGGCAATAACACTACCAATAGCAGCAGCACGCCAATACAGGTAACAGGCATTTCCAATGTTTCAAAAATTGCGGCGGGCCGTTATCACTGCCTTGCTTTAAAAAACGATGGTACGCTTTGGGTTTGGGGATCTAATGCGTACGGTCAGTTAGGCAATGGTACCACTACCCAAAGCAAGGTTCCTATTCAAATTTCATTAACTAACGTAGTTCAAATTGCCGCTGGCGAAGAACAATCGCTGGCATTAAAAAGCGACGGTACCGTATGGGCATGGGGTTATAATAATGTTGGGCAGTTAGGTAATGGAAATAACACTACCAGTAATGTGCCTGTACAGGTAAGTTCGCTTAGTGGCATTACAGATATTTCTACACTTATTGGTGATCATTGTGTTGCATTGAAGAATGACGGCACCGTGTGGGCCTGGGGATATAATTTTTACGGTCAGCTTGGTAACAACACCAATACAAGCAGTAATGTACCGGTTCAGGTTTCGGGTCTTACTAATGTTACCGACGTTGAAGCCGGCGGAAATCATTGTCTTGCTATGAAAAACGATGGCAGTATCTGGGCCTGGGGTGGAAACGTAAACGGAGAGCTTGGTGATGGGTCTACTCTTAGCAAAAAGACGCCCGTACCAGTTGGAACGCTTTGTAATTTCACAATAGGAATTGAAGAAAACCAGATTCGCAGCGCCTTTATGGTTTACCCGAATCCATCCAATGGAATCCTTAACATTAAATCAGAAAATGCTGATCTTTCATATGTAGAAATTTATAACACGCTTGGCGAAAAAGTACTTTCGGCTTCGCTAAGTGAAAACAATAACGCTCTTGAATTAAGGCAGCTTGCAAAAGGTGTTTATATTTACATAGTGTATAGCAAAAACACCTTCTCTCAAAGCGGGAAGTTTACGATACAGTAAAAAATACTCATTAGTATAAGCCGGGGTGGTAACATTCCGGCTTTTTAATTGATAAGGGTTAGCAGTACTAAGGGGTTAAGAGCTAGATTTAACGTAAGTCCCTAACCAGAAACGATTTCGGTACTTTTGCCAAAAGGTCAAAAAAAATGCATTTCGAAGCAAAAAAAGTGCTATTTTTGCTTCCCGTTCGGTGAAATGTTAAAAGTACAATGATAAATGAGTATCAACTCCATTTACGATTAACATTCATCACTTCAAAAGGTCCTGTGGCCGAGCGGCTAGGCAGAGCTCTGCAAAAGCTTGTACAGCGGTTCGAATCCGCTCGGGACCTCAATAAATAAAGAAAACCACCTTTTAGGTGGTTTTTTTTATTTTTCAGGAGTGATCGCCAAGCTGGCTTGAGCGGATACCGAAAAGAAAAATAAAAACATAAGCTCCGCTTGTGTTTCTTCATTGTGACTTTAGGCACACCAAGGCGGATCAACGAAGTTAATCCCGCTCCGCACCTCAACTAAATCTGAAAGCTTTGAAATGATATCCCAAAAAGGTTTTTCATTAAAATTCTTTGTTGGCCAAAGAAAAAGGAATCCAGCCTGTTATAAATCAACGCATCCACCTTTAACCGAATGCGTTCGGTTATTTTGAGGATAATCGCCTATGAAAACTATACAAGTTCATTTACGATTATAAAGTTGTTTACTTCACGCCACAAACCTGAGTCACACTCAATTAGAAGAATATAGTTGAAACGATCGGGAATCTGAATACTACTTAAGAATTTGTAATTTAGAAGAATCATATACAAACATTACCCATCGAATCAAAAGAACGTATAATAAAACACTTTGAACAGTTCATTCCGGTGAATGTGTTGTTAAGGGCCGAACTTCTAAAGAGAGTTTCGGTGGTTTCATTTAAAAGGGGAGAGGTGATCATTGACGCCAATAAAGTAAATACTAAAAGCTACTATATTCTTGAGGGATTAACACGTACTTATTTTCTAAAAGCCGGCAAAGAAGTGGTCGAGTACTTTTCTTCTGAAAATGAGTGGGCGAATTCGCCAAGAAGCTGGCGAAGCGGTAAGCCGGATATTTATTCCGTAGACGCGATCGAAAACACCAGCGCCTTATGTATACATGTGGATGATATGATCTTTTTGTTTAATACGTTTCCTGAACTGGATAAGTACGGGCGCCTGTCTATGATCACCTTACTGGATCACCTTATAGAACGCGTTGCTTCGTTCCGGTTCACGACGGCCAGTGAAAAATATATCCATTTTAAGCAAACCTATCCTCTCATTCACCACCGGATCCCTTTAGGAATGGTTGCTTCCTATTTAGGCATCTCGCAGGAAACACTTAGCCGAATAAGAATGAAGTAATGATTTTTTGATCCAGGTCAAAGGAATTCAATAGCCAATTAAATATTTTTACAGCCAGAAAACGTAAATGTAAATTTATTTTTTATGGCACATTCTTGTATCGAAAATGAAATCATTGTTAACATTGACTATTCCGGGCAGACACTCGAAAATATGGAATATGAGTTCTGCGTGTTCAAAAACTGTAATTTTTCAGAGATTTCGCTGAGGGCAGGCAGATTTTACGAAACGGAATTTGTGAACTGTAACTTAAGTAATGCGGAGCTGCCTAATACATCTTTCCTTACCGGAAGTGACCGGCTTATTAACCATTTATGAAATTGAAATAGAATAATATGAATTCAAGAATAGAGACAATAGTTGAAAAAAAATTGATCGGCAAAAAAACGCGAATGTCGTTTGCCAATAATAGAACAAAGGAACTGTGGCAAAATTTTATGCCCAGACGAAAGGAGATCTCTCATCCGGCAGGAACAGACCTTTATTCTGTTGAAGTGTACCCCAATACCGGATTTTTTAGAAATTTCGATCCTAAAGCCGAATTCGAAAAGTGGGCAGCTGTTGAAGTCCGGAATTATGATTCAATTCCTGAAAGCATGGATAAGCTGATAATCCCGGCGGGCGACTATGTAATTTTTCCATACAAGGGAAAGCCAAGTGAAGCGCAGAAGACATATCAGTATATTTATGCGCAGTGGCTGCCCAACTCTGAATATGAGCTGGACAACAGGCCCCACTTTGCTCGCATGGGCGAAAAGTATAAAGGAGAACACCCGGATTCTGAAGAGGAGTTCTGGGTTCCTGTTCGGAAAAAATAGAAGTGTATGAATGAGATAAAGTATCAATCACTATGAAAATTAAAAACCTTGCCGATCTGTTTTCGATTCTTCCTGAAGAGGAAAGAATTATTGTAGATGTGTTACGTCAGATAATTATTGAAACTCTGCCCGGTTACTGCAAAGAGAAAATATCATACAATGTTCCATTTTTTTATGGCAACAAAGGTATATGTATTATATGGCCCTCCACAGTTCCAAGAGGAGGTATTAAAAAGGGCGTTCTCTTAGGTTTTTGGTACGGTAATAAACTAAGTGACCATGACGGATTTCTATCACATGGAACCAACAAACAAATTTTTTATAAGATCTATCAAAGTTTTGAGGAAATTGATGACAAGCCAATAAAAAAACTTTTAAAGGAAGC
>JAJONO010000117.1 GCA_021323535.1 Bacteroidota bacterium
AAAGATGCCCGCATTGAACAGAAATATCTTTATTTTGTGAAGGACAGCGTAAATGCGCCATTGGATACAGTTAAAGTTTTTGAAAGCGAACTTAATTTCGTTACCGCTCACTTACTTCAGAAAATGCTGGAAGAACAAGGGGCGAAAGTATTTCTGACAAGATACCGGGCCGATTTCACTTCTTTTGATTGTACTTATAGCGACTGGCTCTTCATTCATAAACAGCGCGTGCTTGACAGTCTGAAAAACAAAGACGCTATCAGCAATGAACGTTACAGGCAATTGACAAAAGCCGAAGCTTATTTTTTCTTCTGGGAATTTTTCCGCGATTACGATCTTGCAAACAGGGCGAAAGAGATCAATCATTTTAATCCGCATGTTACGGCCGTTATTCATTATAATGTTGATGAAAAAAATGATCCCTGGAACAAAACCAGTGAAAAGGATTTTACAATGGCCTTTATTGGCGGGGCTTTCACGGCAGCCAATCTCGAAAAAACGGAAACGAAACTGCATTTTATGCGACTGCTTCTCACCAAACAATTAAATCAATCCGAAAAACTGGCGGGACAAACCGTACTAAATTTCAATAAGAATTTAAAAGTGGAGATTGCTTCGCAGTTCGATGCGGAGTATCTGAAGGATAATTGTCTTCCAACAACAAGCAAAGGAGTATTCGCTCGCAATCTGTTGCTGTGTCGCATTATTAATTCGCCTTTGGTTTACGGCGAGGCGCTTTACCAGGATTGCGGAAAGGAATGTAATGAACTCATGAAAAAAGATATTGAAAAATACGGGATCAAAACAAATGACCGCCTTTTAAAAACAGCGTTGAGTTACTACCAGGCGATTGTGCCTTTTCTTAAGGGGCTTTAGTTAAATGTGTCACTTCGAGCGTAGTCGAGAAGGGGATAAATTACGAATGATAAAGGATTAAGACTTGTGTGCTTAGGTCTTTTATGATAGTCATTTATCCTTTGTATCTCATTTATAATTTAAAATTCATCATTTCTCATTTCACTGCAGCTCTTCTTTTCTTCTCTTTAATGATCAGATTAAGTTCTCGCCCTGTTTGTCCCTTAACACTCGTATTTTCCTGCGCACGACGGATGAGGTAGGGGAGAACATCTTTAACCGGACCATAAGGCACGTATTTGGCAACATTGTATCCGTTCAATGAAAGATTGTAACTGATATGATCGCTCATTCCTAAGAGTTGCGAAAAATAAATGCGTTTATCAGATGCGGCCACCTTTTTTTCGTTCATGAGATTAACCAGCAATAAACTGCTTTGCTCGTTGTGTGTGCCGGCACAGATGCTGATGCGGTCGAGGTGCTCCACACAAAAACGTAAGGCTTCGTTATAATCATTGTCGCTTGATAATTTATCGGGCTGGATCGGCGAAGGATAGTGCATTTCAGTTGCACGCCTTCTTTCTTTTTCCATATAGGCTCCACGAACGAGTTTTGCACCCACATGAAAATGTGCGGCCTTTGCTTTTTCGAACGTTTCTTTGAGATAACTTAAACGATCGTGGCGGTACATCTGGTAAGTATTGTAAACAATAGCTTTTGATTTGTTGTAAGCAGCCATGTTATCGTCGGCAAGGCGGTCTATGGCGGGTTGTATCCAGCTTTCTTCAGCATCAATAAAAATTGGCTGATCACTTTCAGCAGCGGTTCTGCAAATAGTATCAACACGTTGTTTAACGCGGTTCCATTCTTTATCTTCGTCCACCGAAAGGACGTGATTTTCGCTCACTTTTGTAAGAAGATCAAAACGCGCCAATCCTGTTACTTTAAACACGCAGAATGGAATATTTTTATCGCCTTTTGCTTTGTGAATGGTTTCAAGCGTTTCGGCTAGACAATGATCGAAATCTTCTTCGCTTTCCTTTCCTTCCACACTGTAATCAAGAATGGTTCCAATGTTGTATTTTCCGAGTTGCTCAATGGTTCTTGAACAATCGTGAATATTTTCTCCTCCAACAAATTGTTTAAAGATGGTGTTTTTGATCAAACCTTTAAATCCAAGGTTCAGAGCCAGCGGAGCTGTTTTGGCGCCGAATTTAACCATAACCTGGTTGCCTATCAGTTTAAATAACCAATACGATCGTTTAAGTTCTGAGTTTGATTTTGCTTTAAATGCATTTTCTGTATTATCAAAAGAAACCATATACAGGTGTTGAATTTTGTTTGTTAAGTTTAATAGCCGAATACTTCTTTAAGAGTCAATTGTTTTACTGTTCCGTACTTTTCGAGAGTTTTCATATCAAGATTGTCTTTTCTTCCCAGTACAAGAACAGTTCTTGGTTTTCCTTTCACGTTGGTTTCATGAAATTTTTTAATGTCGTTGTAAGTGAAGGTCTGAACTTTTCCGAAAACATCTTTACGGATATCGGTTTTGTTTCCGAGCTGTTCCGCTTTCAGATAATTTAAAAGGATCTCTGTTTTTGTAACACGTTGTGTACGCATTTCCTGTATTACAGATTCTTTTGCCGCTGCAAAACTTCCGTCGGCTTTTGGCATTTCATTGAGAAGGTCGCTTAAGCCTTTTAACGCGTCAGGAAGTTTGTCGGCCTGTGAACCAATGTAAGAAAGGTTGTAACATTTTTTGGAGAGTTTGTTTGGAAGCATGAATTGCGAATAACACGAATAAGCCAGCGCTTTTGATTCGCGCAGATCCTGGAAAACAACGCTGCTCATGCCACCGCCAAAATACGAGTTGTATAAAGTAGTCGCAGGAACCTCTTCTTTATTATAACTTCCTCCGTTGGAGATCATCACAATCTCCACCTGCTTCATATCAAAATCAATAACATAAACGGTGTTATCGAGTTGCTTCTCTTCAAAATTATGGATCGGGGGCAGAGGCGATAATTTTTCAGGAGTATTATGAAGGGTGTTCATAGCAGTTTTTACTTCTTCAATTTCTTTTGGTCCGTAATACAAAACGCGGTGCTCCATGTTTTTCAGAGATTTGATTTTATCTGCGAGCTGAACCGGTGTTACTTTATTAAGTTCTTCTTCACTTAATCTGTAAGTAAAAGGATTTACAGGACCAAATCTCGCGTAGTTGAACATGGCTGTGTTCAGCACAAGATGTTTTTGTAATTTCTGATCGTTTCTTTCTTTTACAATATCGCTCACCATATTTTTTAATACTGAAGCTTCAACAACGGGATCGGCTAAAACTTTCTCAAGTAATTTAACAGCGGGTTCAAAGTTTTCGCTAAGCCCGGCCAGACTGATCCATGTGTTTTCATTATCACTGAACACTTCAAACGTACAACCATAAGTGTAAAACGCCTGTTTGATATCCGCCGCGCTCATGCCACTTGTTCCAAGGTAAGGAACGTACTTCGCCGCAATCGGCAACAGTTTATCATGGCTGCCACCCATTTCAAATTTGTAATACATTTCGAACAATTTGTTTTCGTTGTTCTTATTGTACAGTAATGGAATGTTTGATTTCAGCGTACTTTTTGAAATATCTTTTTCATAATCCACAAATTTTGGTTCAATGGATTTTGGCGCCGAATTCATAATGGATTTTACGAAAGGCGATTCGTCCTCACGGTTAACTTCCACAGGTGTAATAGATGGTTTTTCTACTTTCTGAACAGATTTGTCTTCACCCGTTTTTTTGTAAACAACAACGTAATTATTATCGGTAAGATATTTATTGGCGAAATCAACTATTTCCTGTTTTGTGATTTTCGAAATCCGTTCGATCCTGTCAACTTCGTTCTGCCATTTAAGATCGTTGCTGAAAGCGTCGAGCATAATGTATGAACGGCTGTTGTTGTTCTCAAGTTCTTTTGTCTTTTTTAATTTAAGATCGGTAATTACCGCATTCATCAACCAATCAGGAAACTGGCCTTTACGAACGAGATCCACCTGTGATAATACCAGTTTTTCAACTTCTTCAAGCGACTGTCCTTCTTTAGGTTCAGCGGTTATTCCGAAAAGACTGTAATCTTTCAGAGAATAAAAAATATCGGTGCTGTTCAATACTTTTTGCGCCTGGTTAAGATTAAGATCCATTAACCCTGCGGTTCCGTTGTAGAGAATGGAAGCAAGAATAGTACCGATCTCTTCTTCTTTGGTTCCCATGCCGGGAGCTCTCCACCCAAAGTTGATGCTTGCAGGATCTGGTCCGTATACTTCTTTACGTATTGGCGAAGTGATAGGTTCCTCTGGTTGGAACGTGTAAGGTTCAACAGGTTTTGATTTATAGCTCCCGAAACTTTTTTCAATATCCACAATCACTTTATCGGGATCGAAATCGCCGCTCATGATAATGGCCATGTTATTAGGAATATAATATTTATCAAAAAATTTATTGATCTCCACCATAGATGGATTTTTTAAATGATCAATTGTTCCAATGGTAGTTTGTGTTCCGTAAGTGTGGTTCTTAAATAATGAAGCCATGAGGGTTTCAAATACTTTATTGTTGTCGCTGTCGAGCCCGCGGTTTTTTTCTTCGTACACGGCTTCCAGTTCGGTATGAAATAAGCGGAGAACAATTTTTTTGAAACGTTCCGATTCAATTTTTAACCAGTTATTGATCTGGTTGGCAGGGATATCGTTTACATAAACCGTATGATCAAATGATGTAAAGGCATTGGTTCCATCGGCTCCGATAGCCGCACACATTTTATCATATTCGTTGGCAATGGCATATTTTGCAGCAACACCGCTAACACTGTCGATCTGATGATAAATATTTTTGCGTTGTGTTTCGTCTTTGGTGTTCCTGTAAACTTCGTAGAGGTTCTCAATTTTTTTAATCTCAGCACTTTCCTTTTTAAAATCTTTCGATCCGAAAACATCTGTTCCTTTAAACACCATGTGCTCCAGGTAGTGCGCCAGGCCAGTAGCGTGGGCCGGGTCGTTCTTGCTTCCGGCTTTCACAGCAATGAAAGTCTGAACGCGTGGGGCATCCTTGTAAACCGAAAGATAAACTTTCATTCCGTTCTTTAAGGTGTAAATGCGCGTTTTTAACGGATCATTGAGCGCGTACTCATAATTGAGGTTTGTTTTTTTAGCGTCGCTCACAGGTTTTGAATTGCCACCAGGTTTGGTTTGGGCAACAAAAACACCCGCTACCATCATGCACATGAAAGCAGCGGTGATTCGGTTTAAACTCATAATCGGAATAATTTTAAGAATAAAGTTAGTAATCAATTTCTAAATCAAAACGTTTTTTTAATTCAAGAAGCGAAGGGTTTTTGTCAATCATAGCCTTGAAAATATCGGCAGGTTTATAGGCTTTAGATTGCACCTCCTGTTTAGAAATATCGACCTGCAGACCAATTGTGTTGTTTTGTAATTTTTTTCTGATCTCGTCCAGAAACTCCTGCCTGATGTCCTGTAATTTTTCACGCTGTGTTTCATTTTGAATCATAAGCATGATCATCCCATTGGTGAAAGAAATGCCTGCCGTTTTAAGTGTAGTAGCAATTTGCCTTGAGCCTTTCTGTTCCTTGCTTTCAGCATAAGCGAGAATAGCTGTTTTTACATCTTCAAAATTAACTTCTTTGTTTGGCAGATCAGACTGGTTCTTATTTTCGTTTACGCCATTCAGCGGACTCTTTTCATTTTGCCCGTTTTTAGCATCGTTAAGACTGAACTCTGACTTTACTTTTTTAAGATCATTAAAATTGACGGTTGGTTTATTGGCAACTTTGATTTCGGGTTCCTGGTTCACCGGCGCTTTCTGAACGGCAGCGTTTCCGGGACTTGTAGGTGTTTGAGAGACAGTGGTTACTTCTGTGTCGTCATTTTTTTTTTCCGCATCGGGCGACGCGGTCAGAAATGTAAGCTGCATAAGCGCCATTTCAACAAGCAACCTCTGATTTTTTGCACTTTTGTAATTCACATCGGTTTTACTGATGAGAGCAAGTGATTTTAAAAGAAAATTCAACTGGCATTGCTGGGCCTGTTGCGCGTATTTCTGTTTAAGATTCTCGCTTACTTCGAGAAGGGCCACAGTTTGCGGATCTTTACTTACCATCAGGTTTCGTAAATGTTCGCCAAGGCCAATTAAAAAGTTGTGAGCGTCGAATCCTTTTTTGAGAATGTCATCAAAGGTGAGCATGATCTCAGGCAATCCCTGTTTCAGGAATGCATCAGTGATCCTGAAATAATAGTCGTGATCAAGAACATGAAGATTTTCTACAACCTGCTTGTAGGTTAAATGATTTCTGGTAAAGGCCACCATCTGATCAAAAATGGAACAGGCATCACGTAAACCGCCGTCGGCCTTTTGTGCGATTACATGCAGAGCTTCCTGTTCAAACGAAACATGTTCGTTTTCGGCCATGAAAGCAAGGTGACTACTGATATCTTCGGTTTTTATCCTGTTGAAGTTAAACACCTGGCAACGGGATAAAATGGTAGGAATAATTTTGTGTTTTTCTGTTGTAGCTAAAATGAATTTAGCATGTTTGGGGGGCTCTTCAAGTGTTTTAAGGAACGCGTTGAAGGCTGCGGTACTAAGCATGTGAACCTCGTCGATGATATACACTTTGTATTCACCGAGCTGCGGCGCAAAGCGAACCTGGTCGACCAGGTTACGAATATCCTCCACCGAGTTGTTACTCGCCGCATCGAGCTCGTAAACATTCAATGAAGCACCTGAATTAAAAGAAACGCAGGATTCGCAAGTGTCGCAGGCTTCACCCTGAGGCGTCATCTGAAAACAGTTAATGGTTTTGGCGAAGATCCTGGCGCAGGTTGTTTTACCAACTCCACGAGGACCACAGAACAAATAAGCCTGCGCAAGTTGTTTGTTGACAATGGCGTTTTTTAAAGTATTGGTAATATGGCTCTGGCCAACCACCGTGTTAAAGTGCTGGGGCCTGTACTTACGCGCTGATACTATGAAATTATCCATTGTGGAGACATTAAAAGTACGTGAATTAGCGGGCTTTTTAAAATGAAACTGTGCCTAAAAAAGGTTAAATTTATTAACCAGTGTTTATAAATAAATTTTATACTTATACATTCGGGAAGTGAATTATCGTTATCTCATATTTTTGGTACTGGTTTCGTGTGGGTTACGCGCCCAGCAAGTGATCAAAGGAACTGTTGTGGAAAAAGACAGCTCTACCATTATGCCATTTGTTTATATCATCAACAAAAGTAACGGCAACGGTACCATGAGCGATAACGAGGGCAGATTTACGATCAACACCAATGTAAACGACACCCTTGTATGCAGTTATGTGGGTTATGCAAGAACCTTCGTTCCTGTAAAAAACCTTAAGGCAAACAGTAAAGGAGAAATTAAACTGGTGCTCTCAAATATTATGGTAAACCTTAATACCGTGACTGTGACCTCCTTTAAAATTAAGCCTTACGAGCGGGATTACATGAAGGATGTCATCGACAGGAGCCAGATCCGTAAACTGGATTACGCCACGAGCCCTATCAGCGCGCTTTACATGAGATACAGCAAAGAAGGAAGACAATTACGCAAACTCGCCGCTATCTTCGAAAATATTTTCATTGAAGAAGAGGTTCAGAAAAAACTGAGTCCCCAGATCCTCGCTAAACTTACCGGCGATGATAAAATTGATTATGAAGCATTCCGCAAATACTGTTATTATGTAAGCAACCAGTATATCGTTGATCATGAAGGCGCGGAATTGTATACCAAAGTGATGGACTGTTATAAACGCTACAAATCAGAAAGAACTGAAAGGAGAAAATAACATGAAAAATCTTGAGTACCTCGACAGCGTAAAAAAACAATTTGAGTATTATAAACAACTTGGCGATAAAACCTTTGAGCAGATAGGCGACGAGCAATTGTTCTATGTTTATAACAGCGATAGTAATAGTATAGCCATCATCGTACAACACTTGTGGGGAAACATGATGAGCAGATGGACAGATTTTCTGACCACTGACGGTGAGAAAGAGTGGAGGCAACGTGATGCAGAGTTTGAAGAAGTGGTAAACACACGCGAAGAACTTTTGAAAAAGTGGAACGAAGGCTGGAACTGTTTATTCAACACTTTAAATTCTCTTACTGAAGAAGATTTTTCAAAAACTATTTATATCCGTAACCAGGGACATAGTGTTATGGAGGCCATTAACCGCCAATTGGCACATTATCCTTATCACGTTGGGCAAATTGTATTTCTCGGAAAAATGCTCTCGAACAATAACTGGAAATCGCTTTCTATTCCTAAGAATGCCTCGAAGCAATACAATGCCGAAAAATTTTCGCAGGAAAAACACAAGGCTCATTTTACGGATGAGTATCTGAAGAAGAAAGATTCTACACGGATTTGCGCAGATGTATTGTGGCAATAACACCTGTTTTACATCAAATATCGATGATCTGTGTAAATCTGCGAAATCTGCGGCTATGTTAACTTCCGAATTCTTTTTGGCAGGATTTAACTTCTAACCCTGATTTCAGTAGATCATTGCTTGCTACGATTTCTGGAAATTTCATGGATTTATTTTCTTATACGACTCGGTAATTCCTTTAATAACCGAAGAGCTTAAACCATGATGTTCCATCTGATTTAATCCTGTAATGGTAACGCCTTTTGGCGTAGTTACTTTATCAATTTCTTCTTCAGGATGCCTGCCGTTCTTAAGTAAAAGATCGGCG
>JAJONO010000055.1 GCA_021323535.1 Bacteroidota bacterium
AAGATACAACTATGGACAGCTGTATCTTTATTTAGATCGGTTCAATAAGATCCCACAGATTACCGTACAAGTCTTCAAAAACAGCCACGGTTCCCCAGGCCTCAACAACAGGTTCTCTTACGATGGTGATTTTATGGTCGAGCAAATTCTGGTAATCCCTTTTAAAATTGTCGGTGTGTAAAAATAAGAAAACGCGCCCCCCGGTTTGATTGCCAATTCTTGTACTTTGTACATCATTAGCTGCTTTTGCTAATAATAAACAACATTCCGATGAGCCTTTTGGAGCCACTAACACCCAGCGTTTCGTTTCGCTTAAAACACTGTCTTCAATTAAAGTAAAATGTAATTTTTTGGTGTAGAATTCAATGGCTTTGTCGTAATCATCAACTACTAATGCGATATGTGCGATGTGTTGTTTCATCTATTGACAATAGTTAAAGGTCGGATTATGTTTAAATTATTTTCCACAGGTCTTATTATAATCTAAAACAATGGGATTTATATATTCCTTTTTATAAGTTCCATCATTGATTTTGTTCATGATCTCAGGACAGTCGGAAAATACTCTTGCAATATCACATTTTCCGGATGTAAAAAGTTCGTTGTTACCTTTTTTATAAACATAACCGTCAACGTCCAGATAAGAACCTTCTTCCGATTTAAACTCTGCAAGTGCATTTGTTCTGTGCACCTTCAGGATTTTAATTTTATCATCGGCAATTACCTGTAAAAAGAATTCCTGTTGTTTGGAAAAAACAGGCGCTATCACACCTAAATTGTCGGAGCAGGTTAGCATTTTGTATGTTTTATTATTCAAAAAGAACACAATAGCTTTTACCGTAGATGGTTTCAATGTTGATTTATTGCCTTTGGCATCATAACACTTTACCTCCTTTTGCATGAATTCAAATTTTGGATCTGATTCGTTCTCAACAGGAATTTCGAAGGTCACTTTGGTAGTGTCGTTTTCGTCAGAAATAGTATAACCTTCCGCTTTTATTTTCCTGGCCTGGAGATGAATTGAAACTAATAATGTTAGGAGAAGGAGGGAGAATTTTTTCATGTAAGTTCTTTTCTAAGTTACTGCAATAAAAATACTCATTTCCTTCACGCGCGCAAAAACAAAAACGACCATCTTTTTCAAGATAGCCGTTTTATATTTCAGTTTTAAAAAGTTTAATTCAAAAAGGTTAACGTGTTATTTTCCACAAACTTTATTATAATCATTAACAATCTGAGCAATATAATCGTTTTGATATTCTTTATTATTAATTTTCTTCATTATATCGGGGCAATCAGTAAAATACTTTGCAACATCAGGTGTTTTGTCGAAAAAAAGTTCTCCATTATTTTTTCTATAAACATAAGGAAAATCACCAAAAGAAGCCATACCCTTGCCGCCGTTAATCCCTTCAAGTAAAAGGGTTCTATAAGCCCTTAGAGTTATAATTTTCTCTTCTGAAATTACGTGAAAAAAGAACTCCCTTTGATAGGAAGACTTTCCATCAACCACGCCTAAGTTGTCGAAACATGTTATCATTTTTATTGTTCTTCTTTCAAAAGTAAAGACAATCCCTTTTACCATTTTTGGTATCAATATTTTTTTGACTTTAGTTGAATCATAGTATTTTACCTTCCATTGTAGTCTTTCTAAATCAGGATCTCCACCGAATGGAGAATCTAGCGGGATATCAAAAATTACTTTCGTTGTATCGTTATTAACTTCGATAATATAACCACTGACTTTCTTTGCCTGGATATGATTTGAAAATAATACTGCGAGGAAAAAGATAAAGGGGAATTTCTTCATAATTATGTTGTTTCGTAACGACAATAAAAATACTCATTTCCTTCACACGCGCAAAAACAAAAACGGCCATCTTTTTCAAGACAGCCGTTCTCTATTTCAGTTTTTAAAATTATAGCGTTCCGCGTCGTGCCTGCTCTCTTTCAATCGATTCGAACAAAGCTTTGAAGTTTCCTGCGCCGAAACCTTTTGCGCCCATACGCTGGATAATTTCGTAGAATAAAGTCGGACGATCCTCTACCGGTTTTGTGAAGATCTGTAACAGATATCCTTCTTCATCGGCGTCAACCAATATAGATAATTTCTGAAGTTCTTTAATGTCTTCTTTCATGATGGCCATGTGAACACCCAGGCGTTTTGGAATTTCATCGTAATACGCTTGTGGTGGTGGTGGTAAAAACTCAACTCCGCGCGCTTTTAACTCGGCAACAGTTTTAATGATATCATCTGTTGCGAGAGCAAGATGCTGAACACCGGCTCCTTCATAAAAATCAATATACTCTTCGATCTGAGATTTTTTCTTTCCTTCAGCCGGTTCGTTGATCGGGAATTTAATCCGTCCATTACCGTTGCTCATTACTTTACTCATAAGAGCTGAGTATTCAGTCGTAATTTGCTTATCATCGAAACTTAAAAAGTTTACGAAGCCCATCACGTCTTCATACCATTTTACGGTGGCGTTCATCTGGTTCCAGCCCACGTTTCCTACCATGTGGTCAATGAATTTCAGACCAACAGGTGCAGGATTATAATCACTTTTCCATTCTACATATCCCGGTAAAAAAGCGCCTTTGTAATTTTTACGTTCCACGAACATATGAACGGTTTCTCCGTAAGTATAAATTCCGGCACGAACCACTTCTCCGTTTTCATCTTTCTCTACCTTTGGTTCCATGAATACTTTCGCGCCGCGTTTCGTTGTTTCCTCGAAAGCTTTGCGGGCATCTTCCACCCAAAGTGCAATGACTTTAACACCATCGCCATGTTTTTTTACATGCTCGCCAATTGGCGAATCGCTTTTTAAAGCTGTTGTTAGTACAAGGCGGATCTTATCCTGCTTCAATACATAAGAAGAAGCTTCGCGATTGCCGGTTTCGAGTCCCGAATAAGCATACGACTGATATCCGAAAGCGGTCTTATAATAATGAGCGGCCTGTTTGGCGTTGCCCACATAAAATTCTACATAATCAGTTCCTAATAAAGGAAGGAAATCCTGGGCGCCTTCGAAAATTTTCTCGAGACCGTATTCTACGTTTTTTATTTCTTTTGACATTTTTAAATTTTTGAATTGTGATTTTTGATTTATGAATTAAAACTGCTGAGATCTGAAATTAGAAATCAGGAATCAAAAATTCATGACCACATCGCCATAGAATGAGCGCGTATGATGTACTTTCTGTTCATCGTATCAAAGTTAACAAATGAACCGGTTTTTAGCAATAAAATTTAGTTTAATAATACCCTAATCTAATGTAATTTTAGACGAATTACCGCCTAAATAAGTTCCCCATACAAATCAAAATCCGTAGCGCTCGTAATCCGCACTTTGGCGAAGTCTCCTAAACGAACGTAAGTATCGGCGGTAGCTTTTACCAATACTTCATTGTCTACATCAGGACTATCAAACTCGGTTCTTCCGATAAAGTATTCGCCCTCTTTTCTGTCAAATAAAACATTGAAGTCTTTTCCGATTTTTTGTTGGTTCAATTGAAATGAAATTTCCTGCTGAATAGCCATTACCGCATCAGCGCGTTTCTTTTTAATTTTTACAGGAACATCATCCTTCAGAGCGAAAGCGTGTGTATTTTCTTCATGCGAATAAGTAAAAATTCCTAAACGGTCAAATTTGGTATCTTCTACCCAGCGTAACATTTCTTCGTGATCTTTTTCTGTTTCACCCGGATAACCTCCAATCAGCGTGGTACGCACAGCGATTCCCGGAACTTTATCACGGATCTGGTTCACTGTGTCAATGGTTTTTTGTTTCGTGATACCTCTGCGCATGCTCTTCAGCATATTATCGCTGATGTGTTGCAAAGGCATATCAAGATAGTTGCACACATTTTTTCTTTTGTTCATCACGTCCAGCACTTCCATCGGGAATCCGCTAGGAAAAGCGTAATGAAGCCTGATCCACTCAATGCCTTCTACATCACTTAATCTGTCAACCAGGTCGGCAAGTTCCCGTTTCTTGTATAGATCAAGTCCGTAATAAGTAAGGTCCTGTGCAATGAGCAGTAATTCTTTTGTTCCGTTAGCCGCTAATTTTTTTGCACGTTCAATGAGATCTTCTTTGGAAACAGAAATATGTCCGCCTCGCATCAATGGAATGGCGCAGAAACTACAAGGACGATCGCAGCCTTCACTTATTTTAAAATAAGCGTAATGATTTGGTGTTGTTAACAAACGTTCGCCAACGAGCTCGTGTTTATAATCTGCTTTTAATGTCTTTAAAATTTTTGGAAGTTCCCTGGTTCCGAAATAAGCATCCACTAAAGGAATTTCTTTTTCAAGATCGGATTTATAACGTTCGCTGAGGCAACCCGTCACATAAACTTTTTCAACAGCGCCCTCTTTTTTTGCCTGAACAAAACGTAGAATAGTATCAATGCTTTCCTGTTTGGCATTCTCAACGAAACCACAGGTGTTAATGATCACGATCTGGTGATCGTCTTCTTTACTTTCATGCTCCACAGAAAAGTTATTTGCTTTCAGCTGGCCCATGAGGACTTCACTATCAACAAGATTTTTGCTGCAGCCGAGAGTCACTACATTGACTTTGTTCTTTTTTAAGGTCTTGGTCTTCATTAATTTTTTTCTCAGTACGGAGTCTATTCGTTAAATTAGCCGTAGACTAAATCCCCGCACAAGCTGCAAAGATACGATTAACAAGGCATTATGTTGCGTTTTTTAAGAGAATATAACCGTTTTTTACTCCCGTTTTACATTCTTAACGGTCTCTTGCTCATTGGCGTGCTTGGTTTTATGATCATTGAGGATTATTCCCTGGTGGATGCTTTCTATATGACCGTAATTACGATTGCAACGGTGGGTTATGGCGAGGTTCATCCGTTAAGCCTTATGGGCCGTATTTTCACCTCTTTTTTAATTATTACAAGTTTTGGTACATTTGCTTATGCTGTTAGTGCCATTACCCGGTTTGTAACCGATGGGGAATTTAACCGCTTCTTTAAAAATAAACGCGTGAGTGCTGCTATTGAAAAATTATCGGAACATGTGATCATCTGCGGTTATGGGCGTAACGGACGTCAGGCTGCACACATTCTCAAGAAACATGATAAACGTTTTGTGGTGGTGGATACAGATGAGAAAGTAACAGGCTTCATTACTCATAAATTTTCGGATCTTGTACTAAACGGAGATGCTACGCAGGATGAAACACTTCTTGCAGCCGGAATCATGAGGGCCAGCGCTCTTATCACAACGCTTCCAGCCGATGCGGATAATCTTTTCATTGTATTAACAGCACGTTACCTTAATCCAACCATTAATATTATTTCCAGGGCAAGCGACGATGGTAGTGATACCAAATTAAAAATTGCCGGTGCCGACAATGTGATCATGCCTGATAAGGTAGGAGGCGCGCACATGGCAAGTTTAGTAATGAAGCCCGATGTGATGGAATTCATTGACCAGATTACAGCCCAGGGCGGAGATAACATTAACCTCGAAGAAATTACATTCGAAAAAATTACAGACGCTCTTAAAAACAAAACTTTAAAAGATCTAGAGATCCGTAATAAAAGCGGCGCCAACATCATTGGTTTCAAAACTGCCGGCGGTCAATACCTCGTTAATCCAAGCGCTGACACGCAGGTTATTCCGCATTCGAAAATTTTCGTTTTAGGAACACCCGATCAGATTAAACGCCTGAAAGAAATCCTTACAGAGTGATTCTGTGTGTTCTTCTTGGGATACTTCAATTTTTTTTACCACATAGGGCACTAGTTTTCATTTTCTATCACAGAAAGGGAAACATAGGTTTTCCGCCTTTGGTAGAAAATAGGTAGGCTGCAAAGCTCACTGTTTGTATCTGCGCTTAAGTTTTAGTGCAAGCGGTGTATAAATAAAACTGGTGATTGTCTTACAATTTCTGTCGCAGACAGAAATCCTATGTTTCCCTTTAGGTGTTTTTGCAATTGAACCTATGTGTCATGTGTGGTAAAACATAGTTGTTATTAAACAGGGTCAACATCGATCTGTACTTTAAAATTCCATTTTTTGTAATTGTTATGAAGATCATCGATTGCCGTGTGGATTTTGGTACGGATGCTAATAGCGGATTCCTGTTTTGTGGTTTTGATCAGAAGCTGTTTGTAATATTGATTCTTAATTTTCGCAACCAAAGGAAATTCGGGACCAAGAATATTATTTCCGAAATGCGGTTTAAGAAGTTGTAAAAGTTCCTGTGAAAGGTGATTTACTTCATTGAGATCTTTGCTCACCACACTTAATTCAAATAAGCGTGAATACGGTGGATAATTGTATTGCTGACGTTCTTCGAGAATGCTCGTATAAAAATCGTCGAGTGTGTTTTCGATCACATGATCAATAACAATGTGTTTTGTTTGTGTGGTCTGAATAAAAACTTTCCCGCGTTTATCACTTCTTCCGGCACGTCCGCGAACCTGGGTGAGCAGTTGATAGGCTTTTTCAAAGGAACGGAAATCCGGGAAATTTAAAATGGAATCGGCATTTAAAATACCTACCACACTCACATTGTTAAAGTCCAAACCCTTCGTTACCATTTGTGTACCGATGAGAATATCAATTTGTCCGTTTTCAAAATCGTCGATGAGTTGCTTATAAGCGTATTTACTTCGTGTGCTATCGAGATCCATGCGGGCAATTTTTGCTGCCGGGAAAAGTATTTCAATATCCTCTTCAATTTTTTCTGTGCCCAATCCTTTGAAGTGAAGTTGGTTGCTTCCGCAGGCGGCGCAGGTTTTAGGCGGAGGAACAGAGTATCCGCAATAATGACAAACCAATCGCTCCTGGTGTTTATGATAAATGAGAGAAACGTCGCATTGAACGCATTGTGGAACATGTCCGCATTTTTTACATTCTGTATAAGGCGCGAATCCTCTTCTGTTTTGAAATAAAATAACCTGTTCTTTATTTTTGAGAGCATTCTCAACAGCTTCGAAGAGAGGAGGGGTGAGGCAGGTTTTCATCTGGTTGCTTTGTTCGAAGAAATTAACGTCGCACACTTCCACATCGGTTCCTCCTCCTGTAACAAATTGGGCAGGCAGACCAACTCTTGCAAATTTCCCTTGCTGAGCGTTGTAATTTGATTCGAGAGAAGGCGTGGCGCTTCCAAGAAGAACATTTGCACCGTGAAGTGAAGCTAAGTACAAAGCAGAATCCCTCGCGTTGTATCGTGGAGAAGGATCATGTTGTTTGAACGAATTATCGTGTTCTTCGTCCACAATGATCAATCCTAAATTATGAAAGGGTAAAAACAGAGACGAACGCGCGCCTAGAATGATTCGGTATTTCGAGTTTTTGGTTCCTGGTTCCTGGTTCTCGGCTCTTGATTCTCCTTCAGTCTTTTGACTTAATACGTTATTCCAAATCTCCACTCTTTCATTCTCACTGAACCTTGAATGATAAACACCTACCTGTTCTCCAAAAACAGCGCCGAGCCGCGTGATGAGCTGGGTGGTTAGTGCAATTTCGGGGATCAGGAAGAGAATTTCTTTTCCTTTGGCAAGCGTATCTTTTATGAGCTGAATGTATATTTCTGTTTTTCCGCTGCCGGTAACACCATGTAATAAAACTGTTTTGTTATTTTCAAATTCAGTTTTTACCTGCGCGTAAGCTTTTAACTGAAGCTCACTTAAAGTTTTATTTACAGAATTGCTTTTTTCGAAGAGTAAACGTCCTACTTCAAATTCCTGTTCGCTAAGAATATTCTTCTTTACAAGAGCAGAAACCGCGGCAGCTTCCACTTTCCTGGTAAGTTCCGATTTCCGTATCCAGTTTTCAGTTTTTGAAGTATTGGTTTTTTCGAGATGTAAAAAATAAAGCAGGGCCTCGGCCTGTTTGAAGGCTTTTTTTTCTAATTGATCAAGAGCCGAGCTGAGTTTCTTTTCCTCTTTATATGCTTCGTTAAGTTTTACAAATGAAACAAGCTTGGGTTTGAACTTGTCCTTTACTTCTTCGTAAACAACAATGGCGTTTTTCTTAAGAAGATTATTGATAACGGGTTGAAACGATTTTAAATTCAGCAGTGCTTGCACATCATCAAAGCTTAAATTCGGGGCGGCGTGCAAGGCATCAAGGATCATGTGTTCACGTTCTGTGAAATGATTATGACTTACTTCCTCAAAACTAAAATCACCATTTAATTGTATGTGTGAGGTGCTGCTGAGCTTTAATCCAGAGGGTAATGCGGCGTTCATAACATCACCCGGATTAGCACAATAATAGAATGAGATCCAGTCCCAGAATTTCAATTGCAATGGAGTTACAACAGGATGATCATCTAAAATGCTTTCAATGTATTTTGCTTCGTATCCTTTCGGGGCCGTTTCATGAATGTTGTAAATAATACCAGTGTAAATTTTCGATTTTCCGAATTGAACCAGCACTCTTTGCCCGATCTTCACTGAGTCGTTTAATTCCTGTGGGACACGGTATGTGTACTTGTTAGGAACACCCAAAGGCACGATCACATCGGTGAAAAACGTTTTGCGCTCCATTAGCTGATGATGTATGCCAGCACAATGCCGCTTAGCATCATGATCACTTTGGCGATGTTGTATTTATGCTGCTCGCTGGTTTCGAAAAGAATAGCTGTTGAGATATGAAGAAAGATTCCGATCACCAATGCAAAAGCCGCCTGGCTGTATACATGGTAATTCTGCAACCCGAACGATTGCAGAGCGTAACTGAAAAGATATCCTAAAGGTGTCATCAACGAAAAACCGATGAGTAAAAATAAGATACTTCCCTGTTTCGTCTTGTGCTCTTTTAACAAAAGCACGAAAGCAATTGATATAGGAATGTTGTGTAACACCAGGCCGTAGATCAACTGATGATTTATTGCAGGAGCATCTCCGCTTGCATTAAGGTTATAAATAGGAAGCCCTTCGAGGAAGGAATGGAGCATGAGGCCAATAATAATTCCGTAAGGTAAATGATCGTGGCATTCGTTGCTGTGTAAATGAACATGACCATGTTCAATACCAGTACTGAAAGTATCGATGATCAATTGCATACAAAAGCCAAGTACAATGAAAAGCCCGGTAAGTTTAATATTGTTCACCACCGTTTCGCCATGCTCCGAATGCCCGAATGCTTCCGGCAATAAGTGAATGATGGAAACGGCAAAAAGATAAGCGGCGCTAAAAGCGAGCAACAATCTCAAGCTGTTTTGTTTAATGGCGATCTTAAGAGCAAATAATCCTGATAACAATATCGGGGCTACGAGGGAAATTATGGCAATTGTAGTATTCAATTTATTTTCTGAAAATAAGAATGAGTCGTTCCGAGACGTTCTCGTTGAACGGATTTAATTCATAATCGCCGAAACAATTTTCTGTTTTGAAATCATGTTCCGCTGCAAATTTTTCAAAATCACTTTTGTAAAGCAAAGAAACTGTTTCTTCGAAGCTGAACTTTTTTCCGTGATGTTCAAAGTTAATTTTTTTTACGATATGATTGTTTTCAATATTTTTCCTGATGTTGAACGTTATGTCGCCACGTTGTTCAATGTATTCGGGTTTCATGGTTTGTTTTACTTTTGTGGCGTTGAAAAAATCAACTACAAAAATTCCTTCGGGTTTCAGCGCTTTATTTACATTTTCAAAAACCAGGAAATTATCGGTGTATTCTTCAAAATAACCAATGCTTGTAAAAAGATTCACCACGCAATCAAACCCGGCGGCCCGGAATGGTAAACGCATGTCATGTACAAAAAATTCCGCGTTGTCTTCCTTATTTTTATTAGCCTCAAAAATGCTGTTCGGAGAAAGATCGGTGCCTGTAACATTAAACCCTTTTCGCGCGAAGGCATTGGTGTGCCGACCCTTTCCGCAGGCAATGTCCCATATTTTTGAAGAAGCTGAAAGTTGAAGATGTTTGCAGAGATTGGTAATGAAAAGATCGGCTTCGCGGTCATCACGTTTGTTATAGAGCAAATGATAGTAAGGCGAATCAAACCAGTCCCTGAACCAACAATCGTTTTTCATCATGCAAAGTTACAAAACCTTTTCGGTTAAATCTCCTTATAATTTTTATTCTCACCGGGTCTCCAGCCGGTTATTTTCTCTATGAAATACAGGAATTTATATTTGAGACTGAGTTTCGCTTTTGATGGATCATAAATGAATTTCCAGCGAGCGTTCCCGATCCTGTCAGCCATAATTTTCGGGTGCGTTCCACTGTATTCGCCAAGCAGATCAATGTTGTTATAGTCAAAATCCTGCACTACAGGAATGTTTTTTTTCATCCATTCATCGTCGTGCCACATCTTATGAAAGCTTTCCTGTTTGGCTTGTTGTGCCTTTGGAGGTTTTACCCAACCGTAATGGTAAATGAAGGCTCCGGTTCTCTTTACACATAATTTAGTATTATTATTAAAACGAAAACCCTGAGCGTCTTTATAGGAACGTATACTTTTATCATTTTTTATAACGCGTATTTCGTTATGGTACCATCGTTTACCGAGACCAATATAATTATACTGTCCGTAAAAATGTTTGTAGCCAAATAATAAACCGTTCACCGATTTATCATCTTTGTATTTTAAGCAGGCCGCTTTTATTTTATCATGGTCTTCTTCATGAACACATTCATCGCTCTGAATATAAAAACACCAGTCATATTCTAAGGGGATCTTATCAAACACTTTGTTGGTTTCAGCCGAAAGAACAAGTCCGCCTTCCCGTAACGAATCATCCCATACCGTATCAATGATCTTTATTTTATCGGAAGCAATGGATTCAATGAGCTTACGGGTTTCGTCTTCGCTTTTTCCAACACCCACATAAAACACATCGCATATGGGTAGAATAGAATGAATGGCTTCTATAACGGGGTAATCGTACTTGATAGCGTTTCTTATGATTGTAAATCCTGCGAGTTTCATGTTGTATTTTAGAATGGGTAACCGATACCGAAATTAGCCACCATTTGTTTCCACGGTTTTTTATCGTAGGTCCATCTGTTATCAGGTTCGTATTTAGGATCTCGTAAAGGTACTGCCAGATCAAAACGTAATACAAAGAAACTCAGATCCCAGCGAATCCCCATTCCTCCGCCAATCGCAATTTCCTGGTAAAAATCATCTACCTGGAACTCGGCATTTGGTTTGCTTTCATCTTTGTTCAACCTCCAAATGTTTCCTGCATCTACAAACATGGCGCCGTTAAATGTTTTGATAATGTGAAAGCGGTACTCAAAATTTCCTTCCAGTAACATATCACCGATCTTATCGAAACGAGCGTTACTGTTGCTTGGATCGTATCCACCCGGACCAAGAGTTCTCGCTCTCCAGGCTCTTACGCTATTGGGACCACCACTGAAAAAACTTTGTTCATAAGGCAGTACCCCAAGATTAGCAAGTGGTTTTCCGATTCCTCCCACAACACGGTATACAATTCTTCCTTTTTTGTGAATAGGAATGTAAATCCGGTAATCAATGTCGGCTCTTAAAAACTGGGCAAAGGGCATTCCGAATAAAAGATATCTTCCTAAAGAATCAGGTGTGGCGCCACTGGATTTAAAATATTGTCTTAAAATATTTCCGGAAGATTGAAGATTAACGTGAACATAACTCACCGTTTTTTTACTGGTATTAGAGTTTTCTTTTGAAATATATGTAAAGCCGTATTTGCTTACGGTGGTAATGTGATCCTGGAAAGAGTTTTGAAGGAAGGCATCGTTATAGGCTGCAAGCGACGACTGAAATGCGCTGGAAAGATTAGCTCTTACGAGATAAGCTTCAAATGGAACCAGATCGTGCTTAAACCGGTTCTGATTCGTTCTGAAATTAAACCCATAATCAATATCGGTGATCACGCGACTGAATTCGGGACGTGATTGGTAATTCACCGATGATTTTACAAATGTGCGTGGCGACTGTTCTTTTTTGAAAGGAAGAAGAGAAAATGGGAAGAACGCGCGCGGTACCGAAAAGGTTGCTTCGGGACCAAACTGAAGTGTGTTGAATGTTTTATGAATCTCTGCAAGATCTGTAAAGTCCTGAGGCGCTTCTTCACCTCCTAATTGCTGTTGGGCGATGAAGGCTCCCTGTAATTTTATTTCAACCAGTTCTCCGCCACGAAAAAAGTTTTTGTTCTGGTAAACAAGACTTCCATCTACGCCAAGGTTACCGGATGTATTGATGCCTTCTGTTTCGGCAGTAATTGACTGTTTAACCAATGGATTGCAGACAATGTAACAATCAAGTCTGTTCGAATATTCAGGATGCTTAAGGAAAGTGATGGTAACATTCTTAAAGATCCCGAGTCCGAGTAACGCTTTGTACGTGATCTCCGCTGTATCCTTTTTAAAATATTGCCCTTTATACAGATCAATGTTTTTGTAAATAACTGCCGAACGATAGGCCAGAGGTTTATTAAGAAGAAAAAGAACATCACTTTTTTCAACCTTCATAGTGTCTTTAAAAGGCACCTCTCTCAGATTGCCTGAAACAGGTTCTGTGATCACATATACATTCTCGATTTTGAAACGCGTATGATTTACCTGGATCAACGAATCATTGCTTGAACTGTAGGCACGCGAAAATTTCTTGAGTTTCATTTTTACGGCAACCGTACGGTTATTTACACTTGAATCGAGTGTGTATTTGATATAGGCGTTATCAAAATAAAAATATCCGTTGTTAAGAGCGAAGTTGGTAATGCGCTGACGTTCGGCCTGGAATTTTTCTGCGTCGTAGATCATACCACGTGCAAGTAATGTGTGAATGGTATCTTTGAGTATAAGTTCACCGAGTTTAAGATCATCCATTTCATAAGAAATAGAATTAATGATGTATGGAGCTTTTGGACTGAGTTTGTAAAACACATCGGCCTTTTTTGTTTTCAGGTCAATGTGAACGCTATCAGAAACTTTATTATTAAAGAATCCTTTTGTGAAAAGATATTTTTCGAGTTGTAATCGTGTTTGTTCAGTTAAATTGGAATCCAGGATAACAGGAGCTTCGCCAATGTCGCGAAGGCTCTCAAGAAAAATCTGACTGTCTTTGTCTTTTAGCTTAGGGACTTTTGGTTTCTTGCCTTTTTTTTCACGCTCTGCATTTTTTTCTTCGTAGCGTTTTACTTTATCGGCATTTTCCTTGTCGTATTTCAAATTGCGTTTTTCTTTTTTTTTCCTGATCTTTTCTTCGTCAAATTTATTGTACCACCACACATAGAAGTGGAAGGTGCGGAATAATTTACGGTTAGGCTTCTGGCGGATGAAAGCTTCAAAATTTTCTTTGTCAATTTTTGTTTCTTTAGCGTTAAGGATCTCAGCTTTGTCGAGCAGATATTCTTCTGGTTTTAGTTTTTTGGTAACATTACAGGAAGCAATAGAAAAAACGAGCGTAATAAAAAAATAATTCCGGAGGATTTTTTTTCCTTTGAAAAGCAATGATATTTTTGACGGGAAATTCAAAAAGTACTCGATAAATTGTACTAATTTAGGCTAAATATTTATGATTAGTAAGAACCGGGTTAAGCAAATACAGTTCCTCCATCAAAAAAAGTTCAGGGAGCAGAATAAATTGTTTCTCGCTGAAGGTATTAAGACTGTAAAAGAACTTATTGCCTCGCGCCCGGAAGTTATTGAAGAACTCTTTGCAACCGTTGATTTCATTAAGGAGAATGAGCCTTTACTTAAAAAGAACAGGATCGGCTTCAGCGAAATTTCGGAAAAAGAATTAGGTCAAATAAGTTCACAAACAACACCTAATCAGGTTCTGGCGGTATGTCGTTTTTTTGAAGAAGGCGATTATTCATTTGATTTTGAAAAGAACTTTTCCCTTTACCTCGACGATATCCGCGATCCCGGAAACTTCGGTACCATTATACGCATGGCCGATTGGTTTGGCATTTCTACTATTTTCTGCTCACCTTCAAGTTGTGAGTTATATAACAATAAGGTCATTCAGGCTACCATGGGTGCTTTTATGCGTGTTAAAGTGGTATATCTGCCTTTAAACGAAGTAATGGATAAGAACAAACCTGCAAAGATTTATGGCGCGGTGTTAAACGGAAAGAACCTGTTTAAAGAAAAATTGGAGCCAGGTTTAATCTTAATCGGAAATGAGGCTAACGGTATTAACAAAGAGAATCTTGAACTGATAAACGCGCCGCTCACCATTCCATCACATTCCAATAATGGCACCGAGTCACTCAATGCCGCAATGGCAACGTCTATTATTGTGTCTGAGTTCTTCAGGCAGATTTGTGTTTAAAAAGCTCCGATTTATTTAACTGCAGGGAAACAGAGACACAGAGTCATATTGCTTAAGATTAATTCTGAGATTATGTAAGTGGATTCTCGCCCCTTCGACTGCGCTCAGGGTGACATGCTCGAACTGACAAACACGATTATTTAGTGAGAACAACTCCTTTATACCTTAACTTATGCGGTCCTTTAGGATCATTGCTCACTACGTTAACCGTACGATCCTGACGATCGTAAACTGTTTTGGTGTCAAAGTTTACAGTTATTTTAGCCGATTGGCCTGGCGCTATGGGTTGCTTGGAATAATCTACGGTTGTGCACGAGCAGGAAATTTCAACATCGGTAATTAATAAAGGCTGGTTGCCTTTGTTGGTAATATCGTAATCGAGGTGAATCACTTCGCCTTTTTTTACAAATCCGAAGCTTTTCTTGGCATCTTTTATTTCCAGTTTAGCCTGTGAAAATACACAGAAAGAGGAAAGAAGAAAGAGAACGATAAAATGTTTTTTCATAATCATTGATCAAAAATAAAAAATCCCGCCATTTCTGACGGGACTCTTTATAAATTTTAAACCATTTTAATTTTCACCGGTGGCCGGTTTCGCTTTGATTTCACCTTTAATGCGCACTTTCATAGAGCTTAGTTTTGCATTAGAGGAAACAGTTACGTTTTTCTCGAAGCGACCTTCGCGTTTAGTGTCATATTTTACTTTGATCACTCCGCCTTTGCCTGGTAATATTGGTTCCTGTGGCCATCCTGGTTTACCATCGATGGTAGTTGCAGTACAACCACACTCACCTGTTACAGATGTAATCGTTAACGGTGTTTTACCAACGTTAGTGAATTTAAATTCGCGGATACCGTTAGCATCATAATCAATGCTTCCGTAATCGATCACTTCGTTCTCAAATTTAATGTCTGGAGCGTTTGGATCCGGGTTTGGAACTACCTGCGCGTTTGACGTTAAAGTCAAACCGAGCAGAACAACTAATAAAGAAAGAAACTTTTTCATTTTATAATCTATTTATTGCAGGGGTAAAACAAATGAGATGCCAGAGAATAACAAGTTTTGTGAATTAACCTTTTTTGTCATTAGTTGGGGCACCTGTAGGTACTTTGTTCTCAGGGAAAGCAGGAGTTTCTACTTTCTGTTCAATGTTCCCTTTAATGGTTAATACTACATTTCCGCTTTTCGCGTTTGAAGACACAGTAACTGTTTTATAGATACCGCCTACACGTTGAGTGTCATATTTAATAACAATCTCACCGCTTTTACCCGGTAATACAGGCTCTTTAGGACACTGTGGAACTGTACATCCGCAGCTTGCCTGGCAATTAGTGATTACTAATGGTTCTTTACCATTGTTTACGAATTTGAATTTGCACTCGCCATTGTCGCCTTGTTTAATATTTCCATAATCATGAACCATTTTGTCCATTTTAATGTCAGCGAGGCTGGTTGGTGCTGTTGTAGCAGTAGCAGGGGCTCCGTGGTTATGACCATCGTTTGCACTGTGGCCATCCTGTGCGAAAGAGAATGCAGTCAGTCCTGCAGTCAATGCTAAAGTAAAGATTAGTTTTTTCATAGTAGTTTTTTTAATGTTGTTGTTTAGTTACTAAAACCGTGCCATAAAGATATAACATACATGGAATTCTTTGCGTATTTTTGCGAAATTTAACAAAATATTTTAAAGCAGTTTAACGATGGAAATAGCCAAGACCTATAACCCGCAGGAAGCAGAGAGTAAGTGGTATCCGTACTGGATGGAACATAAATTTTTTAAGTCTGTCCCTGACTCCCGCACGCCCTATACCATCGTTATTCCGCCACCCAATGTTACCGGCGTGCTTCACATGGGGCACATGCTCAATAATACCATTCAGGATGTTCTCATCCGCCGCGCGCGTATGCGTGGCTTCAACGCGTGTTGGGTGCCGGGTACCGACCATGCCAGCATAGCAACCGAAGCAAAAGTAGTAAAACTTCTTGCAGATAAAGGCATAAAAAAAACGGACCTTTCTCGCGAAGAATTTTTGAAATACGCTCTCGACTGGAAAGAAAAGTACGGAGGAATTATTCTTGAACAGCTTAAGAAATTAGGCGCCAGTTGCGATTGGGACCGCACACGTTTCACCATGTCGGAAGATATGAGCGAAGCTGTTATTGATGTATTCATTGATCTTTATAACAAAGGACATATTTACCGCGGCGTTAGAATGGTAAACTGGGATCCCCAGGGAATGACTGCTGTAAGCGATGAAGAAGTTGTTCACAAGGAAGCAAGTTCTAAACTTGTTTTTGTAAAATACATGATTGAAGGAAGCAAAGAGTACATCACAGTTGCAACTACCCGTCCGGAAACTATTATGGGAGATACTGCTGTGTGTGTACATCCCGAGGATGAACGTTACAAGCATCTCAAAGGAAAAAAATGTATTGTTCCTGTAGTGAATCGCGCAGTGCCCGTTATTTTTGATACTTACATTGATATGGAATTCGGAACGGGAGCACTGAAAGTAACACCTGCTCACGATATCAACGACTTTAACCTCGGACAAAAACATAAATTACCTGTTATCGACGCGCTTACTCCGGATGGAAAAATAAGCGAAGCCGCAGGCGCGTATGTTGGCATGGACCGTTTTGCTGCCCGTAAACAAATCATTAAGGATTTACAAGAACAGGGACTAGTAGAAAAAATCGAAGAGATCAAAAATAAGATCGGTTATAGCGAAAGAACAAACGCGGTTATAGAACCAAAATTATCTATGCAGTGGTTCTTAAAAATGGGCGACGTAAGTAAACCCGCTCTTGAAGCTGTAATGAACGGAGAAGTAAAACTGATCCCGGAAAAATTTGTGAATACGTACAAACACTGGATGGAAAATGTTCACGACTGGTGTATCAGTCGTCAGTTGTGGTGGGGACAACAAATTCCTGCATGGTACGATTCTAAGGGAAATACTGTTGTTTGCAAAACAAAAGCGGAAGCTGTTGAATTATTAAAAACCAAAAACTCAGAACTAAAACCTGAAGAAGTAACTCAGGACCCCGATGTAGTAGATACCTGGTTCTCTTCGTGGTTGTGGCCGTTAACGGTGTTTGATCCTAAAGTCATTCAGAAAGGATGGGACAATGCCAATGAAGATTTAAAATATTATTATCCTACGAATGATCTTGTTACTGCTCCCGAAATTTTATTTTTCTGGGTGGCAAGAATGATCATTGCGGGGAAAGAATATACCGGTAAATCCCCTTTCAGCAATGTATATCTTACTGGAATTGTGCGTGATCAGCTGGGAAGAAAAATGAGTAAGTCACTCGGGAATTCTCCTGATCCGCTCGATCTCATTGCAAAATACGGCGCCGATGCTATCCGTGTGGGTGTTTTATTTTCTTCTCCTGCAGGAAATGATCTCATGTTTGATACTCCGCTTGAGATTACTGACGAAACTCCTCTCGAATCAAAATATTGCGAGCAGGGAAGTAAATTTGCGAATAAGATCTGGAACGCTTTCCGTCTTGTGAAAGGTTTTGAAATTGGAAAAGTAAAACAATCGGCTTCAGCTGCTGCGGCTATTACATGGTTTGAAAACAGGTTCTCTGAACAATTGGAGATCATCAATGACCAATACTCAAAATACAAAATGAGCGATGCGTTGATGACGACTTATAAATTGATCTGGGATGATTTCTGCGCATATTACCTCGAAGCTATCAAGCCTGAATTCGTTGATGGAAAATCGATGCCAATCGATCCGGAAACTTACTATAAAACCATTTCTTTATTTGAAGATGTTCTCAAAGTAATTCATCCATGGATGCCTTTCTTAACTGAAGAACTCTGGCATCTGGTAAATAAGCGTGGACCAAAAGATTCGATAATGATTTCAAAATGGCCAGAAGTAAAATCTACCGACGCTAAACTTCTGAAAGAGTTTGAAGCGGTGAAGCAAATTGTAACTGAAGTGCGTTCTATCCGTCAGAAGAAACAGATATCTCCGAATGAAAAACTCGAAGTATTTGAAAAATCAGACGCGTCGCGTTCAACGTTCGATGATGTGGTTGTGAAACTGGCAAACCTTTCTTCGTTCTCTTATACAAAACAAAAAGTAGAAGGCGCTACTTCGTTCATGGTGTTTACAACTGAATTTTTTGTTCCTCTTGCGAAATACATCAATAGCGACGAAGAAAAGGAAAAACTGATAAAGGAGTTGGATTATGAAAAAGGTTTCTTAAAATCAGTCCAGGTAAAACTGGCCAACGAAAAATTTGTTTCTAATGCGAAACCTGAGTTGGTTGAAAAAGAACGCAAAAAAGAAAGTGATGCTTTGAGTAAGATTTCTTCATTGGAAGAACAGTTGAAGAATTTGTAATTTTTAGTTTACGCAGATTTCACAGATTACGCAGATCGAAAAATCTGTATCGAACCTCTGTTCTCTGCGCCTCTGCGGTGAAATCTTATGTGTATTTTAGTTCTGCGAAAATCTGCGTAATCTGATACTTACGCTGAAACTTCAGCACAGGCGCTATGGCTAAAAAATTGTCGATAAAAAAAATAAAATTCCAGGATGTAAAATTCCGTAACGTTGATGAATTCCTTGACTATTTACCCGAGGACGAACGTAAAATTGTCAATCTCCTCCGCAAAATTGTATTTGATTGCTTACCCGAAGTCTCCGAAAAATTGTCCTACAATGTTCCTTTTTACCGCGTTCACAAAGGCATCTGTTTCGTCTGGCCAGCTTCGGTAAAGTGGGGCAAAGGACATACCTGGACCGGCGTCCGTTTCGGCTTTCAATACGGATATCTGCTCGCCGACGAGATCAACTACCTCGATAAAGGTGAACGAAAACAGGTCTACTGGAAGAACTTTTCAAGTATTAAAGAGATAGATACCGACCTCCTGAAATCCTACATCTTCGAAGCCGCTATCCTCGACCAGCAAGGGGCCGGGACCAAAAAAAAGACCTTTCTGTAACTTTGACATTAATAGTTGTTATATCCTTAAAACAACTACCATGAAAAAAGTAATTATCTGCATCTTTTGGTTTATTTTCTTTTTTATTCTCTGTTGCAAACTGCAATCACAAATTTCTTATTCGTCGCGTTACTCGATTAAACTCGATACAGTAAGCGTGGATCGTTACATGGTTCCTGAAACAAAAGAACCCGATACAAAAGCCATGTTTCTGAAAGTAAATTACGGAGATTTTTCTATCGTAAACCTGAAAGAGGCTGAGAAACTTAAAAACGCAGTTATCTTACAAGTAGATTTGGTTTACACAAAATATCCTGTAGATGATGATTTTTCGGAATTGAACTTTAAGAGGGTCGAATATCTTCACATGGTCTGCCCTTCTATTTTCAATAATACCATGGCTCAGTGGCGAATTGTGGCGCAAACCGGGGCCAAAACCGAATATGCTGCTAGCACCATGTTTCATGGGTTTTATATAAAATACAAACCTGCTCCAACGAAAGAAAGCGCCGAAAGGGAATTTGGTTACCTTGCCGATGTTTTAAAAGGAAAAAAATCCCTCGAAGATTCTTCTATTTTTAAAATAATGGAACGGAATAAGTGGAAGAACATAACCGTTGTTTCTGATTTTACAGGAAGCATGTCGCCTTATATTACACAGGTGATGATGTGGTACAACATGACCTTTGCAGTAAAGAATATTGATGAGTTTGTGTTCTTCAACGATGGCGATATGAAGGACGATGCTGTAAAAAAAATGGGTTCAACAGGAGGTTTATACTACGTAAAAGCGGCGAATAAAGATTCTGTTTTAAAAGTGGCGTCGTTATGTTCTTCAAGTGGTTTTGGAGGTGATGTGCAGGAAAATAATGTGGAGGCCGCGTTGTTCGCTGTAAAGAAAAATCCCAAACTGAAAGAAATCGTGATGCTGGTAGATAATTGGGCGCCAATGAGGGATTATGCGATGATCAGCATGCTCAAAGTACCTGTCAGAGTGATCATCTGCGGTAAAGGCGATAGGGATGCCGTTAATCCCGAATATCTTGATCTGGCATACCGTACCAAGGGTTCTGTTCATACAATAGAAGAAGATCTTCATAATATTTCGGCTGTAGCTGAAGGAAAATTGCTTAAAATTGATGGTGTGGAATTTCGCCTTATGGGAGGCAGATTCGTTAAGACCAAAAGTTAAGTTATGGAACCTCTCAAGGAAATGTTCAACAGAAATTATTATGAAAATCTGGCAACAGAATTTAGTAAAAACCACAAAAGTTTCGACAAGAAAAAATTTTTAACGGATGTTACAAAAGATCTGAATTCACTCGAACTCAATCAGCGCCTCCGTCGTACCAGCGAAACATTAAAACAACATCTTCCTTCGGATTACAAAACCGCTGTTGAGATCATGAAGAAAACAATTCCTGATCTTAATACAGGTTATACCTCGCTCGTTTTTCCCGATTTTGTTGGCCTTTATGGAAGGGATTATTTCGATTATTCCCTCGATGCTTTAAAATATTTCACTCAGTTTGGTTCTTCTGAATTTGCAATCCGGGAGTATCTTAAACTCGATTTTGATCGTACCATTAAAGTGATGCAGGTGTGGGCAAAAGATAAAAATCACCATGTCCGCAGGCTGGCTTCAGAAGGCTGTCGTCCTCGTTTACCATGGTCCTTCAAGCTTGATCAGGTGATAAAAGATCCTTCACTTACGTTTTCAATTCTTGAAACATTAAAGGAAGATAATGAGTTGTACGTAAGAAAATCAGTAGCCAATCATCTCAATGATATTTCACGCGAGCACCCCGCTTTTGTTCTCAATGTGGTGAAAAACTGGAAAGGCAAATCACCGCACACCGATTGGATCCTGAAACATGGAAGTCGTACACTTCTCAAAAAAGGAAACGTGGATGTATTAAAACATTTTGGAATAAAACACAGTGATTCTATCGAACTTCATCAGTTTAAAATTCATACTCCCAAGATCAAAACAGGACAAGAGCTCAAATTCAGTTTCAGTGTAAAGAACTCGGGCTCTAAAAATATTATGACACGTCTCGAATACGCCGTGTATTTCCGCATTGCTAACGGAACATTATCTAAAAAAGTGTTTAAGATCAGTGAACGCGAACTTGTGAAGAAAAGTAGTTCCATCATCGAAAAAACACACAGCTTTAAGCTTATTACCACGAGAAAATACCATTCAGGTAATCAAAAAATAGCTGTTATTATCAATGGTAAAGAAAGCCAGGCACTGGATTTTACCTTGTTGTAACACCTAAATCCACGGACCGACTTTTTCCGTATATACTTGTTAGGCTCCCGGGTACAAGAGATTTTTAAAACTAAAATTCTTTATTATCTTTAGCTTTCTTACACGAAATATGGTCAGAGTTTATTTGCCTTACTTACTGGTTTTCTGTTTTCTTTTTTCCTGTAAAGAAAGCGGGAATAAAAAAAATGTAAATGTAAACGAGTCTAACGAAGTTGCGGTTTCGTCAACTAAACCGATTGTCGTTATTCATAGAGCGAAAACGTCATTTACCGAAGCAAAAAAACCGGTTTCAGTTAACGCGGCTAAAGCAAAAACTTTTCCTGCCAATGCTAATGTTATTGGTGTGGATGACCTTACCACCAGTGACGTGCCGGCACAACTAACCATTTTTACTCCTGGTACAGACACCTTTCCGATGCCGAAAGTTATCACAGCTTCTGTGATTACCGTTCCCTGCAGACAACCGGTTCCGGTAACGGCAATGCCACCGCGTTTTAAAGACGCGGCCATCTCCGATATAAAATACCTTGATGTGGATCAGGGTATGAGCTCTTCGTTCATTAAAAGTGTTCTCAGCGATAAAGCCGGGAATCTTTGGTTTGGTACAAATGGTGGCGGTGTGAGTCGTTACGACGGAAGAACATTTCTTCATTTCACTGAAAAAAATGGTTTAAGCAATAATAAAGTCCTTACCATTTACCAGGACAAAAGTGGAAATATGTGGTTTGGCACAGAAGGCGGAGGCGTGTGTTGTTATGATGGGGAAAAATTCACATGGATCACTGAAGACGAAGGCCTGGGTAATAATACTGTGCTTTCTATCTGCCAGGACAAATCCGGTAAGATGTGGTTCGGAACAAATGGTGGAGGTGTAAATTGTTATGATGGTAAAACACTAACCACTTATACGGAAAAAGAAGGATTAAGTAATGGAAGTGTAAGAGTAATTCTGGAAGATAAAAACGGAAACATGTGGTTCGGAACAACCGGTTCAGGCGCCTGCATGTTCAATGGAAAATCATTTACATATTTTGGAGAAAATGAAGGATTCAACAGTACTATCATTCACACCATTATTGAGGCCAAAGATGGAAAACTATATTTCGGAACAGAAGATGGTGGCGTAAATATTTATGATGGCAAGACTGTAAAATTCATCACGGCAAAACGTGGGCTGAGCAGCAATTGTATTGTTTCGCTTCACGAAGATAAATGGGAAAATATATGGATAGGCACCTACGATAGTGGGCTTTGTAAATACGATGGGAAGCAAATTACAGTGTATTCAACGCAACAGGGTCTTACCAACAATTATATTCTTGCCATGTGCGAAGATAATTCGGGAAGTTTATGGCTTGGTACTTTAGGTGGAGGCGTGTGTCGTTTCAACAACGGTTCATTTAATCATTATACAGAAAAAGAAGGGATCGGAAGTAATACTGTTCGTTCAATGGTGCAGGATAGTTCAGGACACATCTGGTTCGGAACATTTGGTGATGGCGCCATTTATTACGATGGAAGCAGTTTCAATCATTATACCGAAGCAGAAGGAATGCCGAGCAGTCGTATCAAAGCTTCAGCAGTGGATGGAAACTATATCTGGTTTGGTACCGAAGAAAACGGAGCGGTTCGCTTCAATGGAAAAACATTCGAAAACTTTACACGTGAACAGGGACTAAACAGCAATTACATTCTAAGTATGTGTCGCGATAAATCGGGAAGGATCTGGTTTGGCGCCGATGAAGGAGGGGTGTGCTGTTACGACGGAATGCAATTCATGTCGCTCATCGACGAAGAAGGATTAAGCGAAGGAATTATTACCAGTATCATTCAGGATAAATCCGGAAACATGTGGTTTGGCACGGATGGTTACGGCGCCTGTTGTTACGACGGTAAATTTTTAAAATGGTACACTACCAAATCAGGACTTTGTGGTAATGTGATCAAATATATTTTCGAAGATAAAGACGGAAATATCTGGTTTGGTAGCGAAGGAAAAGGAGTGAGTGTGCTTCGCGCGAGTACAATAAATACCAGGGAGCCATCATTTCAAACCCACACCGAAAAGGAAGGTCTGAGCAGTAACCTGATTCGTTCTATCATTCAGGACAATTCAGGAAATGTATGGATTGCTACCGAACGCGGTTTGAATTACATGGTAGAAAAAAACGGAAAGAAAGAGTTTCATGTGTACACTTCAGCGGACGGGTTAAAAGCGAATAATTTTTATTACACCGCGCTCATCGATAAAAATAATACCATCTGGTGGGGAAATGGAAAGGCCCTCACAAATCTCAATCTTAATAACTATAAACTTCCTTCGGTTGCGCCGTTCATTCAAATGACAGGCTTACAACTCGAACAAACATTCATCGATTTTTACTCATTACAGGACACTTTAAAGAAAGGCGGAAAAGTTGTTGTTGGAGAAAAAGATAAAAAGAATCTTAAAAGCGTAGAATTTAAGGATGTTGAACGTTTTTATAATTATCCAACGAATTTAAGTCTGCCATATAATATCAATCATCTCGATTTTCATTTCAGCGCCATTGACTGGATCGCAGCGGATAAAATCGAATACCAGTACATGTTGAGCGGAACCGACGAGGACTGGAGCCCAATGACATCCGATAACCGCGCGTCGTTCAATAACCTTTCGCATGGAAGTTATGTATTTAAAGTAAAAGCCATAGGTGTTGCCAGTACGTGGAGCCAGGTCTTCGAATATCCTTTCACCATTCGCCCGCCATGGTACCGCACCATCTGGGCTTACGCGTTTTATGTAATTGCTTTCTTTGGAATTGTGGTTGGATTCAACAATGTTCGTACGCGCCAATTAAAGATCCGTCAACAGGAACTTGAACAAACAGTTGCAGAAAGAACAGCGGAAGTTGTTGAACAGAAAGAACTCATTGAAGAAAAACAAAAAGAAATTGTTGACAGTATCAATTACGCAAAACGAATTCAGAGCGCGATGCTCGCAAGCGAACAATTATTTACGAAGAACCTTAAAAATTATTTTGTACTCTTTGAACCAAAAGATATTGTAAGCGGCGATTTCTATTGGGCGTCGCCCGTTGCAGATGGAAGATTTGCATTGGTAACTGCCGATAGCACTGGTCACGGTGTTCCGGGCGCCATGATGAGTATGCTCAACATTTCATGTCTTAATGAAGCAGTAAGCGAAAGAAAATTTACAAGTCCCGCAGCTATTCTTGGTCATGCTCGCCAGAGAATTATCTCGTCGTTGGCGGAAGACGGAAGTGCCGAAGGAGGTAAAGATGGAATGGATTGTAGTGTAACTATTTTTGATTTTCAGAATAAAAGACTCACGTATGCAGCAGCGAATAATCCTGTATGGATCGTTCGCGCCCTTAAAGGCGACGAGACTCCACTCCCCGAAGGTGATAAGGCTATCAGGAACAGCACGCACGAACTTCTCGAATTAAAACCTGACCGCATGCCGGTTGGTAAACACTCAAAAGATAATGTTCCTTTCTCGGAACAGGTATTCGAATTGCAGGCCGGAGATGTAGTGTATACGTTAACTGATGGTTTCTGCGATCAGTTTGGCGGACCGAAACAAAAGAAATTCACCTACAAAAAATTAAAGGAAATACTTCTGCAGATTGCAACCAATGAAACAAAAGCGCAGAAGGTGTATCTCAAAAAAACATTCGACGACTGGAGAGGAACCCTTGAACAAGTGGATGACGTGTTGATCATTGGCGTGAAGATATAATTGGCACTCAGATCTGTGGGTGTCACTTCGGGCGTAGTCGAGAAGCATTATGCAATTCTAACAATTAAATTACACCTCTGTTTCTCTGCATCTCTCTGTGGTTAAAAACATCTTTGCTGTTAAATAAGTATGACCTTCGAAGAATTCAAAAATCGTCACGAACTTTTTTCTATGATAGACACTCCTGAAAAACTGGAGCGTTGTAAATGGCAATATGAGAATTATCTTGCGGGACTTGAAGACGCAAAATATTTTGAGCCATATGAGAAAGAAGTTGTAGAAGGAAATTTTCCTGATCAGTATGAAATCAATCTTAACAGGATGTTGGTTCCCGAAAGAATCGAGGAGGATCAATTGATATTTCTTGTAAAACCATCTTTTGAACCCGAGTATTCACTTGAGATCCTAAAACAAGAGAATGAATTCGTTGCACGGATTTTCGTAATGAAAAATAATTACTGGTATCAATACTATGAGAATAGAAATGTATCCATTGCAGAGAATGATATGAAAAAAACGTTTCTTCCCAACGAACTTGGCGAAGATCTATTCAAACTCTCGGGTAAAATTTTCAGGGAAGCACGACCCGCAACGGCGGGAGGCTGGATCCTCGACGGCGTCCGGTATTATTTCATCCGTAAAATTAACGGTGAAGTAAAAACGGTGCTTAAACATTCGCCGGAAGAAAATACCTGGCCCGAAAAAGTTATTTCTCTTTTCGAACAGATTTCCGACTGCATTATAAAAAACGAGGATATGAAAAAAGTTAACCCTCTTTTATCGTCTATTCTAAATTACATGTAAGATTATTTCACTACAGTAATCTTTCTTGACATCACAGTTTTTCCATTTTCAGAAAAGCTCAGGTAATAAATTCCTATAGATAAATCTGAAATGTTTATTGATTTTTTATCAGTGTCAACATTAAAGGACTTTACTTTTTGTCCGATAGCGTTAATGATGTTGCAACTCAATATAGCGGCTGTTGGATTGTTAATGACAATAAGATCTTCCGCCGGATTAGGGTAAACTGAAACACCGTTAAACAGGCTTAACTCTTTAATACCTGTGGGCGCGCAGGATGGGGCAGCAGGGAAACTTACCAAAGTACACGAAGTTGAAAAATTAGGAACACCGGTAATGCTTGCGCCGGATTCAAAATAAGCTCCACTCGAGCCTCCTGGTGTAACAGTGAGAGAAGAGCCCGTTTTCATATACACCAGTGTGGTGCTGTTCATTTTCAACTTCAGTTGTGCGCCTGTCTCAAGATAATACGTACGTCCGTTGTTTCCGGTTGTATCATAAGCAATTCCTGTACTGCAAACTTTTACTACAAATGGTGCAGAGAAGGGAACTGTGGTAGCGGTTGTTACAACAAGGCTGGCCTGAGCCGAAGCTGTACACTGAGATTTAGCTGTATAAAAGAAGCAGGAAATAATAATGAGATAAAGTAGTTTTGTTTTCATATAATTTTTTATGTAAAAATAGAATATCATGTCTTTACAATGAATTTTTACAGTAACCGGGAAGCAGGCTTTACTCATTTGCTTCTTCTCTTGTTCTGGCTTTTTATTTTTCTCCTTATTAAGATCCTGATTACTCTTAGTGAAACTCAATTATGAATGAGCCGGTTTCTTGTATTCAGAAATACGTCTTCGTAACTTGTAAGAAATATCAGTATCATGAAAACAATACTCGCGGGTTCATTTTTGTTTTTAGCAATTACAGCAAAAAGTCAGTTTATCACCACAGTTGCCGGTAACGGGATATCGAATTATTCGGGTAATGGAATACCTGCTACCCAGGCTACAATGAGAGGTCCTCACCAGGTAACCTTCGATGGCAATGGAAATTATTATTTCTGTGACGAAACCAACAATGTGGTGCGTAAGGTTGATGCTAACGGAATAATTACTACTGTAGCCGGAAACGCTGTGGGAGCAGGCATGGGTCAGGGGAGTTTCACAGGAGATGGAGGACAGGCAACAGCAGCTGGTTTGTATTATCCCATTAAGACTATCTTCGATACCTTGGGTAATATGTACGTCGCTGATTGTGTAAATCACCGTATCAGAAAAATAGATGTAAATGGAGTGATCACAACATTTGCGGGGAATGGAAATGCGTGGAACTCTGGCGATGGCGGTACTGCGCTTAGTGCCGGCATACGAAACCCGTCTTATATAAAGTTTGATCAATCATGGAACATGTATGTAATTTCATCAAACGGAAATTGCATCCGTAAAATAAATCCACAGGGAATTATAAGTACAATTGCGGGAACAGGTTCTATTGGCTATAGTGGTGACGGGGGCCCGGCTACTGCCGCTAAACTTTATTATCCCTCAAGCCTGGTAATTGACGCTGTTGGTAATATTATTTTTTCTGACCGGTGGAACAACAGGATCAGGAAAATTGATGCAATGGGAATTATTACAACCATTGCCGGAACAGGCCTCCCCGGTTATAATGGAGATGGAATTCCGGCATTATCCGCGCAGTTGAATTATCCATTCAGTCTCACCTTAGACAGTTTAGGAAATCTTTATATGGCGGATATGAGCAATCATCGTGTCAGGAGAATAAGTACATCGGGTATTATTACTACTATTGCCGGAAACGGTTTAATGGGTTATACCGGTGATGGCGGACTGGCAGATACAACCCGGCTAAAGAATCCCACAGGTGTTGAATTTGACAATGCGGGAAATTTATATATTTCAGATTCGGGTAATAGTCGTATCAGAAAAGTAGAACACGCAATTATTACAGAAATAAATAAGAATGATGATAAATCGGCTCTGATCATTTATCCTAACCCTTTTACAAATGTTGTTACAATTAAGTCGGTTTCAGTACCTGAGCAAATTGATGTTTTTAACTCGCTCGGGGAACGTGTATTTACAACAAGTGCAAAAAGTTTAACAACAGAAATAGATCTGAGTCAACTTTCGGCGGGAA
Source organism: Bacteroidota bacterium (assembly GCA_021323535.1). Lineage (GTDB taxonomy): Bacteria > Bacteroidota > Bacteroidia > B-17B0 > Aurantibacillaceae > Aurantibacillus. The sequence continues at coordinate 28,213 of JAJONO010000055.1, forward strand.
TTTATATTCTGAAGTTAAAAAATAAAACCTCGCGCTTAGTTAAAGTTGACTAAGTGTTATAGTTTCATGCTTCTTGTTTCCTCACTCTTGCTTCTTGTCTTCTTGTTCGCAAATTATCAGATCTTCCTGTACCATTGAACCATAGGAATAGGAACTGGCCAGGTGTTGCCATCAACAATAACTCCGGTAAAACCAAACTGGAAAGCCTTGTTAGGTTCGCTCTGCCACCTTATTCCGGGAATGATTAGCGCGAAGCCTGGTTTTTTTTGTGTTGTGTAATAGGTGTAATAGTTTCCATTAGGATCATGGGCATAGTTTTGTATTTTTCTTTCTCCGCCAGGCAACATCCAGAAAGAATCAAATACGAGGCTAATTCGTTTCGAAACTTTCACCATTCCTGCAATGGATGCAAGAGTTCTCCCATCGTTGTCGTTATCGGTGATAACAGCTCCATATCCTGCCGAAACAGAAATGTTGGCTCTTCTGTCTCCTAAGGTAAGAGCGCCGAAAGGCAGTGCAATAGCAAAATCAGGCAAGGCCCAGGAGCCTGTTCCTGCAAGTACACCAAGTCCAAGATGCACCTTTTCTGCAAAACGTATGCTATACTTGGCAGTGCCAATAACCGGTATCGCAAACCAGGAAGTCATGATCCCAAGTCCGAAATTTTTACTGACGCCAAATTGAAAGTCCGGACCGTAAAGGTTCCATTGAACATAACTTTCTCCTTTCTGGATGGGAAGCCCGTTAGTGGTTATAAAGTATCGTGTCGAAAATACTTCTTTCGGAATATAATCGCCTTTGCTATTAAGATCTCCTCCCTGAAGTTCTTCAACCGATTTTATTTCATGTTTGGGAATGGCCACTTGTCCTATGTTTTTAGTGTCCATAAGAACTTCGCGTGCATCCTGCGAAATAATTTTACCAACGAAAGTGGTTCCGTCGTTTTTAGTAACCACATACACTTTGGAATTGTTTTTTGTACTATCATTCTGCGAGAAAAAAAATCCCGGACTCAGAAAAAGAGATAGCAGGAGGATTAAATTGAAATTTGTCTTCATAATAAATTTTGTACTAAGCTAAATCAGATGCTTGCGGAAAGAAAACTGTTAAGTGATGAATAGAAATTTTCTATTGCAACTAATCATTTTAGAATCTCAGAATAAGAATGTTTTCCTGTAAAATTGCACCGATCAATAATAAACTAATTGACATTTGCATTTAATGCAAAAGAAAAAATGTTCTTGCGTCAAGGATCCAAATGGTTTCAACCACTTTTATGCAAATACAATCAGTTAAACACCGACTTAAAAGCGATTCGTAACAGAACTTTGCAGTGTCGGATAAACAAAAAAACAGTTTTCACTGTGATAAGAAATAAATAGAAATAATATGATGAACATCAAAAATCACGTGCAGTTGATTGGTCGTTTGGGAGCAGATCCTCAGATCAGGACCATGGAAAACGGAGCAGTATTCGCCAGATTTGCGCTGGCGATCAATGAGAGTTATACCAATAAGAAAGGGAAGAAGGTGAATGGTATTCAATGGCACCAGGTGGTTGCATGGGGAAGTCTTGCCGAAATTGCTGGTAAGATCCTTCAGAAAGGTACCGAAGTAACAGTTGATGGTAAGCTTTTAAACCGGAGTTGGACAGATAAAGAAGGGATTAAGAGAACGGGTACCGAAATCGTAGCGAATGAATTGCTGGTGATTAACAACACAAATAAAGCTGCATAAATAAAGTCGTCGACACAGGCATACTGATTTTAATTTACCATCATTTCTAATTATAATCAAACAAGGTGGATTAATTTCAGGAACCTGTGTTCCGGACGACAATAAGTTGAAGTGAAATTTGTAATCAGCGGAATCTGTGGTTGAAAACAGACTTAGGAATAAAAGATCCGGAATAACCAATGATCCCGTATTATCAGGCGTAGCTCAAAATAAAAATAAAAATCAATAATATCATGAATACAGTAAACAGAGTACAACTCACAGGAAATCTCGGTAAAAAACCAGAGATCAAATCATTCGAAAACGGAAACAAAGTCGCAAAATTCTCCGTGGCAACAAACGAAGAATACACAACCAAAACTGGTGAAAAAGCTACTGATACACAATGGCACAATGTCGCTGTTTGGGGTAAGTTGGTAGAGGTAGTGGAAAGTGGTCTCGACAAAGGAACTTTTGTTAGTGTAGAAGGGCGTCTAAGTACAACGCAGTATACCGATAAAAGTGGCGTGAAAAAATACTTCACCGAGATTGTTGCAACCGAGGTGATTGTAAAAGAAAAAGCCGGGTCGTAAAGCCGGCCATTAGGCTGATTTGAGCGCGGTGTTTCTCCTGGTACATCGCCTTGGGGGTTACATCGCCTCAGATCGGTCCGGATCAAATTACAAGTTCCAATGTTAAACTATTGCGATTTTGGAGCCTGATACCATCTGAATTTCCATCAGGTTCCAGCCCTGAAGCAGCAATGCTTCAACGGTATTCAACCCTGAAGTGCAATGCTTCAGAGGTATTTAACCCCGAAGTGTAATCCTTCGGGGTTTTATATTACCCACTCGTCTAATCAACAACGGAAGACTAATATTTAAACCAAAATACTTACCTCCAAATGATCAAAAAAACATAAATTTATACCATGGTTAAATTTATCCAGGATAAGATTCAGGCATCCATCGACCTTAAAACGAAGTTGATGCAGGACACTCAAATCCTGTCTCAGGTCAGCGATCTTGTTTCAGATATTATAACATGTTACAATAACGGCGGAAAAGTGCTCTGGTGCGGCAATGGAGGCAGTGCGGCCGATGCGCAGCACCTCGCAGCCGAACTCAGTGGGCGCTTCTATTATGATCGTCCGCCGCTTTTTTCAGAAGCCCTTCACGTAAATACCAGTTATACCACAGCTGTTGCTAATGATTACAGCTACGATGTCATTTATAGCCGTCTCGCAACGTTATCAAAGCGATTGAAGAAGCAAATTCTCTGGGAATGATCACTGCTGCTTTTACAGGTGAAAGCGGAGGTAAAATGAATGGACTTTCGAAATACCTGGTCAATATTCCAAGTAAAGATACTCCCCGGATCCAGGAATGCCACATGGTGCTGGGCCACACTATATGCGAACTTGTAGAGCTTAAACTGTTTCCAAAATAAAATGTTTAAAAGAACAACCTCCTATATTTTCTTCTTTCTTGTTCTTTCTACCTGTTTCCTTCCGGCGCAAAACCGGAAAATAGACAGTCTTAACCGTATTTTTCCGACATCGCACGACACCATGAAGGTGTACATCCTGTGTTCCATTTCGCGTTTCTATGAAGCTAACGATCCTCAAAAAGCAATTAAAATGGCCGATAGCGCGCTCGGTATCGCCAAAAAAGCCAATTACCAGATGGGCATCGGTGGGGCTTACGGAAGCCTCGGAAGCTGCCTCTGCACTGCTGGGCGTTATGACGAATCTATTAATGCACTCATCAGCGCCATTAAAATTTTTGAGGCCAAGGGCGCTAAAAGGAATCTTGCTAATAACTACAATGGTTTGGCGAATGCCTACATGGGATTGAAGAATAATGATAAAGCTTACGAATATTTTCTTAAGTCCTACAATCTTTCCAAAGAGATCGATAATAAATTCATGATCGCGGTAGCCGGAGTGGGTGTTGGAAATATGCTGATGGAAAAAGGCAAGCATAAAGAAGCTATCGAGTATTACAAAACATCCGAAAAAGTATTTAAAGATAATGGTGTTACTAATTACGAAGCCATGTGCATTACCATGATTGGCGAAACCTACGCAAAGGATTCTAATTATGTGGAAGCTGAAAAATATTTCGTCAAATCACTTCCTCTCTTCAAAAACTCCAATGATGAATATGGACTAGCTGTCAACCTCGCTAACCTTGGGAGCGTTGAGGCAAACCGTAAAAACTACAAAAAAGCTGCAGAATATTACAACCAGGCGCTTGAAATAAATCTTCACCGTAAAGCCATGGATAATATCCAGAACTCTGCAAAAGGACTAGCGGAAGTTCTCGAGCTTCAGAACAAACCTGCCGAAGCGCTCGCGGCTTTTAAAATTTACATGCAGTACAAAGATTCTGTAGTAAATACGGAGCGTAACAAAGCTATTGCAGAAGCAGAAGGGAAATACGAGAACGAGAAAAAAGAACAGCAGCTCCAGGTAAAAAATCTCGAACTTGAAAAATCGCACATTGAGGTTACGCAACGCAACAGGTTAATTTATGTTTTCGTTGGGGCTATTGTTGTGTTCCTGGTGTTATTGTTTTTTGTGTATCGCCAGTTTGTCCAAAAGAAAAAAGCAAATGTTCTGCTTCAGAATAAAAATGATGAGATCGAAAAACAAAAGAACATCATCGAGGAAAAGAACAAAGATATTACCGACAGTATCAACTATTCCAAACACATTCAGCAGGCCATTATCCCTTCACCTGTAAAAGTGAAACAATATTTACCGAATTCGTTCGTGATCTTTAAACCGAAAGATATTGTGAGCGGCGATTTTTATTTAGTAGATGAAGTAGCAGGATTAATTTACCTCGCCGTAGTAGATTGTACCGGCCACGGCGTACCAGGCGCCATGCTAAGCGTCTTCGCTAATTCTTCGATCAAAAACATTATCACAACTAATTATTTCCGCGATAATCCTGCGGGAATTCTCAGCGATCTGTGTTTCCAGTTCAAAAGTAATTTGCAGTCGCACACCACATCCATGACGGTGAACGACGGTGTAGACATGAGTATTTGTATCATCGATCTTCCCAATAATAAATTATACTTCTCCGGTGCTAAAAATGGTTTAATGCAGTTACGTAACAGCGAACTAATGGAATATCCAGCTGCGCGTTGGGGAATAAGCGGAAGTAACACCGGCGAACATTTGTTCTTCCATAATCATATTATCGATCTTCAGAAAGGCGACAAATTCTACATGAGCACCGATGGTTTCGTAGATCAGTTTGGCGGACCAAAAGGAAAAAAATTCAAACAGAAACAATTGAAGGATCTTGTTATGAATTACAGCAACCTGAGCTTCGATGCGCAGGCCGAT
>JAJONO010000005.1 GCA_021323535.1 Bacteroidota bacterium
GGAATAATTGATAAGGACCTTGCAAGCTATACAACACCTTGCGGAAGACCGGAAACCAATTATGAATTCAATGAATACATAGATGTAAACGGTGATAACATTGTTCAGCCAAACGAATGTTACCAGTGCTGGGATTTAAATAAGAATTTTAAAAATGAAGTAGAAGAAGATCTTAACGTTGATGGTGTATTCAACGAGGTAGATTGCCAGGTATACGGCGCAAAAGTGCGTCACTTTAATAATATCTGGACATTCGCTTTAGGTTGTATGTTCCTGTATCTTGTTTTCTCGAGGTATTTTTTCAGGAACAATCAGGACCTTGCTTTTTTAGCGGCCCTGCTTTTCACCATGCACCCGATTCACTCCGAAGCAATCGCCAACGTAAAAAGCCGTGACGAAATTTTCTCTCTCATTTTTGTATCGCTCACATTCCTGTATTCCTTCAAATATATTGAGACCAGAAAAATGTGGGATCTCATCTGGGCCTCGGTCATGTTCCTTCTCGCTCTCTTATCTAAAGAATACGCGGTTATGCTCATTGTGCTTGTGCCGCTTGCTGTTTATACGTTCACAGATAATGATGTGGATCTTCAGGAAATTTTCTCAACCAAACTTATGTTGCGACTTGGCGTTATGATAGGCGTAGCAATTTTTGTTATGATCCTGCACAAGGCTGTCATCAACGAAATGCTAAGCTCTTCGAAAGGAATGAAACGCGCCATTAGTTTTGGCATTCTTGTTGTTCTTGAAATTCTTGCCTGGAAACGTCTCAACGAAACTGCTTTATTAAAAAGATTGAAACCCTTTGTTCTTACACAGGACATTCGCAATCTTTTAGTTATAGCAATAGGATTTCTTCTTTGCGCGTTGTGCATGCTTTTAATGAAGAGAAGTTTTGACATGACAGCTCAGCCTGGCAGTAAACCAATGAGAGCTTTCTGGTTCTTCCCTTTCCTTTACATCATTGTTATGATCGGAGGTTTCTCAAAAACATTCCGCCAGGTAAAATTCATTAACCTCATGTGCTGGTTTGGTTTTGTGATGCTGTTTTATTTAGGTATGCGTCTTGTGGCCGTAAAATTAAAACCAGGCGTTCCTGATACAGAGATTCTTAACAATCCTTATCTACTTGCTGATGGAGAAGAGCGCATTGCTACAAAAGGATATGTGTTAATGAAATATCTTATTCTTCAGTTTTTCCCTCATCCATTATCATCCGATTATTCGTATAACACCATTGAGTATCGTCATTTTACCAGCTGGGATTTCTTGTTATCGCTTGTCATTCACTTAGGAATGGTGGTTGCCGCAATTTATTATACACTTAAAAAACACGTGCTTGGTTTCGCGTTAATGACCTATATTCTTTTCGCGTTAATGATTGGTAACGTGTTAATGGACATTGGTGCTACTATGGGTGAACGTCTTATCTTCCACTCATCGTTAGGATTTTGTATCGCAGTTGCGTATTGGATAATCACAGGATTCGACAAACTTGCTGCTTTATCTCTAAACGTAAAGCGTGTTTCGTTAGCGCTCATTGTTTTAGTGGTTGGATTTTTATTTGGCTGCAAAACCTGGGAACGTAACTACGATTGGAAAAATGATGTAACGCTCTTCTTGAAAGACGTAAAAACAATGCCTAACTCTGTACTCGTACTAGGTAATGCCGGAGCACGTTGGGTTGACCTTGCAGATACCAAAGAGGTAACAGGAGTTATTGTACCTGGCCAGGAAAACAAACCTTACAATGATTACAACGGTACACTTAAAATTACCGATGAGGAAGTAAAACAAGGTGGTTATAAAGACAAGCGTGAAGCCGCTCTTTACAAGGGCATTGGTTTCCTTAAACATGCCATTGAGTTACACCCTCGTTACGTAAACGGTTATCTTAATTTAGGTCTCGCGCACTTTAAACTGCGTAAAGATTTTGAAGCGTTATACTATTGGAAACTTGCCGAGCGTTTATATCCGAACAACCCTTATCTGCGTAATTATTACATTGTGTATTACAATGATCTTAAAAACCGCGGAGCAACAGCCTTCAACCAGGGTAATATGAATCAGGCGGCACAGGAGTACAACAAATGTACTTTGCTTGATCCTAATAATCCTGAAGGTTGGTATAATCTTGGTGGAGCATACTTTAACCAGCAGAAATTCGCACAGGCAAAATACTGTTGGGAGAGAGCATTGCAGATCAATCCAAACTATGCAGAAGTTAAAAAGGTTCTTCCTATGATTACACCTGCGATGCTTGGAATTTCTCAACCTACAAATATGGTTCCAATACCAGTTGACAAACATTAATGTATTTCATTGCAATAATTTTTGCTCTGAGTTTATTTTCAGCGAAATCGCAAACGGTTAGCAGTACTGACACCATCGGGGCTAAATCCGTAAGTGAAAATCTCTATAACAAAACCCTCTTTGGCGATAGTCTTGCCAGTAGCTTTTGCATCACCATTAAAAAGGAAGTAAAGGCGCATAAACATGTAACGCACAGTGAACATGTGATTGTACTGGAAGGCGAAGGCAATATGAAGATGGGCGATAAAACATTCACAATAAAAAAAGGAGATGTAGTTTTTATTCCGAAGAATACCATTCACTCTGTAAAAACAACAAGCAAAGCTCCTTTAAAAGTAATAAGTGTTCAGGCACCTTTGTTCGATGGTAAGGACAGAATAATGATCGAAGAAAAAAAATGAAGAAACTTTTTTTAGCAACAGGATTAATCGCGTTTTGTTCAGGCACATTTGCTCAGGTACTTTTCAGTCATAGTGCAGGAAATCTTACATTACAAACATATCCGGCCGGGTCGGGAGTTGTTCAATACACAAACGTTCCGGCAGCCTTCAGTGTGATCAACGATGGACTTACAAATAATTCCGGTGCCACAAACAATCCTAATTCTCCTTTTCATGCTCCTGGTTTTGCAACTGAAGGCTGGGCAGTTAAATATAATGCTTTAGAGAACGATACATTTTTTGTGAGTACAAGCTGGACATACAGCACTGAAGTAAATTGCGATCGCTGGATGATAACTTCTCCGGTTTCAAATATTGGTGCTAATTCTGTTCTGACATGGCTGGCTAAAAGTCCCGACGCTTCTTTTCCCGATGGTTACGAAGTTTACGGCACCAATAAAACAGGAACGCTTACCGCAGGAGATTTTACTCCAGGGGATAAACTATTTTCCATCGCTGACGGGAATACTTCAGGGGGCGGAGAAAAAAGTACCTGGACAAGACGATCGGCCCACCTTGGCGCTTTTGCTGGACAAACATTACGTTTTGCATTCAGAAATAATTCCAAAGACATGTTCCAGTTATGGATCGATGATATTGAAGTAACTACTTTGCCATTTCTCACCGATGGATCATGTACTTCTGTTGAAACAGAAAAATATACACTCGTAAACAGTAACCATACCATCAGCGTTAATTACATGAACCTTGGCGCTGCCACAATTAATACTGTGGTGCTGAATTACCAATTCGGAACATCGGTTGTTTCATCACAAACTTTTACTTTCACCGAAGGACTTTCTTATCTCCAAAGCAACAAGTTGTCTTTCAGTCTTCCTTATTCCATTTCTACGCCAGGGTATTATCCGATAAAAGTATGGTCGACTTTGACCAATGGAACAGCTGATCAGAACCTTGCCAACGACACCGCTAAGTTTTACGTAACGGTACAGGCATCTACTCCAAAGAAAAATGTACTTGTTGAACAATTCGTAAGCGCAAACGATCCTGAGTCGACAGATGCGCAGCAGAAAATTCTGGCGCTTCAGACAAAAACGCCATTACAATCCGACTCCATTGTTGTGGTAAACATTCATGATAATGATTCTATGAAAGAAGCAAATTCCACAGGCGTTTTAACAACGTACAAAAAGAATTTCGCTACAGCAATGGTGGACAGAGTTTATTATCCGAACCTCAACACAAATACCATTAACAGGCAGAATTATTTAAGCCGGACTTACGAAAGAGCGCAATCCGTTACACCTGTTTCGGTGAGCATTATCAATAAAAGTTATAATACAGGAACAAAAGATCTATCATTTACTGTTAAAGCAGATTTTGTTGGAGAAGTTCAGGGAGATTACCGTATCAATGCTTATCTCATCGAAAATTATGTTCACGGAAAGTTATCAGACACAACGGTAAATGGTTTTAATCAGTTGAATGATTATTACAATGTGCCATGGTCCAACGCTTACCAGTTAGGATACTATGCGCCGTTGGTTAATAGCTGGGTGATCAATGCCTGGTTATACAAACATCAGCGTGTTTTAATTCACTCATTCGATGGTTCTTTTGGAAGTTCTGGAATAATTCCTCAAACCGGAGGAACATCAGGACAATCGTACCAATCTACATTTACTGTTAGCATACCAACTTCAACTAATGGTGTATCAAGATACAATGCCGATAACATTTACATTGTGGCGTTTGTGGCCGAATATAATTCAGACAAATACAAAAGAGACGTGTTGAATGTAAGTATGGACAAACTGAATTCGAATAATGAAGTAGTTGGCATTACAGAAAGAGTTCAGGAAAACATCATTAAAGTATATCCTAATCCATCGGAAGGAATTGTTTATCTCGCTTCGTCAAAAGAAAACAATAATTACATCATCAACCTATGCGATCTTTTGGGAAAATGTGTCATGACCAAACACATTGTGAATGCTTTTCAGACCGAAAAACTCGATCTTTCTATCCTTAGCGAAGGAGCTTATTTACTTAACGTTCAGACAGAATCGGGAGTTTACAGGGATAAAATCGTGATCCGAAAAAACTAAACGGCAAAGTATTTTTTGCCGGATATTAAAAAATCCGTATCTTTGATGTCCCAAATACGCGGATGTGGCGTAATGGCAGCCGCACCAGACTTAGGATCTGGCGCCGCGAGGCGTGGGGGTTCGAGTCCCTTCATCCGCACCATAAAGCAGAAAGAATCCAACCAATAGGTTGGATTTTTCGCTTTATGGTGCGGTGGTGAAGCGCAAAATATACTAAAGCAAATTTTTCTGCTTCACCACTAATCAAAAATCCCTTACCTTTGTATCAACGTCAGCCCACATGGCGAAATTGGCAAACGTTGCGGTCTCAGAAGCCGTTGGAGTTATATCCTTGGGAGTTCGAGTCTCCCTGTGGGCACATCATTAAAAAACAGAGTGAGGAAAGAGGACGAAGGTCTGTTCTTCGCTTTTTTGTTTTCGTTAAATTGCTTGATTTTGTGGTGCTTTATATTGCGATAAAAAATCCTGAATCTACATTCAGTTTTTCACTCCCGCTTTCCTGGAAATCATTCCATCAATCCCCTCTGTAACAGCTCTCCATTGTTCGTACCATTTTTCCTGAACAAAATTACTCTGGGCATCGCTCACAATGATTTTATTTTTATCCCAGCCAATTGTAACACTTACGCCACCACGATCATACACAGTACCTTTTTCTGTGTTGTATTTGATCTTATTGAATGAATTCTTCTGAAGAAGTGTATAAAGACTATCTCTTTCGGCTATTGAAAGTTTAAAACGCTTCTCAACCACTTTACCATCTTCCCGCTTTCTGAAATGACAGCTGTCGGCCGAAACATCGATCTGTACGGAGTAATCCATCATACCACCGTCGACATGATAATCAATCACTAAATCGTCGGGACGTTTTGTAGGAAGATCCGGATTTTTTTGTCCGCACGACAGAAGAAAAACAAATAAAGAAAATGCAATGAAATAGGTTTTTTTCATAGTAAATGAAGCTCGCCAAATATAAAGCAAAAAAACCTGTCAGAAACACGCCAAAAAAGCATGGTTTTAGCTCGCAAATTACTCTCTATCAGTTTTTTAATGTTAAAATTGGCAAATATGGGCTAAAATGATATATTTGCACCCTTAATTAAAAAAATTACATAGTAGAAATTCTAAGATTATGCAAAACAAAGGTGCTATTAAAATATTCGCCACTTTACTTACCCTGGCGTGTATTTTTTATTTATCGTTTACGTGGGTGACCAGTGGTGTTGAGGATGACGCAAAAGAGTATGCCAGTACGTACACGTCTTCTGCAAAAGTATTGTCTGCAGCAAATGAATATGCAAAGGGCAACGAAGCAAAGAAGACGAGTTATCTCGACTCCATCAAAACATACGTAGCTGATCGTTACCTCGATTCAATTAAGAAAATCGTTGTGTACGATATTTTCATTGCAGACTACACGTATGAAGAATGTAAAAAGAACGCGATCAATCTTGGTCTCGACTTACGTGGTGGTATGAACGTAACACTTGAAGTTTCTGTAATGGATATCATCAAGAACCTGAGCAATGATAACCAGGACATTACTTTCAGAAACGCTCTCAAACAAGCACATGATAATCTTGGTAAAAATAACAACGATGATTTCATCACCTTGTTCGAGAAATATTACAAACAACTCTCTAACGGACAAGGTCGTCTTGCTCCATTATTCCAGAGTATTGAAAATAAAAACAAGATCAGCTACAACTCTTCGAACGAAGAAGTGATCAGGTTTTTAAAAGAACGGGTTTCTGAAGCTGTTGCTAACGCTGAGAAAACATTTCGCAGTCGTATCGATCGTTTTGGTGTAACACAACCAAACATTCAGAAATTAGAGGCAAGCGGACGTATCCTGATTGAGTTACCTGGCGTGAAAGAAAAAGCGCGCGTTCGCGAACTTTTACAGGGAACTGCAAACCTTGAGTTCTGGGAAACTTATGAGAACGGTGAGATTGCCAACTTAATGGACAAAGCTAACTACGCTGTGCGTAAAGAGCTTTTCCCTGAAACAATTTCAGAAGTTAAAGTTGAAACTCCAGACACTAACGCAGTAGTTAATCCGACTGCAACTTCAACTACTTCAACTACCAGTTCTTCTACAGCTGCTTCTACTTCTACCGCTACAACTCCTGGCGATAGTGGTAAAATTGCCGATTCAGCTGCGTTGAAAGCTGCTTCTGCGTCTTCTGTAAATCCACAGGATACAGCAATGAAGAATTTCCGTAAACGTTATCCGCTTTACTCAATGTCTTCGCCTCTCATTCCAAACATTGTTTTTGAAGGAGACAAGCCTAAATCATATGGTGAAGGACCAGTATTAGGTCGTTCTTATTCCAAAGCCGATACAGCTTTAGTAAATAAATACCTTGCCATTGCAAGATCTAAAAACATCTTCCCGTCGAAATTAAAATTCATGTGGAGCGCGAAAGAGGTTGAGCAAAAACAGGAAGGTAAAGTTGTTGCTTCGTATTTCGAATTATATCTTATTAAACAAACCGACAGTAAAGGTAAAGCTGCATTAAGCGGTGATATTATTACTGACGCGCGTAAAGATTATAACCAGCAATCTGGTGGTATGCCTGTTATCAGCATGAACATGAATAGCGAGGCTGCTCAAAAATGGAAAACAATTACTGGCGCCAATAGAGGTAAATGTGTTGCTGTTGTAATGGATAACATGGTTTACTCTGCCCCGCGTGTTAATGGCGAAATTGCAGGTGGTCAATCACAAATCACAGGTAACTTTACAGATGCTGAAGCCGACGCTTTAGCTGCTATTTTAAGCGCAGGTAAACTCCCTGCTCCTGCCCATATCGTTGAAGAAAGTGTTGTTGGTGCAACCTTAGGTCAGGAAGCGATTTCAGCAGGTTTAATGAGTTTTGTGATCGCTCTCGTGGTTATCCTCTTATTCATGGCCGCTTACTATAACAAAGCAGGTATTGTTGCAAACATAGCGCTTATTGCAAACATGTTCTTTATCATGGGGGTTTTAACTTCTATGGGAGCTGTTTTAACTTTACCGGGTATTGCAGGTATCGTATTAACTATCGGTCTCGCCGTGGATGCCAACATCCTTATCTTCGAGCGTGTTCGTGAGGAACTTGCTCTTGGAAAATCTTCCGCGCAAGCTATTAAAGAAGGTTTCAAACATGCGATGTCTTCGATCATTGACTCCAACATTACACTTTTATTATTAGGTATTATTCTTTACGTATTTGGTAGCGGTCCGGTACAAGGTTTCGCAACTACTTTATGCGTTGGTATCCTTGCTTCTTTATTCTCTGCTATTTTAATTACACGCGTGATCTTCGAATGGATGCTTGAGCGTAAGATGACCATTCCTTTCGACAACAGCGCTACACGTAACGCATTCAAAAATGTAAGCATCGACTTCGTAGGAAAACGTAAAGTATATTACGCTATCTCTACATTAGTTATTATTGCAGGTGTTGTATTCTTCTTCAAGAACGATGGATTAAACTTAGGTGTTGACTTTAAAGGAGGCCGTACTTACCAGGTTCGTTTTGATAAGGATGTAAATACAGAAGATGTTAAAAAAGCTCTTGCTGTAGAATTCAAAGAAGCTCCTATCGTTAAAACTGTTGGTAACGGTTCAAGCCAGGTGAAAATCACAACTACTTACCGTGTCTCTGACAATGCTCCTAAAGTAGACGAAGAAGTAGAAGCTCAACTCGTTAAAGGTTTATCTTCTTTCGGGGTTACAAATGATAACATCGTTCAATCCCAGAAAGTAGGTCCTACTATTGCAACAGACGTTGTTTACGGTGCTTATGGAGCGATCCTGTTCTCATGTTTAATGATGTTCATTTACATTGTTATCCGTTTCCGTAAATGGCAATATGGTCTTGGTTCAGTTGTGGCTTTATTCCATGACGTACTTATTGTATTATCATTCTACACCATTTTCGACGGGGTACTTCCATTCTCATTAGAGATTGGTCAGGATTTCATTGCGGCTATCTTAACGGTAATGGGTTACACCATGACTGAAACGGTAGTTGTGTTTGACAGGATCCGTGAAAAATTAACTGAGGCCGGTAAAGCAGATGTGTTTGGTGAAGAACGTAACAAATTAATCAACTACGCTCTTAACAGTACATTAAGCCGTACCATCCTGACATCGTTAACGGTATTCTTCGTGTTATTGGTAATCTTCATCTTTGGTGGAGACAGTATCCGCGGATTTATCTTCGCGTTATTGATCGGTCGTATTATCGGTACTTACTCTTCGTTATGTATCTCTACTCCAATCGTAGTAGATTTCGATAAGAAGAAGTAATGAAGTAGAATCTGGTTCACTTCATTATGAATGAAGCAGAACATGAGTTCACGATTGAAAACAGAAATTAAAAAAACCCTCGCAGAAAACGCGAGGGTTTTTTGTTTTATAACTTGAAATCATCAGTCTCAGTGCACTCAAGCTTTTAATTCTACTGAAATTTTATATTACGGAGCTTTTTTGATTACTTTTATGGTATGAGCAAACCATGGTTAGGATACGTAGCGGCTGCACTTTTTGTTGTTGCAGGACTTTTTCAGATTGTAGCTAAAAATTATATACTTGGAGTTTTATTTGTTGTTCTCGCCATTGCTAATGTCATGATCACGATTTACATTAATAAAAATAAAAACAATAAAAACGCAGATTAACTTCAGCGTATAAATTTAAATCAAATGAAAAAAACAGTTTTAATACTTATGATCCTTGGAGCAGGGCTTATGGGATTTTCGCAGACTCCTGCTAAAAAAGAAAACGTAAAAAACCTTTTGGAAATAACCATGGCCGGAGAACTTGGCGCCAACATGGGTCAGAGAATGATAGCTTCTTTTAAAACTTCATATAAATCAGTTCCAGGAGAATTCTGGGACGAGTTTGCAAAAGAAATTAAAGCCGAGGACCTTGTCGCTCTTATCATTCCTATCTACCAGAAATATTATAGCGATGAAGAAATTACCGAGTTAATTAAATTTTACAAAACTCCCCTTGGAAAAAAAGTAACCACCAATAACCAACTTATTGCTCAGGAATCCTATCTGGCGGGGCAACAATGGGGGAAAGAAATAGGCATGAGAGCATTAGAGAAAATGAAAGAAAAGGGTTACGACAAGTAATGAACGAGTTGAAGGTTGAAAGTTGAAAGTAAAGCGAATTAAAAAATCCCCGGTGTCTTACACCGGGGATTTTTTATTTAGAAACCTTAAAGTTTATTTTTATTTCACTTCTTCATAATCAACATCTGTTACGTTTTGTCCACCGTTGTTGTTATTCTGATTAGCGTTTTGATCGCCTGCATTGTTATTTGCACCGGTGTTATTCTGATTTTGTTGCTGCGTTGCTTTGTACATGTCTTCACTTGCAGCGGCCCAAGCATCATTTATAACTTTTAAAGCAGCATCGATTTTAGCAAGATCCTTTGAAGCGTGTGCCGATTTTAATTCGGTGAGAGCGCTTTCAATAGCTCCTTTTTTATCAGCCGGAAGTTTATCACCATGTTCTTTCAGTTGTTTTTCTGTCTGGAACACCATGGCGTCAGCCTCGTTGAGTTTATCAACTTCCTCTTTCGCTTTTTTATCAGCGTCGGCGTTAGCTTCAGCTTCGCGTTTCATGCGGTCGATTTCTTCCTGGCTCAATCCGCTCTTCGCTTCAATACGAATGTTGTGTGATTTGCCAGTAGCTTTATCTTTCGCGCTTACGTTTAAGATACCATTCGCATCAATATCAAATGTTACTTCGATCTGCGGCACGCCGCGTGGAGCCGGTGGAAGTCCGTCGAGGTTAAATTCACCTAACTTACGGTTATCTCTTGCCATAGGGCGTTCTCCCTGGTAAACCACGATCTGTACCGAAGGCTGGTTATCAGCGGCTGTACTAAAGTCCTGCGATTTTTTAGTTGGAATGGTTGTGTTGCTTTCAATTAATTTAGTGAACACACCGCCCATAGTTTCGATACCGAGAGAAAGTGGAGTTACATCAAGTAACAACACATCTTTTACTTCACCGGTTAATACACCACCCTGAATTGCTGCACCAACTGCAACTACTTCATCAGGATTTACACCTTTGTTAGGAGCTTTTCCAAAGAATTTTTCAACTGCGGCCTGAATAGCAGGAATACGTGTTGAACCTCCAACTAAAATAATTTCATCGATATCGGTTGTTGCCAATCCTGCGTTTTTAAGCGCGGATTTACAAGGATTAATTGTACGTTGAATTAAGCTATCGGCTAACTGTTCGAATTTAGCACGTGATAACGATTTTACTAAGTGCTTTGGAATTCCATTTACCGGCATAATGTACGGTAAGTTAATTTCGGTGCTGTTAGAGCTTGATAATTCAATCTTCGCTTTTTCAGCAGCTTCTTTTAAACGCTGAAGAGCCATAGGGTCCTGGCGAAGGTCAATAGCTTCGTCTTTTTTGAACTCATCAGCTAACCAATCAATGATCACCTGATCAAAGTCGTCGCCACCTAAGTGTGTATCACCATCGGTAGATTTTACTTCAAACACGCCATCACCTAACTCAAGAACAGAAACATCGTGTGTACCACCACCGCAGTCGAACACAACAATTTTCATATCCTTACCTTTTTTATCCATACCGTAAGCAAGGGCTGCGGCTGTAGGTTCGTTGATGATACGTTTTACTTTTAATCCTGCGATCTCGCCTGCTTCTTTTGTAGCCTGACGCTGCGCATCGTTAAAATAAGCGGGTACTGTAATTACAGCTTCTGTAACTTCTGTTCCTAGAAAATCTTCGGCGGTTTTTTTCATCTTCTGAAGGATGATGGCCGAAATTTCCTGCGGAGTATATTTTCTGTCGTCGATCTGAACACGTGGTGTGTTGTTATCGCCTTTTACAACCACATAAGGTACGCGTGAAACTTCCGTAGATACTTCATCGAAAGTGTGTCCCATGAAACGTTTAATCGAGTAAACGGTTTTTCTTGGATTGGTGATGGCCTGACGTTTAGCAGGGTCTCCTACTTTACGTTCACCGCCTTCAACAAAAGCAACTACCGAAGGTGTGGTGCGTTTTCCTTCGTTATTAGCAATAACTACAGGCTCATTACCTTCCATAACCGACACGCAGCTATTTGTAGTTCCAAGATCTATTCCTATTATTTTTCCCATGTTTTCTAATATAAAATTCGTTAGGGAATCTTCAATAAATATGCCAGAAGGGAAATAGGGGATTTTTTATGACAGACTGTCATTTTAACCTGAAAAAGACCTAAAATTTGACTTGAAACCCTTGAAAAACCGGGCTTTTACTGACAGCCGGGAAGTCCGAGAGAAGCATTGTAAAACTTATATGAACAACTGCCGGAATTAGTGGCAAACCCGCTTTTGAACGAGTTGTCGAGCTCTTTACACACTGTGGAGCGCGATCTGAAAGTAAAAATTCCAATGGCTGCTTTATCTGTAAAATTAGAATAAGTTGGTTTTTCCTGGGCAATATTCAGGGATGGCGCTGCAAACTGCAGGTAATCCATATAATCCTGTGTAGAAGTATAAATGAAGAATTGAACTTTATACATTTTTCTTCCGAAAATAGTTCCTACAGGCGCCGAGTTTTTTGACATATAAGTTCCGACTCCCTCGTAAATATCTTTCCCTTTGAAATTAACCTTAAAAACATTGGTCTGTGCATTAAGGTCTTTAGCGTATTGATTGTTAAAAGAATAATCTGCAAATCTATGGTTTTTATAATCATTTTCAGGAGTTGCCTCCGCTATCGAATCGTAGTAATGGAAACGCATGATAAACTGGTAAATTTTAGCAGGATCTTTTTTGTTAAAAATAATCTGGTAATTGGTTCCGGGATTACTGTAATCGATGAAGTCATCGTCGCTGTCGGGCGTACCCGGTGGAACAGGATACGGTAATCCAACAAAAGGACGATAACCTGCCGGTACACTGTCGAGCGCGCTTGCAAATGCAGTAAATGAGTTATTGGTTTTGTTGTTGTAAACAGTGAGCTTGTAGTCTCCGCTGGTGAATAGTTTTTCGGAACTTACATAAACCCTTTGGTTCGAATTAAAAACGCCCGGATCTGCTATAACCATTGAATCTCTGAACGTAACAATCTGGCTCGTAGTGCTCGCATTTGAAGGCGAACCATTTACAGAGCGTGTTAATGTTACCGTTAAATCTCCCGGCTGATAGTTGATG
This sequence comes from Bacteroidota bacterium, assembly GCA_021323535.1. GTDB lineage: Bacteria > Bacteroidota > Bacteroidia > B-17B0 > Aurantibacillaceae > Aurantibacillus. The sequence goes on from JAJONO010000005.1 coordinate 13,016, forward strand.
GAATCTGCTACCTGCGCCATAACATTGGCATCAGATTCACCGAGAAAAATTTTATTAATACGTATAATGTGAATTTTTTCCTGCGGACAAAGTACCGCATACACGCTTGGAGTTTCTTTATAAGGAGCGTTGATCTTAAGATCGTTTTTACAAGAATTGAAAACGAGTAATGCTGTTAAAGCCAGTAGTATATTTTTAGAAAAATTCACGTTCAAATATACATCAATTTTCAAAGCAGGATTGCCAATTTTTATAAGTGGTCATTTTTCGGGGTGCGGCGTGCTTAACAGTTTTTTAAACATACCCCCAAAAGCGGGATAAAGATGGTCGGAAAAAGTACGTTCATGGAACACGGTTATAAACGGACCATTTACTTTTCGTACTTCATCCCTTAATTGCGACAATGACTCATAAGCCTTTTCTGCAGTAACAGTTTCATAAACGGTATAGGCTCCATCCATGGCACAGAAAGGCACAAACAAAAGTTCGCTTTCCATTTCTTTAGAAAAATCATAGTAATTAAATGGAAAACTTGTCCCGGCCCTGAAGCCCACTCCTGAAGCAAAACCCATTGTAAAATCGGTGTGAATGCCATTTTTGAGTAGCATTTGAGGAGTTGAGCGGATATCAAATCTTAAATAATGCTGACGTGAAATCTGAACTTTTTCTTTCAGTTTTTCTGAAAAAGTTTTTATCTCTGAAGAAAGTTGCTGTTCATTAACACTGCTTTCATAAGACGGATGCAGCCCTGCAATCGCATGATTGGTTTTTATTTTTTCAAGAACTTTATCAAAAGATGAAGAAGATGGATCGACTGTTCTGTCGTGCTTAGTGCCCGATCTGAAAAGAAAGAACCAGAGCAGTGGAATATTGTGTCCGTAACAGAATTTCGAAAAACTTTCATACACATCGAAGGGGTCTTTTTTCCCTGAGAGAACGCCGATTCTTTCTCTGAAATTTTTAAAATCAAATCTGAGGATATCTTTCATCGCACCTCCGGCCGTTCTTAAAAAACCTTTATGAGAATATGCGAAAAGGTTATCAACATCGATAGTAGCGATTACCTGCGATTGTTTTAGAGGAAAAATAATGGTGGGGTAAAATTTCGCCAGTGACTGTTTAAATTCTGCTATCCAGATATCGGTAACCGGTTTAAGATGTACCTTGTATTTGAAGAGAAAACTTTGATCCAGTTCAAAACGCTGATGCTGATCTTTAGAAAACGACTGCCATTCTTCACATCTTGCAATCTGAAAAAACACAGCAGAGAAAAGATCAAAATCCAGGTTCGCGTTGTTCTTTGACTCGAAGATGTAAATGATATTGTTGCGTTTTGAAACTGTGGGCTTTTCTTCTGTTACCTGATTCTGAAAAATCAATCCAGCGGGAATAATCTGGAAAGCATTTTCGATAATAGCTTCCGAATAATTGATCCTGAAAAAAGAGGAAGAAGAAAACTCACGTTTATCGGAAGTAATGACATGTTTAACACCGATAACATATTCGAAAATAAAACGGCAAACGTATTGCAAACGTGGTGTTACCTGCTCTGAATAAATGATTACACCAGTAGCATCCGGATTTACCTCAAGGTTAAACAGTTTATTTATCCCTTGTTTACTGATCATCGATCCTCGTAAAAATTATTAATCGTTTCTCAGTTTTATGAAACTGAAATTGAATTTCGGTTTGAGGGAAGAGTTATTGGTTCCTGCGAAAATAACACGCTCAACGTAATTGTCGCGGCGCGCGGTGTAAATAGGATCGGGACTAGCTACTACAAGATAGAATCCATAGTTCTTTTTTGTTCCATTTAAAATTGCCTGAACATGTCGGGCGATGTTAAACACGTAACGGTTGTTTACTTCGTCGTAACTTCCATCATAGCGACCCTGATCGGTAATATTTAACTGATCGAGTACAAAATTCTCTCTGTCTAACGAGTCAATGGCAAGCAATGCCAGCCCTGGCGGAGTGTAATATTGCCCATTTGGTGAAGTGAAAGAAGCGTCTACATTAAATACAACTTCAGCGCGGTTAACGGCAACTTTAAATGAGTCAACATAATTTTTCAGAAAAGGGATATGCACTTTTACACGCGTGCCTCCCAGGCCCTTTAAAAATAAATTCTGTTTTCCTTTAAGACTATCGCCTGCTAATTGCGCAGAGAGTAAAGTGCTGCTTCCGCTAAGATTATACTTAACTGTATTATGTTTGTAGGTACCCGATCCCGAAAAAGGAAAACGATACGTTTTTGTTTCCTTGGTGGCCGAGGGTGTTCCGTTCTGATAATAGAGATAGAATCCGCTAGAAGTATTATTGAGATCAAATTTCGAAATAACTCCCTGCATGTTCACCGGATTTAACGGAGTTCCTTCGCTGGTGATATAAAACCCTTTATAGGTTGATTGTAAAGTGGCATTGTCAATAAGGTAATTCGGATTTGTAAGAATGGCCTTCGCGTAGTTGTTGTCGATTGGAATCCGTAAGGCAAGTTTTCCATCTACAACGGTATATGTTCCGGTGTAGGACCCTATCATGTTTGACTTACTGTAGATACTATCGTTGGTTGAATAGAACAAAGTAGAAGTAGACAATGCGGTTGTCATTGGGAAAACAGAATAATTAAGAGCCACAGAATAATTCCCTACAAAATCCAGTCCTGGAATAACCATGACAAGTTCTGCCGAAACCAATTGTGGGTCGTCGCCAAAAGTAACATTGGTAAGAGCGTTATTGATACAGAAGTTGGTGTAAATTCCAACATCGGTTCTTCCGAAATGAGGATCCTGAACGCTTCCCAGAAATTTATTATTGTCGGTTGGTGAAGTAAAAATGGGTTTACCTTTTACTGTATGCGCAAAAAAGGAACTTGTATCGCTGAAACTTGCACCGAGAACATCATTTTCGGGTTGCACATCAGCCCCTAAAATACTATGGTCCTTTTTACACGAGCCCAAACCGAGCGCAATAATGAGAACAGAAATGATATATGAAAAATGCTTCAACTAGAGGGGGCTAAAGTAAAAATTAAAAACGGGTTTTAACGGAAAGAATTGTAAAAAAAACAAAAAAAATACCCCGGCTTTAACCAGGGTACAATTTTTAAAGTGAAGGAGTTTTTAACTCAACACATTTTCTTCCTCAAGAATTTCGTCATAGAATTCATTGAAGGCGTCCATGTATTCCAACTCATTTTTATAGGTAAGAAATGGTTTACCTGTTTTCTTCACAAATTTTTCAATATCAGGATTGATCTTTTCAGATCCCTGGATAATACCATCTGCAAACTCAATAGATTGTTTGAGCATGTTGATATGACTTGAATCTTCAGAAAGATGTTTTAAATCTTTTTTAGTGAAACCGTCAAACGATAATTTATCAAGGAATTTTTTGTTCAGTGCTTTAGGATATTCATCATCGTATAACGATACCACAATTTTTGTTTCAGCAAAAAGAGGATCTTCAGCGTAATACTTCTTGATGTACATCGGCATTAACGAAGTGAACCAACCATGACAGTGGATCACATCAGGCTGCCAGCCTAGTTTTTTAACGGTTTCGGCAACACCACGAACAAAGAACATTGCTCTTTCGTCGTTATCGTCGAAATATTTACCGCTTGTTTTGTCTGAGAGGACAGCTTTTCTGCTGAAAAACTCCTCATTATCAATAAAATACACCTGCATTCTCGCGCTCGGGATGCTGGCTACTTTAATAATCAGTGGATGATCTACATCATTAATCACCAGGTTCATTCCTGAGAGGCGTATTACTTCATGCAGCTGATGACGACGCTCATTTATACAGCCGTATTTCGGCATAAATGTGCGGATCTCTTTACCGCGTTCTTGAATACCCTGTGGGAGCTTCCTGGAAATTTTACCAACGTATGTTTCGTCTAAGTATGGAGTAATATCTTGAGAAACGAAAAGGACTCTTGCTTTCTTCATATAAATCTGTTCCTTTTAAAAGAATATACAAAAGTAATAAAAAAAATACCATATTTCAAAGTTAAATGTACTTTTGCCTCCCTAAACCGTGTTAATTTTAACCAAAATAAGCCATTTAGAGACGTTTTTATCTCAAAAACGATCGCAGGGTTCAATAATAGGCTTTGTGCCCACTATGGGCGCTTTACACGAAGGACATATTTCTCTCATAAAAGCTTCAAAAAATGTAACAGATGTTACCGTCTGCAGCATTTTTGTGAATCCAACCCAGTTTAATGATAAAAAAGATCTGGAAAGATATCCTAAAACACCCGAAAAGGATGTTATGATGCTTGAAAAAGCAGGTTGCGACGCGGTATTCATGCCTGATGCGGAGGAGATCTATCCTGAGATAGACGAACGCCGGTTTGATTTCGGTTATCTTGATAAAATTCTTGAAGGCGCACACAGGCCCGGTCATTTCAATGGGGTGGCGCAGGTGGTGAGTATTTTATTCAACCTTGTAAAACCCGACAAAGCTTTTTTCGGACAAAAGGATTACCAGCAGGTAATGATCATTAAAGCGCTAGTAAAACAACTTCACTACCCTATTGAAATTGTTCCCTGCCCTATCCTTCGGGAAAAAGATGGTCTTGCAATGAGCTCACGTAACACACTTCTTACGCCAGATGAAAGGAAAGCAGCAAGTCTTATTCCAATTGTTATGAATGAAGTGAATGAACTCAGCAGAAAGGGAACAGAAATACCGGAACTAAAAAAACATATTGAAGAACGACTAAAAGATCCTATCTACAAGATCGATTATTTTGCGGTTTGCGATGCCGATACCCTTAAAGAACTGAATTCATTCAGTGAAGCAAAATACCATGTTGCTTTAATCGCTTGCTTTGTTGGAAAAATACGTTTAATCGATAATATTATCCTTCATTAGCGGAAAATTACTTTTGCATCTTTTTCTTTAGTCACATAATTCATAATATCTGCAAGTGAATTATTTTCATCTCTTATCAAATTTTTATCTTTTACTATCAAGGTGCTTTTCTTCTTCAGAATGATCCGGCTTCCTTTTGTCAGAATGAGTTTTGATTCGATCAGGTAGCTTTTCCTTTTATTGACCACAACTATTCCATCAATTTTCACAGCTTCTTTTCCTGTGCTTACAGATATTATTTTTTTATGGGAACTAGCTTTGCTCACAAGCTGTGTCACCCAGGCGCCTCGTCCGTATGTGCCCGCAATTAAAGTATTATTTACATAATTGATCGCCATATCGGTTACCATTACACGGGGAAGTGGCTTTTCTTTGCTGTAAAGTCTTTTCCAGATGATTTTATCTCCTTCCTGCTCCGAGTAATAAACACCATCATCACAACCCAGGTAAATAACATTATTGAATTTATCGATCTTAATTTTATTGATACCCACTTTCGGAATATTGTAATTAATTTCCTTTATAACGCAGTTATTGGAATCCGGGAGGTATTCCACTTCCAGCAAGCGACAATTGGTCTGGTTGTCCTGGTCACGACCCACCGTATAAAAAAGATTAGGGTTTGAAGGATGTATTTCAGCAATGCTTATTTCCGCCCACCTGCATATTTCAAATGTTCCGATCAACGCTTTAGAAGTAATATCTAACCACTGCTGCTTCTTTGCGTTTATATCCACACAAAAAAATAGTTTTCCGGAAAGTTCTTTATCGCCCCACAATGGGTTTGCATAGGAAATAATTCCGGATGTTTTCCCAAGGCTCATTGATTTTATCACATGATTTCTGATGCCACCATCGTCTTTTTTACTGAAAGAAATGTCTGAGAATTTCTTAAACTGATTTTGTCCTTTTTTTAAATCGGTTTTATTGATGCGCCAGATATCATGGTGACCAATGTAAACGAATGAATCTTTTACAAACAGCGGACGACGTGGATCAGTATGCGGATCGTTTACCTGAAGATACATAGAGCCCTTCGATTTAAGGTCATGATAAAACAAGCCTGGAGGATTACATTCTACAATAGCAGAAGTTTCGTCTATTGCCGCGGCAAGATACCCGTCGCCACAATTGCTCATTGTATTCAAACATTCCTTTTCATTGAACACAAAGCCCCCGTTATCCTGCGTACCGCCCGTTACTAATAAAGAGTCGCTTTGCGCCACATCAATTCCCCAGAACTGAGTAACATCTAAACCATTACCATTTAAGTTTCTCCACTCTGTAGGGGAATGTTTTTGCGCAAATGAGATTCCTCCATCATTTCCAACAAACAAAGCGTCATCAGCTCCCTTATGTGTATTTCTTACCAGTTGCATGGACCTCACATCGGCGTGAGTATTTTTACCATTATAACTTGCGATCTTTGAAAATGTTTTACCACCGTCGGTGCTTTTCGAAATCTCTGTCATCGCCACATACATAACTGTTGTATCTACTGCATTCACACACAATTCAAGATTCCAGTAAGTTCCTCCAAAGGTGTGCTGTATTGGTTGTTTGTTGAGATCGATGAATTTGTTTCCATTAAAAAATTTTATGTAAGCAGCTGAAGCCCCCATAGCAACATAGAACATGTATTTCAGATCCTGTCTTGGCACAGCAGTTACTTCGATGCGGCTTGCCTTCACATTAGCAGGTGTAATATCTTTTATTTTTTTACCAAAGTCTTCACACAAATAGAGTTTTGCTTCCTCACGATTATTGGTCCTGGTACACACGTAGAATTTTCCCAGTTCGAAAGGAGCATATTCAATGTCGCAGATAGAAATGTCGGGATCGTTTTTATTGAAAGGCAGTTCTATCTTTTCCCAATCGAGCCAATCGTTTTTTGTAAGATAGATAGCGTTAGAACTATAGGCCATCATGTGCATGGGGTCCTGGTGATAAGAAGTCAGTCCTTCGAGACAAAATAAATTTTTAGTTTCGGAAGGTGGTCCCACCTGTCGCCAGCTTGTTCCATCATCGTCCGATCTTAAAATACCGTTTCCGTACCCGAGGGGTAAACCGCTTTTATGTCCTGTTGCTATAAAAACAGATCTTCCCTGATTAACGTCGCTGTAATTCTTGTGAACAACAATGTCTGTAACACCAAAACACATTCCTTCATAGGTATCAGAAATATTTTTCCATTCGGGCTTATCACTCATAGCATTGATGCTTTTGAAAAGTCCGCCCGAACAGCTTCCTGCAAACATGAGGTTCATGTTATTTGTATCTACCCAAAGCGCCCTTACAAATCCTTTAACCTGCCCGCTCGTTTGCTTGGGCCCCAGATATTCCCACTGACCCGGTTCAGACTGGGCATGGGCATGGATTGAAAAAAAGAATGTTAGTATGTGTAGAAAACAGGCTCGTTTCACGCTTAAATTTAATCAATTAATTGGCTATTTTTGCTGCACTAAATTTTAATTATGTCGCAGAAACCAGAAGACTTTTTCAAGAACATTATTTCTCACAGCAAAGAGTATGGATATATTTTTCAAAGCAGCGAAATCTATGATGGATTAAGCGCTGTGTATGATTACGGGCAAAACGGGGCCGAGCTGAAGAAAAATATTCGCGAATACTGGTGGAGAGCGATGGTGCAGATGCATGAGAACATTGTTGGAATTGATGCCGCGATATTTATGCATCCTACAACCTGGAAAGCGAGTGGACACGTAGACGCTTTCAACGATCCTTTGATTGACAACAAAGACAGTAAAAAAAGATACCGTGCCGACGTACTTATTGAGGAGCACGTTGCAAAAATTGAAGACAAGATCGAGAAAGAAGTTGAAAAAGCGAAAAAACGTTTCGAGAATTTTGACGAAGCTATGTTTCGCTCAACTAATGCAAGAGTTGTAGAATATCAGAATAAGATCAATGACATTAACAACCGTTTCAAAAACGCGATGAACGATGGCAATCTTGCAGAAGTAAAACAGATCATTGTAGATTGCGAAATTGTTGATCCTGTAAGCGGAAGCAGAAACTGGACCGATGTAAGACAATTTAATCTCATGTTTTCTACCGCCATGGGATCGGTTGACGGAGAGGGAAGCACTATTTATTTACGACCCGAAACCGCGCAGGGAATTTTTGTGAATTACCTCAACGTTCAGAAAACAGGAAGAATGAAGATTCCTTTTGGAATTGCTCAAACCGGAAAAGCTTTCAGAAATGAAATTGTTGCAAGGCAATTTATTTTCAGGATGCGCGAATTCGAACAAATGGAAATGCAATTCTTCTGCAAACCGGGAACTGAAAAAGAATGGTACGAATACTGGAAAGACGCGCGTTTGAAGTGGCACCATAGCCTTGGTTTAGGAAAAGAAAATTATAAATTTCACGATCACGTTAAACTTGCTTTTTACGCCAACGCTGCTAGCGATATTGAATTTCAATTTCCATTTGGATTTAAAGAACTGGAAGGAATTCACTCGCGAACTGATTATGATCTTAAACAACATGAGCAATTCAGTGGAAAAAAATTACAGTATTTCGATCCTGAAGAAGGAGCCAGCTATGTTCCATATGTAGTGGAAACTTCTGTTGGATTGGATCGTTTATTTTTATCTATTCTTTCAGCTGCTTTCAAAGAGGAAAAATTACAGGATGGCGAAACGCGTGTTGTGCTCAGCCTGCCGCCTGCCCTTGCTCCAATTAAAGCGGCAGTGTTTCCGTTGGTAAAAAAAGATGGGTTACCTGAATTGGCCGAGAAGATCATCAACCAGCTCAAGTTTGATCATATTGTTACTTACGACGAAAAAGATGCTGTAGGAAGAAGATACCGTCGCCAGGACGCGATAGGAACACCATATTGTATCACTGTGGATCACCAGAGTCTTGAAGATGGAACTGTAACTGTTCGTCACCGCGATACCATGCAACAGGACCGTATAAAAATTGAAGCGCTCAACGATTTCTTAAACGAAAGAGTAAGTATGAAGAGCTTGCTGAAACAACTTTGATTTTGGAAGGCGCCGGAAACATAATCATTAATTTATATAAAAGAGCAGGTCTTATCACCTGCTCTTTTCTTTTTATGTTTCAGGTTTTTAACGCCCAAATTGAAAAAACTGAAGCTAAAATCTGGAACACCAAAGAACTTGATGCAGGACGCAAATCTTTCGGTCTTTCGGAGCTTGAAGCGGATGTGATCCTTGAAATCAATAAAGCAAGAACCAATCCTTCTAAATACGCGGAATTGTATATAAAACCAAGGCTGTCAAATTACAATGGCAAAGTTTACAATGATAAAACGGTAACAAAGGAAGGAACAGTGGCAGTGAATGATTGCATAAGCGCCATGAACTCCCAGGTTAAACTTTTACCCTTAAAGCCCGATAACAATCTTATTAAACTGGCCAAAGAATATACTAAAATGCAGGGCAAAACAAATCAAACCGGCCATGAAACTGATGGGAAAGGCTTTAAGGAGCGTATGAAAACGATCATTGATGACAATAAAGTTGTTGGAGAAAATATTTCATATGGCAGAAACACCGCGAGGGACATTGTGATTGCTCAACTAATTGATGATGGTCGGCCGAAGCGCGGCCATAGAAAAAATATTTTACGCGCGAACTATACGCATATCGGTGTTGCATCTGGCGAACACAAGGAATACAGTACCATGTGTACAATTAATTTTTTCGGTGATAATACCTGATAAATTACTGGAAATTCGCTGCGATCTTATTGGCAATTTCCTCAAATTCTTCTTTAGACAATTTGAGTTTTTCATTGCTAAAATCGCAATCATTCATTGTGTTAATCGGAATAAGATGAACGTGCGCATGCGGCACTTCTAATCCAATTATCTGCATAGATACTTTCTTGCAGGGAATGCTTTTCTTAATTGCTTCTGCCACTTTTTTGCTAAACAGCATGAGGCCGGTGTAATTGGCCTGGTCGAGATCAAAGATATAATCTTCTTCGTTTTTAGGAATTACCAGAACATGGCCTTTTTTTATTGGGAAAACATCCAGAAATGCCAAATAGCTTTCGTTCTCAGCAACTTTATATGCGGGAATATCTCCGGCAACTATTTTTGAGAAAATGGAAGACATGAATTAAATAGAAATTTCAACAATTTCGAAAGTGATTAATCCTGCAGGAACCTGCACATCGGTTCTTTCACCCACTTTTTTACCAAGTAAGCCTTTTCCGATAGGAGAATCAACAGAAATTTTACCGGCTTTAAAATCGGCTTCGCTTTCGGCAACAAGCGTATATTTCATTGTGGCGCCGTTTTTAATATTTTTGATTTTCACAGTGGTAAGAATACTCACCTTGCTTAAATCGAGCTTGGTTTCGTCAACTAGACGGGCGTTTAGAATCACGTCTTTAAGTTTCCCTATTTTGACTTCAAGTAAGCCCTGCGCCTCACGGGCGGCGTCATACTCAGCGTTTTCGCTTAAATCGCCTTTTTCACGGGCCTCAACCACAGCCTCGGTGCATTTTTTACGCTCCACGGTTTCGAGGTAATGCAGTTCGGTTTTTAGTTTTTGTAATCCTTCTTCGGTATAATATCCAACTTGTGCCATTGTGTCAAGCTTTAAAAAACAAAGAATCCCGATGCATACCGGGACTCTTTAAGATAGAACAAAATTAGTAAAAATTCCTTATAAATTCACACGTAAACCAAAAGTATGGGTTCCGCCAAAAGGATTGGTGAAACGGTAAGAATAATCCACACCAACAGTTGATTTCTTGTCGTTAAAAGGTATTTCAAAAGTAACACCTGCGGCAGGGCCAGTAAAAACTGTTCTGCGTGTTTCTTCGCTTAAAATTCCTTTTTCAGCATAAAAACCAGCTCTGAACATTAACATCTCTTTCCATGCATATTCTGCGCCGAATAAGAAGTTATCATAAGTAAAGGAGTTTGAAGTGTAATTGGTGTTAAGTGAAAGACGTTGTTTTTTAGAACGTCCGGTGCTGTCTTTTGTAAGATAGAAATCATATGCCAAACCAATATTTACAAGGGCAGGTAATTCAAAAGCACCCGAGCGGTTGTTTACAGTAAGCTCGTAGTTTGTTCCGTATTTTACTGTTGATTGACGGCTGAGACCATCACCGCGGTAGGTCATTTTAGGACCCCAGTTCTTTAACGCGATACCAATGTGAATGTTATCGTATTTGCCCGTGTGGTACTGGATACCGGCGTCAATTGCAATTCCTCTCGCAGCAGCGTTAGGAATCTGCTCACTAAGAATCTTGAAGTTAACACCTCCGTAAATATTTTCAGAGAACATTTTCGCATAAGACATACTGATGTTATAGAAGCTAGGCTCATAAGTACCGAGACCACCTTCAGGTTGTTCTTCAGTTGTAATATCGATTTTACCCGCTTTTATTGAAACGATACCGAGACCGATTGTGCCGGTTTCGCCAACGCCTTGAGTAAGACCAAAGCTGTTGATGAAAATATCGGTGCCTTGTAACCAGTTTGAACGGTTAAAGATAAATTCAGTTTTACGCGTATACGCTGTTCCAGCAATGTTGAGAAACTGCGCTTCTAAACCGCGCGCGCGCGCTGAGTTTGAGCCTACCATTCCGGCATTTCTGGCGTATGGGTTAATGAGCAACTGACTCGCACCAGCCTGTCCTGCACGTTCAGGGTTACCAGCTTCAAGCAAAGTTGAAGCTATAATTGCCGTTGTTAAACCGAGATATTTTAAATTTTTAATCATAGCAAATTTCTTCTGTAATATTAATAACTCTGAACGTCTAATGGTCTCATTACACCAAACCACTTAATAATTTTCTCTCCAACATTTGGTGCATCAATGTGAATGATGTATAATCCACTCGCAATTGAAATGTTGTTTTGGTTTTTAAGATCCCAATCAACATAAGAAAGGCGTTTTGCCTGGATGATATCCTGACCAGTACCTGCTTTACCTAAGTAAAGATCTTCCTGGCCGCTAACATCACGTTTAATCGTTCTTACTAGTGTTCCGTTCATAGAGAAGATCTTAACTGTACACTTACTTGGAAGGTTAGTGATTCTTACACGGTTATCGGTACGGTTTGTTTCGTAAGCCGAGCTTCCATAGTATGGATTTGGAACTACTTTAATCAGATCAAGAGCGCTCTTCGCAACAGAAGATTGCTGGAACAGCGTTGCAATATCGCTTGTATTGAATGAATAAAGCGGGAAGTTGTTGTTTGCTGCTCCTGATGTTTTAATATCTGTAGTTAACATAGACGGGGAGCTAACACTTGTAATCTTGTTAAAGTTATTGTAGATCTGCGATGGTGTAGTTAACACTCCAGAAAAACCATAACGGTAAGGCTTAGCAACGTTGATCTGAATTCTTACATCAGATGGCATGTTAACCGGATTCTTGAAATTAAATCCTTCTGCCGGCATTGGAATAGATGTCCACATGATATCTCTTTCAACTGCGCCGAAAGCTGCCATAAAGTTACCTGACACTGCTCCTGTGAAGTTTGAAGGATCAAAGAATTTATCAAGAATATATTTCATTTTCTTGCCACCATCATATCTTCCAACTCCATAATCCATTCCATCTAAATCATCTTCCCAGTTGTAAACGCCGGTGTTAGTAAATTTAGAATTAATTGAATTTCCACCGAATACGTAGATAAAGTGTTTACCGCCGAACGCAAAAGGATATGGAGAGAACGCGTTTGAAGTAGGGTTCCACATCATATCGTTACCGTTGTTTTCTTTTTGATAGCTGTCTTCACCAAAAGCCATATTAAGGCGCTCGCCAGTTTCGAGGTTGATAGCGTAACCAGGGAACCAACCCATTCCTGTTTCAGAAATGTAATTAGCATCGCTTCCAACAGAGCTGCTTCCTGAACCAACGGCACAAGGGACACCGTTTTTGTCAACCGACTGGTGTTTACGTGGTGAGAAGAAAGGAGCAAAGTTTTCGCTTAAGTTAGACTTCTCCTGCATTTCAAACACTACGCAACGCGTCCATTTGCTTTGGTCCTTTGTTAGCACAATAAGCACACTGTTTATTTTTCTTAAATCAGTATTTCCTTTATCAGGAGCGTTGTTTGTTACCGAGCTGATACCAAATCCTGTAGTAGCGCTTAACATATAGTTATCCTGTTTCCAGATTTCACCGTTAAATCCAGGACCACCAAAAGCACGTGCAGGGAATCCGCCGCCGCTTGGTGTAATTGAGTAATAAGAAGCTGCGAGTGGATAAGGTGCCCATGTTCCATTTAAGATCTTACCAAATTGCTTATTTGGGTCGTAGAAACCTGCAACCTTGTTATCTGCATCTTTGGAGTAATACGCATCTTCGAAACCAGCCGACTTATTATTACCTGAGAGTATCCAGTTGAGCGGATTGGTTCCGTCAATATCCGGCACAGGGTTCATCCAGTTAGAAGCCCCATTAAGATAAGTAATGCTTGCTCCAATAAACGACCCAGCAGAAGGTCCGGCATAATCTGCAGTTAACGTGTTTGTAGCAGTAATACTATTAAGTTCTTCACCCGGATCAGCAACCTGTTTAATATTTAAGGAGAAACCTAATTCAGGGAAATAGAACTCATTACCAACTTTGATAGTCTGGTATAAAGTATCTTTGTAGTTGGAGCTTGAAACATTTGTAGTTGGGGTAGGATCATTTGCGTGATATACTTTTCCGGTACTTAAGTCTGTAAGCTCCCAGCTTGTGTTATCAACGTTAAGCATTGCTGAGTTGTTACCGTTTCCTGTTAAGCCATTTGTTGCATTAGGAACAGCTGAAGGCATTGCATTGATTGAAGTTTGTGGAACAGTTGAAGTTGCTGAATATGATTTTACAGTTTTAAATTCGTTGTTAATGAATTTGAAACTGAAAGTAGCGTCTTTCACATTTAATGGATCCACAACACGGATGCTTAAAGGGCCTTGTGCATTTTCGTAAGTAACATCTGCTTTAAAACCATTAGCTACGATTTCATCTTCTGAAGCTTGTGTAAGAGTTAATCTGTTTCCACCATTACCTTGTCCTTCGATACGGGTAATTTTAGGGCCGAATCCATAAGCAGATTGCATTACGGTTCCGTCTTTTTCCATATCTGTATTGTGAGGAATACCAGCAGCGCGTTTAATCTTACGACCTTCAAGGTATGGACGTTTTTGTCCGAGGAAGTTTGCAGCAGGATTAACTGAAGAAGGAACATCAGGAGCATAAGTCAGATAGTTATTGTAAGCATAAGAAACAGCAAGGAAATAGTAAGTTTTATTGTTTATCAGTTTCCTGTTGTCGCTGGTAGAGAAAGCATCTTCTGTGATTCTGAATGTAGACTGGATACCAGTATTAGCACCATCAACCATTACTTTTGGAACAAGAGCTCCGATAGAATTGTCCTGAACATAATTCACCAAACGTGAAACGTTGTTCTTAAGATCACACTGGAACACAGGGATAGCTTTTGTAACATCATCAAGGTCTGTTGAAGTAACTTTGTCATCTTTTACCTGGTAAACAATATATCCTTCAAAACGATAGTATTTATCAGGATTGCTTAATGCAGGGATCGGAGAAGTAGGATCAGATAAGATTGAAATATCTTCTTCAGCGTAATCGTTATTGTATAGTTTGTAGTTGTTGGTTCCTTTTTTGTTAGTAAGGTAAACGATAAGTTCGTTGCTTACCTCCTGGATAGTCATATCCGGAGCTTCAGGACCGTCAAGTAATTTAAAGCAGTTGTCAAATAAAGCTTGTGCTTTATCATCAGCTACTTTTAATAATTTAACCGATTCAATGTTTCCGCCTTTGTTCGGGCTTTGTGCCCAAGGCATACCAAAGATAATATCATTAACAGCGCCTGGCTTTAATGTGAAAGGTCCCGCAGACTGTAAGAAACGACGGTCACCAGGTAAGTTACCTGCACCTTTTTCTGTCCATCCTGTTCCTGCTACTGGATCACCATCGTAAACGAATTGAGCAGGAGCTGTTCCACCATAAGCGTTACCACCTTGTGTAAACGGAGAACCATCTTTCCAGTATCCTGTCATGAAGTTATAGAAGTGAATTGCTAAGTCAGGGTTAGTAGTTTGTGGAGGGAATGCTCCGATGTTATTGTTATAGTACGTGAAACGGCTCATCTGGATAGACTCACCCGGCTCATCAGTGAAAGCATCCTGGTCATTGTTAATTCCATCACCCGCATCGGCGATAGGACCTCTGAAGAAGTCGCAACCTAAAGCAGGAGGAAAATCAAGATAACCATTGGCACCACTTGCAGTTTCATCAAATGGGTCAGCGTTATAAATATAACCTAAACCTCTTGCTACGTCACAACCAACATAATCATCAAGATAGTATCCAAGATCCGGGTCATTCCATACAGTAAAGTAAGTGCTGTTTAACTGGTATGAAGATCTGTTATGAACCTGGTAGCTATAGAAAGTCATGTTATTGATTTCGTCATTTGTTTTAAAAGCGAAAGCCTGGGCTCTAACTTCAACACCAATAGCAATACCTTGGGTTTCAGTGTGGATACCTCCATTATCATTAAACACCCAGAATAAAGTATTATCACCGTAGAGTTTTGTTTTACAGAAACCTAAAGCGTCTTTTTCAGCAAGATTTTTAACATCATATGCAGGATAATCACCTGTTGATGGATCGTAAAAACCATCTCCGTTAACATCAATATAAGGGGCAAGGCTTCTTCCCTGTTTCTTACTAACATCGCCATTACCTGGCCATGATAAAATGTTATTTGTTAATACTCCACTTGCAACAAAATTATCTACCTCAACACGCGTCATTGTAAATAACTGGTCATATTTAGCACATTCGGCAACATCGGCAGAAGCATTAGAAGTATCAAGCGGACCGGGCCAGAAATCGATACCATTCTGACGGTAAGTCATAGCGGCTACTTTTAACTGTCCACCAGCGTCGAAACCACCTAACCAGATGGATCCACCAAAACATGAAGATACTCCGGCATTCCTGTTAGCTGTAGCAGGAATGATATAATAGGCACTTCCGTTTCCGAATAGATCCCACCACATATCACCACCACTGTAAATGATGGTTCTAACGTTGTTAACCCACAGCTCACGGCTCGATTTAGGGCTGGCACAGGCGGCCATTACTTTGGCGTTCAGGGCGGCATTATTGTTACCACTAACAACTCTTTCAGAGCCAGCTTTTTCCCTGGCGCTGACTGAAAGTGTTGTTAAAACACTGATTAATATGATTAGCTTTTTCATGTGTAAATTCCTCCTTTATTAATTAAAATTCGAACATTAGACCAATACGGGTCTGGCGTGGTAAACTGAAGTTATTCGGGTTGTTCATACGAATTGAATACATATCGGTAAATGCTGCTGCGCTGTTGGTTTGAGCCAAAGTAGCAAGAGCTTGCGATGAAGTTAAGTATCCATCATCGTCAGGATTACCGGTGTAGTTATATACTCCAAGTACGTTTCTTGTATTAAATAAGTTAAGCACCTGTAAGTAAACGTTAAGATTAGCTGTTTTCTTAGCATCACCTTCTCCTTTACCCCAACTTAAAGCAATGTTTTTGTCAATACGTAAGTTAGTTCTAAAGCTCCAAGGTTTTGAAGAACCATTGATCTGACCAACAATACTAGAACGCGCATTACCATTAAGAGGTACTGCAGTGTTCCAGCGTGTATATGGGGTACCAGAACCTAACACGAATGATAAGTTGAATCCAACATCTTCAAGAATCTGTAAAGTTTTTCCTGCTTTTGTTTTGAATGATGGGCCTTTGTAATCTGTACCACTACCAAAACGGAAGTCGTAGTTTAATACAAAGCTATGGCGCTGATCGAAATCAAGCGGTTGAAGAATACGTAAGTTAGGTTGACCAGAGGTAGCTAAGTTAGCTCCTGAGTTTACACCTGAACCTGAACCTTCAGCAAATTGTAATGTGTAGTTAGCATTGATACGTGAACCACCGGTTCTGCGGAAATCGAATGCAATTGACATACCTTTTGTAGTTCCGAAGTCGATATTGTCATACATAATGTATGTTTTTGGATATGCACCAGTAACTACACGTTGGTTGATCATGTTACGCATTTCGCGGTAGAATGATGTGATCGTTAAAGAAGCATTTTTACGCTCGTTTAATACTTGTTGGAAACCTAATTCGTAGTCAATTGTTTGCTGTGGACGTTGGTTAGAGTTATTGATCAACGGAGTAGAGCTGGACGCATCCATGAAGTAGTAATCAACAGGGCTTAATGCATTTTGAACCGGGCGTTGAGTTAAGATGTCATAGTGAGCGAAGAAGTTAGCAACGTCAGAAATAGGGAAAGAGAAAGCCACACGCGGCATTGCGTTGATTGCGGCTGCATATTGCGTGAAACCTCCTGCCGACATTTTAACGTCATAGTTAGCTCTGTCTTTAAATAATGGAATAGGACGTCCGTCACTTGAAGCAATTAAAGTAGGATCTGAAATTTCGTTACCTTCTGAATCAAACCACTTGTCGCCGTCGCGGAAACCTCTGATTGATAAAGGTGATTTTCCACCTGAAGGGTTTTGAGCAATGTAAACAGCTGCATCTTTAGAAATACTTGAAGGAACATTGTCTGAGAAACCAGCTGGTAAATAATCCAGTGATTTAAGATCACCTACAGTTGCAAGATCGTGAAGAGCATATTTATCTTTTAATACAGGCTGATTAGCATCATAACGATCTACACGTAAACCAATGTTGAACTTAATGTCTTTGAAATCGAATTTATCCATAAGATACACAGAAGCGTAGATTGGTTGTAAGCCTCCTACAGGGAAAAGATTGCGTCCCTTTTCATCTTTGCTTTCAAGAAATTCTTTAATATCTGTTTTTTCTTTGGTCCTTTTTCCATCAGTTGTGAAACCTTGCCAGTAAACAAGGCCAGTTTCATTCTGTGTACCAAGAAGATCTTCCGCACTGAACATATCCATGGTAAACATTTCAGGATCCATAGCATCGATATTCGGAATTCCTTTGTAATCTACAGGTAAACCTAATTTCTCAAGTAATTTTTCTGAGAACTGGGTTTGTTTGTCCGCTTGATATAATCTGTCATAATAGTAGTAAGGAACTAAACCAGAGAATTCAGGAACAAGGATTGGGTTCGATTTATCAAGTGATTTTAAGTGGAAGTCAGTTAAACCACGCATACGATTCCATAAAGCTGGAGCATTTTGAACGAGGTAACGGCTGAAATTTTGTCTGTCGAATTCAAGACCAAATGTAAGAGCGTGGTTTTTGATATCCGCGTTAAAGCTTGTAGCAATACGGAACTGCTCTAAGATATCTTTTCTGTAGAAAAGAGTAGATGTTCCGAAGTTGTTATATAAGTTATAAATGTTCTGAGGCTGATCACCATTACGAAGACCGTTGTTAGCTGCGATATAATCCATGCTTACAAAGTCAGTTGAAGGTGCGTTGTTCACGAGGTAACTTGTATAAAGCGCCTGATCAGGGTTTAATTCGCCTGGTGTAAACTGAACTTCGGTGATTTCTCTTGAACCTGTGTACTCATATGCGTTGATAGTTTGTCCGTTAAGAACGAAATCATTTTTGAACTCATAGTTATATGCGAAATCTCTTTCGGCATAAGTTCTGTCAAATTTACCTACATAAGAGTAATTGAATACATTGTCTTTATGTTTTTGGTTTTGAACAATGCTCTTACGATTTTCAAAACTTACTAAAAACCTGAAGAACGCGTTCTGAATTAATGATTGTGATTTATCTGGTTTAGCAGGAGCGTTTTTAAATTTCTGAGTAATAGATAAACTACCACGGAAAGTTCTTGTAGAAGTGATTGAGTTATTATCTGAATTTAAAAGAGTATTTGTAAACTGAGGGTTATTACTTAAATCCTGTCTGTGATCGTTATAATCGTAGAACCCTGATAAAGTAATGTTTGTATTTCCTGTAGGAGCGTAATCTAATTTAGCGAGGAAGTTCAATAATCTCTGGGCGTTATTAGGACGGTATTTCTGAGTATTCATATCTTCTTTAGTGATATACTCAGAAGATTTGATAAAACCTGATCCTGAAGGAGACGGAACTAAAGGAGCATCTTTAATTTCCTGTAATTTTTCGTCCTTTAATACATAGATAGGAACAAATGAAGGGTTAGCGTCTTTTACATAGTTACCCTGGCCTGTTGCGAAGAATCCTAAAACAGTACGTTTTGTGGAGTCGTTCTTTTTAAGGATCGGACCACCAACTGCAAAGTTTAATGAGTTATATCCGAAAGCATCTGTTAATTGTGATGATACTAATTCAACACTTCCAAAATATTTTGCCTGGGGTCCCCTTGTTGAAATAGAGATGGCACCTGAGGTTAAGTCACCATACTGTGCCGGTACACCACCTGTGATAACATTGATCTGCTCAATACCACTCTGAGAGAGGTTTGGAGTACCAAAAACTTTAACACCGTCTACGAAATATGTTGTGGAAGCATCGCGACCTCCGCGAACGTTAACCTTTTTACCTTCATCTGCCTGGTAAACCCCGGCAGTTGTAGCAGCTACTGAGTTAATATCTTTTGTAGCCAAGTTCTGGTAATCTTCGCGTGTTACAGTCTGACCCGATTTTGTATCCGGATCGATAAGAGGAACTTTATACGTTACAATTTCAACCTCGTCGAGTCTTACACCTTCGCCATTTGAAAGACCAATTGTAACATAGGCGGTTTTACCGTCACCCACGATTACATCTTTCATCTCTGCTGCCTGGTAACCAACGTAAACACCTTTTACCGAATATTTACCCGGCTCAAGAGGTTTGATCATTGCAACACCATCCATATCGGTAGTAGCAACACCTACCTGAACTCCATCCTTGTAAGCAACAACGTTCGCAAAAGGAATAGCTTCCTTGGTTGCCTTATCCGTGAGTGTAATTTTGATTGCGCCGTTACCTGTCTGAGCAAGTGCTGCCAATCCCGAAAAAATTACCAATACTACTGTTAAGTAAATGTTCTTTATCATACTGTTAAATTACCTTAAATTCTGTTTTTTAGTAAAGAGCTTAAAATTATAAATGCTGGGCTTATATTCAAAAAAAAAGTTAATATAATTTATTAATACCTTGATTTTCAATATTCTATTGTTTTCAGTCATAATTAACACACTCTTTGCATATACAATATTACAAACAATGGGTTTAAAGTAATTTAACAGATTAAGATGTGGCTATTGAAGTTGTATAAGTGGTTAGGTTTTTGGAATAAATGGACACCTATACTTTCTTTTTCTTTTTGAACCAACGTTTGAGAAAAAACTCGCGTTTATTTTCGTTATTCATGGTGGCGCGTTTTTTGCTACGCTTCATGCGCTTGCGCACCTGCTTGGTCTGCAGCCGTTTGTGGTGTGCTTTAATGGCCTTTTTTTCGGCCTTTTCTTTACGACGTCTTTCACGTGCTTCCTGGCGGTCGAGCTTACGTTGTTTACGCTCACTTTTAAATGATTTTTCTTTAGGACCTGTACCCTTTTCCTGACCATAAAATGGCATGGTAAAACTGAAAAAAAGCAGCAGATATATTAATTTCCTAAACTTCATTGGTGTAGTGGACCACATCTACACCAAAACGCTTTAAAAAATCAACCCCTTCGTCGGTCGGTAGTCCTTTAAATTTGGCGTAACTATCCTTATAGAATACTTTTTTTATGCCAGTTGTAAAAATAACGCGGGCACAGGCAATACATGGGGAAAGTGTTACATAAAGTGTTGCTCCTTCCATGCTCACATTGTTTTTAGCAGCATAAAGAATGGCGTTTTGTTCGGCGTGCAAAGCCAGTGAGCAACTTCCCTTGCTATCACGCGGACAACCTTCGCCCGGCCATTCATGGTCGCAGTTATGAGTTCCTGCCGGCGGACCATTATAACCCAACGAAATAATACGTGTGTCTTTGGTAAGAACAGCACCTACATGGGCCCGTACGCAATGCGAACGGCTGGCAAGTTTTTCGGCAAGTTCCATGTAAATGGTATCAAAAGAGGGCTTCATATTTTAGTTTTAAGTTCTTAGTGTTTAGTTTTTAGTAAATACTTCGCGTTTCGGTGATTATTAAAAACTGAAAATTAACCACTAAAAACTGTTTACACTGCTTCACTTATAACTTCTTTTACGTGATCAGGTAACAATCTTTTTAAAAGCGCTTCAATTCCCGCTTTTAAAGTCATGGTGCTACTCGGGCAACCACTACAGCTTCCACGCATTTGAACCGTAACAACACCATCTTTCAATTCTTTAAAAGTGATCATTCCTCCATCAGATTCAACAGCGGGGCGAATATATTGTTCGAGTACTTCAATAATTTTGTTCTCTATATCATTTGCTGGTGGAACGTGCTGTGTATTCACGCTCACTGTTTCCTTAAAATTTGAATCTTTTGGGACAGCCTGCTGCGGAAGTTTGTTAATGATAGCATTTCCTTTGTTAAGATAATCCGTAAGAAAAACTCTTATTTCGTCACGAATCTCCTCCCACTCTACAGAATCGTGTTTTGTAACAGTAATAAAATTTGCCGCAACAAAAATATTTTTCACGAAAGGAAATTTGAAGAGTTCCTTTACGATCGGGGCATCGGTTGCTTCTGCTGCAGATTTATAATCGGCCGTGGCTCCGCTAACAAGTAATAACTTGTTTGCCACGAATTTAATGCTAGAAGGATTTGGAGTTTCTTCAGCATAAATAATGTATGGTATATCCTGTGGGTTCATTTTAAAAGAGACACAAAAATACAAACTAAAAATTTATATTACTTTTGATTCTCGAGAAACTATTTACAATTAATGCAAATTAAGACAGATTTTCTGATTATTGGTTCCGGTATTGCCGGTTTGAGTTTCGCACTTAAGGCCGCCAAAAAAGGCAAGGTTATTCTTATTACCAAAAGTAACGAGGAAGAAAGCAATACAAAATACGCCCAGGGAGGAATTGCAGCGGTGTGGCACGATAGCGACAGTATCGAAAAACACGTAGCTGATACCCTAAACGCAGGAGCAGGACTTTGTGATGAAAAAATTGTTCGTCTCGTTGTTACTGAAGGAACGGAACGTGTAAAAGAACTAATTGAGCTGGGAACCAAATTCGATAAAAAAGCCAACGGCGATTATGATCTCGCAAAAGAAGGCGGCCATACCGAAAACCGCATTCTTCATTACAAAGACGTAACCGGTTTTGAAATTGAACGCGCACTCCTGAAACAAATTCACGAGCATAAAAACATTACAGTTTACGACCACTACTACGCGATTGATATCCTCACCCAGCATCATCTTGGCGAAGTGGTTACCTCTCAAACGCAAGGCATTACCTGTTACGGCGCCTATATTCTCAATACAAAAAACGGTGTTATTGATACTGTTCTTTCAAAAATAACAGTGATGGCCACGGGTGGCGCAGGACACGTTTACGCCACCACCACAAATCCGGTGATTGCTACCGGTGATGGAATTGCCATGGTGTACCGGGCAAAAGGTCATGTTAAGGATATGGAGTTTGTTCAGTTCCATCCTACATCGTTATACAATCCAGGAGAGAATCCTAGTTTTTTAATTACTGAAGCGATACGAGGATTTGGCGGAATTTTAAAAACACTCGATGGAAAAGAATTCATGCAGAAATACGATGCGCGTGGATCCCTTGCTCCACGTGATATTGTAGCCCGCGCCATAGATAATGAAATGAAAACCCGTGGCGACGATTATGTTTATCTCGATTGCCGCCATCTCGACAGAAAAGGTTTCATTGAACATTTTCCAAATATTTATAACAAGTGTATGTCCCTGGGGATTGATCCCTTCATGAAAATGATCCCTGTGATTCCGGCACAACATTATTTGTGTGGTGGAATTATTGTAAATGAACACGCGCAATCTACCATTACCAGTTTATATGCAGTTGGAGAATGTGCCTGCACCGGCTTGCATGGCGCCAACCGCCTGGCCAGCAATTCACTTTTAGAAGCTGTTGTATTTGCACACCGTGCCGCTGAACATGCCGCATCTGCCATGAACGAAATTTCATTCAATGACAAAATTCCTGATTGGAATGCGGAAGGAACCGAGCAGGCCGAGGAGATGATCTTAATCACACAATCACAAAAGGAAGTGCAACAGATCATGAGTAATTATGTTGGTATTGTGAGAAGTGAATTGCGTTTAAAACGCGCCTTTGACCGCCTTGAAATTCTCTACAATGAAAATGAGAAGCTGTATGATGAAAAGGTGATCACACAAAAATTATGTGAACTCAGAAATCTGATCTGTATTGGTTATTTAATCATTAAGCACGCTATTCGCAGAAAAGAAAGTGTGGGATTGCATTACATGGTGAATTATAAAAAGAAAGAAAAAATCTGATCATTCTGAAACTTTTTCTGCAGTGAAACTAGCCTTCCTCTCTTAATTTATCAGCCAGTACACACTTTATTTCTCCAAAAGAAATATCGTTAGGTAAAGTTTTTTTAATTTCTGAAAGTCCTTTTTCTTTCGAGAAATTTTCAAGCGCCTTACGTATTGTTTTTTGTTTTTCACGGCTTACGAGGTAGTCAATTTTTAATTCGCCACTTTGTACATATTCAGCAAGATGACCTTCTATGGTGGTAACCGTAAATCCTCTTTGTTGAGCAATTTCTTCAATCTTCATTCCTTTTTTAAACAGCAGAAATGATTGCTCTCTTGTGGGAATTTTTTCCTCCTCAGACTTTTCCTTTTTAGGCTTCTTCGTTTTTTTAACAGGGAGTTCATCCATGTTTGAACTGAGATCATTTTCGAGCATGAACGCTCTTATAATTTTCAAGAAACGATCGCCAAAAGCGTCTACTTTAGCCTGACCAAAGCCGGAAACTTTCAGCAGATGATTCTCATTAGTAGGAAGAAAATTAGTAAGTTCTGTCAACGTTTTATTATTCGCCACCATGTAAATTGGTTTTCCTTCGTCGTTACAGATTTCATCACGCAGTAAAATCAGTTCACGGTATAATTTCGGATATTTTACATCGGCAGAAACTTTAGTATTTTTTGCACTTGCATAAACATTCAGTTTAAAGTCCGGGTAAATTAATTTTAGTTTTCTTTTCACAAAATCAGAAAAAATAAATCCCTTTCCTATTGAAGAAATCAAAGAGTGTTTTTGAAACAACGTATCTAAGAACAACTGAAAAATCGCGTTCAGTTCATCGGCTGCTTCTTTGCTTTCGGTACGAAGAGTGCAATTCTTTAAATCGTCGAGACACTTTTTTATTTCCGTTTCAAAATAAACAGAAGCCTGTTTTAATCGTGCCTGAAGTGGCAAATCCGTTTCAATACTTAGTGCAGCATCTACAAGTGCCGACAACTGGTTCTTGAATTTAGTTGATACTTCATGAAGAGCATCTATCTTCTTAAAAAAAGTTTCGCTCCACTCAGCACCATCGCCCGTTATTTTAGTTTTGAAGAGTTGTATAATTCCACCTGCTTCCTGCCTTGAATAAAATAACTCAGTAAAATCAAAGAGGCTGGTTAAAACCGTTTTGATATAGTTTCGTTGTGCCCCACTGAAAATAGTATTAACCTGCTCGTTGTTTTGTTTTGTAGTAGAAAAGTTTACAATTTTTCTATCGTTCAGTAAGCTCTGTGGACTAATTTTAGAGCTTAAGGTTAATCCTTCCAGGCCACGGCAACGACTCAGCGCCACATATACTTGTCCCGCGCTAAAAGCTTCCGCCGCGTCAATGATCAGTTTATCAAAGGTTAATCCCTGGCTCTTATGAATTGTAATGGCCCAGGCAAGGCGGAGCGGAAACTGGTTGAATGTTCCAAGAACTTCTTCTTCGATGTGTTTTGTGCTTTTATCAACATTGTAAGCCACGTTGGTCCATGCTTCGCGCTGTACATCAATCTCGTGATGATCTTCCTCACATTTTACTTTTATTTTTTCTTCATCAATAAAAGAAATGACCCCGATCTTTCCGTTATAATAATTCTTCTCGGTATTATTTTTCAGAAACATGACACGCGTTCCTTTTTTCAGAACAAGAATTTCATCGGCCGGGTAATTTTTTTCAGAAAATATTTTGTCTACTTTGCATTTAAAGCTGTACTCTTTACCAGGAAGATCTTTAAGCGAACTCAAATTGATTTCATCTGCTTTACGATTGTGAGTTGTTAATGTAATATTCTCACGGTAATCCTCTTTGGTGATATTGGCTTTAAAATGCGAATTAAGAAGCTCCAGCCCCTCCTGATCAAGAATATTATTTCTAACTTTATTCAAAAGATCAATAAACCTGGTCTCATTTTGCCTGTAGATTTTCGTTAGCTCAATAAAAACGGGAGGATTATTCTTAACAACGAGGCTATCAAAAAAATACGGGCTCTGGTAGACCTCATTCAGTATCCTCCATTCTTCAGGCTGCACTACAGGTGGAAGCTGATACATATCCCCAATGAGCATCACCTGAACGCCACCGAAAGGTAAATGCCATTTCTTGCGTGTTTGTCTGAGCGTAATGTCAATCTGATCGAGGAGGTCGGCGCGAACCATACTTACTTCGTCAATAACAAGGAGTTCAAGGTTCCTGAAAATGGATAATCGTTGAAGATTATATTTTAGTGTGGGCAGATTTGTTTTTGACGCATTAAGTTCCCCTGTTTCTTTTAGTGACGGAAGAAAAGGAGTGAACGGAAACTGAAAAAAAGAATGTATTGTAGTTCCTCCTGCGTTGATAGCTGCAACACCTGTTGGAGCAACCACTGCAATCTGTTTGTATGTGTTTTCGCGAATGTACTTTAATAAAGTAGTCTTCCCTGTTCCGGCTTTTCCTGTAAGAAAAATAAGCTGGCTGGTTTGATTTACAAAACTAAGAACCTGTTCGAACTGTGGATTAATTTCTATAGTACTCATTGGAAAAGTAAAAGTAAAGTAAAATTTATAAATTAGTGGGTCTAATGAACGAACATAAAATATATTGTGCCGGAAAATTTATCGAAACCGGCCGGAAACTGGTGGTTACCAACAAATACAGCGGAAAAATTTATTCCACTACTTTTCAGGCTGATGAAAAAGTACTTAACAAAGCCATTGTTGCAGCCGAAAAAGTAAAACAGGAATGCAGGGAATTATCTTCACTTCAGAAATATGAAGCCTTAAAGTTTATTCATGAAGCCATTTTGAAAGACAAAAAAAGACTCGCGGAAATTCTTTGTATCGAGAGCGGGAAACCGATCATTTATGCCACAGGAGAAATTGAACGCGCCGCTCAGACATTTCTCATTGCGGCCGAAGAATGTAAACGTCTCCCAAAGGAATACATGAGTCTTGACTGGACCCTAAACGGAAAAAACAAGGAAGGAATTGTGAATTATTTTCCGGTTGGAGTTGTAGCCGGAATTTCTCCGTTCAATTTTCCTCTCAATTTGGCGGTTCATAAAATTGCTCCGGCCATTGCCGCAGGTTGTCCCATTATTTTAAAACCAGCCTCTAGTACTCCATTATCTACACTTGAATTGGCGAAGATCATTGACAAAAGTAATCTTCCCAAAGGATCGGTTTCTATTCTACCAATGGACCGCAAAACAGGAAACCTATTAGTAACTGACGATAGAATTAATTTATTAAGCTTCACAGGTTCTCCTGAAATTGGCTGGGAACTCAAAAAACAAAGTGGAAAAAAGAAAGTTGTACTTGAACTTGGAGGAAATGCAGGTGTCATTATTTCGAAAGGAACCGATATTAAATCTGTAATTGCAAAATGTATGATCGGAGCTTTTTCTTACAGTGGACAAATTTGTATTCACGCTCAGAGATTCTTTGTGCATCCAGATGTGTATGATAATTTTCTGAAAGCCATGAAATCTGAGACAGACAAACTGAAGAACGCTGATCCGCTCAACGATTCAACAAAAGTAAGCTGCATGATAGATGAAGAAAATGCGAAGCGTGTAGAATCATGGGTAAAAGAGGCTGTGAAGCAAGGCGCAAAATTAATAAGCGGCGGAAAACGTCATGGTAATTTTTATGAAGCTACTATTCTTACCAACACAACTTCAAAAATGAAAGTAAGCGCTGAAGAAATTTTCGGACCGGTTATCTGTATTGAAAAATACAATGGTAAAATTAAGGACGCTATCAAAAAAATAAACGATTCAAAGTTTGGCTTGCAGTGTGGCGTGTTCACAGATTCAGTAAGCGAACTTGATCAGTGTTTTAAAAACATTGAAGTGGGTGGCGTCATCCACAATGAAGTTCCAACACTTCGATTTGATCAGATGCCATATGGAGGAATAAAAGAAAGTGGTTTAGGAAGAGAAGGCGTTAAATATGCTATCATGGATATGATGGAAGCGAAAGTGCTTGTAAAATAATTGCAGAATCTGTCATTTAAAACTCTGTCGCTCTAATGCATTTATAATTTGTGCCCTCAAAGTTTTTTAATACATTTACTCAAAACCATTCTAAAATGAAAAAACTTTTACTGCTTGCTTCCACCATCTTTATGACCGGAAGTTTATCCTCACAAAGTGTTACGCGTCTTTTGGCAGTTTCTCAAGGCGATGATCAATTACGTGTTCTTGACACAAACACTTATGCAACCCTGAACGTTATTACCACTTCATTCACCAATGCAGCGCTAAGTGTTGATGGATTTACCGGATTAACCAAGCATCCGGTAACCGGAGCTTTGTACGTTATTGCTAAAGAAGGTTCAGGCGACCGTTATCTTGGCAAGTTAAATGCTGCTACGGGAGCTGTAGATGATATTGGTATCCTTGGCGATAACTTTGCCACACTTACATTTAATGCGAATAACACTTTACTTGGAGTTACCGGGAATGGCGCTTCAGTTCCAAACACTGCTTACAGAATCAACCTGAACAATGCTTCAAATACAATGATAGGCGCTATGGTAAATGGAAGTTATGGAGAATCTATTTCGTTTAATCCAACCATCAATAAAATATATCACTGGACAGGGTCTGCGATTACTTATGAAAAATATGATACGTCGTTTACAGCGCCAATTAATATTCCTACTGCTTATAGCGACGAAATAGGCGCATCTGTATTTAAGGCCGGTAACAAATTTATCACTACAACTTATTTCGGAGATTTTTCAGAAGCTGATACTTCAGGAAACTTCACTCCTATTATGTCTTACTCCACCGGTATTAAAGGTTTAGCTTATATTACCTGTCCACGCGCAATTACCGGAACCTTTACCTTCTGCGCCAACTCTACAACTACATTAACAATGAGCAGTGGTGGCGCATCTTATCAGTGGTATGTGAATGGTACTGCTGTTGCCAACGCAACCAATCAAGCCATTATCACCAGTACAGCTGGCTATTATAAATGCATGATCACCGATGGCTGCGGAACCGATTCTATTGCTGCCGGAGTTACAACCCAATCGGTTAGTTTACCAACAGTTTCTATTTCAGGTCCAAGCGTCGTATGCGCCGGACAAACTGTTACCCTTACAGGTTCTTCGGGTGGAAGCAGCCAGTGGTATATGAACGGCGTTCTTCAGCCAGGTGCAACTGCAAACACATTTACTGTGAACGCTGCCGGAATTTACAACATGACAAAAACCAATACCAATGGATGTAAAGATTCCGCGGCGGTTGGACACCAGGTGAGTGTTTCTCCATGTACAGGAATAAATGAAAATTCACTGAACGCTTCAATCAGAATTTCTCCTAACCCTACAACAGGAAAATTCATTATTGAGAGTGGCGAAGACATAGTTTCTTATTTCGTAACTGATATCACCGGCAAAAAAGTGATCAGGGAACAAAAAAATAATTCTTCAATTGTGAATGTCAATATCAGCGAACTTGATAACGCGATTTATTTTGTAACATTAACTGGCGCTTCAGGAAAAACGCAACAGTTGAAAATAATTCTTTCGAAATAAATCTGAAGATCATATCAGAAAAGGGAGTCCGCAAGGCTCCCTTTTTTATTTATGAGCATTTAAGAATTGGTTATACCCGCGAAATGGGCAACAAACACCTCACAAACATTGCTCCGTGATGTTAAAAGCATCACAATAGATTTGGCAATTAAACAGAATTTACTATTTTTAATCCTCCCTAAAGTTTAACCTAAACCAAATCCGTATGAAAAAAATCTACCTGAGTTTATCAGTTATTGCTTTGGCGTTATTGTCGACCAGCAATTTAAATGCACAATGCGCAAGCTCGGTTTCGGCCGGAGCAGCAACCAATTTATTTACGAATATCAGATGGACCACCAACCCTATTGCTGTAAACAAGGACCTTAACACCATTGTTTTCGCGCATAGAAACAGCGTTGCTGGTTTCGGAGGCAGTTCAGGAAACATACGCTACGATGTTTCTACAAATGGCGGAACAACCTGGACCAACAACCTCGGGAATCTTAATCCGTTAGTAACAAGTGCGGCGCGATATCCAAATGCCTGCATTTATAATCCAACCGGAAATTCAACCCCCTCTAACGCATATATCGGATACCTCGCTGCAACCATCAACGGAGCAGGTGGATGGAACGGACATGTTAGCGGCGTACGGCAATTAAGCGGCACCGGTAACACCGAAAATTACAATCAGGCAGGAAGCACCAACGTTTTAATTCCCAATTCCCTTACAAAAGGGGCGCCGGGAGTTTACTGGGCAGCCGACGCTGTTTTCAACGGGACCATTGTAACAGGTTTCAGAATTTATAAAGGAACATGGAACGGCTCAAATGATATTACCTGGGCAAATAATTTTACAGCCACTCCGCCATTAAGCACTGCGTTTAACGGAACAGCACAGGTTGCTGATTATAATATCGCATTTGATCCAACAGGACAGATGGGCTGGATGAGTTTTCTCGGACATGTAACCGGCGGGCCTACTAACTACGCATACTATCCTGTTTTCTACAAAACAACCGATGGCGGGGCTTCGTGGAACGGACCAATTCAGGTGGACATTAACCAGTTTCCATGTATCAGCTCTTTAATTTCAACTACGAATGTTGCCACCACTGCGTTTGAGCATGATCTTACAGTGGACATATATGGGAATCCTCACATGATCACTACCATCTGTAACGGAAACAATGCTTACTCTGTTTACTTCGGGTCAACACATCATATTTTTGACATCACACTGTTCAATGGAATATGGAACGCTTATGATGTTGCCAATGTAAATGCTGGCCGCGGAACTTTTGGCGTAGGAACAAATTCAGTTTCCATGGATATGTTCCCGCAGATTTCGAGAACAGCAGACGGTAAAAAAATATTCTTTGCATGGACCGACAACTCAGGATACGCACTTGGATCGGCCAATCAAACACCAAACTTAATGTCGAAAGCATTCGACGTTACTACCTGGAAATGGACACCTCAAAAAGATTTTACCTCGTGTAATGCTCCTTTGAACGGACAAATGCTTATGCCTCACATTGCCGATGAAGTTCTTGAACCAAGCGGCACAACATTTAAAATGGCGGGGGTTTATGGTTTATTTACTGTTGCAAACGATCCGGGCTCTACCTGCAACTTTAATTACCTCGATAATCTTGTTTACAACGCCAGTGATTTTAGTATTACACAAACTCCTATGAGTGTTTCTATTCAACAGGGAAGCAGCATGTTATTATGTCCTGCGCAGATTGCATCATTAAGCATTACAGGTTCGTATTCACAGGTTTTGTGGAACAACGCCGCCATTACTAATTCCACTTCCGTTGGTACCGGGAGTACATACATTGTAGCTGTAAGAAACGGATGTACACTCGGCGCGGATACAATTGTGGTAACGGGATTAACAGTGAACATTACTCCTTCAAATCCTTCCATTTGTATTGGAAATTCAACAACGCTGACAGCCAGTACAAACGCTCCAAGCTTTACCTGGAACCCAGGAGGTTTAACAACATCCTCTATTGTTATTACACCTACTGCAACTACCATCTATACCTTATCCACTCCAGGAACAAACTGTATGTATAATCCAACTAACTTCGTCACAGTGAATAATCTTCCCACTATTACGATTTCCGGAAGTCCGTCTGTGTGTTCCGGATCTTCGGTAACGCATTCGGCAAGTGGAGCAACTACGTATTCGTGGAATACCGGAGCAACAACAGCTTCTGTAAATTTATCGCCAACAGTAAACACAACTTATACAGTTACAGGAATTGATGCGAACTCTTGTGTAAATACACAGACTTCATCTGTTACAGTATTTACTTCTCCGACAGTTGCGGTAACAGGATCTATGGTTGTTTGTGCGGGAACACAAGTAACGCTTACTGCATCGGGCGCATCCACATATTCGTGGACCACAGGATCTTCATCATCAAGTATAACTATTACTCCAACAGTTGGAACCACAACCTTATCTGTAACAGGAACCTCAACCAATTCATGTTTACATACTCTTCCGTTAACGCTTGCCGCCAATGCGTTACCAACTGTCAGTATCGGATCTACGCATACTTTACTATGCAGTGGATCGACAGCAAGTTTAACAGGGTCGGGTGCTAATTCGTATAACTGGAACACAGGATCTACAAATGCAGTGATTGCAATTTCGCCAACAACAAATACAACTTACACCTTAACAGGAACAGGTGCCAATGGCTGCAGCAACACGTTTACGTTTACACAACAGGTTTCTCCTTGTGCAGGTATTGAAATGTTTACCAATAATAACCTCATCAGCATTTATCCTAATCCAAATAACGGAGAGTTTACCGTTCTTACCAATGAACCTGTTTTATTAAACATTATAAATGAACTTGGCCAGGTTGTTTACGCGATCGATTTAAAAGAACATAAATCGGTAAAAATAAAACATCTTGCCCCTGGTGTTTATTTTGTAACAGGAACAACAAGCAAAAACTTAATCAGAAGTAAACTTATTGTAGAATAAAAAATTCTTTCTTTCGAAAAAGCTCTTCCAATTAAGGAAGGGCTTTTTTTATTTTATAATTACGGGTATCTTTAACGTCAAACTTTTTTATGGAATACAGGAGATTAGGAAAATCAGGATTACAAGTGAGCGCGCTTTCGTTTGGAAGCTGGGTAACATTCGGGAAACAAATCGGCGATAACACAGCCGATGAACTCATGAGTATTGCATATGACAACGGCGTTAACTTTTTTGATAACGCAGAAGTTTACGCGCGTGGAAAATCGGAACTGGTAATGGGAGAAATTCTTAAAAAGAAAAAGTGGGCAAGAAGTTCTTATACTGTAAGCAGTAAAGTGTATTTCGGTTACGAAGATTCAAAACCAAATCAAAGCGGGTTATCACGCAAACATATTGTAGAAGGTTGCCACGCCGCTTTAAAAAGATTACAACTCGATTATCTTGATCTCTTCTTTTGTCACCGCCCTGATAAAAACGCTCCGATCGAAGAAACAGTCTGGACCATGAACACATTGATTCAGCAGGGAAAAATTTTATATTGGGGAACAAGTGAGTGGGGTAATGACGAGATCATGCAGGCTTATGTTTTCGCAGAGAAAAACAGGCTCATTGGTCCAACCATGGAGCAACCTCAATACAACATGTTCGAAAGAACAAAAATGGAAAAAGATTATCTTCTTCTTTTTCGTGATTTTGGATTAGGAACAACGATCTGGAGTCCGCTCGCGAGTGGCTTACTCACCGGAAAATACAACAATGGAATGCCTACCGATAACCGCCTCCACATTGAAGGAATGGATTGGTTAAAAGAACGGACTCTTGGCGACGGAACAAGAATTGATAAAGTAAAAGAACTTGATAAACTCGCCAAAGAACTTGGAACTACTTTACCAAAACTAGCCATTGCCTGGTGCGTAAAAAATCCGAATGTCAGTACAACTATTTTAGGCGCAAGTAAACCCGAACAATTAAAAGAAACACTCACTTCGCTGGATGTTGTTCCTTTATTGACCGTTGAAATAATGGAAAAAATCGAAGGTGTTTTACAAACCAAACCAGCACAGCCGTTATTCTGAGTTTTCATTGACAAAAAGGCCTTTTTTGACAATCTAAAAATTTAGACCCCCTTTTTACTGAAAGTTTTGAGCTTTTCATTCTAATTTCTTTGAAACACATTGACTTTTAACTTTTTAAAGGTTAATTTAATGTTTTCGAAATTTAAAATTATTGAATGAAATCATTTTTATTTTCCTGCAGTTTTATTGCTGCCTCATTTTTTGCTGTTGGCCAGGATTGGTCGGAGTTAATGCAAAAACCAGATGCCAATCTTTATCAGATCCAAAACAAATTTGAAAAATATTGGTCCGATAAAGACAAAACAGAAAAAGGAAAAGGATATAAAGCTTTCAAACGCTGGGAGAATTTTGTTTCACCACGCGTTTATCCAACAGGAGACATTTCATTATTAAATCTCACGGCCAAAAACTACCAGGAATGGTATAACAATTACATGGGCAACAACGTTGGAGGGAAATTAATCTCTTCGAGCCCTCAGCAACTTGCTTCTACCACATGGACGGCAGTTGGCCCTATGGGTCCGATTAGCGGAAGTGCAGGCGGGCAACTATTAAAATCAGGAAGGATGAACTTTATCACGGTACATCCAACCAACACTCTTAACCTTTATGTTGGAGCACCTGCAGGCGGATTATGGATATCTACTAATGGAGGCACAAGCTGGACCACCAATACCGATAACCTTGCTGTAACAGGATGCTCAGATCTTGCTATTGATCCCATCAACCCAAACAATATGTTTCTTGCAACAGGCGACGGTGATGCCGGCGACACAAGAAGTATAGGCGTTTTAAAATCAACCGACGGAGGCAACACCTGGAATGCAACAGGTTTAACTTTTCCTGTAGCTAACGGATATCTTATCAGGCGACTGATCATCAACCCAACAAACCCACAAATTGTAATTGCAGCAACTAACGGTGGCATCTATAGAACCATTAATGGCGGAACCAACTGGACGCAAGTGAGCACATCGAACTGTTATGACCTGGAATTTAAACCGGGAGATCCGAACACAGTGTATGCAGCCGGAGCATCTTTCAGACTTTCTACCAATGGCGGAGCAAGTTTTACGCAGATAACAAACGGTATTCCAAATACCGGCGTTGGGAGGATGGCCATTGCAGTTACACCTGCCGATCCGCTTTACGTGTATGTTATTGCCGCAAATAATACTGATGGGGGCTTACTTGGATTTTACCGTTCCACTGCAAGCGGAACTGTATTCACACAACAGGCAACATCACTCAATTTATTAGGATGGGCCACAATGGGTAACGATGCAGGCGGACAAGGATGGTACGATCTCTGTATTGCTGCTTCCCCTCTTAATAAAGATGAAGTTGTTACCGGAGGGGTGAACGTTTGGCGAACACTCACTGGTGGGGGCTCGTGGGCCATTTATGGACACTGGACAGGCTCAGGCGCGCCGTTTACTCACGCCGATCATCACGATCTTGAATTTGCTCCGAACGGAACTTTATTCAACGCCAATGACGGAACAGTTTACAGGAGAGGAACAACATCCTGGACAGAAATTTCAGGAACAATAAATATTTCACAGATCTATAAAATAGGCACATCCGCTTTAACTGCGAATAAATGGATCACCGGTCACCAGGATAATGGAACCAGCATCTGGAACGGAACAACTTATAATGCTACTATGGGTGGAGACGGAATGGATTGTTTTATTGACAGAACCAATGACAATAATATGTTTGCAGAATATTACGATGGCTCTTTCAGAAAATCAACAAATGGAGGAGGATCATGGTCCAACTGCACTACAGGAATGACAGGAACCGCGCCATGGGTTGCCATATGGAAACAGGATCCGGTTACCCCAACAACCTTATACGCGGGATATACCAATTTATTCAAATCAACTAATTCGGCGGGATCGTGGACCGTACAAGGCACAGTAGGGGGCACAGGAACCATTATTGAATTTGCCATTGCTCCATCCAACAACCAGGTAATTTATGTTTTAAAAAGTTCAGGAATTTACAAAACAATAAATGGCGGAACCAACTGGACAAATGTTACAGGAACAGTTCCTGTTGCAAGCGCCGCGCCGCAATATATTGTAATTGATCCTACCGATGCTAATAACGCATGGGTTGTATTGAGCGGATACTCTGCGGGAAATAAAGTATTCATGACTGCAAATGGTGGAACCAGCTGGACCAATTACACATCCAATCTTCCAAACATTCCTGGAAATTGTTTATTGTATCAAACATCTACCAACGACAGAATTTATGTTGGTATGGATGTAGGTGTTTACTACAGAGATAATCTTTCGGCAACATGGACGCTTTATAACACCGGATTACCAAACACGCCGGTGTCGGATATGGAAATTTCTCCTGCTAATCCAACAAAAATTGTTGCAGCTACATACGGAAGAGGAACCTGGATCGTTGACGCAATTGCTTCATCTGTGCCACCTTCATCTTCATTTAACTTTACAGGAACAATCTGTAGCGGAACACCAAAAACATTTAACGATGTATCTACGAACTCACCTACTTCATGGAGCTGGAGCGTTACACCTTCGGCCGGTGTAAGCATTTCATCGGCAACGGTGCAAAATCCATCATTTACATTTTCGAACGGAGGGACTTATACTGTAACACTGGTTGCAACGAATGGAGCGGGGCCTGGTTCTCCTTCTAATCAGACAGTAACTGTAAGTGCAACACCAACAGTTGTAGTTACTAATAGTGTTCAAACAATTTGTTCCGGAGCAACCGCAACAATTACTTCAAGCGGAGCAACAACGTATTCATGGAACACAGGAGCAACAACATCAAGCATTTCGGTTTCACCAACAGCAATGACAGTTTACACCATTACAGGAACAACGGGTGGTTGCAGCAATGTAAAGACCGCGACTGTAAATGTAAATGCAACACCAACAGTTGCTGTAAATAATCAAACCATATGTTCAGCTTCGTCTGTAACAATGGCGGCCAGCGGAGCATCAACCTATTCATGGAACACCGGAGCGGCAACTTCGTCTATCGTTGTTTCGCCGGCATTAACAACTGTATATACTGTAACAGGGACCGCGGCGAATGGTTGTAAAAATGTGAAGACAGCAACCATCACAGTAAATTCATCTCCTACGGTCGCCGTAACAAATAGTGTTCAAACAATCTGTTCAGGAGCAACCGCAACAATAACAGCAAGCGGCGCAACAACGTATTCATGGAACACAGGGGCAACGGCGGCAAACGTAACAGTTTCCCCAACTGGAACAACTGTATACACTGTTACAGGAACAACTGGTGGCTGTACCAATGTGAAAACTGCAACCATAAGCGTTAACGCATCTCCAACGGTAAATGTGAACAATGCAAGTATCTGCAGCGGAGGCTCGGCTACACTAACAGCAACAGGAGCCAACTCTTATTCGTGGAACACAGGATCAGCAAGTGCTGCTTTAGTAGTATCTCCGGCCTTAACTACAGTTTATACAGTAACAGGAACCGCAGTGAATGGATGTAAAAATATAAAAACATCTACTGTAACTGTAAATACAACTCCGAGTGTTTCTGTAAGCGGAAGTGTTCAGGCAATTTGTTCAGGATCATCTGCAACAATTACAGCAAGTGGAGCAGCAACTTATTCCTGGAATACAGGTTCAACTTCAGCAAACATTTCTGTTTCTCCTTCAGGGACAACTGTGTATACTGTTACTGGATACAACGGCACTTGTGCTTCAATAATTAAAACAGCTACCATTACAGTGAATACTTCTCCGACAGTTAGCGTAAACAATGCTACTATCTGTTCAGGAGCAACTGCAACTATTACCGCAAGTGGAGCAACTACTTATTCATGGAATACAGGTGCAACAGCGGCAAACATCTCTGTTTCTCCAACGGTAACAACCTTTTATACAATAACAGGAACAAGCGGTGCATGTAATAATATAAAAACAGCAACTGTAATGGTAAACGCGGCTCCATCCATTGGTATTTCAGCAAACAATACTGTGATTTGCCAGGGCCAGATGGTTTCATTAACGGCAACAGGAGCCAATACGTATACATGGCAGCCGGGAGGTGTAACCGGATCGGTTGCTAACTTCATTCCTTCCGCTTCAACAATTTATACCTGCACCGGTACTGGTGGAAATGGCTGCAACGGAAATAACTCAGTTTCCATTTCAGTTTCTCCTTGTACAGGAATAATGAATGGAAGCAACGAGGTAAGTTTTAATGTGTATCCAAATCCAGTAAAAGATCAGATCACAGTAAACATCAACACAACTAAATCATTCGAGTGTAAAATAGAAATGTATGATGCCGCTGGCAAATTACTATTGAAACAAAACTCGAAATTTGAAAACGGAAGCAACGAACAACACTTCAACATGAATACCTTTGCAAAAGGAATGTACTACATGAAGATCACAACCAAAGAAGGAAACGTTCAAACGATTAAGATCGTGAAGGAGTAATCTGTTTACATTTCCGGTCGTTCCGGAATACCACCAAACAAAGCTTCTTATGTTCGTGAGTTTTTATTTTATCTTCTTAGCATTCGGCGTTCTATTCTCGCGGTCTTACTTGTTTTTCTGATGCTTGGAAATATCATGATCTCGCTTAATTAATCCGGAAAATCTTTAATTATAATCGTCTGGTTATTCAACAGGCTACTGTTGTTTTTTGCACAAAATTTTATTTTATAATGATGGCTGCTATGTTAGTTTTTGATTTTATCATATTTAAGTATATTTACTTTCATATCTTTTCATCTTATGCGCTCATTTATGGTAGCTGGTAAAAATGTGTATACCTCCGGGGAGGTTAAAGATAAGGCTATTGTTTTTTTACACGGAAACTCATTAGATGCCCAAACATTTAAATACCAGTTTCAATTCCTGCATGGAATGCCGCTGGTCGCTTTTGATTTGCCAGGACATGGTCTATCTAAAAAAGCATCTGATGCAGCAAAAACTTATAGTATTCCCGGTTATATCAATTCACTTGAAGAGGTTATCCATGAATTAGGAATCCGTGATTTTATCCTCGCAGGACATTCATTGGGAGGGCATATTGCAATTGAGGCAACAGAAAAATTAAAAGGTATAAAAGGTTTGCTAATTATGGGGACTCCGCCAATCACAATTCCTCCGAAAATGGAAGAAATGTTTTTCCCTAATCCTGCAGCCGGAATTCTATTCAAGGAAACGGTAATGGAAGAAGAAGCCCTGGAGTTTGCAAAAAA
This sequence comes from Bacteroidota bacterium, assembly GCA_021323535.1. Classification (GTDB taxonomy): domain Bacteria; phylum Bacteroidota; class Bacteroidia; order B-17B0; family Aurantibacillaceae; genus Aurantibacillus. Next base: position 51,143 of record JAJONO010000005.1, read on the forward strand.
TCTTATCATTCAGGATAGCGGTCATTTAAAATTGCTTTCATCTTCTGTTTTAAAAACCGATGGCGCTGCTCGTGTAAACCTCGGAGCTTCACTTGGACAAGGATTATTCCAGGATGAATTAGCCATCATTCATAAACTTACGATCCCGGTAGCAGTTTTACATGGTCAGCAGGATGCAATCGTAAACCCGGAATATTTCCGATACCTTAACACCTCAGCGTTATGGGAAGAAAAAGTACACTACATTCCCGGCGCAGCTCATATGCCTCAAATCGAGCAGCCAGAGGAAACGAGTAAGCTGATCCGGAAATTCTACTCATTTGTTTTTAGAACCTGATGAAGAAAGAAAAAATAGGAGACTATTTAAATTCCGTAAGTAAAAAGCTTTCCTCCAGGAATGTGGTGAAAAGACCGTTTGCTCATATCAGGAACTTCCCGCTTTTAAAAGGACAAGGATTTTATGTACTGGATTATCAAAAAAAGAACATCACATTTCTGAAAGGGATTCTCGAACTGCTTGGATATACTCCTGAAGAATTTACTTTTGACCTGGTGACAGGTTATTTTCATCCGGATGATTACGACATTATTACAAGGCTGATTAAAGCGACCTTGCTTTTTGCAACTGAGAACAATGTAAGCCGCGACGTGGCTTTTTTTGTAACCTACCGTATACGACATAAGAAAGGACATTATGTGAAGGTACTAAGGCAGTCAACGGTTTTTGATCTCGACGAAAATGGAAAAATAATCAGTAATCTTTCTGTTCTCTCAGATATATCTTTCTTAAGTACCTCCAATAAGGTTGACTGGAAATTTGAAGCTCCCGGACTGGATCAGAAAAAATTTAAGGCGTATGTTACCAAAGAGTATCAAGGTTTTTTTTCAGAACGGGAACTAGAGATTTTAAAACTCCTAAAAGACGGGGCTACCAGCTCTATGATTTCAAAAAAACTGTTCATTAGCAAACATACAGTTGATGGTCATCGGAGAAATATGATCAGGAAAAGTAATTGCACAAATACCATTGATCTTATTAACTTTTCCAAAATCAACGGCTTATTATAACCCTGCCTAAAAACAGTCATTAATGAGTATTGCGGGTTATCCCGTTTAGCGATATTTTCACTGGCTAATAGTCAAACTTATTTCTATGGATGTGAAATTTTTCCTTATTCCTTTAATAGCCTGTTTGTGTATTTCAAACTTAACTTTCGCGCAAACCGAGTGTGATTGTAGTAATGATTCTAAAGCAGTACAATACAAAAATAAAATGTCAACCCCTTCTAATACGGGTGAACAAAAACTTGGAGCCCCGATGGGCGGAAATGATGCTACGTCGTGTTCTTACTGCGCCCAAATCGCTTTATATATATGTTTGTGTAATTGCGAAACTACAAATACGCCTCCGGGGCAAATTGAACAGCAAATTGCAAGTTTAGGAAAAACGATAAAAGGATTCCAAGATCAGGGAATTGGAAATTGTTGTTCGGAATACGCTGGAATTAGCAGAAATTGTCCTAATGCCGGTAAAAAGAAAGGGGGCGGTAATGCCAATAACTCTAATTCCGATCCAAAAAACCAAACGGTAGCAGAAGTGAACCAGGACTTTGTTAATTTCGCGAATATGCTTGCACCATTTGCCGATAATCCGGAAGCGGCTCAAATGGTAAAAAAATTGAATAACCTTCATACTAAGGCACAGGCTGCTAAAGACATCCTGAAGGCGGGAGGCGCGGCTGCGAAAACGCTTCAAACTGTTGATAACCTGGAAAGAGTCGGACAAGTGGCTACGGTTTATGGAAATCTCTCACAGCCTTCAGCGGAAGCGCAGCAAAAATGGAAAGAACAGGACGAATCAAAAGAATCTATTAAAACTCTGGACAAACTCTTATTAGAGTCTTATCAAAAATCTTCCACCATACCTTTACAAGATGCCAGTGGCAAAATTTCTTTGGAGACTATTAATGCTTTTGAAAAGCAGATAAATGATTATGATAACAATACTGCCATGCAACGCTTGTTGATATTACGTTACAATCAATACAGTGAACCCCCTGTGATTACAGAACTTGCAGAAATAGCTACAGAAATACAAAAGGTTTATAATGAAAGAGGTGTCAATGCAATAAAACATAAAATAAATAGCTATGTTAAATCCGGCTTAACTGAAAATCATTTGTTGAACGCCGATCAATCTGCAATGGGGCAAGAACTATTACGTATGAAAGCGCAATATTATATTAACCAGGGCGACGCAGTGCAGGCTGCCAAATTATCAAAGCAGGTGGAAACTCAAAAGGCCCTCGAAAAAGCAGCAAAAGAAGAATATAAACGGGAAAAAAGGCGGGAAAGGAGAGCCATAGCAATACCAATCGTAGGCGGAGTGGCTTTTGGCGGCCTTATTTTTGTTTTGTTAATGTTACTTATTTAACAATAAGACGTATCAAAAAAACAGAAACGGTATACTGCCGACAGTTAGGAGCCTGAAGCTTTAATATAGTTTTATCGCGATTTTTTAGCAACTTACGGCCTTAAATTTATAAAAGCGGGAAACATAAAATGTGCAAAGCAGGCAAAAAAAGGATATGAACCGGTTAGCAACTTCAATAACTGATTTATAAATTTGACTTATGAATAAGTTTACCATTTATTGTTCTTATTTGCCTTATTGTGTCCATAAGGAAAAACGTACAACGAAAAGAGTACAAGCAGATTTTTCGCAATGTCAGTTATACAGTATTTCCTTTGTTTAAATTAAAGAAGATTGTACGTTATGAAATACCTATATTTAAACCTATTCATTCAGCTGATTTGTATCTCATCCTATTCGCAAAACAGGTATCAAAATGTTATCGACTATTTAGCCGGTACTGAGCGTACAAAGCAATTTATCAGCAAAGAATCGAAGTTTGTATTAAAGTCTTCGCCTGAAGCTGTGTTTGATCAGGTAGGTTTTACATGGTTTAAACTATGGATTGTAAAAGATAAAAACCGCTGGGGTATTGCCGATTCCAACGGAAAAATGATAGTACCCGCAAAGTACGACACGATCTATCCCTTATATACTTTATCAGATATTCCTTCGCTTAAAGACAGTTATGCGTCCCATAAGAAATATTGTTCGTCGTGTAAGGATTCGGCTACTTACGCCAAAGACTATTCATACACTTTAGCCGAGAAAATTTATGCCCTTGATGATCTTAAAAGCATTCTTGTAATGGAATGCCGAAAAAATTACTTCTACGAAAAATACGAATTATTCAACGTAGAACTGAACAGACATTGCGTCGACAAATTTTATGAGCTGACGTTGAAATCGGACGAGATCAGGCGTGATAAAAAGTGGTTATTTGTAACAAAAAAAGATGATAAAGGAATATTAAATGGAGATTTTACTTACGCTGTTCCTCCGCTTTATTATGAAGTCAGGTTTTTTGGCGGAAGATCCGAATCGCCCAAAGCTTATTTTAATGACGGAATTTATTTCAGCATTAAGAAACTGGGGTTATATGGCATTTACAAAGTTGGCCATGGGGAATTGGTAAAAACCATGTACGACGGCTTTTATACCTGGAGCAATTCTAAGGGATATTATATGTTCCGCGATGGAATCACTTATAGCGTTAAGGGGACTAAAATGGGTATCATAGATTCAACAGGTACGGAGGTACTTCCAGCAGAATATGACGATATTGAAAAAGGAACAACTCCTGGAAGTTTGTTGCGTGTTGGTAAAAATAAGAAGTATGGGTTCTATTCCCTGCAGGAAAAAAAGCTGGTAATTCCGATGAAGTACTCTTCTGGATACAATAACTCTTTTTTTTATGGCAGATTTGCAAATAATTATTGCGTAGTAAACGATACTTCGGGCTTGTATGTAATTGATACGCATGGCAATATTATTACAGGGCCCGTTGTTGAAGAAGACATGGTGGTGGATGAAAGTGGTTATTTATACAGAAGAAAAGTGGACACGGATCTTTGGACGGTAATATATCTTCCAACCCAAAAGGTTATTCACACAGCGGCTACAGAATGTCCTGAGCTTGGACAATTCAAATTACCTGCATTCGAGAACAAAGCAACTATCCTTATTGATGAAAAAGGAATGAAACTGGTTACCACAGAAGGAAAGATTTTGCACAAATTTAAATCTGTGGCTTGTGAGGGTCCGTTTAAAGTAAATGACTATCCCATTTTCAAAGACCGTGAAACCTTATTTGAACTCACTGATAAAAACGAAGTGAAAAAACTCAAGCTCGTTACAATTTTCGACATTGATCAACTGGAATATGGAGTACTGGCGTTCTATAACGGAAAACCATGTACTATAAAAACTGATCACGACCGTGGAGGAATGCGTTTACAGTTTTTACCGGAAACGATAAACTGGGCAAAAAATCAGGAAACGATAACTTATATGAAAGACTATAACCAGGCAGTAATTGAAAAAGATAAAAAGTTTGGGGTTTATGATTTGCAAAGGGACTCGATCATTGTTGAGCCAATTCTCAGTGGTAAAAAGCAGTTTAATCTGGTTGAAGGTGAACCGGCCTACCGGAATGGCAAGGCAGTTTTTGTTTGGGGAGAGGGCAATTTTTCAGTATTTGAACTTGCTGACAATGTAAAGTGGGCGATTGATCAAAGAGGAGTTAAGCTCACAGATAAAACCTGGATTTTAATTGAAAAGGATAATAAGTTAGGAGTGTATGATAAAGCCATGAGACAGATTCTCGTAGAGCCTGTTTATTCAAATTTTACTGAACTGGAGAGTTATCTGAAAACCCTTTGATAAATAGTTTATGTTCAGGTTACCTTCTATCAGACCTTCAATCTTCTCTTCTTCACCATTCCACCTTTAATGTCTTTTACAGGTGAGCTCACAATGAAGGCATTCGGATCTATTTTCAGAATCTCATAGTTAAGTTTTGAAATTTCAAAACGTGTTACAACTGTATAAATGATCTCAAGTTCGTAAACTGTTCCACGTTTTCCGTAACCGCCTTTACCATTGTAGATGGTAACGCCTCGCCCAAGGTCGTGTGTAATAACTTCATTGATCTCGGCCGAGTGGGTCGAAATAATTGTAACACCAACATATTCTTCTATTCCTTCAACAACAAAATCAAGCGTTTTTGACGCGGCAAGATAAGTGATCATAGAATATAAAGCCTGTTCAATAGAAAGAAAATAAGCGGCAAAACCGAATATGACAATGTTGAAAATGATAATAAAATCTCCTATTGTTGTGTGCAGCTTTCTGCTTAAGTAAATGGCTAAGATTTCCGTACCGTCAAGTACCGCTCCACCCCTGATAGACAAGCCAATTCCCGCGCCGAGAAAAAATCCTCCGAATGCCGAAACAAGTAATTTATCATGCGTGATCTGGGGGAAATGAAAAAAATAAATACACACTGCAAGCGCCGAAATAGCGATGGCCGTTTTTATAGCGAATTCACTGCTGATGACTTTTGCCCCAAGTAAAATAAATGGAATATTTATGAGCACTAATAAAATAGGAAGTGGCCAACTCGTAATTTCTGTAACAAGAAGTGAAATACCAGTCACTCCGCCATCAATAAAACTATTTGGAAGAAGAAAACTTTCCAATCCGAATGCAGCAGCCCCAACGCCAGCCGAAATAAGGATAACGTCTTTAAGGTACCGAAGCGCAATGATTTTTAATTCACGAAAACCTTTAGCAATCTGATAATCGGAGTACTGCTTTTTTCCGTAATCCTTCTTTTTACGATTAAGTACGCCTTGTATGACTATTTGTGTCCAGATAGGGTTCATCTCCCCACAAGATACACAAACTTCCTGCCTGCCAGATTAGAATAGGATTAGAAGCGCTTCCCTAAAGCCCACTTTGGCGAAGTGCTTATCATTACTTTTTAGTTTCGTTGCTTTTTTCGAGCTTTTTAAAGCCAATGCTGAGGCCGTTCACACAATAGCGCTGACCTGTTTGGGTTGGACCATCATCAAAAATATGGCCAAGATGGCCGCCGCATTTGGCGCATACTATTTCGGTACGGATCATGCCATGAGAAAAATCTTTCACCTTTTTTACCCTGTCGCCGGCTCCAATTTCATTATCAAAACTTGGCCATCCGCAATGCCCGTCGAATTTTTGTTTGCTGGTAAATAATTCTGTTCCACAACCTGCGCATACATAGGTTCCTTCTTCAAAATTACTATTGAGTTCACTTGAATGAGGGCGCTCCGTACCTTTCTCTCGGAGCACATGATATTGATCAGGAGTAAGAATTTTTTTCCACTCTTCATCGGTTTTATTGAAGTTATTGTCCATTGTCTTTTTACTTGTAGAGTTATTTGTTGATTCGTTATTTGTTGTTGGGTTAGTTTGGCAGGAACCAAATCCAAAACTTAACATTAAGCTGAAAAATAAAACTGTCTTCGTCATGTTTATATATACGAAGTTAGTCCCTTTTCCTTTCAAAATTTACGAAAATTAACGTTTACTGCGCGTTTTTACCTCTTCCAGCAACTTATCACGGCCTTCATTTCGTGTAAGGATATGAATGAAAGAACCTTCTCCTTTTAAAGCGATCTCTTTGAGGTTTTTGATGGCTTCTTTATCATTGCCAAAAGCAACCGTGGTCAGAGTTATTTTTTTTGCTCCCTGGCTGCTCACCCATTTTGCGTGATCATCGGGTGTAAATTTAAATTTACCGTCAGTAGCAAGAAAGATCTGGTTGTTTCCTTCCGGAATAAAATTAGCCTGGGCCACCTGTTGACTTTTATGAATGGCTTTGTTTCCTCTTGTATAGCCTTTCCCCTTTAATCCATCAACGATTAATTTTAATTGCGCTTTATCACTTCCGCTCATTGCTTCTTTAAGAACTTTTACACTATCGGCGTATGTAATAAAAGTGATTTTATCTATGTCGCGAACGGCATCTATCAGTGTATACAATGCCGTTTTCATAAATGGAAGTTTCATGGTATCGCGCATGGAACTGCTAACGTCTACCAGAAATACAATGTTGTTTGGTTTATATTTCAGTAATGAAAGTGAAGAGTGGTCCTCGGTAATTTCGGGTTCTGTTTGCTTAGGCTGAACGGTTTTTGTAACAACGGGTTCCGAAGAATTATCAGGCATTTTATTGCTATTATCTCTTTGTTGTTTAGGATCTGTTACTACAATGGCACCATCTTTAATTTTCACATTACTGGTATTCTTTCTGCTTCCAAAATAAAAACAAGCAAGCTTGTCATCTGCTTTTAATTTATTGAGATTTCCGCTCAGACTCAAACGATAGGGTTTATCCTGATCACTCGACACTAATTTTATTTCCCTTTTAAATTTTCCTGAAGATTGTGGAATGAATGAAATAACAAGTAAAGTTGTATCTCCCGCCTGCAATGTTTTTTTTGATGCAAATACTTTTATTCCGGGATCGGCATCGGCGCGAAGCAAAAATATTTTTTTATCGCTTTCATTTTTAATAATTACGTCGCCCTTTATTTCGTAGGCTTCGGCAATTTGTCCAAGATCTGTGTCTTTATCCTTAAACACCAATTGTGCTTTCGCTGAAGAGAACAGGATTATAAGAAAGATAATTCTTAGCATAAAAATAATGAATCAAAAAGCGGACCAATATCCAATGCTTAGTGTTTAGTTATTGGTTTTTAATAATTTCTAACTAAACGTTATAAGATTACTTTTGGGTTTTGGGTACAAAAAACAGCCCAATAAATCCTAAAACGAAGAAGGCAATGAGAGCGAGAACAGCAGGACGCATACCTCCAACGGCTTCGCTGATGGCGCCGAAAGAAACCGTACCAATGATCATTCCAAGTTTTTCCATGACGTCGTAAAAGCTAAAGAAGCTCGTGTGATCATCCGTCTCTGGAAGAAACTTACTATAGGTACTTCTGGACAAAGCCTGGATACCGCCCATTACAAATCCTACAAGAAATGCCACAATGTAAAAGTGTTCCGGTAGTCTTACCACCCAGTAAGTAAAAGAGCAAATAAAGATCCAGATAACAATCGCGATCATCAACGAATGTATGTTGCCTATCTTTCCCGAAAGTCTTGAAAACACGAACGAACCTAATATGCCCACAAACTGAATTATGAGAATACTTACAATGAGAGAAGTTGTTTTGGTTTTTTCTGCCGCTTCTCCGGATCCCCAGTCTATTTCATTTCTTGCAAATAAAACGGCAACAACCATTATGGTTTGAACACCCATGTTGTAGAAAAAGTAACTGAACAAAAAACGCTTTAACCGCTTTATTTTCTTAACCTGTGAAAACACAGACAATAATTCTTTGAACCCTTTTGACAATAAATTCTTTTTGTCGGCTCCATGCGCGGCATGATCACGATCCGGAAGTCCTTTAAAAGTAAACTGCGCAAATCCTATCCACCATAATCCTACAAGGAGAAAGCTATATTTTGCAGGCATCTTTAATACCATAATGCCAACAAGACAAATGATCAGCAAAAGCGAACTTCCGAAATATCCTAATGAAAATCCTCTTGCGCTTACTTTATCCTGATTTTCTATACTTGCAATTTCCGGCAGATACGAATTGTAATAGACAAGGCTCCCCCAGAAACCAATCGTTGCCGTTATAAAAGGAATAAAACTTAGTTCAAGACTTTTACGCGAAAAGAAAAACAGGCACATACACGATAGCGCCCCGAGATAACAGAAAAACTGTAAAAAACGTTTTTTATTTCCGAGGTAATCGGCAATTCCGCTTAAAACCGGGGCAATTAGAACTACAATGAATAAAGCGAACGCGTAAACGAAGGAATAAATATTCTGGTTCTCGAAAGAGCTTCCAAAAAAAGTAACCGTGTGCCCAATGAAATTTTTGTTTTCATCGTGCGTGGTTATATAATCATAAAAGTTCGGAAAAATGGCCGAGGTAATCACCAGCGGAAACACCGAGTTGGCCCAATCGTAGAATGTCCATGCTTTAATAATTTTAGGATCGTCTTTCTGAATAAGGCTCATATTTATTTTTTTATAATCTCAAATTCAACACGCCGGTTTTTTGCTCTTCCATCATCTGTATCATTACTCGCAATTGGCTGAGTGCTTCCAAAACCTTTAAAGTACATTTTATTCTGCACACCTTTTTTAATAAGATATTCAAATACTTCGCGCGCCCGGAGTTCACTTATTTTCTGATTCTTGAATTTCAGTCCGCTGTTATCGCTATGCCCGTTAATACGAATTTCCATTGAGGGATTTCTAAGTAGATACTGCGCAAGTTTGTTCAGTTCCTGGTTCGACTCAGGAAGAAGATAATATTTTCCATTTTCAAAGAAGAGATTTTTGAGCGCTACTTTCTCTCCTACCTGGATATTTTTATTTACCTGAAGGGTAGAATCTTCAGGATTAATTACAGAGCCGACAACTTCTTCTACCACTTTATCTTCTTCGTGATATTTTACAAGACTAACATCATCTACAAAATAATACGATTCTTTGAAGCCAAGTTTGAACAGGTTCATGCGAACCATATCTTTTTTTATCTCGGGCGCGAAATTTCCTATCGTAAGATATTTCTCTCCTCCATCGGCTTTGTAAAAACCATGAAACGTGAACCATTGAAAGCCTTTCATGAGTCCGCCTTTTTTTACCATAGTATCCACCATATTGGCTCTAACAGCATCGGCCGGACGTCGGTATCCAGCCTTAGAAAAAAGAACCCCGAACGATTTCAGAGTGGCATTGCTCCAGAAAGCGAGGCGAATCTGCATTGTAATTTCATAGGTGGTTCCCCTGTGGAGCGGTTCGGCCAGTTTTACCTGCAAAAACTCTTTATAACGTTTCTGGAAACGGAAGCCGGTATAACAATATCCTTCATAAGCCCCTTTCTGAACGGTGGTATCGTTGTCGAGCGGGTTATGATAATAATCAATGGATGCAATTGGTTGCCAAGGAATTGCCATTCGAATATTGTCAGATTTTTTGCGGTAATTTTCGAAACTTCCGTTAGGAACCAGATTTTTTTGAGGTTTATTATCGGCCGGATTTTGCCCTGAAAGCGAAAAAGCTGTGAAAAACAGGACTACTATGGGGTAGAAACGGCTCATTTCATACAAAAATAGCCTAAAATGAGAGTTCCCGGCTATTTTGTTTTTAACATTTGCATATTGGAAAAAAAACGTATATTTGCCTTCCCAAAATTACGGGAACAATTTTAAAGAATTAAATACAATGGCAAATCATAAATCAGCTATTAAACGCATCCGCTCAAACGACGCAAAACGTACCGAAAACCGTTATTATGCAAAAAGTACACGTACTGCGGTAAAAAAATTACGCACTTCAACTTCTGAGAAAGAAGCTAAAGAATTATTACCAAAAGTATCTAAGATGCTTGATAAATTAGCTAAAAAAGGTGTGATCCATAAAAACAAAGCTTCTAACCTTAAGTCAAAACTGACTAAGAAAGCAGCTTCGTTAAAAAAATAATCAAGATCATTTAATGTTCTGAAGCCTGTCATTCCCTGACGGGCTTTTTTTGTGATGTTATATTTTCCACAAAGAGGTTATTTTACAGTTTCTTTTTGTGTTCAGGTTAGCGTCCATTCGCGAAATTCGCGTTCGCTTTCAATAAAACATTTTGTTACATTTGACAGAACATGGAAGTTAAACACCGCGACGAAAAACCCAAAGGCGCCTTTTACATTGAGGAGAATGGTAAAGAGATTGCCACGATGACTTATGTGTTTGCCGGAGAGGGTCGTTTCATTATTGATCATACCGTTGTTGACCAGGCTTACGAAGGAAAAGGATTGGGACGCCAATTGGTAAAAGCAGGCGTTGGGTTTGCGAGAAAAAATCATCTTAAGATCATTCCGCTTTGTCCTTACGCAAAACGCATTCTCGAAAAAACTCCCGAATACAGTGATATTTTTTAATTCATTATAAAAACAAATAGACGCTGATTTCGATAATTAACGCAATACGTCCAACTCATTACCTGAAAAAAATACAAAATGGATCCTGACAACGTAAAAAAAGAATACAGCAACGGCGAGGTTACCATTGTGTGGCAATCGGGATTATGTATTCACTCCGGTAACTGCGTCAAAAATCTTCCGGGCGTTTTCAAGCCAAAAGAAAAGCCGTGGATCACTCCTGAAAATGCATCTACGGAAGAAATCATTGCAGCTGTTAAAAAATGCCCTTCCGGAGCTCTCAGCTTTTACATGAATAAAAAATAACAGCTTACTTCACTATTATCTTTCTGGAAGTCAATCACTATTTCTTCGGTTCTCAGATTCAGTAAATAAATCCCAGAAGAAATTCTATGCGTATCCATTTTCTAATTATAACTCAGAAAAACCTACTTGTAAAACGTTTGCATAAACTTCTAAATCGATAGAGGAATTTTCAATCGTTTCCTTTCTACCAAATTGTAAGTCAGAAATACCAAATTGTAAAATAGGTAATGAGAAGTTGGCATCGCGTAGTTAATTTTGACCCGTAACAAAAACTAACACCAGCATGAAAAAAATTATACTCCTTTCCTTCATCATTTTTATTACAGAAATTTTAACATCAAACACATTGACCACTTTACCAATTGAAAAAGAAGTTTTACTCGCTATCGACAATTACAAAACTTACACAATTTCCATTTATAAAAATACTGATAAAAAAACTCCATACTCTATTTCTGTAGCTGGCAACAACTCTTCATCAAAAGAATTGATGGTGATTGAACAGGATGATGATCTTTTCAAATTTGTTCTTGTAGAAAAAACCGCAACCGAAATTTTATATTATCCTTTTGCATGGTCGGAACTTAAAATGATAACCGCAGCCGACCTTAAAGAAAACTCCCGTAAAATATTAGACAAACAGGCCAGACCTGTTGAAAGGAAACCGTTGAAATAAACGAAAGAAAAAGCCACAGGTCTTACCCTTAAATTACATAAATGGGAAGGTGTGATTTGTAAGGCTTGTGGCTCTACTATTTCCAAACCAAACGCTTCAAACTTCTCTAAAGAAAAAAAGCCGCAGATTACACCGATTTACGCAGATTATTTATCTGTGAAAATCCGCGAAATTTGCGGCCTAAAAAGTCGAAGCAACTTAAAGCGCCTGCGAGAATCCTTCTTTAATCTTATCGGCAGCATATTGCCCACCGTATAATTTATCTTTGATCTTGCTGAACGATTCAATTGTATAAGATACATCCTGTGCCGTATGAACCGCTGTTGGGATCAAACGTAAAATGATCATTCCTTTTGGAATTACAGGATATACCACCATTGAACAGAAAATTCCGAAGTTCTCTCTTAAATCAATTACCATGTTGGTGGCTTCAGGGATCGAACCTCTCATGTAAACAGGAGTTACCGGCGTATTAGTAACACCAATATCAAATCCTGCGTCAACTAATCCTTTTTGTAATTGCGTGGTAATGTCCCACAATTTTGTTCTGTATTCCTGGTGCTTGTTTAATAATTCGAGGCGTTTCAACAAACCTACCACTAAAGGCATTGGTAACGATTTAGCGAAGATCTGCGAACGCATGTTGTAACGTAAGAATGTAATCACTTCTTTTGAAGAGCTGATAAATCCACCTATTAACGCGAATGATTTTGCAAATGTTCCAAAATAAATATCAATTCCATCCTGGCAGCCCTGGTGCTCGCCCGTTCCGCCACCTTTAGCTCCCATGGTTCCTAATCCATGAGCATCATCAACAAATAAACGGAATGGATATTTTTTCTTAAGAGCAACAATTTCTTTTAGTTTACCCTGGTCGCCACGCATTCCAAACACACCTTCAGTAATCACAAGGATTCCACCCCCGGTAGTCTCCACTAATTTTTTAGCGCGTGCTAATTGTTTTTCGCAATCTTCGGTATCGTTGTGTTTAAATACAAAACGTTTTCCCATATGAAGACGAACACCGTCGAGAATACAGGCGTGACTTTCGGCATCGTAAACAATCACATCTCTTCTGTCCACCAAAGCATCAATAGCGCTCACCATAGCCTGGTAACCGAAATTACACAGAATGGTATCTTCCTTTTGCACTAATTCAGATAAACCTTTCTCCAGTTTTTCGTGAAGATCAGAGTTACCACTCATCATCCTTGCTCCCATAGGAAGCGCGAGTCCGTATTGTGTTGCTCCATCAATATCAGCCTGTCTTACTTCAGGATGGTTTGCTAATCCTAAATAGTTGTTAAGGCTCCAGTTCAATAATTTTTTGCCACGGAAATTCATATGCGGACCAATTTCACCTTCCAGCTTTGGAAAAGTAAAGTATCCATGTGATTCTTTAGCGTGTTCTCCGATTGGTCCTAAATTGGCCTTGATCTTTTCGAAAATATCTATCATAAAGTAGTGTTAAAATGTGTGAATTGAACAAAGCAAATATACTCGTTTTTAGTAGAATAAAAAACCAGTTTTTGAGGCTTTACAAGGCTTTGAAGGCCATTTTTCAACTTTTTTGGACAATTTTTTAAAGGTTTATGGAATTTTTAAGAACCTGGCATCTAAACTCATAAACGCGGTAAAATTTATTTTATCAGGTGAACAAAGTCCACTACGACAAATTCACAAGAATAATTAACTAAAAATAAATACGCATGGAAACCAAAACCACCAAAACAAAAAAATCATCCACCCTGTTCGGGTTAGTGCTCGCCACTACATCTGTTATAGCCTGGATGACGCCAAGCGACTACTACCAGGCAGTAATCGAAAATGATTTCATCAAATCATTAAAAGAAAAACTTACAGAATATAATACCAAATTACCGGAAGACAGAGTTTACCTTCAACTGGACAAACCATTTTACGAGCCGGGCGATGACATCTGGATCTCGGCATACGTTCGTGATGGCGCTACTTTAAAACCATCCACAAAGAGTGATATCGTTCACCTTGAATTAGTAAATCCGAAAGGAACAGTTGAGAGAAAAATCAGTGTGATTGCCAAAAACGGGAAAGCCGCCGGTGATTTCAAGTTAGGAGAAGAGGCACTTGGCGGTTTATATAAAGTGCGCGCTTACACACAATGGATGAAAAATGAAGGTGAAGAAAATGCTTTCATTAAAGATATCCAGGTTCAGGAAGTTATTCTGCCGGCATTAAAAATGAAACTCGATTTCGAGAAAAAAGCATTCGGCGCAGGTGATGAAGTAGTTGCAAAACTTGAACTCAATACCAATGAAAATAAACCTTTATCCAATTATAAAATAAAATTCGTTGCCAATATCGACGGACAAAAAGTGGTTGAGCAAGCCGATGTTACCGATGAAGATGGATTGAAATATGTAAAATTTAATCTTCCCAAAAAACTAAAGAGCAACGACGGACTTCTTAACGTAATGATCGATTACAACGGAAGCACTGAAAGTATTTCCCGTTCTATTCCGATTATTTTAAACACGATCAAATTCACAGCTTATCCCGAAGGCGGCGACATGGTATGCGGTTTATACAATACTGTTGCATTCCGCGCTTTAAACGAGTTTGATAAACCAGCCGATATTGAAGGTGTGGTTCTTACCGCTAAAGGGAGTCAGGTGGCTTCATTCAGCAGCTTTCACCAGGGAATGGGCGCTTTTAAATTCAGTCCGCAACCGGGAGAAAAATACACTGTAAAAATCACAAAACCCGAAGGCATTGCAGAAACGTTCCAGTTACCCGAAGCTTTAGAGCGTGGTTATACTATGAACGTAGACAATTCGAAGCCAGGAGAAGTTGCAGTAGATATTAATTCAACAGAAACAGACGGACTCGCTGTTGTTGCCCAGGTAAGAGGAAAAATATATTACTCTACCCTTGTGGATGCCAAGCCAGGAAACAATCGCATTGTTTTTCCAACAAGTAATTTTCCGATCGGGGTTTCGCAAATTACATTATTTGATTCGAAGGGAATAGCTCGCGCCGAGCGTTTAACGTTTGTGAACAAAGACAAACAATTAAATGTTTCTGTTGAAACAGATAAGGAAAAATATCTTCCCCGCGAAAAAGTAAAAATGACCGTGACTGTGAAAGATGAAAAAGGTTTACCGATGCCGGCCAATCTTTCAATGGCAGTTGTGAACGACCAGTTACTTTCTTTCGCCGATGACAAATCAGGAAACATACTTTCGAAACTTTTACTGGAACAGGATATTAATGGTAAAATTGAAGAGCCCGCTTTTTATTTCAATAAAAAAGAAGCTAAAGCAAATAAAGCGCTCGACTATTTATTAATGACTGCAGGCTGGAGAAGATTTACCTGGGAGAAACTCATTGAAGATGAAATTCCTTCCATCAAATACCAGGGACAAAAAGCTATTCTTGCAGGAACCGTTCTTGATGCAACAACCGGAAAACCTATTGACAATGCCATTGTGAAAATTGTAAATGGCACCGAATACAATGTGAATGGCGAAGGAAAATTCTCAATTAAAAATGTTGATCTTTCAACTCCGATCAATTTAACCTATAAAGTTGACGGATATTATCCGCAAACACAATACATCAACGATTACAACCAGGGAATGGTAGTGTATCTCTACAAAAACAATTATAACTATTACGGATATAAAACTAAATCTTCGCGTTCAAACGCAGGCCCGGGTATGGTTGTTAATGGTGGGGTTGCTATGGAAGTACCTGCTTCTGCCGCACGTGAAGAAATGGAATTTGAGAAAAAACCTTCAAATAAAGTGATTTTTTCAGCAGCAAGAAAAAAAGACGAAGGAAAGGGTGGACAGGCTTTAGCTGAAAAAGGAAAACTAAAAGATAATGCAAACTTCAAACAACAAAAGGACGCTAATATTGATCTCGCTAAAAAAGAACTGAAAGCCGAAGAACAGGATGCGAAATTTGACATTGCTTCTGGCAGAGTAGTTGCTATCGATGCCAGAGACGACGACTTTATGGGTGGTGATGTATGGAACCAACAAGCCGTTGCAGCCAACTCATACTATCGTGCCCGTCAGTATGCCGCTCCTGTTTACGATAAACAAGAGAATGTTGAGAACAGAACCGATTTCAGAAATACCATTTACTGGAACCCCAATGTAGAAGTTGGTTACTCTGGTAAAAAAACAATCGAGTTCTATGCTTCTGATGATATTACTTCATTTCGTACAACAGTTGAAGGAATTGGAAGCGACGGAACTATTGGCAGAATTGAGAAAAATTTCTTCTCACAATTACCTTTCGCTATGACTACAAAAATTCCGGTTGAAGTAGCTACAGAAGATTTTGTTTCTATTCCACTTACTTTAAAAAATAACACTAACGGTCCGCTTGGTGGTGTAATTTCAATTACTGCTCCCGATGGATTAAAAGAAGTGGCAAAATTAAATATGGTTCAAACCATTATGCCAGGCGCTGCAAAAACAATTTATCTCGACTATAAAGTGCTTGATAAAATCGGTTACGGCGAATTCACCATCGGATTTAAAGCCTGTGGATTGGGAGATGCATTTACCCAAAAAATAAAAATTGCTCCTAAGGGATTCCCTGTTCAGTCATCTTTCTCAGCGCAGGAAACAGAAAAAGAATATTCATTCGAGATCAATAAACTTGTGAATGGTTCATTGAAGGCAAACTTCACCGCTTATCCGAATGTTGTTTCTGACCTCATGAAAGGTATCGAAGGAATTTTACAGGAGCCCTATGGATGCTTCGAGCAAACATCGTGTACCGCTTATCCAAACGCAATGGTTCTGGATTATCTGAAAAACACCGACAGTAAAGACAATAAAACTTTAGCCCGCGCAACAGATCTTCTCGACAGAGGGTATAAACGGCTTACCACTTTCGAAACAAAAGAAAAAGGTTACGAATGGTTTGGTGCCAATCCCGCTCACGAAGGATTAACCGCTTATGGCATCATGGAATTTGTGGATATGAAACGCGCAGGACAATCGATCGATGTAAAAATGCTGGACAGAACCGCTATGTGGTTGATGAGTAAAAAAGATGGTAAAGGCGGCTTCAAAAGAGAACAACATGCTTATCACGATTTCGGAAGGATCAGCGAAGAAATTCTGAACGGATATATTGTGTATGCTTTAGCCGAAGCAGGTTACACCGATATTGAAAAAGAATTTGAAACATCGTACAAAAAAGCAATGGAATCAAAAGATCCTTATATGTTAGCCATGTTAGCAAACGCCGCTTATTCAATGAACAAAAAAGGAAAAGGTGACGACGCCATGGCGGCTCTCATAAGCAAACAGGCTAAAGACGGAAGCTTCACCGGAAGTTCGCACTCGATCACTTATTCACAGGGAAATTCTTTAACCATTGAAACAACCGCGCTTTCTATTATGGCTATTTTAAAATCGCCAACTAAAAATGCAGGTGCAATGACTAATGCAGTTCAATACCTGACAAGCACACGAAGCGGTTCAGGAGTATTCAGCTCTACACAAGGAACAATTCTTGCGCTAAAAGCCTTAACCGAATATGCTAAATTCAGCAAAAAAACAACTGAGGATGGAACCATTGTAATTTATGTTGACGGTAAAAAAGTAGCTGAGAAAGAATACAAAGCCGGAGATAAAGGCGCTATTGCTGTTGAAGGCTTAGAACAATTTATCAAAGGTGAAGGCAAACATACTGTGAAAGTAAAATACGTTGGTGTTAAAACTCCACTTCCTTATTCGGTTGCCATTAACTGGAGCACATCTTTACCGAAAAGCGATGAAGAATGTAACATTGATCTTAAAACAAAACTGGCAAGTAAAACAGCTAACGTTGGAGAAACCGTTCGCTTAACAACAACCATCACTAACAAAAAGAACACAGATGTTCCAAGTACAATGGCCATCATTGGAATTCCTGCTGGATTTACCGCTCAACCGTGGCAGTTAAAAGAATTACAGGAAAAACATGTGTTCGATTATTATGAGATCAAAGGAAACAACATCGCGGTTTATTATCGTGGTCTTGGTCCTAAAGCAGTGAAAGAGATCAACCTCGACCTTAAAGCAGAAATGCCCGGGGAATATGATGCTCCTGCTTCATCGGCCTACTTATATTATACAAATGAATTTAAAACCTGGAGCGCTGCTGATAAAGTAACGATCAGGAAATCGAACTCGTAGTGGAGAGAGTCATAGAAGGTGGAACGGGGCGTGCATTCCCTGTTCTGCCTGACATGACAATACAGATTAAAGAAACGGAACGAGGAATGAAACCGATAATCAAAATATTTTTCTTTTTTTTAGCCACAGATTTACACAGATTTCGCAGATTGAAATTTGTGGTTTTAATTTTGTGTGCGGGATTTAAAGGATTTACAATAGGAGAAGATTCTCTCAAAGGAAAATACGGCATCAACGATCCCAGGAATCCAAAATGTCCCTGTCATAAATATCAGAAATTAGCTGACGACGAATACAAAGCGATTCTTGCACAACTCAATAAAAATTCAAAACAGATTGATAACGGAGAAGGAATTCAGAATCAACCTTTACCAAATAACGGTTCCGAAATTTCAGGAGCTGCAGTTAGTGGGAAAGACAACATAAAAAAGAAACGTAGCTCCTGGGGCGAACGTTTCAAAACCAAAAAGAAAATGAAGAAGCACACGCGATGGAGAAAGTTGAAAGAATCGTTTCATCACGGTTTCTGGAAGCGGCACCCGAATGCTGACTCATGTTTTAAATGGAGAAAATAAGAAAGGCGGGAGATTTTCCCGCCCTTTTTATTTCTTCTATTTTACAATACTAAAAGTTCCTATCGCGGCCCCGTGCGATGTAATAATACTTTTGTTCTGACTCGGGTCGTTATATGAACTTATTCCTCCTGGAGTATGAACATATATTTTATAGTACGTAGTATCATAAGCAAGGTGACTACCGAAAACTCCAAATGTTGAGCTGTTTGCGGGAATACCTAAAATCTCATAGTGATTATAACTTTTAGAGTTGGATATATCCATGTTACTGTTTGTTCCTACAAGTACGATCATTCCTGTTTGTTTATTGACCGGAGTCATGTTACCTGAAACAAAAAATTTTGGATACAAAGTTGCATTAGGTGATGAAAGTACCACAGCGCTATCCTTAACCCCTACACCTGTAAAAGTATAAGTTGGCTTTTCCACCGAATATCCATTCCTGGTGAGAGTTCCATTGCCCGCAAAAGACAACTGCATATCTTTCCATTCACCGCAACCTGTGCGGTTATACGAGATGGTATGCGTTCCGGCTGAAACATTCGTTAAGGTGTAGTTCCCGTTCGCGTCTGTGAGCGTTGAGTTGTTTGTTCCGTCAAGACTCACCGTAACGTTGCTGAGAGCAAAAGTGTTGTTTTCCCCATACATATTGTATTGGGTCACTTTACCGGAAATATTCCCCGGAGAAGTTGCAGAAGTTGATTGAATTGTTGTTGGTTGAGGATCATTGTCCTTTTTACATGCCATTAGAGCTGCGGCACACGACAGCGTAATTACTAGTTTTTTCATGTTGCTTTTTTAATTTTTAAAAAAGCCTTTATTCATTCGGTGTGTAAGCAAAAATAGTAAAAAAAAGGATATATCCAAGAAGAAAATGAATTATGGAACCATAACAGTAAATGTATCAGGATAAACAACGCCATATGAAGGAACGGTCCAGGAATTAACCGCATCGTATTTCAAAGCTGCTAAAGACGCTGTTGGAGCGTGAGAAAATATTTTAAAATTGTAAGTTGTGTTATGTGGAAACTGATTAGAACCCAATACTCCAAAAGTTGATGAATTTGCTGCTACGGTAAATAGTTCCAGATATTTGCAATACGAAGGATTCGTAATATCAGGGGTGTAATCCTGAACACCAATTACTAAAAAACCCGTAGGCTTATTAATAGGATTCATAGTGCCAGTTACCCACATCTGGGGTTGGGCACCGGGATACTGCGATGAATCCTTAATATTGAATGACAAAAAAGTATAGTTTGGTTTTTCCGTAGTATAACCATTGTATGTAATCGTATTACTACCATTTATTGTGGCTTCTAACATCCGCCACGTTCCACAACCAAGTTTGGAAAATGAAATAGTATACAGATTTGATTGTATGTTTTCCAATTTATAATTTCCATTAATATCGGTTGTTGTAGTTGCCACCGTACCAGATCCAGTGCTAAGAGTAACAACAACGTTGTTTAATGGTGCTACATCCACTTCTCCATATTGGTTAAATTGAGTTACGTGACCGGCAATATTGGAGGGTCCATTATACCCCTGCGATGAACCTAGCGGATGTCCACCATGGTTTTCGTTTTTTTTGCAGGCTATAAAAATAACCATAATACACAAAAACGTGAATAATTGCTTAATGTGCTTCATAACCAAAACTAATATTAAAAATGGAAAAAGGAACTACCGGTTACTAAATATAACTACCTGTTAAAAGAAAAATTACATCGTCATCGGCACTTCCATCAAAAGGACTTCTGTATTCGAATCGGCGGATAATTTTATTTTATCAATGTCCCATATTCCGAAACCATCACGTGCATTGAGTTTTTGTCCTTCCACAGTAACATCGCCGCTTAAAACAAAAACATAAACGCCGTTTCCTTTTTTCTTTAATGAATAATCGATCGATTTTCCTTTATCGAATTTTCCCATGTGAAACCAGGCGTCCTGGTGGATCCATACCCCGGCATCGTCGGGTGAAGGAGAAAGAATTTGCTGTAATTTATTATGACGATCATTCGTATTCAAAGTGATCTGATCGTAACGTGGTGTTACAGCTTTTTTATTAGGAAAGACCCATATCTGCAAAAATTTTACGAGTTTATCTTTGTTACGGTTGTATTCACTGTGTTGAATTCCGGTTCCGGCGCTCATCACCTGTACGTCGCCGTGTTTAATTGTAGCAACATTGCCCATGCTGTCTTTATGTTCAAGATCGCCTTCCAGAGGAATACTGATGATCTCCATGTTATCGTGCGGATGAGTTCCGAAACCCATTCCTGGATTAACGGTATCATCATTTAAAACACGAAGCACACCAAAATGCATGCGATCGGGATTATAATAATTTGCGAAACTGAACGAATGGTAGCTATTGAGCCAGCCATGGTTTGCGTTTCCACGGGTATCTGCTTTATGAAGGATTGTATTTGCCATTTTAATTGTTTTTGGGGACGGGAGATGATTGAAACCGATTTGTTCGAGCTCATGCAATTCATCTATGTCGTTTTTAATTACAGAACCAAATGAACCAGCAGCAATGAACATTCCTGTTCCGAATAAACCTTTTTTCAAAAAATCTTTTCTGTCCATGTTACGATATTAAAGTTAAGTCAACTTTTAAACCTAAGTTACAGAATTACGCTAAAAAAATAAAATTTCGTTTGTTTCTACACCCATTTAATTAACCCAAAATGACATTACGTTAAACGCGGTGACATTTAGATTTTAGTTTGGTTTATTTTCGTTAAGGAGCCTGATCCCCATTACAGGGCTTAAGAAACGATTTCCAGACGCACCTATGAAAAGATCTTTACTCCGCCTTGTTGCCCCAATCTTAATACTTCTTTTAATTTCCAACACAAATACTTTCGCTCAGGCACTTGCAGGTGTTTATGTTGTCCCAAGTGGAACTTATCCAACCATTAATTCAATTGTTACGGCACTGAACGTCAATGGTATCAGTGGACCCGTTACCGTTGATGTGCTTGCGGGACATTCGGAAACCGCTCCTGTTGGGGGAATTCACATGACCGCGACCGGAACTGCCGCATTTCCAATTATTTTTCAGAAAGCTGGAACAGGGAGCGACCCAATAGTGAATGCTTTTGCAGGCGGAACCGCAACGCCTGCGTCTGCTACACAGAATGGAATATGGAAACTAATAGGCTGCGATTATGTTACAATTGATGAAATAGGACTTAATGACCCTAATACAACAAATAACGCCACCATGGAATATGGCTTTGGCTTATTTAAAGCAAGTTCTACTAATGGTTGCTGGAATAATACAATTCGCAATTGTTATATTTCTCTTAACGTAATTAACAACGATGCCGGAGCCGCTCCTTCTGCCAACGGATCCAGAGGCATACACATGGGTGCAAGTTTATACAATTCAATGACCACTAACCTCGCCGCTACTTCCCTGGCAGGTACGAATTCATATAATGATTTTTCCTCTAATATTATCTGGAACTGTAACATTGGTATTGCCTTGGTGGGTACACCAGGCGCCGCGGCTGCGAATTACGATTTCGGAAATGTTATTGGTGGAACTGTTTCAACCTTGGGAAATTTTATCTATAATTTTGGAGGTGCCCCTGCAGCCGCTAATCCTGCAATGGGAATTTATACATATAACCAGAAGAGCCCGGTTATTGCTTACAACAAATTAAACAACGTATTCGGAGGTTTCTTCGGAGGCGTAGCGCATCCCAATGTGCTTTACGGAATTATAACCGACAATTCGGCATCTGCAATGACCACCATCAGCAACAATACTATTACCGTTAAAAGCGGCGGAACTACTCAGGGATTGTACGCCATTTTTAATAACTCAGGATCAGGTGCCTTATCCAATTCAATCGACATTACAGACAATGTGATCAGCAACTGTACGTATGCCGGGGCAACAAGCGGGTTCTTTTACGGTATAAACAATACGGCTACGCCAGGCAATCTCAACATAACCGGGAATTTATTCACAGGTAATTCTTCCAATGCCACTACAGGAACCAATGCAATTCTTATAAGGAACATTGGCGCCGTGCCCGGAGTAATTAGTATTTCCAGTAACTCTTTATCCTTCTCATATCCGGGAGGAGCAAATACCGGGATATTTTATTCGATCTATTCTTCGGGTGGTACCGGAACATCTACGATCAGCCTCAACGATAACAACTTTTCCAATTATTCTTTCGCAACAGCAAGCAACAATAATATAGAATTTATATACAACTCAGCTCCCAGCAGAAATCTTTCTATTTCAGGTAATCTCTGGAATAATTTAACCATGAATCATAACGGAGCCGAAGATCTCATTTATGATAACTCCGTCGAGCAAAATCAATTAAGCATTTCAAACAACAGCATTATAACAGGTTACACACGTACAGGAACATGCGGTAACATGTATTGTATTTATTCCACCGGAGGATCTATTAATACAAGTACCCAGACATTATGCAATAATAATTTTTCAAATATCACTGCAACAACCACCGGTGGAGGTGGAAATTTTATGGGAGTAAACATCATTAAAGGATTTACGAGTCCTTTTCCGCGAAAACTTGTTTACAATAATGTTGTTTCAAATGTTACTTATAACACCGGGGGACAAACTTATGGTGTGTATGTTGATCAGCTTGGCGATGGAAGTTCAACGCAAGGTAGCCTTGTTTACAATAATCTTGTTTCAAATTTTACAGGAGGAACCGGAATTAATTCATACGGCCTGGCTATTTGGGGAGGAGGATCTCCGAATTATATGGCGAATGTCTACAATAATACCGTAACGGTATTGAGCAGCACCGGAGGAGTAATTGGAGCTTATTTAGGTGCCGGCGGGGCAGGAGCAAATTTTTACAAAAATAAAATTGCTGAAATAACTTCAAACAACAGTGCTGCGAATGTAAGCGGACTAATGATTAATTGGCCAACATCTGTAAACGTGTTCAATAATACAATTGGAAATTTATTTTCACCGGGTGGAACGGGAGACAACAGGATCATGGGAATTAATATTCCTAACATGCTTATTACGGCAGTGGCCTTTATTGAGAATAATAGCGTCTATCTGAATGCTACCAGTACAGCAGCAACTTTCGGCAGCTCTGCGTTCTATACAACCACAAACGGAGATTTAATTCTACGAAATAACATTTTTATTAATAACTCAACCCCAAAAGGAACAGGAAATACAGTTGCGCACAGACGATCCGGCAACTCAGTTGCACAATTTAATAACATGTCCAATAAGAACGTTTATTACTCCGGCACTCCTGGAGCCAACAGGTTGATTGGACATAACGGCACTACAGGGTACTCTACCCTTGCATCATGGCAAACTTATGTTGCACCAAGAGAAGCTGGTTCCTATACGGAGAATACTCCATTTCTAAGTACAACGGGGCTCAGCTGGAATTTTTTACAATTCGATGGAACCTTACCTACACTGGTACAAAATAATGCCATACCATTAGTGAATGTTACCGATGATTACATCAACACTGTAAGAAACACCACCACCCCCGATATTGGCGCGTGGGAAGATAATCTGTTACCGTTACCAATAGAGCTCCTTGAGTTCAAAGGTAAATGCGAGCGCAGTGGCAGCAATTTATTGGAGTGGACAACCTCCCTTGAAATAAATGCCGATCATTTTACTGTTCAGAAATTAAAGACGTCGGGTGAGTGGGAAGATATCGGAAAAATTGATGCAACAAATACCAGCGTTCTAAAACAATACTCTGTTAACGATCTAACTGTTAACGAACTTAGTTCTTACTACAGATTAAAACAATCAGACAAAAACGCCAAAGAAAAATATTCGGAGATCATTGTCGTTAATAGTTGTAGCGGATCGGATAATGAAATTGAAATATATCCAAATCCTACCGACGATAAACTTTATGTAAAATTCAGTTCAGGAAAATGTAAGGCCGAATTATTCAATATTCTCGGTGAAAAAATAATGGAATGCGAATTGTCGTCTGGCGAAAATGTGTTAACAACAAAGAAGATTGAAAACGGAAATTATATTTTCAGAACCGCTGTAAATGGAATTCCGGTTATAAAAAAAGTTATAGTTCACCATTAAAAAAGAACAAAAAAACACTTCATTAGTTCCTAATACTATTTAGTTAAACCAAACTAGGGATTACGATAATCGCACATAATAACAACAAATAAACCAGATACTTTTGCGGTGTACTTATTCATGCAAAAGTTCTTTAAAAATACAGTGCCGGCCCTGCTGTTAATTATGCTCATGAATGGGGTGAGTATCAAAGCGCAGCTGGCCGGCATTTATAATGTTCCGAGCGTTACGTTTCCAAGTATCAACTCCATTGTAACAACTTTAAACACTTCAGGAATCAGCGCACCGGTAACCATCAATGTCGCCGCTGGTTTTGTAGAAAATGCTCCTGCTGGTGGCATTCACATGACGGCAAGCGGCAGCTCAGCAAATCCAATTATTTTTCAAAAATCAGGTGTGGGGGCTAACCCACGGATCAATGCTTATACCACGGGTACCGCAACAGCAAATTCAGCAACACAGGATGGCATCTGGAGATTGGTCGGATCAGATTATGTTACTATTGACGGAATTGATCTTTTTGACCCAAACGTTTCGAACAATGCTACCATGGAATATGGTTATGCTTTGTACAAAAACAGCAATCTTTCCGGAGCTAATTATAATACAATACAAAATTGTGTCATAACATTAAACCGCATCAATAATACCACAGGAAATATGCCATCTGCCGACGGGTCAAAAGGAATTCTTGTCAGTTTCGCATACTACAATTCTTCCACAACTTATGCCAATCCTTTTATATCTGCAATGTTTGTAGGAAACTTATTTAACCGGTTTTATTCCAATATTATACAAAATTGTAATATAGGAATTGCACTGATAGGCGCTTCTAATCCGATGTATGCGGATATGGGGAATGATATTGGTGGCTCTTCAGCGGCAACAAGCAATACCATAATCAATTTCGGGGGGGCCACACCTTCAGGAAATTCTTCCATGGCCATAAAAACCTCCGGCCAGGATAATCTTAATGCATCCTTTAATATCATCAATAGTAACAATGGATCGGGGATCAATCATCCTAATGCACTTTATGGCATTTTCCTTGGAAGCGGGGGCTCAGCAACCATCAGTAACAATACAATTACTCTTCATGGCGGAGGAACAAACCAGGGATTATACCCAATTGAAAATAATTCAGGGTCTTGGAGTAACACCATCAACATAAACAATAATATTATTACAAATTGCACCTACCCTTCAATCACATCGGCATTCTATTTTTGCATAAGCAATTACGCCCCCTGCGGTGTTTTGAACATAAACGGAAACGATTTCATAGGCAACTCAAGCAACAATAATTCCTCTGGCACCAGTCTTATCAGGAATACCGCCGCTGTAACAAGCAGCATTAATATCAATAATAACTATTGTAGTTTTACCTATACTGGCTCCGGCCACCCCGGAGGATTCACAGGAATAACAGCTCAGGCTATTTCAACAACCTGTTCCGTAAGCATTTGCAGCAATACATTTGCCAACGTCGTATACAACAATACCGGAACCGGTGCAGTTAATTTTATTGACGTGAGCGGAAACATATCTTCACTCAGGGTCGATAATAACATCTGGAATAATCTCAGTTTGAATAACAGCGGATTTCACCGGCTAATTTATGATGCCTCTATTAAACAAAATGCCCTTAGCGTATCAAATAACAGTGTTGTAAACAATTACGTGAGAACTCCGGCGGTGGGTTCAGGAATATGGTGCTGCCTGATACAAGGAAGCAGTCCGGGAACATGCGTTCAGACCATGTCAAATAACAATTTTTCCAACATTCAGTCACTAGGCTCTACATCTAATAACTTTATAGGCATTTATAATTCTGACGGGACAGCATCTCCCTTTCCAAGAAAAACCATTTCCAATAATATTGTTTCGAATATAATATTTGGCGGAACAGGATCTTGTACTGGCTTATCGGTGGACAGATTAGGAGACGGTGGAAC
Organism: Bacteroidota bacterium; assembly: GCA_021323535.1. Taxonomy (GTDB): domain Bacteria; phylum Bacteroidota; class Bacteroidia; order B-17B0; family Aurantibacillaceae; genus Aurantibacillus. The sequence continues at coordinate 77,861 of JAJONO010000005.1, forward strand.
TTCAATCGGTACAAAAATATTTGACAATGAGATCTCCAACATTACATCAACCAATGTTATTTCAGGCATCGAGATCAGTTCATCGGGCTCACCTACTATTTATGCCGACATCTATTCAAATAAGATCATGAATCTGACTTCCACTAATTCCATGCTTTATGGGGTTTTTCTTTCAAGTGGCGGGGCTGGAATTAATTTTTTCAGAAACAAAATAAGTAATATTAATTCTAATGTTGATGCGGGACCGGTTTCCGGGTTGTATATTAGTAATAGTAATGTGACCAACATTTACAATAACGTCATCGGAAACATTACATGCCCAGCTGGTGCCTGGGATGATCGTGCGATCGGAATCAGAATCAATAATGGAAATACGATTAACCTCATTCATAATTCTGTTTTTCTTAACGCGTCGAGCACGTCAGGCACATTTGGAAGTTCGGCCCTAAGTGTTGTAACAACTGTAACTTTAAATCTTAGAAATAATATTCTGATCAATCTTTCAACCCCAAATGGAGCCAATGGAAGAACTGTTGCTTACAGAAGAAGTTCAAACACGTTAACGACTTATTCAAGCACCTCTAATAACAATATTTTTTATGCAGGGATTCCCGGAGCCAATCGTCTGATTGCTTACAATGGTACTACCTCATGGTCAACACTTGCGTCCTGGAAAACATCTGTGACACCAAGAGACGCTGGCTCATTTACAGAAAGCACCCCTTTCATTTCAACATCAGGCGCAACAGCTAATTTCCTTAATATAGATCCTATGCAAATGACCAATGCTGAAAGTAACGCTTCTCCTGTTGGCACTATAACAAATGATTACATAGCTTCTCCAAGAAATCTCAGCACACCTGACATCGGAGCATGGGAAGATAATTTCTTGTTGAACACTCTTCCGATTGAGCTCGCTGGATTCCGAGCTGTTTGCGAAAACTTAAATGGTATTTCAATTTACTGGAATATATTCACCGAAACTAATGCTGTATCTTATGTGATAGAAAAAAGCCCAAATGGCACAGATTGGGAAGAAATAGCCAATGTACAATACAGCACAAAAAATTCAAGAAAAGGTGAATATTCTTTCAATGATAAAATTCCATTTCCAAAAATGTCTTATTATCGGTTAAAACAAAAATATTCTGACGATAGTTTTCAAAACTCAGAAGTAATTTTAGTCGAGAATTGCTATGTCTCAGGTAACGAAATACACATCTTACCTAATCCTGCCAAAGAAAAACTATTTATTGGCGGAATAAATGGGGATACAAGAATAGAAATCTTTAATTCTACAGGAGCGAAAGTATCAGATCATTTTTTGTTACACGAAGGTTCACTTAATATTACCGACTTGCCAGCCGGAACCTATCTGGTAAAAATAATTGGAAATGCAACTGTAGCAACAAAAAAAGTAATAATAACAGATTAGCTAAGAGGTACTATCCCTTCAAAAATATTATCTTAAATATTCCTCTCCGGATAATTATCTAAAGTGTATTCCAATTATGCAGACATCGTCTACCTGTTCAAGGCTCCCTCTCCAGGTTTCGAACGATGAATGGAGTATTCCTTTTTGTTCTTTTAACGGTTTATCTGAATTTGAAAGTATCAGTTCATTCAGTTGTTTATACTTAAACTTTTTTCCTTTTGGTCCGCCAAATTGGTCGGCATAACCATCCGTGCATAAATAAAGTGTTGATCCTTTTTCCGCATCCACTGAAAACAATCTGAAATCTTCTTTTCTTTCACCTACTCCAACCGGCATTTTGTCCGAGGACAATTCACTAAGCTCGGTGCCTGAAATAAGAACGGGTTTGTTGTTCGCTGCAGCGTAAGTTAATTTACCGGTGTGCTGGTTCATGCAAATTAAAACTCCATCAAAACCGTCTTTTTGTTCTTCTTTACCAATTTCTTCAATTAACCTTTTACGTACGTAATTAAAAATTTCATTTGGTTGAGAAATATTTCTCTCATTAATAGCTTCGTTAAGGAACGAAATATTCAAAAGGCTCATGAACGCTCCGGGAACACCATGACCGGTTGAGTCACATACCGCCAGATAAAAATTATTATCTTTTTTTGTAGCCCAGTAAAAATCACCACTCACAATATCTTTAGGTTTAAACAGAACAAAATGTTCTTTGATGTTATTTTGAAGAAATTCTTCGTGAGCCAGCAAGGTATATTGGATCCGTTTTGCGTAATTTATAGAATCCACGATTTCTTTCTGCTTTTCTTCAATAAGCTCCTTCTGTGCTTCAACCGCTTTTTTCTGTTCAACAATAATTTTATTCTTGGATTTGCTTTGTTTAAGATTGAGGAACACAACAAAGATCAGGGCAAGAAGCAAAGCGGCCCCAACCATAAAACTATAGGAAATTGCTTTTTGTTTTTCGAGATCGGCTTGTTTTTTTATTTTTTCCTGTTCGTATAAGAGTTCTTTTTTCTCTTGCTCATTTTTCATATCCTGTTCTTTCTTCGCGTATTCAACAGCAAACTGAGAACGTATGATCGCTTTTTTATTTTCCTGGTTATTAATACTGTCCCGCATAACTATGTGGAAGTTATAATATTCATAAGCTTTTTTATAGTCACCCTGCGAACTATATAATTTATGCAGGTGCTTTGTTACGTCTGATAAAAGAGCCGCATTCCCGAGCTCTTTCGCTGTATTAAACACTTCTGTATAACAGGTAAGAGCTTTTGATTTATTTCCCTGTTCATATGCAATATCTCCAATATTTATAAGTGAAAACGCTGAACCAAGTTTGTCTTTATTACCTCTAGTATATTTTAAAGCCTCTTCATAATTTGTAATCGCACCTTCAAAATCTTTCATTGCTTTAAGGGCATTGCCAATACTTTGATAAGACATTCCTATAGAGCGATGATCGCCTATTTCTTTCCGTAATTTTAATCCTTGCTCAAAGTATTCAATACCTTCCTTAAACTTACCTTCCTTTACATAAATCCTTCCCATTAACGTCAATGCAAATGAAAGATCGTTTTTTTCATTAGTTCCCTCTCTTATTTCCAAACTACGTAGTGCATACTCCTTTGCTTTGGCGATTTCATTCTGATTATATAAGGCAAAAGCAATATTATAAAGACTTGCACCCTCGCTCTCCTTAATATGATTTTGTTCCGAAATTTTTAATGCTTTTTCATAGTAAGCAATTCCGCCTGCAATATTTCCTTGTCCTAACAGAATGCTCCCGATCTGGTTAAGACAAAAAGCAACTCCTCTCCAGTTTTTGATCTCAGTATTTATTTTTTGTCCTTTTTCAAAAATAGCCATGGCTTCTATAAAATTATTACGTCTTTGTTGAATAGCGCCAAGATTATTAATGCTCGAAGCGGCCCCGGCTTTATCGCCAATTGACTCCTGAATTTTTATCGCTTCCTTCATTACCTCAACAGCTTTATCGTAATCGCCAATATTCTGGAGTTCATACGCTTCGTTATTTACAGCCATGGCAAGGTGTCTTTTATAAAAACGGAACAAGGGATCCGATTCTTTGAGGGTTTTAAGTTTTTCGAGAGTTATTTCTTTCAACTGTTTATTATAAATCTGCCACTCTCCTTCATCTGTAGTTTCGGCAAGAACAGCTAGTGCCCTGCAGCGTGATGTATCTTGCTTTACAACTTTTAAAGCTGCTTTGAGTGAATCAATTTTGTGATCCTGTGCATGAACCGGCACTAAAAAAAATAACAGGAGAATACTACCAATTATATGGAAAGAAAAATAACGAAGGGGATAATAAATTATCATGATAAGGCACCAAAGGAACCTAAAGTAGACAGAATATTAAAAAGATACAAGTCTGTTTTCGACAGGTTCTATTTAGACCCGGTTGAATTTGAAGGTTGCATCTGAGTTTTATCATGATTAACAGTATCCTTAGGATCGTAAGCGGCAGAATTGAGTCCGGTAGTATCGTTGTTATAAACTTCGCGGGCTTTCGACTGATCCTCTGTTCCTGTAGGAATATTATCACTGCCATAGTTTTCGCAGGAAGAAACAAAGAATAACACAATAAAACAAAACGTAGTTAAAGAGATGGAAAACGGATTTTTCATGATTAAGAGATTTAGTAAACTCCGCTCAACTATTGTGCCCCGGATGAATGTGAATTAATTCCTCTTAAATAATTTCGATTGGCTCGGCAAGGTTTAGAATTTTAGTTGTTCGTTCTCTTACCTCATCACAAAGATCCTTGCTTTTATCGAGTGATTCTCCGAAAGAAGGAATTATGCCTTTTAGTTTGTTTTGCCAAAGCTCGCTTTTAAATCTTTCCTTAAAACAGCGGTTTAAAACTTCGATCATCACTGAAACCGAAACCGATGCTCCTGGAGAAGCTCCGAGAAGTGCGGCAATACTTCCATCAGAAGCATTCACTATTTCAGTTCCGAATTCAAGCACGCCGCCTACATCATCATCCTTTTTGATCACCTGAACACGTTGTCCCGCTTCTTCAAGTTCCCAATCGTCGAGTTTTGCTTCGGGCACAAATTTCCGCAAAGCCTCGAGTCTTCCTTCAGGGGTTAACCGAACCTGGTCGAGTAAATATTTTGTGAGGGAAATGTTATGAAGTCCCGCCGAAATGATCGGGTAAAGGTTATCGAGTTGCAACGATCCCGGCAAATCCAGCACTGAACCATGTTTTAAGAATTTAGTAGAAAATCCTGCAAACGGGCCAAACAACAAAGTTCGTTTTCCATCAATAATTCTTGTATCCAGATGCGGAACCGACATTGGCGGCGCTCCTACATCAGCAACTCCGTATACTTTTGAAGCGTGTTTTCTGATCACCTCTTCATTCTTACAAACGAGCCATTGACCACCAACCGGAAACCCTCCAAAGCCTTCGCCCTCGCGAATATCAGCTCTTTCAAGTAATGGAAGCGATCCGCCACCAGCACCAATGAACACGAATTTTGCCTCAGTACTTCTGATGTCATGGGTTTTAATATTCTTGGCTTCTATTTCCCAATGCTTATCGTTTCTTTGTTTAATATAATTTACCTCATGTTCGAGATAAATTTTTACATCAGGTAGAGTTTCAAGATACTTAAACAACATCCGTGTAAGCTCACCGAAATTTACGTCTGTTCCATTATCCATTCTTGTTAACGCCACATGATCATTTTCATTGCGACCCTCCATGATAAGTGGAATCCATTTTTTCATCAGCGCTTTATCTTCAGTATAAAACATGTCGCCAAACAGTGGATGTGCCTTCAATGCTTCGAATCTTTTTTTGAGATAATGAACATTTTTTTCCCCCCACACAAAACTCATATGAGGTACAGGAGTTATAAATGATCCCGGATTATCGAGACATTTTTTCTCCACTAACCATGCCCAGAATTGACGGGATACTTCAAATTGTTCTGCAATTTTCAGGGCCTTGCTGATGTCTATTGAACCATCTGACTTTTCGGGTGTATAATTTAATTCGCAAAATGCAGAATGACCGGTGCCGGCATTGTTCCAGGCGTCGGTACTTTCTCCGGCAACTACATCAAGACGTTCGTAGATTTCGATTTTTAATTGCGGCTCTAATTCTTTAAGCAACACTCCGAGCGTGGCGCTCATAATTCCCGCGCCAATAAGAATTACATCGGGATGAGAAGTAGGTTCGTGATGACGGTGGAACAATGACATGATAAATTTTATATAAAGGTAGGGCCTAAAAACTATACTCAAAACTTAAGTCTTGAAAGTATTTGCCTGGATGAAAATGCCAGGATATTTTTAGCAAGAAGCAAGAAGGTTTAATGCCCTAAAGTAGAAATCACTTTGTGATTTCATTTCAGGACCACCATAAAGCGAAAGCCCCGGACAAAAGTCCGGGGCCTTTCTGCTTTATGGTGGGAACTACTGGGTTCGAACCAGTGACCCTCAGTTTGTAAGACTGATGCTCTGAACCAGCTGAGCTAAGCTCCCTTTTATCAACCGAAGCTTTACAGCGAAGGTTGAATTTTTTTGGTCTGCAAATTTACTGCAATAATTTAATTCTGCAAAGAAAAATTAAATTAATTTGTCTCTAAACCTGAATCAGGAATCAACATTCCATCAACCAGAATTCTTCCGCAATGCTCGCACACAATAATTTTTTTATTGGTACGGATATCTAATTGTCTTTGTGGCGGGATCTTATTGTAACATCCACCGCAAGCATCACGCTCTACTGCTACAACAGCAAGACCGTTACGGGTATTCGCACGAATGCGTCTGTAGGCGTTCAATAATCTATCTTCAATTCCTTCAGCAGCTTTTTCGCTGTCTTTAATTAATTGCTTTTCTTCTTTTTCAGTTTCAGAAATTATTTCTTCAAGTTCGCTTTTCTTTACTTTTAAATCTTTGCTTCTTTCTTCAAACTCAACTTTGCTTTTCTCTAAAAGTTCTGATTTAATTGTGATAGCGGCTTTTGCTTCCTTCGTTCTTTTTTCCGCAAGCTGAATTTCTAAATTCTGGAATTCGATCTCTTTTGTAATAGCATCATACTCGCGGTTATTACGAACTTTATTCTGCTGAGCTTCGTACTTTTTAATGTTAGCCTGAAAATCTTTGATCGCCTGTTTCTTTTCAGAAAGCTGATTCTCTAATTCATCTACTTCGGTAGTTACATTTTGAAGACGAGTTTCTAAACCGGCAACAGTATCTTCCAGGTCACTTACTTCAAGAGGTAATTCTCCGCGAATTGTGCGTAAGCGGTCGATCTTGCTATCAATTAATTGTAAAGTGTAAAGGGATTTTAATTTTCCTTCAACTGCAACGTCAATCTTTTCTTTAATTTTAGCGCTCATGTTATAAAAAATAGTTTACCGGGTTAGTTTTAATTTTCGATAAACGGATTGCAAATGTAGGAAATTTTTTCCTAATTATATCATAAAATATTTCGGGTGTAAACTGCTCGGTTTCATAGTGCCCGGCGTCTATTAAAAGGATCTTACCCTCCGCATCAAAGAACTCGTGATACTTAAAATCTGACGTAATAAAGGCGTCTGATTTGCTATTTATTGCATTTTTGAGCAAAAAACGACCACTTCCGCCACATAATGCCACTTTTTTAACAATTTTTCCTGTTTTTTTTGTGAATTTCAAACATTCAGATTGAAGTGATTTTTTCACTAATGCAAGAAACTGATCTTCTTCTAAGCCATTTTTCAACTCTCCTATTAACCCGCTTCCTACTTTATTGAATCTTGTACTTAATCGATAAACGTCGTAAGCTACCTCTTCGTAAGGATGAGCCTCAATAAGTGCTGTTAACACACTGCTTTCCTTTGATCCCTCAAACACTGTTTCTATTTTAATTTCCGCTTCCCGGCTTAATTCCCCGGGTTTTCCTAAAAACGGATCTGAGTTTTCATTCCCTCTGAAGGTTCCTGTTCCGTTCGTATTAAAACTACAATGATCGTAATTTCCAATGTGACCACAGCCCGCTTTAAAAAGAGCGTCAAGTACGCTCTGATGATGACTTTCAGGAACATAGGTTACCAGTTTTCTCAGTAAATCGGCCTTTGGTGCAAGTATTTTGAGATTGACCAGTCCTAGTTTTTCAGCGATCTTATAATTAACTCCGTTTATAACATTATCTACATTCGTATGAGCAGCGTAAATAGCAATGTCATTTTTTATCGCTTTAATTATGGTGCGCTCAATGTAATTACTTCCTGTAATTTTCTTAAGCCCCGAAAAAAGGATGGGATGATGAGCAATGATAAGATTACATTTATTTTCAATGGCTTCATCAACCACAGACTCAATACAATCGAGTGATAGTAAAACCCCTGAGGCTTCAGCATTGCGATCACCTGTAATGAGTCCGCAATTATCATAATCTTCCTGGTAAGCCAAGGGAGCAAAATTTTCGATCTCCGAAATAATATCGTGAATTTTCATAAAAAAATAATGAATAGTGCCTCAATAAAAAATCCCACAAAAATGTGGGATCTTAATCTTAATCAAATTTTGAAGTGTGATCTTCAATCTCTGCGAGTTCCATTAAAGCGTTGAATGCTTCCATGTCTGCACGTCCGCCTAATCCGCGGTCCATTTCTCTTTGTTGCATTTTATAATCTTTAGGGGCCGGGGCCTCATCAACAGTATTAACCGTAACAACAAACACTCCGTTATCTCCGGCAATTGCTTTACTTGTTTGTCCAGCTTTTGTTCCGATGGCGGTTCCCATGATCACATCATCATGTCCTATACCTTCAATATTGTGTCCTGACGCCATTAATTTTTCAATTTTCTTAGGCTCTAATCCTAATTTGGATGCAATATCTTCAGCTTTTCCTGTACCCTTAGATTTGAATTCAGCTAAGAACATTTCTCCTTTTTTCTGAATTTTCACTTTCGCTATCACTTCATCTTTCACTTCTTCAAGAGGTAAAGTTCCTCTGTTTCTGATTCCGCTTAATTTTGCAACAATGTGTTTATCATTGAAAGAGAAAATGGCAACGTCGCCTTTATTTGCGGCATAAACCCATCTTACCAGCTCCTTTGCATTATCGAGACCAGGAAACTGGCGGGAGTTTTCTTTAATATTCTCAAGAAGGCGCGGTGCAAGTTTTTGCGCAGCTGCAGCCTTGTCAAATGATTCAGCCGTATTGTTTTTTCCTCCAAACTCATTTGCTTTTGCGAAGATAGCCTGGTTAGTTTCATCGCTAGGAACAATAGGTTTGAAAATCTGCGCCACTCTGTAATTAGTGAAGCTGGTTTTAGAAAGATCAAGCACTTCCATAATGTGATATCCGAACTGCGATTCCTGAACAATAATATCTCCTTTATTATGTTCTGTAGCTCCTTTTACGAAGGCTTCAGCCATATTAGGATCTCCGGCTTTGATCCAACCGTAGTTTCCACCGTGACCTTTCCAGGAGTTGGTGTCTTTTACATTAAGAAGTATCTGAGACAATTGTGACTTATACATTGTATCAGAAAAATTAATGTTTGGTCTCTTTTTACCACCATCATCGCTGAACAATTCAACCATCTGGTCAAAATTTCCGCCTTTTTTGAGAGAAGCAACAAGACTATCGGCAGTTTTCTTAGCCTGATCCCTGGTACGGGTTGCCTGTGATCTTTCAGCGCCCTGGTAAGCAAGAAGAATGTGTCTTACATTTCCGCTGTCAGCAACAGGAACAATAGCCTGTAACTTATAAACTTTAAAATAAGCGCCTTCATTATACGGACCAAAAACGGTTCCCGGAGCAGCAGTGAAAATACTTGAATCGCGAACGATCATCGTTTTTTTAGTGAAATCCTGGATAACAATGTTTCCATTCTCGCTTTCATTTTGCATGAAAGAACTGTCTTCTTTAGCAGTTTTACCTTTAAATTGTTCTGCTACACGGTTAGCATCACGCTCAATCCTAATTTTGTCTGAGTCACTTGCCACAACATTAAACGCAATATATTCGATTTTACGTGTGGTTTCCTTGTTTTTGAATTCGTAGGAATGATCGGTATAATATTTCTGAATGTCTTCGTCTGTTACTTTTACAGTGCTGTCGCTTACCGCGTCGAAACGCTTAAGAGCAATACTTACATTTAAAGTAGTATTATCCACTTTATAACCTTCCTTCGCCTCAGCAGAAGTAGTGTAAAGTCCTTTACGGATAAGAGCCGCGTATTTTTCAGCAAAACGCTGGTTTTTAACATTATCTTCCATCGACTTAAGAGCAGGTTCCTGTTCAGGAGGTAATCCCATAACAGCAGCTTTCCATTTAGCAAGATCGATTGACCCGTCTGGTTTCGCGAACTGAGGATTTAACTGACCTGTTTTAGGATCTGATAATTGCTGAATAACAGACTGAACAGGGTTAGCTACCACACGTTCATAAATTTCGTCGTCGCCAACGGTAAGTCCTACGTTATCGTACTGAGGTTTAATAACCAGGTCTGTAACATACTGTTGCCAGATAAAATCGATTACCTGTTGACGGGTTTGGTCGTCGATATCATTACTTTGTCTTTGCTGACGGATCTGGTTCAGCTGGTTCTCAACCTTCATCAAAAAATCGTTTCTGTCGATTTTCTTTCCACCAATATAACCAACGGTGCTGGAGTCTCCACCACCAAATAAAGTTGACCCGAAGCTGAAAAAGTTTTCAAGGATAAAGATCAAAATTGCTAATCCAACAATACCAACCAGGAGACCTTTTCTGCGCCTGATAAGTTCAAGCGTGCTGAGTTGCTCATTTTTAGTTTCAGTAGGTTGTACGTTTTTTGCGTTACTGCTCATTTCTTTAAAGATTTTTAAGACTCGCAAAGATAATGGTTTCAGTGAAACGAAAAAGAGGAATTTGGCCTTTTTTAGGGTCACGGAGTACAAATTGCCATTTTTTTCAACAAATCCACGGCAAAGCTGATTTCTGAGTAACTTTATACAGTTGAAAGGCTTGGTATTACTGGCTTTGAAACCGGGGTCGAGAAACAAGATTCAAGAACCAGGAGACAAGAAGGGTCAGAACTAGCAGCTATTGACTATAAAACTATCAACTTAAACAAAGATGTTCCTCATATTCGATACAGAAACCACCGGTTTACCAAGGAATTATAATGCTCCGCTGACAGATTTTGACAACTGGCCAAGAATGGTTCAGATTGCCTGGCAGTTGCACGACGCCACCGGAAAATTATTGCAAAACGATTCCATCATTGTTAAACCCGAAGGGTATACTATTCCATTTGCTACCATACAGATCCACGGAATTACGAACGAAAGAGCCAATGAAGAAGGACGCGATCTGAAAACTGTGCTCCAGCAATTTGCGGAGGTTGTTGCGAAGACAAATTACTTGTGCGGGCACAACATCGAGTTTGACATGAACATTATAGGGGCCGAGTTTCTCCGTTGCGGTCTGCCAAATGTTCTTGAGAATAGAGCCTTCATAGATACCAAAAACGATCAGACCACAGAATACTGCGCCATTCCGGGAGGAAGGGGTGGAAAATTCAAATGGCCCACTTTAACAGAGCTTCATCAGAAACTATTTAATAAAGGCTTTGACGAGGCCCACAACGCGGCATTTGACGTAGCAGCCACTACAAAGGTTTTCTTTGAAATTATAAAGAGAGGAATTACCAGAGTACAGGAAATTGCTTCTTCTGAATTACAAAACATCAATTACATTGCTCCCGATCTGACAGAGCTTTCCAAACACGAACAATACTGGAAAGAACGTAAAGCCAAGGAAGCAAAAGAGCGCGAAGATGCTGTTAAAACTACTACAGTTGAAGTAGAAACTGCCGATGCAACCGGAATAAAATTCAGTCATCTTCATAATCACACACAATTTTCAGTTTTACAGTCCACCAGCGATGTTTCCGCCCTGGTTAACAAAGCCATTGAGTTTGGCTCACCTGGCGTTGCGTTAACCGATCATGGTAACATGTACGGAGCATTTTTATTCTGGAAGGAGATCGACGGACAAAATAAAAAAATTAAAGAGCATAACGCTGCCGTTGAAAAAGGAGAAATTGTTGGCGAGAAAAAAGAAGAACTGAAATGTATTATTGGCTGCGAAGTAAACATCTGCGAAAACCATAAGGATAAATCCAAAAAAGACAACGGGTTTCCGCAGGTTCTCATTGCTAAAAACAGAAAAGGTTACGAAAATCTATGCCGGATAAGTTCCATTGGTCTTATCGACGGTTCGTATTATGTACCAAGAATAGATAAAGAAGTTCTGATGAAGTTCAAAGACGGACTCATTGCCACATCAGGTTCCCTTAATTCTGAAATTCCGTACAGCATTATTAACCTCGGTGAGCAGCAGGGAGAAGCTGCATTCCTCTGGTATAAAGAACAATTTGGGGATGATTTTTATATAGAGATCAACCGTCAATACAAAACACAGGATGAAGAGTATGCAAACCAACGTTTACTTGCTCTCGCCAAAAAATATAACGTACCTTACTTTGCCGCAAACAGTAACTATTACATTGATAAAAAAGGCTCAGAAGCTCATGATATTTTATTGTGTGTGAAAGATGGTGAAAAGAAAAGTACTGCGGTTGGAAAAGGAAAAGGTTTGCGTTACGGAATGCCTAACCAGGAATTTTATTTTAAATCGCCATCGGAAATGGCAGCCCTGTTCAAAGATCTTCCCGAAGCTCTAAACAATACAAACCTTATCGTTAATAAAATTGAGCAATTCAAACTCGGACGCGAAGTTCTCCTTCCCAAATTTGAAATTGCGCCTGAATTCATTGCAGGAAATCAACAGGCGATAGAAGAATCCTTTAACCGGATCGTTAGTTTAAAATCGAAGGACTGGCAATCGAAAAATTTCAGTGAAGAAACAATAGAACATCTTAAAGCCGAGATCAGAACCATTGCCGAGCAATTCGTGTATATGACCGAACTCACTTACCAGGGTGCTGCTAAACGTTATCCCGAACTTACTCCCGATAAAAAAGAAAGAATTGATTTTGAGTTAGCCACTATTGAGAGAATGGGTTACCCCGGATACTTTCTTATTGTTGCCGATTTTATTACCGAAGCAAGACGACTCGGCGTATCCGTTGGGCCGGGCCGTGGGTCTGCTGCCGGCTCAGCAATCGCATACTGTTTAGGAATTACCAATGTAGATCCGATCAAGTTCGATCTCCTCTTTGAGCGTTTCTTAAACCCCGATCGTATCAGCATGCCCGATATTGATATTGACTTTGATGATGAAGGTCGCGGTAAGGTAATTGATTATGTGATCAACAAATATGGTTCCAACCAGGTGGCGCAGATCATCACGTATGGAACCATGGGAGGGAAATCCGCTATTAAAGATACAGCGCGTGTACTTGATCTTCCGTTGGACGATGCTAACCGTCTCACCAAAATGTTTCCCGACAGTTTAGATGCTAAGTTAAGAGCGCTTCTTAAACCGGGAGGAATCGATCCTAAATATCTCGGAAAAATTGAAGGTAAACGCGAAGTCATTGAGCAATCTCATAATTTCAGAAAATTAGCGGAAGAAAAAACTCCTGAAGCCGATGTATTAAAACAAGCTTACGAACTCGAAGGCTGTCTTCGTAATACAGGAATTCATGCCTGTGGTGTAATTATTACGCCGGGCGAAATGGTAAAATATGTTCCTGTCACGAAAGGTAAAGACAGTGACATGCTCGTAACACAATTCGATAACTCCGTTGCAGAAAGCGCGGGATTGTTGAAGATGGACTTCCTCGGTTTACGTACGCTTACCATTATTAAGGACGCCATTTCGCTGGTAAAACAAACACACGGAATTGATATAGATATTGACGCGATTTCGCTCGAAGATCAGAAAACCTACGAGCTTTTTCAACGCGGTGAAACAAACGGGATATTCCAGTATGAAAGTGCCGGAATGCAGAAGTCTTTAAAAGAATTAAAGCCAGACAGTTTTACCGACTTAATTGCGATGAACGCTTTGTATCGTCCGGGTCCATTAGCTTACATTCCCAATTACATTGCGCGTAAACATGGGCGCGAAGCCATTACTTATGATCTTGAAGGAATGGATGAATTCCTTCAGGAAACTTACGGAATTACCGTTTACCAGGAGCAGGTAATGCGACTCAGCCAGAAACTCGCCAATTTTACAAAAGGTGATGCCGATGTATTGCGTAAAGCAATGGGGAAAAAGGACAAGAAAACTCTTGACAAATTAAAACCCTTGTTCATTGAGAACGCAACTAAAAACGGACACGATGCTACAGTTCTTGAAAAAGTATGGAAAGACTGGGAAGCGTTCGCGAGTTACGCGTTCAACAAATCACACTCTACCTGTTATGCTTACGTAGCATTTCAGACAGCCTATCTTAAAGCTCATTATCCGAGCGAATATATGGCTTCCACGCTAAACCACCAGGGAAGCATTGAGGCGATTGCCTTCTTTATGGAAGAATGTAAACGCATGGGTATTAAAGTTCTTGGTCCGGATGTAAACGAAGGTTTTGGAAAATTCTCCGTTATGCCTGATGGAAGTATTCGTTTTGGAATGGCAAGTATCAAGGGTGTTGGAGAAAATGTAGTGAATGCTTTAGTCGAAGAAAGAACAGCGAACGGAAAATTTAATTCTGTATTTGATTTTGCTTCAAGGCTTGACAGTAAATCGGTGAACAAGAAAAGTATCGAAGGGCTTGCCTTATCGGGCGCCATGGATAGTTTTGAAAATGTAACACGTTCCATGTTCTTTGTGCCTGACCTTGATGGGTCGACACTTACAGACAGGATGATCAAATACGGTAATCAGAAAAATTTAGGGGGGGATACATCACAAGCAAGTTTATTCGGAGGCGAGGATGAAATTGAAGTTTCGGAACCACTGTTACCAAAAGTGGAACCATGGAACGCTCTCGAACAATTAGCAAGAGAAAAAGAAGTAGTAGGATTTTACATCAGTGGCCATCCACTCGATCCTTACAAATTAATTTTGGAGCATAGATGCAATGCGAATTGCGCGCAATTAAAAGCGGGACTGGAACCTTTCAAAAACAAAGAGGTTATTTTCGGAGGAATTATTACCGGCTTTGAAAACAGGACCAGTAAAACCGGAAACGCTTTCGGAAAGCTGATCATTGAAGATTATCATGGAAGCAATGAGATCATGTTGTTTGGAAAAGATTTCGTGGAGTATAATAAATTTATGGTTCAGGGATTGTTCGTATTTGTAAAGGCTCGGGTGCAGGACAGGTTCAATCAACCTGGTAGTCTCGAGTTGAAATTAAGTAAGATCGAATTACTGGAGCAGGTAAGAGAAAATGCGTTCAGCACTATTAAATTGAAAGTTAAATTAAATCATGTTAACGATGAGCTGATCATGAAACTTGAAAGTTTAATTAATACGAAAGCCGGAAAAAGCAACATTGAATTTTACGTAGAAGATGAAGAACAACATCTGAATCTGAAATTATTCTCTAAGAAAAGTAAAGTCGCCATTGACAATGATTTTCTTTATGAACTGGATAAGATCACAGATGTGAAGTATGATTTAACCTGATGGATTTTTGATTTCAGATTTCTAAATTTTAATTTACAAGCAACAAAAAAGCCATCCCGATTTACTGGATGGCTTTTTTATTATTGAAATTCTGAATTAGTGTTTCGCTAAATAATTCGCAACACCTTTATGATCGGCTTTCATGCCTTCTTTGCCTTTGCTCCAGTTGGCAGGACAAACTTCTCCGTTTTCTTCGTTGAATTGTAACGCATCAACCATACGGATAGCTTCGTCAACATTACGTCCTAATGGAAGATCATTGATAAGCATGTGACGAACCACGCCTTTTTTATCGAGCAGATATAAACCGCGGAACGCGATCATTGGTCCTGTTGCAATAAGTTCACCTTCGTCGTTCACATCATAATCACCAGATAAAGTTCCGAACGCTAAAGAAATTGTTTTTGTAGTATCAGCAACGATTGGGTATTTCACACCCTTGATACCACCAGCGCTTTTTTCCATTTGTAACCAACCCCAGTGACTCTCTTCCGTATCGGTGCTGCAACCTACAACAGCTACACCACGGCTTTCAAAATCAGAAAGTTTTTCCTGGAAAGCGTGTAACTCAGTCGGGCACACAAACGTGAAATCTTTAGGATAGAAAAAGAACACTACATATTTTTTACCAATAAACTGATCGAGAGAAAAATCTTTTACGATCTCGCCACCGTTTATTACCGCACCAGCCTTGAACGACGGCGCTTTTTTACCTACTAAACTTGTCATATTATATTGTTTTTAAATTTTTAATTATGTGTAAAAATAGTCATTCCTTTTCTAATGAAATTGAACTAATATTGTTTTAGATTAAACACCTTAACATTTATTGGAATGAATCTGAAAATTGGCGATAAAGCTCCCCACTTCAAGTTATACAACACTGAAAAAAAGGAAGTTAGCCTCAGTGACTACAATGGAAAAAACCTGGTTCTGCTTTTTTATCCTTTTGCATTTTCGGGAACCTGCACTGCGGAACTTTGTACCATGCGCGACAATCGCGCCATTTACAATAATCTGAACGCTGAGATCCTTGGAATTTCCAATGACTCAGTGTTTACTCAAAAGAGGTATAAGGAGGAACAAAAGTTAAATTTCGAACTGCTGAGCGATTTTAACAAGGAGACATCGAAGGATTACGGTTCTTTGTACGATAATTTTATTTTCGGGACCAGGGGCGTTAGCAAACGTTCGGCTTTTGTGATAGACAAAGATGGAATTGTGAGGTATGCGGAGGTGTTGGAGAATGCCAGTGAACAACCGAGTTATACAGGAATACAGGAATGTTTGAAACAGTTACAATAAATGGCTGTCATCCTGAGCGCAGTCGGAGGAAAGGCTCGAAAGCGCTTCGACTGCGCTCAGCGTGACGGATCACAAGTAGCGATTGATAAAATAAATGCTGAAGAAATATTATGATAAAACGCTTGTAGAGGCCGGCTGTGATGAGGCCGGACGGGGCTGCCTTGCGGGGCCCGTGTTTGCCGCTGCAGTAATTCTTCCCAAAGGTTTTAAGAATAAAATTCTCAACGATAGTAAACAGCTTAGCGAGGAACAACGGTACGAACTTCGTCCCATCATTGAAAAAGAAGCCATTGCCTGGGCCGTTGCTGAAGTCAACAACATTGAGATCGACGAGATCAACATTCTTAACGCTTCCTTTCTTGGTATGCACCGTGCGCTCGATCAGCTTAAAACAATTCCTGAACTTCTCCTTATAGATGGCAATCGTTTCAAACCCTACAAACAAATAAAACATCAATGTATTGTTGAAGGAGATGCAAAATTCATGAGCATTGCCGCAGCCAGTATTCTCGCTAAAACATACCGTGACGATTTTATGAAACAAATGGCCGTAAAATACCCGATCTACGGCTGGGAAACAAATATGGGCTACGCTACCAAAAAGCACCGGGCGGCTATCAAAGAACACGGTACCACTGAGCTTCACCGTATGAGCTTCCAGTTACTCCCTTCTCAGCTGCAACTGGAGTTTTAAACATTGAGTTTTAAATAACTCCCAACTTTTTATCCGAAGCGGATTTTCCTTTTAAATATCTTTAAACAGTTTGAGTAAATTTCAGAAAATAATTTTTTCAGTATTCGTTGTATTAAGTATTACAGCCGCCTTTTTTGGCTACCGATACCTGCGTGAAAACAAACAGCCTTCTGTGAAAGCCCTAACGCTTATTCCTGATAGTTGCAACGTTATGCTCACATTCGATGAATATTCTGATTTCACAAACACATTACGAAACAAAAACCTTTTGTGGCAGGACCTGAAAGGAATTTCAGTTTTAAGCGCGCTGGAAAGACATTTGAATTATTTCGATTCATTACTCACGGGTAACAGCGATCTGCAAGACCTGGTTTCGGGCAATAAAATCTATTTTGCGCTATATCCGGGAAATAAATTCGTTGTGGCGTTCAATGTAAAAGAACTGGCTGATCAGGAAATATACAAAAAAAAACTTACTACGCTCTTTCCTTCATCGCTCTACATCAATCTAAAATCCGATGTGCATGATGGTGTTATCGGAATTTCAAATTCTGAATCGGCACTGAATGCATTATTCTCAAAAAACAACAAACTAGTTCAGAATAAAAATTTCGCGAAACTTGATGAAACGGTTGATTATACTGGAACTTCCATTTACATTAATCAATCGTTACTACTCTGTCATTCGTATTCGAGCATTTCCATAAAACCCGAGAGCATTTCACTGAATGGCTTAAGCATTCCTGATTCTTCTTCTTTTTACGGAGAAGTTTCAGCAGAACCCCTCACCTCGTTTGAATTCCTCGAACAAATCCCCTTATTGTGCAATGCATTTGAAGTTTATTCAGTAAAACGCGCCGAAACGGTTTTTAAAAACACTTCGCAAAACGACTGGTGGACCGACGTTAACGATGAAGCTATGTTTAACGCTAAAAAACAGTTTTATTCTTCACTGGAAAGCTATGCCATCAAAGTTTTACTTCCTTCGAAAAACCACGCTCTTATTTTAGGGGTTTCTGATTCAGCCAAAATCGCAGAAATCCTCCCATATATGACTGATACAACTTCGCTTAAGTCCAATTGGCTTCATATACTAAAAAAAGGAAACACTTCTTTTTCCAAATCAACCTTCAATTCAATTTCAACCGGAGAGTTAATGTTTGCCATTCTGTTTCACGATCATCTTGTTCTAACCAGTGAAATTGATGATGCTAATATTTTTTTAGCGGCGCAAGTAATGAAGAGTTCAATCCTCGAAAACACCTCGTTTAAAGTTTATGCCTCAAAGAATTTTGATATCGATTTCCATTACATGAGATACGGACTTGTGAGTTCGTTAAACAAAGAACATTTACCGTTTCAGGATCTTATCACCAATGATGATATATCCGCTCTCAAAAACACAAGTCATTTTTCATTACTGAGCGTCTTCAAAAATAATTTCATGAACTCGCGCCTTCATGTAAAATATTTCCAGGAAGATGTGAGTGACGAACCTAATTTACTGTGGACATTAAACGCTGATACGGCCATTGGAACAATGCCGTTCCTTTTTAAGAATCATGTTACAAAGGGGAGCGAACTTGCTTTTCAGACTTCAGATAAAAACCTTCACCTGATCAACGCTACAGGAAAAATTATTTGGAAAAAGAAACTTAGTGAAGAAATTAAATCAGAAATTTTTACTGTTGATGCGTTTAAGAATAAAAAATTTCAACTGCTCTTCAATACAGAAAATTACATTCACTTAATTGACCGAAACGGGAATTATGTACAAGGTTACCCGATTAAACTTCCTGCAAGAGCTACCAA
The DNA here is from genome assembly GCA_021323535.1 of Bacteroidota bacterium. Classification (GTDB taxonomy): domain Bacteria; phylum Bacteroidota; class Bacteroidia; order B-17B0; family Aurantibacillaceae; genus Aurantibacillus. The sequence continues at coordinate 96,678 of JAJONO010000005.1, forward strand.
CAAATTATGCGTGCATGATTATGAAGGTAAAAACGATCTTAGGTTATTTATCGCCTGTTCCGATAACAAAATATATAATTATTCCATTTGGGGAATTAAACAGGAAGGATTTAAACCACACGTAACGAGCGGCGAAGTTATTCTGCCTGTAAAATATGTAAAGGTAGGGCCAAGCGATTATCTTGTAACAGCTGACAGAAAAGGTAAAATATATGCTTTCAGCCGAAAAGGTGACGGAAGAATTGATTTTAAAAACAAATTAGTGGAAGACGCTTCTGACTTTGAATTACAATCCGGAAATTCGTTATCGTCTACGCAACTGATCTATTTCGATGAGAAAAATCATCTCATTGAAAAAATATCGCTCAGTGATAAAAAGGAAGTGTTTAAAACACAGGAATCGGAAGGCAGCACTGCTTACAGTTTTGGCGACCTTGATAACAACAGCATTTCTGACATGATCATTGCCACCGATAAAAAAACAGAAGTGTATGATTTAAACGGTTCACAGATCTTCATCCGCGATCATTCTTCAGGCATCAATCCTCACAAAACAGGGATGTATCATTCAGGAACCACTACAAACATTAGTATTTTTGACCAGACAAATTCTACTGTTACTTTAGAAAACATTGAGCAGAAAACCTCTAAAAATTACAGCGCTTCTCAATCACCATTTATCTGCGATTTGTATAATGACGGAAAGATCTATATCATTATTCCGGAAGGCAAGAAGCTGAAATGTTATAAGCTATAAAGACGTTTAGGTTATACGTTGGGTCGGTTACTGGTATTCGAAAGTACCGTGTTGTGATACAACTGTCACTTTTTTTCCATCGCCCTTCTCCACTCTTCCGATAATTTTAGCATCGATGTTAAATGACTCAGCCACTGAAATAATTTCTTTGGCGAATTTTTCATCGGCGTAAATTTCCATACGGTGGCCCATGTTAAACACTTTATACATTTCCTTATAATCGGTTTTGCTTTGCTCCTGGATCATTTTAAATAAAGGAGGTTCTTCGAACAAATTATCCTTGATGACATGAAGTCCGTCGTTAATAAAATGAAGTACTTTGGTTTGCGCGCCACCACTGCAATGCACAATACCGTTGATGTTCTGTCCTAATGAAGAGATCAATTTTTTAATAACCGGCGCATAGGTCCTTGTTGGAGAAAGAACAAGCTTGGCAGCATCAATTTTTTCGGTAATTATTTTCCCGGAAGGATCTTTGTAAGACACTTCAACTTTGTCAGTAAGATTTTTTCCTCCAGTGTAAACAACGTTTTCAGGTAAGGCCTGATCATAACTTTCAGGATATTTTTTGGCAACCGGTTTACCGAACACATCATGACGAGCGCTGGTTAAACCATTACTGCCCATGCCTCCGTTGTATTCTGATTCGTAAGTGGCTTTTCCATAGCTGCTCAAACCAACAATCACATTTCCAGCTTTGATGTTATCATTAGAAATAACTTTATCTCTTTCCATGCGGCACATAACCGTGCTGTCTACGATCACAGTTCTTACCAGATCGCCAACATCGGCTGTCTCACCACCCGTTGAAGAAATTGAAATTCCATTGTCGCGGAGATTTCTTAAAACTTCTTCAGTTCCATTAATGATCGCTGAAATAACTTCACCAGGTATTAAATTTTTATTTCTGCCAATTGTAGATGACAGTAAAATATTATCAGTAGCGCCAACACAAATCAAATCATCAATATTCATGATCACGGCGTCCTGCGCAATTCCTTTCCACACGCTTAAATCCCCGGTTTCTTTCCAGTACATATAGGCAAGTGATGATTTTGTTCCTGCGCCATCGGCGTGCATTACGAGGCAATGTTTATCACTGCCACTTAAAAGATCGGGAACAATCTTACAGAATGCCTTGGGATAAAGGCCCTTGTCCAGCTTGGAAATAGCCGCATGTACATCTTCTTTCGAAGCTGAAACTCCACGGAGATTATATTTATTGTCACTCATTTCATTGCAAAAATACTTCAAAAAAACCTTAAAAACTACTACGGAAACAGGCTTCTGATCGGGCATTCTTCTTATTTTTGCAAGCGTTTTGAACAATAAGGTTAAAATATCCATTGTAAACTACACCAATACATTACCTTTTAAGTGGGCCATTAAACGTTCACCCATTCTAAAACAGATCGATCTTCAGGAAGATATCCCAAGTATCTGCGCCCAAAAACTCAAATTCGGACAAGTGGATCTGGCTCTTGTGCCCGCGGCTTTGCTGAACGAACTTGAGCATTATTTTATAGAGACTGATTTTTGCATAGGCACCCTTGGAATTGTTGACAGTGTAAAACTCTATAGCAATGTTCCCCTGAATGAAATTACTTCTGTAACACTCGATTACCAATCTAAAAGCTCCATCACACTTACTAAAATACTTTTTAAGTTCTTCTGGAAATTACAACCTCAATTCACAGAAGCAAAACCGGGCTTCGAAAAAAATGTAAGTGGTACAAATGCCAATGTTGTTATTGGCGACAGAACCTTTGAACTCAATGGAAAATTCAAGTACGAATTTGATCTCGCGGAAGAATGGAAAAAATTTACGGGACTTCCTTTTGTATTTGCGGTTTGGGTGAGCAACGAAAAGCTTGATCCGAAATTCATTTCTGAATTTAATTCGGTTTTGAAATCAGGTGTCGATCAATGTAAAACCGCGATTGACGAATGTGAAAAAGAACTATCGATCAGCAAGGAAAAAGCGCTGGAATATCTTACAAAAAGAATTGATTATAATTTAGACGACGAAAAAAGAAAAGCTATGAATCTTTTTCTCGATTATATTAAGCGTCTCTGAATTTTTCTCCGGTAATTGCCTTTAAAGACATAGGGTTCATTTTAAACACAACCGTTTCGTCGCTCATGGCAGGTTCACCATCAAAATGAATCACATCTTTTTCGTTGCGTTTAATAGTAAGTTCCTTGCAGGTAAATGTATCTATGAGTTTACTTTTATCGGCTTTTTTATTGAGTACTTTTATGAGCAGGCCAAACATCTGGCGGAATTTAAACGGTTTGAGTACTGAAACATGAAACAAGCCATCGTTCATTTTCGCACCGGGAGCAATGTAAAAATCATTTCCATACTGACCGGCGTTTCCAACGGTAATCAGAAAAGCAGTTTTCTCAACGGTAACATTATCGTATTTCAGCAAATACGTTTTTGGCTTGTACGATGAGAATTCTTTCCAGATGATCTTCACATAACTTTTTAAACCGCGCTTCACACTTGTTGCGAACAAATTACCAATATGCGCGTCGAAACCAACTCCACTCGTACAGAAGAAAGGATTTCCGTTTACAGTTCCGCTATCTATCACATGTGTTTTTCCTTCCAGGATTTTATCCAGAGCCTTTGATGTATTCATTGGTAAGCCAAGACTTCTTGCTAAACCGTTTCCCGAACCGGCCGGAATAATACCCAATTTTAAATTCGATCCTAAAATTGTTTTGGCAACAATGTTCACTGTTCCATCTCCTCCAACAGCAATGGCATCTGTAAATTTTTCTTTAAATAATTTTTCGGAGATAAGATTAAACTCATTGATATTGCTCCACAACGAAACTTCATAATCCAGTTTCCCCTTTAACTTCTGTTCAATGAGAGGTAAAAGAGAAGGGCCTAGTTTTTTACCGGCTTTAGGATTAATGATAAATAAAAGTTTGCGTGACATAAAGCGAAAGTAACAAAATTTATTTTTGTCCGGTTAACACCGGATCGAATTAATACTGGGTTAACATTATTTTATCACAATGATCTTACCCCACGAAACAACCCTGTTTCTGCTTACGACCCAACAATAGTAAACACCGGCAGAACCATCAATCGTCAATGGATTTAAACCGTGGTGCAGTGTTTTTTTTAAGACCGTCTTTCCTACAACATCAAGAATGGTAATTTCTGTTTCGTAATATTCGTTTACGTTGATAGAAAACGAACCATTATTTGGATTTGGTCTCACGAGCTTATCAAGATCGTTTCCTGCTCCGTAACATAAATTCACAGAAATTGTTTTTGCCGCAAACGTTCCGCTTCCATCACTGTTAGAAGCAACCATGGATAAAGTATATGTTCCCGCATTAGGAAAACTTACAGTTGGACTTGATGAAGATGGCGCATCAATTAAAACACCAAGAGTAGGAGTAACCGACCAGCTCCAGCTTACGGGTGCGCTCGTTGAATTATCTTTATAAACAGGTGATGCTCCTGCGCAAATATAAGATGGTCCGGTGAAAGCCGATTTTGGCAATACTTTTAGTTTAATAGTATCGGCCAGACAGGAATTTGTATCCTTCACCCAGTAATTAACATTATTGAGAGGGATAACAGTCACGGATAAAGTAGTAGCAAGATTGCTCCACAGATAACTTCCCGGCCAGCTGGCAGCAAGCGTTACAGGCTGCTCAGGAAAAACTGTTATAGTTTTTACTGTATTCACTTCTTTCATGATAGTAAATCTGTCTCTGATAATTCCGTCGCCACACAACCATTTTACATCGAGGCGATTTCCTTCAAAGTCAAGAATGAGGGAACCTCCATCTGTTGCGTTGGAATAGAACATAGCATCGTGCGGAAATGTAGACTGCATTCCTCCTGCTTGTCCTGCCGAGCCGGCAACTACGTAAACAGTGCCTGTTTTTTTATTGAGGCTGTCTTTTGTGTATGGACATGAATTCGGACTCTTATCATAAAGCGCGGTTGAAGAATCGAGCTGATGAACAGATGCTGTAAATGTTGCTTCGGCACCATAATGTCCTTTCATTAATTTTGAACGCTCATAGTCGTGACTATGTCCGCACAGGATCAGATCCACTTTATTACGCTCCAGTATTTTTATAAAATCAGATCGTATCTGAACAAGTTCTGTTTCTGTATCCGAATTATGAGAACCCATTGTGAAAGGCGGATGATGCCAGTAAGCGATGGTCCACTGTTTCTTGTTGGCTGCCAGATCCTGCTTTAACCACAAAGCCTGTGAACTTGTGGTGTCGTACATTTTTTTATTGGCCACATCTGTTCCGTAAGAATCAAGAGAAATAAAATGAATGTTTCCGTAATCGAAGGAGTAATAGGATTTAGTTCCTGAAGCAACGCCGCCAGCCTCCGCGTTTATAGGCATGCTGAAAATATCATAATAAGGAACTGTTGGTGTTGTAACGGTACCGTTCGAATAATCATGATTTCCGGGAGCGGGCCACAGCGTTGTTTTTTTCATGATATCGGTTTGATACACAGCAAAAAAATTCGCGTTGTATTCTGCATCGCTTCCAAAAAAATAAGCGTTATCTCCGAGTAACAACCAGCCATTAGTAATATTATTTCCGTTATAATTCAGGTAAGCATTTTTACAATTTAACTGATTCGGAGATAAATTTCCGCAATCGCCCGTTACCCAGAATCTGTATTTTCCTCCTTTTCCGGGAAGCGGCGAGGTAACAAAATAATTATTGGCATCTCCCTGAATTACGATTGTGCTTGTACCAATACTGTAATAATATCTTGTGTAAGGCTGAAGGCCATTTATCTGAAAGCTGTGAGTAACCGATGAAATGGTGCTACTGAGTAATGAAGTAAGTATAAATTGATTTGTACCATACATGAGCCTGCTGTCTGCAGGAACATCTGTTTCCCACTTTAATATAACGGAGTTTGGAGTACCAACCTGGATGTAGGGTCCTTTAATAAGATTTACCTGCGCGGTGATTTTCAACCCAACAAAAAACGTGATCCACAAAAATAGTTTCCGCATCTGATCTTACAATAGCTTAGATAAAAATACGAAAACTAAGCCTTAAAGAAGTATCTATTTAAAAAAACTCTGAAATTACTTTTTCAGCGAGTTGAATTTTTTGTAGCAGATCAGCTGATCGTAGTAGGTTCCTATCTTGCGGTGATAAACGTAAATGGAATAATCGTTTTCTGTATCCCAGTGACTTCCTTCAATGAGTGTTTCGTCGCCGCCTTTTTTTGCGTCGTTGCTCAGTACGTACATGTAATTATAAAATCCTTGCTTGAGATATAATTGTGCTTCGTAACCCAGGCGTTTGTAGTTATAGGTCATTTTACTTTTTTTGTTCATGCGCCAATCAGTGAGTTTTCCCAGAACATAAAAGTTACCGGCAGATTCAGGAGTTTTATATGGAAGAAAAAAATCAACATATACGTAATCTGCTTCGGTGTCTTGATTGCCTATAGCGTCGCGGTTTTTAATAAGAAAGTTTCCATTAAAATCACTGTAGAATAAATAAGGTTTCGTAGTTCTTAATTCGTCGGGATAAAGTACCACATGATTCTTCAAGGTTTCATCGCGATAGATTTCTTTTACTTTTTCCGTGTAGAATCTCATACTTCTGATATCAAAATATCTGAACTCATTTCCTCCGTTAAATGTGCTTGCATCGTCTAGAGAATAGGTAAGCTGTCCTCCTCCTAAAAATGTAGGTTTAATATTGGTAACAGCATTCTCCCAACGGTTATTCTGCATGAGCACCACTTTCAGGTCGGCATAAGGGTTAGTAATATCATATCCCGAATGGTAAATTGAAAAATCGATATGCTGCTTCTGGAACTGATCTTCGTTGCTCTGACGGAATGTGTGCGCAACAGTGACTTTATTTTCAAACACCATGAATCTTCTGCTGAGTACAAGATCTTTTTTATCTCCGTCTTTGTAAACATAAACAATATAGTTTCCTGTTTTTGTAAGCTTCAGATTCTGCTGTGGGAACATGATCGAATAATGTGTGTACTTCTGCAACGTGTTCATGGAAAAGCTGAAGTTGATGATGTTGAGATCAAAAAATCCGCTCATATATTCGCTGATCATAAGATCGCTTGGTGTCCAGTCGGCATTACAATGCTGAAACGTTAATGAGTATTGTTTCTGGTCGCCTTCAATATCGTCGAAGCTTAATTCAATGGACTGATTGCTGTTGAAATCAATCGCGGGAATAGCATACTCCCAGGTTGACTCATGTATCTGCACTGTTTTAATGTAGGGTTTGTAATTAACATCGTCGTATTTGAGAACATTGTCGCTCACATAATCTTCTTCCTCTGTTTTTGTTTGTGAAGAAACAGAAAGAGAAAAGAGAAAGAAAATGGAAAAGATCAGTGAAAGTTTTCTAAGCATGATCAAATTTAATCAAAGGATGTTCCGTAAACGTAAAACGGGGATAAATTATTGCCAAAAAAGGTTAGATAATCCTTAATAATCAGGATTTATTCTTCGCCGTGAAGAGCTGGATCTTGCTTTCCTGTTTGTTTAAGAGACGAACAATGTTCTTGCGGTGTGTAATGATAAGCATAAGCGCCACTACAATTGAAAACACCATGAGAATTGGGTCTGTGTTTTTAAGAACAAGGTTAAGGAAGATAGGGAATGAAAGTCCAGCGATCATAGAAGAAAGCGATACGATGCGGCATGATAAAAGCACAATGAGAAAAACCGAAAGCGAAAGACAACATGAAACCGGTAAAATACAGATAACGATTCCTAAGATGGTTGCTACCCCTTTTCCACCCCTGAATCCTGCGAATACCGGGAAAATGTGACCGATGAGGGCTGCTACGCCAAGTCCTAACTGAAGGTTAACGAATTCTGATGTTCCGTATTCGAAAGCGCTGAGATAAGAAAGTGCAACAGCCGTAGTTCCTTTTACAATGTCGATAACAAGAACGGGAATACCGGCTTTACGTCCCAGAACCCTGAAAGTATTGGTGGCTCCTGCGTTTCCGCTACCGAACTCACGCACATCAATTCCATAAAAGGTCTTCCCTATCCATACCGCTGTAGGGATCGATCCTAATAAATAAGCTATGACAATTAAAACAGTTACCAAAGTTCCTGAATTGTTAAAATTGGTTTAACAAATCTATAAATTATTTTAAAAGCAAAAAGCACTTAAACATTTTTTTACTAAAGTCTAAGTGCTTAATTATTAATAAATTAACAGATTAGAAAGCTCCTTTAAGCTTAACTCCCTGTTCTATTTTTTGTAAAGCGGTAATATAAGCCGCAATACGCATTGTAGTTTTAAACTGGATAGAATTTTGCCACACGTGTTCGAAAGCGATTTCCATCTTAAGATCGTGTTTGGTATTTACTTCTTCTTCTGTCCAGTAGTAACCAGCTTTATTCTGTACCCATTCGAAATAACTTACAGTTACTCCGCCACTGTTGGCGAGGATATCGGGAACGCAGATGATTTTCTTTTCGTGAAGGATCGGGTCAGCCTCAGGAGTTGTTGGTCCGTTAGCGCCTTCAACGATTAGTTTTGCCTGGATCTTAGAAGCGTTTTCTTCAGTGATCACATTTTGTAATGCTGCAGGAACAAGCACATCGCATTTGCTGATCAGAAGCTCATCCGATTTAATTTCAGTAGCGCCTGTGAAGCCTTTTAAAACACGGTTATTTTTAGCAACATAGTCAAGGGCGGCAGCAATATCAATACCTTTTTCATTATAGAAAGAAGCGGTGTGATCGCCAATACCAACAATTTGAATTCCTTGTTCAGAAAGTAAACGCGCGGCATGCGAACCAACGTTTCCGAAGCCCTGAACCACCGCAGTTACCTGATTTGGTTTTAGTCCCATTTTCTTAAGAGCGGCTAATGTATTAACCATTACACCACGTCCGGTTGCAGCGTCGCGACCTAACGATCCGCCCACTGCCAGAGGTTTTCCGGTAATTACACCTGGACTGTCTTCTCCGGTAATTTTGTTATACTCATCAAGGATCCATGCCATTTCGCGGCCGCTGGTTCCCATATCCGGAGCAGGAATATCCCTGTTCACTCCAAAAATATCTTTCATTGCTGATGCATAGGCACGGCTGAGTCTTTCAAGTTCGCCAACGCTCATGGCACGGGGATCGCATTTAATACCTCCTTTGGCTCCTCCGTAAGGAAGATTTGCTACGGCGCATTTAAAACTCATCCAAGCGGCCAGAGCCTTTACTTCATCAGAATTTACATCCATGGCATAACGTATACCGCCTTTGCTAGGGCCTAGGTGTGTGCTGTGAACGGTACGGTATCCTTCAAAAACCTGGATCTTTCCGTTGTCCATCATTACCGGTAAACTTACTTTAACTTCTTTCTGGGGGTTACGTAATACCTGTGCTACTTCTTCGCTCAGGCCCATAATTTTAGCGGCCACATCCAATCTGGCCAAAACAGCTTCAAACATACTATCGTGTGTTTGAGATGTTACTGTGTGTGATGACATATGTAAATTTTAGTTTGTGTTAGCTGGGGGGCAAAGTTAAGAAAATAAATGAATTGCCCAACCAGAAACGGCCTTATAGATATAACCTTTTTTAGCTTCGATTAATTTGCTTTTAAGCAGTTTGAATTACTAAATTTGAGCATATTGGCCGAGTTCCTGAAAATACTGACCGTTATCTTGTTTTGCTCCCTGTTCTTTAGTAAACTGGGAATGCCCGCAGCGGTCATTCTATTTAAATTCAATTTTATCAAGGTTTTTATTGTAAGCTGTGTTGGTGGCATTGGCGGAACCATTTTTTACGTTTACCTGAGCGCCGCCATTTTAAAATGGTGGGATAATTACAAAGAGAAAAAACAGATCTTTAACAAGAAAAAAATATTTACGAAAGGAAATCGCCGGATCATTAAAATTAAAAACCGTTTTGGCCTTACAGGCATTGCCATTCTTACCCCTGTTTTGTTATCTATTCCCTTAGGTGCTTTTGTTGCAGAACGTTTCTACAAGGACAAACGTAAAGTAATTACACAGATCAGCATCTGGGTTATTATCTGGAGCATTGTGTTCTATTGCATTTATTATTTTTTCTACGACAATCTTAAGGGATGGTTCATCTAGTTGTCCCGGTAGCTATCGGGAGAATGTTAAACGATAGAACGATTAATCATAATCAATAACTTAATATCCGACATGTACCAAAACGTAAAACATATATTCTTCGATCTTGACGATACTCTGTGGGATTTTGAAAGAAACTCTTCTAACGTACTGCAGGGTTTGTTCTCTGAGTATAATCTGTCCGCAAAACTGAACACTGATTTTGAAACTTTTCACACGACCTACAAAAAAATAAACAATGAATTGTGGAGCCTTTATTACAAAAAAGAAATAGATAAACAGTACCTGCGCAATAACCGCTTCAATATTGCCTTCAACGAATTTTCTTATTCCAACTACAAGGAAAATCTGGAAGTCACCGAACATTACCTTGCCCGTTCCCCTTATGGAAAACATCTGAAAGAAGGCTGCATGGAAACTCTCGATTACCTTAAGGAGAAATATCAGCTTCATATTATTACCAACGGATTTAAAGAAGTTCAGAATATTAAGATCGACGCCTGCGGACTAAGAAATTATTTTTCCTGCATTGTCATAAGTGAAGAACACAAGCTCACAAAACCTGACGTGGAAATTTTCCGTCTCGCCGAAACACTCGCCAACTGCACCAAAGAAGAATGTGTGATGATTGGCGATAATTTTGAAAGCGATATTATGGGTGCAACTGGAGCAGGATGGAAATCCATTTATTTTGGTAAAGAAAGTCAGGAAATAAAATCCATTTCGAGACTTACGGATCTCATAGATTTATTTTAGCTTTTATTCCGGCGGCGGCTTCTTTCTTTTTTACGTTTTTCCATTGCTTCAACATTAATAATTCCCTGGTAACGGCAATAGCTGAAGAACCAGGCCATGATTTCTTCGCAGTTTTTGTAGTTATAATCATCAACCTCCAGTTCACTGCCATCCTTAAATATAATTAAACAGTTCCTGTTACCAATAGTAGCCTTAGTTGTACGTTGGTTCCAACTTATTTTGCGCGGCGATCCGCCCCAGGTCATCCCGGTAATCTCCGATGCGTCAAAAACTATTTTTCTGAATCCGAATTTTTCCTGCACCTCAATTGTATTTCCATCAATGATTATTTTTCTCTTTGTTGAAGTAATATAGAGTACTATTGGTGAGCAAAGCAATAATGATATCGAAAAGACCTTCCCGAATTTATCGAAATGAAAACCTGCTCCCTTATTGGTATAATAAGGCAGGCTACAAAGGCAGATTAAAACAATCGCGCAAACAGAATTAAAAACTGAAGGATGACGGGCCTGGGAAACGATCACACGGGCTTACTTTTTTACAATGATTTTCTTTACCATTACAGTGTTTTCCGAATCGAAAATCTTCAATAAATAAATTCCTTCAGGAAAAGCGTCGAGTTTTAACTGACATGAATTTCCTTTCGCTATTTCAGAAATCAAAATCTGGCCAGTCGAACTCATGACTTCTACTCTGCGAATCTCCTTTGAGTTTTTTATAGTAAGAAGATTGTTCGTCGGGTTAGGAAAAATCATGAAATCATTTTCTTTTTGAATGCTTTTTACTCCCAATGGAAAACCAATATGGGTTGTAGAATCAGATCCCGGAATCAGTGGCAAAATTATTCCGGAAGTTTCAGATTTAAACGCCGACTGAATTTCGAATCTGCAAATAGTATCGTAGGAAAGCAATGGATGAACCTTAAAATGAAACACTGCAATTGCACCATTCCCACTTACATTTGAACTTAAAGTATGAGTTGTGGCACAATGCATTTTTCCATTACTGAAATAGCTTTTTGAAAAATTAAGATTATCACCTCCGGTATTTAAAAATGAAACCGGATAGGTCATGTAAACACTATCGGGCTGAATATACATTTGATCATAAGAAATTGTAAAAGCTGTTCCATTAATAGAGTTGACCGGGCTTACAGCATCTCCCAGGTAAACAGAAGCTGTTCCCCACTGACCACTGTAAACAAAAGCCTGGTCGGGAACAATGTTTATTTGCCCGCCAGTATTTGCTGATGAATTAGTTTTAAACTGATGCGTATTATTATAGTTGAGCCAGATAGCAGTGGTATCGGAGGCATTGATTAATCCACTTCCGTTACAATCTGAATGATTTACATTTTTTCCGTTGGTAATTGTTCCAACCCAGTTATTACATTCATATGTCTGCCAATTGTTACTGATAACGGTTCTCGCAGAACCACCCTGTCCATAATGTATACCGACCTCAAGTACATCAAGGTTATTTGCAATTCCATCGCTATTCGCGTCTCCCGGCCAAACATCGGCGCAGTTCGGATTTACAATTAAATTTACCGTCTGTCCATCTATACAACCTAACGAACCTTGACCTTCAAAAACATAATTTGTTGTAACTGTTGGTTGCACATTTACAATAGAATTACAGACTACCGAATTCAAGGAGTAAGAAATCCCTCCACTCAGGGTAAATGTGGCACTTGTACCAATACAAACGCTGTTTGTTCCAACAATGCCAAGTGTTAGTTGCGGGGATGGAGTAACCATAATGGTTGCAGGAAATGAACACAATGTCGGCGCAATGTCATTCACTGAAAAAACAGTTACCGTTGTCGGTGTAACAACAATGGGGTTTAGAGTTGCTCCGTTACTCCATGAATAGGAAATTGCGCCGCTTGCTGTTAATGTAGCCGAAGCGTTTCCGCAAATAAGCGTATTTCCGGAAACAGTTATTGTATTTGAAGGGGTAACAACAAGAGTAAGAGTTTGAGTATCGTCACATCCCGTAAGATTTGATCCTGAAAAAACATAATTACTTGTTGTCGTAGGTTGAAGACTTACCAGGCTTGAACATGCGACTGAATTTAACGAGAACGAATTCGCTCCTGAAAGCGTAAATGTTTCTGATGTTCCAGAGCACATCGTAGGTGTTCCGGCAATATTCAATGTTGGTTGCGGCATTACCGAAACCGTTATACTTGCAGGAAAATTACACGGGTTCGACACTCCTGATCCAACTGTATAAACAGTTGTTGTAGCAGGTGAAACGACAATTGAATTTGTTGTAGCGCCATTGCTCCAAAGATAAGAAGGCGCGCCACTGGCGATAAGAGTAGTTGCTCCTGATCCACAGATCGCAGTGCCCCCACTCACCGAAATTGTACTGGGAGCAGAACCCGCAACAATGGTAATTGTTTTATTAATTGGTGTACAGGCTATAGCCGGATTCATAAGAAGTTGAACCTGCCCCACCTGATTGGTGACAAGAATATTGTTTGTCATGGATGGCACAGTCATCCCCGGAGGTAAGGAAATGGAAGAAGAACTCCAGCTATAAGGGCCCATTCCTGGCGGTGCTGTTATTGTTGCGCTGCCAGCACCACATGCGGAAACCGTTATATTTGAAGCTGATGCCGGAAATGAATTTCCGTTAGAGGTTATTTCCATTGGTCCACACTGTGTATCTATATATGCATAAGAAAAATGTCCACTGGCATCGCAATCCGATGAAAGAAAATCAATCGTAATATTCTGTCCGATATAAGCTGATAAATCAAATGAATAAACCTGCCACTTGTTAAATATATAAGTACCGGTACCTGTAAATGACAAGCATGCGCCTCCACAATTATAAAATTGAATCGCAGTATTTGTAGCAGGACAAGCAGCAGATGGTGCTGTAAGAGAAAAATTCGGACAAGCAATGACTGTATTTGCCGAGGCATTAGTAAGTTTAACCTGCATGCTCCCTGCAGAACAACATGTATGCCCTGTTGAATATACCGAGATAAACGCAAATTGGAAGAGGGAACTGCTTGCGGTCACTAAATATGTTTTGGAAAGTTTGGTAATACTGTAATTATTGGGACTGCTTGTACCATTCGTATTGATCCGGATTACCTGATCACCCTTCATTTGAGAAAGCCATGGATTAACCGAATTTCCAGTATTGGAATTAGTTCCGAACACAGAATAAATCGGGTAACAGCCGCCGATAATCGGATCAACAGTTCCTGTTGGTCCGCAATTAATCATCTGGCACTCGGCCGGCTGGTTGGTCATTAGTGGTAAATTGCAGGAACTGTAAGGAAGACCTACAAATCCTTGTGTTACCGTCCAGCCCAAAACCTGAGTAGATGAAGTAATACTTCCGGCAGGTGATCCTTCAAAATCTTCATTGGTACATGCTGGAACAATCATCGCAGGGTTAACAGGAACATTTATCACTTTAGCCGCTTCAATTCCATATTTTGCATTAACGTAAGAACGTTTCTGTTGCCACATCTTTACTTTAAACTCTTCTCCCAGATATCCTTCCGAAAGAGCAGCGGCTTTTGCTGCTACCTCGTCAAATCCTGCAATGGAATCCGCTGCAAAAATGTAATTATGAATATTAAAACGGTTATAGTTTTGCGCGAAAGTTGTTAATGAAAAAACAGAAAGTGCAAGGACTAAGAAAACAGATCTCATTTGTTAGGGGTTTTAATTGTAAAAATATAAAAAAACAAGACGGCAGGCCATAAACCTTTTGCAATTCGACTGATACTTTCATTCCTCCCCCTAAAAACGGGAAAATCCTATAAATACCTATTTTAGGCTAAACGGAAAGCATTTTTGTGATCTTATTTTGTTAAATTCACACTCACTTTATTTTCTATGAAACGCATTATTTTTCTATTACTCGTTATCCCCGCGTTGTTGAGCGCGCAGCAAAAAATTACTCTTGAAGATATCTGGGTGAAATATTCTTTTTATCCGAAATCAGCTGAAGGCTTCAACGTTATGAATGATGGCCTTCATTATGTTGATATTGAAAACGCGACAGTGCTCGCGCAATATGAACTTAAGTCAGGAAAAAAAATAAAAGAACTTGTGCTCGCAAAAGATCTGCAGTTCCAGGGCAAGCCACTCGATATTAATACCTACGCTTTTAGTCCTAACGAAGACAAACTTCTTCTCTTCGATGGAATGGAACACATTTACCGCCGTTCGGCAAAAGCGAACTATTATATTTTTGATATTGCTACAAAAAAAGTATCGCTGCTCTCTGAAAAAGGGAAACAGATGTTCCCGCTCTTTTCTCCCGATGGAAAAAAAGTGGCATTTGTGAGAGACAACGACATCTTTATTAAAAATCTTGAGAATGGAAACGAAACCGCGGTAACCCACGACGGAGAAAAAAATAAAATCAAAAACGGATGGGCAGACTGGGTTTACGAAGAAGAGTTTTCTAAAGCTGATTATATGGACTGGAGCAGCAACAGCCAATACCTTGCTTATGTGAAATTTGATGAAACACGCGTGAAAGAATTCACCATGGATATGTTTCACGGCGAGCTTTATCCTGATAAATACACCTACAAATATCCAAAAGCCGGCGAAGATAATTCTATCGTTAGCGTTCACATTTATGATGAAACAGGAAAGAAAACCGTTGCGGCTGATATCGGAACCAATAAGGATATTTACATTCCACGCATTCAGTTCACCAACAATCCTCTTGTTTTAAGTATTCAACGTTTAAACCGCCTGCAGAACAAACTCGAATTATTATTTACCGATGCTGTTGGCGGAAAAGGCGTTGTAGCTTTTACTGATGAAAGCAAAACGTATGTTGATGTTACCGATGACCTTACATTTGTTGCCAATAAAGGATTCATCATCTCCAGCGAAAAAGACGGATATAATCACCTTTACTATTACGATATCAATGGAAAACTGATTAACCAGATCACATCAGGCAAGTGGGATGTGATGGAGTTTAAAGGATTTAACGAAGAAACCAATACACTCTATTATGTTTCTACAGAAAACGGTGCCATTAACCGCGATGTTTATAGCATCAAATTAAACGGTAAGGACAAAAAGCGCTTGTCGCCCAACAATGGTTTCAACGATTTTGATTTTACCAATGGGTTTAAATATTACATTGCTAATTATAGTAACGCCAATACGCCCAATACTTACGAATTAAGAAGCATTGATGGCAAGCTTATTAAAACTCTTGAAGACAATAAAGATCTGAAAGAAAAAATGAAAGGCTACACCTTATCACCCCGCCAGTTTTTTAAATTCAAGACTTCAGAGGGCGTTGAACTCAATGGCTGGATGATGAAACCGCAGAATTTCGATTCAACAAAAAAATATCCTGTTTACATGTACGCTTATGGCGGACCAGGCAGTAACGAATGTAACAACACCTTTGACAGCTTCGAATATTTCTGGCACAGTTTGCTGAACCAGGAAGGTTATATGGTGGTGTGTGTCGACGGACGTGGAACTATGGGCCGCGGCCGCGAATTTAAACACAGCACTTACCTGCAATTAGGGAAGCTTGAAACCATGGACCAGATCGAAGCTGCGAAATATCTTGGAAATCTTCCTTACGTAGATAAAACACGCATTGGCTTCCAGGGCTGGAGCTTTGGCGGATACATGGCGGGATTGATGATCACCAAAGGAGCCGAGTATATTAAAGCCGCTGTATCCGTGGCGCCGGTTACCAACTGGAAATATTATGATAACATTTATACCGAGCGATTCATGCGCAAACCACAGGATAACAAAGATGGTTACGAGAATAATTCGCCGGTTAATTTTGTTAAACAGATCAAGGGAAAATATTTACTGATCCATGGCAGCGCCGATGATAACGTACATGTTCAAAACACCATGGAAATGGCCGATGCACTGGTAAGGAACAATATTCCGTTCGATATGATGGTTTATCCTAACAAAAATCACGGAATTTCGGGAGGTTTTACCCGCTTTCATATTTACAATAAAATCTTCAAATTTGTGAAGGAAAATCTCTAGTGGCCAAAAAACGTCTTGTCATATTTACCGGCGCCGGTGTAAGCGCTGAAAGCGGCTTGAAAACATTCAGGGACTCAGGTGGTCTCTGGGAACAATACCGTATTGAAGATGTTGCCACCTTTGACGCGTGGACCAGCAACACTTCACTTGTTCTTGATTTTTATAACCAGAGAAGAAAACAGGTTATAGAAGCTAAACCAAATGCGGCTCATGAATTGATTGCCGAATTACAGAAAGATTTTGATGTTCATGTGATCACTCAGAACATCGATGATCTTCACGAACGCGCTGGAAGCAAAAAAGTACTGCACCTTCACGGTGAGATCATGAAAGCAAGAAGCACCGCCGATGATTCTCTTATTTACCCGATGAAAAAAGCCGATATACGTTTAGGTGAACTATGCGAGAAAGGATCGCAGCTTCGTCCGCATATTGTGTGGTTCGGAGAAATGGTTCCTGAAATGGAAAAAGCATATCTCATTACAGAGCAGGCCGATTTATTTGTTGTAGTAGGAACATCTCTGAATGTATACCCGGCGGCAGGGCTTCTTAGTTATGTAAAACACACTACGCCCAAATGGTTGGTGGATCCGGGAGAGTTCAACCTTGATTATATCCGTAATCTTCGTCACATTAAGCAAACCGCTGTAAATGGTATTGATGAACTGAAGAAAGAGTTGCAGAAAAACCTGTAATTGCTCATGGCAATAGAAATTGAAAGAAAATTCTTAATCGATCATTCCAAATGGAAAGCCCTTCCTAAACCCCAAGGCAAACTCTACAGGCAAGGTTATATTTCAACAGACCCGAATAAAACGGTCCGCGTTCGTGTCGCAGGTAACCAGGCTTATCTTACAATAAAGGGAATTTCGGAAGGCGCTTCACGAAAAGAGTTTGAATATGAAATTCCATTAGCTGATGCGAAGGAGCTTCTGGATAACTTCACTGAATCAGAACTTTCAAAAACACGGTATAAGATTGAATTTTCGGGAAAGATGTGGGAAGTTGATGTCTTTCATGGAGAGAATAACGGTTTAATTCTTGCAGAAATTGAATTACAAAGCGAAACTGAAACATTCGATGTTCCGGATTGGATCACAGAAGATGTGACATCAGAAGACAAATATTTCAATTCCAACCTCAGCAAACATCCTTTTAAAAGCTGGGAGAAATAATTGGAACGATTCACAAATAATTTTGAAAAATATTCGGAAGAGGTGCTTCAGAAATTACATTCTGTTCCAGACCTGACTAACCATAGTATTTTAGTTTCATTTTCAGAAGTACATTCATTATGGTTATGCGTTTATTGCATCTTCGTTTTCAGGAACAATTCTTCAGGTGAGTTACTCATTTTAAAAAGAACCTGGAACATGGCTGATCATAAATCCACTTATGGAATCTATTTTCCTGATCAGATTAAGTTTTCCAATGTGATGATGGAAGCTGATAAAGAAACATCTGAAGCACTTCTTGGGTTCTTAAATAAAGAATTAGCAGCGCCCAATGAACATAATTACATTATCCTTGATGGTTCGGAGTACAGGATTAATGTTTACGGAGATAATTCAAAAGAATTTACCTGGAAACACAACGATGAACTAAATGATAAAACACGGAATTTTGTAAAATTTCTAGGAAAAATTGTTGGCTGATCATATAATGCCGCAAGGCTATCACCCTGAGCGATCCCGGTAATTATCGGGAGAGGGGCTCGTGCCAATTATTCGATAGCCTCTGGCTATCATTAATCATTTTCTGCCCGGGCACTTTTTACAGCGATCGCCTTTCTTGAATTCTTTACAACATTTTTTCTTTTTTTTGCAGCAATCGGCAAAAACACTGAGCGGACAGTTATTCTCGAAAAAATATACTTTTTTAGGTTGTTGCAGCTCCATACCTTAAAATTAGCTGGTTAATTTAGTTTTTTAAATACCGTAAAAGCGGTAATTTCGAAGCGCAATTATGCAGTTTGAACCTCTCCATACCTGGCTCCCCACAAAAAACGAACCACTGATCATTTCTGGTCCCTGTGGCGCCGAAAGCCTAGAACAACTTTTAACCACAGCTCGTCAGTTAAAAGAAATAGATCGTGTTGCTTTGTTCCGTGCCGGAGTGTGGAAACCCCGCACCCGCCCCAACGCCTTTGAAGGCATGGGAGAAGAAGCCCTTATCTGGCTCCAGGAAGTAAAAAAACAATACGGATTTAAAATTACGGTTGAAGTTGCCAATGCTCAGCATACCGAATTAGCCCTTAAATATGGCGTTGATGTCCTCTGGATCGGCGCACGCACAACGGTGAATCCCTTCAGTGTGCAGGAAATAGCTGATGTGTTAAAGGGGGTTGATGTTCCCGTTATGGTCAAAAATCCGATTCATGCCGATTTACAATTATGGATCGGAGGCATTGAACGGGTTTATAACAGCGGAATAAAAAAAATTGCGGCTATTCATCGAGGTTTCCATTATTACGGAAAAACAAAATACAGGAACAAGCCTATGTGGCCTCTTCCCATCGAATTGCGTACACAGTTTCCAGATCTTCCTATCATTGTTGACCCAAGTCATATCTGCGGCAACCGCGAACTCATTCCGTTCATTGCGCAAAAAGCGCTCGATCTTGGCATGAATGGCTTAATGCTTGAATCTCATTACGATCCTTCTATTGCATTAAGCGACGCACAACAACAACTTACTCCAAAGCAACTCAACGAACTTATTGGAAAATTAATTCTTCGTCAACCGAATACAGGCGACGCTGTAGTACTTGATAAACTTCAGCAGTTGAGGAGCATGATTGATGAAATAGATGACGAGCTCATTAATGTTTTAAAAAAACGCAACCAGGTTATTGAGCAGATTGGCTCCTATAAAAAAGAACATAACATTACTATTTTTCAGCTGGAACGCTGGCAGGAAATTTTGCGCACACGCGCTCAATGGGCCGAAAAACTTGGTATTTCAAGGATACATATCGAACGCCTCTGCCAATTATTACACGATGAAAGCATCAAGATCCAGAATGATGTGATGAACTCAAGGGATGTTGAGAGTTAAGAGCTTAGTGTTTAGTGTAATTTATTTTTCAAACTAACCACACAGAACTATTAACTATAAACCAATAACTACTCGTGTATCGACATTACCGGTACGCTGGACACAAACGCTATTTTCTTGGTATGTGATTCTGCAAAAAGATTATAAAAAACAGAGTGACGTTTACTTACAATCATGATCATATCGGAGTTTTTTTTGTTGACAAAATTCTTAATTCCGGTCTGCATATCTTTTGAATCTATGATTTCAATTTTCTTTTCTGCTCCATTAAGAGTTACATCCAATATTCGCGGAACAAATAATTCATCTTCAGTTCTTACGTATAATATGTCGGCAGAAGCCTTGAGCATTTTAGAAAGCCGGGAGATATGAGTCCTTACTTTTACCGACAGTTTTTCGCTGTTGTCTATTGCAAGAAGTAGTTTTTGAAATTTATGTTCGGTGTATCTTTCAGGAACAATGATCACCGGCGCGTCTATTTTGCCTGCAAGATCCACGCCATGGCTTCCATAAATAAATTTAGAGATTTTATCTCTGGCCTTTAATCCCATCACTGCGGCTTCAACCAGGTGTTTGCTGGTGAATTCCTTCAATGCTTTTTTCATAGAGCCACCTGAGACAAAAAGATTGATTTTCAATTTCGGAAATTGTTTTTGCAGTTCTTCCTGCTGGGCAATGAGTTTTTTTTCGCTTTGTTTCCTGTCGTTAGTGTAAGAAATTCCGTAAAGGCCCATGTTGGAGTGAATGATGGGAGCATCAAACATGCTGAACAATGTTAATTTACAGTTAAGTTTTTCTGCAAGCATGGCTGCATACTTACAGGCATTGACCGAAGAGGGGGTAAAATCGGTTCCGGCAATAATTGTTTTCATTGGCTATTTGTGTATAGAATTTTCTACACAAACTTTGTTCCAGCATTCCGGGGTTCT
>JAJONO010000056.1 GCA_021323535.1 Bacteroidota bacterium
TAGACGCCTTATGACGTCCTTTTCTTACTAACTGCGATATTGTAGGCATCTTAAATCCTCTGTATTACTTGATTTTATTGGTATTTCAGCTATTTTCCCCTTTAAGGGACGGCAAAGATAAGGAAATAAATTCATCCGACAATATATTTGTTGAAATATTTTGCCGTTTTGTCCGATTTTAAGGTGGGTTTGGACGAAAAGATTGAACCCGGATTTGAGGTGGGATTAGTGGTTATTGGCCCCCAACCTCAATTGGGGTCCAATAACGCTTTAATTAAATCGTAATTACTTGTTAGTTAGTGATTTAGGATTTAATCAATTCGATATTCTCGATTAGATCCGATTTTTTAACCTCAAGGTTCCTGCTGAAGTTTAAAATGGCTTCGATGGTTTTGGCAGATGGTTCCGCGAACTGCGGGAGTTGATTTTCTGTTTCGCTTTGCTTTTTTTCAGTAAAATCAAGTACAGGAGTAGATGTTGTAATCATAGGCAATAAAGGGTGTTTTGTTAAGTTTATATCTATAACGCCAATAGCAAACGTTTATTGTACGGGAACATTTTTTTTATGATATTTTTAATAGTCTGACTATTAAATAGTTAAATCCAAATAGTGTCAGTAAATCCCGTTTTTTTTGAACCCGGGGCAATTTGTCCCTATTTTTAAGCATGACCAACGAACAATTCTTTAACACTCACGCCAAAAGCGCTACCGTGTGCCTGGTTGGGGGAACTGCGTTTGTAGATAAGACTATCAAAAAAGCTCAGAAAAAACTTACAGCAGATAAAAAACACAGTCTTTTTAGCCACGCTTTCCTTATCTCCGAAAAAAGGGCCGACGATAAATGGTGGGTTATCGAAAGCGATCTTGAGTTTCATCGCAAACAAGTAAAACTCGGAGTTCAGGAAAACCGTATCGATAAATATTTTGATGAAACCATGTTCCCCAATATTGCCATTCTTGATTTTAACCTCGACGCTAAAACACAAAAGGCAGTTTTGGCAGAAGGACTCAACATGGTAGCAGGAAGAGCCAATTATTCATTGAGAGAAATTCTCGGTGTGTTATGGTCATTTACAAAGGAAGAACGAAAAAGTGAAAATAAATTCTCGCAGGAAAATTCATTCATCTGCAGTTCCTTGGTGCAGCACTGCTATAATCATGCTAACATTTGCTTTAATCCGGAAGTATCGTTAAAACATATGACACCGGAAGATATCTACAATACAAAATGTGTGCATACGATTGAAAAAATAATCAGGGAGTAATTTTTTATTTCTGATAAGTTTCGTTCCTGAAAAAAAATAACGATATCCCTTTCTTCTCAATATATAAGAGAGTGTCTTACGCAAACCGTTAGTTAACAACATGACTTTTTAAATCAATTTAACAACTGGAAAAAGGAGACCGAAGGTGATATTAAACGATGTGGGTTTCTTGTTTCTTGTTTTTAAACGTTTTATTATTGTGATATCCTTCCATTTTCACTATATTTACTTATCAATCACCAATGCCTGTATCTAAGTACATAAAATACGCGGCGCTTACTTTATTTTTTCTATTCTCGAAGCTTCTTTCTTTTGGTCAGGTTTATAACTGGGCTAAAAAAATTGGAGGCACTTCGAGTGAAGAAGGTCATAGTATCTGTACAGATAAATTAGGCAACGTATATGTTACCGGATCTTTCTCCGGAGTATGTGATTTTGATCCCGGAGCGGGAACGTTTACATTAAATGCGGGTGGAAATACCGATGCCTTTTTTGCAAAATATGATGGGCAGGGAAATTTTCAGTGGGCAAAAAAAATAAGTAGTAGTCTTGATGATTCGGGTAATGATATCGCTGTTAACGATTCGGGATATATATTCATCACTGGCTCTTATCAAAACCTTTGTGATTTTGATCCGGGACCGGGAACCGCCAATCTTGGGAATCTTGGTGCTAATGATGCTTTCTTAGCTAAATACGATAACAACGGGAACTACAAATTTGCATTCCGCATTGCATCGAATGGAGGCACTGGCGATATTGGCACTGGCGTTGAAACGGATATGCTCGGAGGCGTTTTTGTTTGTGGGTATTATTCGGGAACCACAGATTTTGATCCAGGTGCTGCGAATGCATTTATTCCAACTTACGGATTTCAAGATATATTCTTTGCACGTTATGACAAATTCGGAAACTACAAATGGGCCAAACATGTTGGTACCGCTGGCTCGGAAATGGCATACAAAATGGCCATGGATGATTCCTGCAACATATATGTAATTGGTGAATTTTCTGGCACGCTTGATTTCAATCCAGCACCTGCTGTGAATAATGTTACTTCTAATGGAAGTTATGATATGTTTTTTTGCAAGTACGATTCATTAGGAAATTATATGTGGGCCAAAAATATTGGTTCCAGCATTTATGATGACGACATAGGAGACATTTCTCTTGATAAAAACAAAAATATTTATCTGACAGGATCCTTTACCGGCACCGGAGATTTTGATCCGGGAGTTGGAAGCTATTCAATGTCTACTCCAGGGGCTGGTGATAAGGATGTTTTTTTTGGCAAGTTTACAAATAATGGAGATTTGATATGGGTAAAGCAAATTGGAAATACATCATCACAGGTTTTTGGCGCATCGATAGTCGCTGACAGTAATCTTGATGTGTATTTAACAGGTTACTATCAAACCAGCGCTCTGGACATAGACCCTGGCCCTCCTGTTGTAAGTCTGCCCTGGCTCAATGTATGGGACATGTTTCTTGCAAAATATGATGCCAGTGGTAATTTCATCAACGGAGGAAGAATGGCCAGCGGTTTTGATGACCGCGCATTTAAACTTCATTGTGATCAGGGGGATAACATTTATCTCACTGGCTTGTATTCAGGAACATGCGATATGGATCCTTTAGTGCCCGTTGTTAACTTAACCAGTTCGGGTTTAACAGATGTTTTCATTGCTAAATATTCACAGCCTTGTACAATTGCTCCAACAATTACAACTGCCATTGCAGGTAGTACTGCTGCATGTTCGGGTGCCACGCAAACCTATTCTGTAGCAACAGATTTTTCAGCTACGTCTTACGTATGGACATTACCTTCGGGCTGGGGCACACCAGGCAACAGTAACGTTATAAATGTAAGTACAGGCTCCAGCGGTACTATTGGCGTTCAGGCAACAAATGGTTGTGGTACAAGCTCAATGGCTGTGATAAGCGTAAGCGCTTTTACATCTCCGGTTGTTTCTGTTAACTCAGGTACTTTGTGCGCGGGAGATGCTTTTACGATTTCACCTTCAGGAGCATCAACTTATAGTATTAACGGGGGAAATTTTATTGTATCACCATCGGCCGGTACAATCTCTTATTCAGTAACCGGAACGGATGTCATAGGCTGTTCAAACAATACACCAGCAATATCTACAATTACTGTTTATGCGCTGCCCAATATAAGCGTTGCAGGAGGCAGTATTTGTCCGGGTGCTACATTTACACTTAATCCGTCCGGAGCGCAAACCTATACGTATTTTGGAGGCTCACAAACTGTTACTCCTTCTTCCACCACATCGTATACAGTTATTGGTGAATCGCTTCAGGGTTGCCTCTCTCCTACTTTTGCTACTGCTGTTGTAACAGTAACCAATGTTCTTTCATTGGGAATTACTGGGCCTAGTACCATGTGTGCTTCTGAAACCAACATTCTTGTGGCATCTGGAGGCGCTACATCTTATACATGGAGCACTGGCTCTAATGTTTTTACTACTTCTATATCACCAGCAAGCACAACTGTTTATACGCTTACCGGAGAAAATAATTTCTGTACAAAAGTGGTTACAAAAACAATCACAGTAGTTCCGCTACCAACTGTTTCCATTTTGCCGAGTAACACTGCAATATGTGTCGGGCAAACAGCAACGCTCACAGGCGCAGGAGCAACGTGGTATAGTTGGGTAGGTATGTTTTCATCACCATCAATAACAGTAAGCCCAACAAGCTCATCGGTGTATACTGTCCATGGAGCGGCCTCAGGCCCAATCTCATGTTCTGCAAGCGCAACTTTTTCTTTGGCTGTAAACCCCTTACCTGTTTTATCAGCATTGAATACAACAGTTTGCGCGGGACAATCTACCACTTTGATTGCAAACGGTGCTTTAACTTATACGTGGAATGGTTCGAGTACAGGATCTGTTTTTCCTCTAACGCCAACATTACCTTCTACCAATTATACTTTGAGTGGAACTGATGTTAATAATTGTGTTGCTACAACTACGGTTATAGTTTCTGTTTATACCCTACCCACTCTTACAGCCTCAAGCAGTAATAATGCTTTTTGCGCAGGACAATCGGCTACGCTTAATGCAACAGGCGCAACATCTTATACATGGGCAGGTTTAGGTTCCGGAGCTTCGTTCACTATTGCTCCTTCGTCAACTGTAACATATACTGTTTTTGGAGAAAATAGCAATGCCTGCCAGGGTTCTGCTCTTATTACAATTACCGTAAATCCGTTACCAACGCTGAGCGTTTCAAGCACAAATCAACTTTTATGCCTTGGACAAACAGCTACGCTTACAGCAAACGGGGCTTTAAACTATACCTGGACTCCTGGCGGAACCGGAACGAGTATTGTTGTGTCACCAACAACTACAACTGTTTATACAATTATTGGCAGTGATGTAAATAGTTGTACCAGTACAACTCTATTTACACAGGGAATATCAATATGTTCCGGGATAACTGAGCTCAACAAAAGCGAACAGATCGTCATCTCTCCCAACCCAACAAACGGGGAGTTTAAAGTTTACCTGAATGATAGTAGTAATGGCTGTATAATTGAATTATACGATGCTACAGGAAAACATCTTCAGTCTTATACAGCAAATGAAAATGCTACACTTATTTCTATCAATAATTTACCTTCAGGTTTGTATCTTCTTTGTATAAGGAATTATCAACAGGTTATCAGATTAAGCAAACTGATTAAAGAATAGATTCAACAAAAAAAGGCAAACTTTTCAGTCTGCCTTGCTTTTTATTTCTTTTTTGGTGCTATTACCATTTGCATTTTCTTTCCTTCGAGAAGCGGGAGCTGTTCTGCTTTTCCGAATTCTTCGAGTTCGTTAGCGAAACGCAATAATAAAATTTCACCTTGTTCTTTAAACACGATCTCGCGTCCTCTGAAGAATACATAAGCTTTTACTTTGCATCCATCTTTAAGGAAATTGATTGCGTGATTCTTTTTAAAGTTAAAATCATGTTCATCGGTATGCGGACCAAAACGGATATCTTTAATTACGATTTTTGAAGCTTTAGCTTTCATTTCTTTAGCTTTCTTTTTCTGTTCGTAAAGAAATTTGCCGTAATCTACAATTTTACACACCGGAGGATCTACATTAGGAGCTATCTCAACAAGATCAAGTTCCTGGGCACGCGCCATTTCAAGCGCTTTCTGAATAGGGTAAACGCCTGCTTCAATGTCCTCTCCCACTACACGCACCTGGCGGGCAGTGATCTTTTCATTGATCTTGTGTTGTTCTTCTTTTACGCCTGGACGTTTAAATCCGGCCTTTAGACCTCTTGGTTGTTTGAAAACTGGTTTCTGTTCCCCCGGCTTTATTGGACCTGTATTGGTATTGCCGGTTGGTTTTGGCTTTGGTTTGTAAGGATTAGCGATGTTGACCTCCGTTTTTTTAAGTTTATAGTTGATGGTTTATTGTTGATAGAAAGAAGTTAAAAATTTATACCATTTAGAACTACTGACTATCGACTTTAAGCTGTCGACTGTTGTTATTCTGTTTTTTGTTTAAAATCGTTTTCTATGATTTCGTTCACAAATTTAATAAAATCATCGATACTTAAAACACCTATGTCACCTTTTCCGTGCTGGCGGACAGCCACTTTATTCTCGGCTTCTTCCTTTTCTCCAACTACTAACATGAATGGTATTTTCTTTACTTCGTTATCTCTGATCTTTTTACCGATCTTTTCATTACGATCATCGACAAAACCTTTAATATCAACGGCTGCAAGCGCGTTCATGACGTTATTAGCATAGTCGTTATATTTTTCGCTGATAGGTAAAATCGCAAATTGTTCAGGCGTTAACCACATAGGGAAATTGCCTCCACAATGTTCAATTAAAACTGCGATAAAGCGTTCAAGACTTCCAAATGGCGCCCTGTGAATCATAACAGGACGGTGTTTCTGATTGTCGCTTCCGGTGTATTCAAGCTGGAAACGTTCTGGTAAATTATAATCTACCTGAATGGTTCCTAACTGCCATTTTCTTCCTAAAGCGTCCTTCACCATAAAATCCAGTTTTGGTCCGTAGAAGGCAGCTTCTCCGAGTTCAACCACGGTTTTAAGATTTTTTTCCTTAGCGCTTTCGATAATGGCTTGTTCTGCTAAAACCCAATTTTCTTCTGAACCTATATACTTGGTTTTATTTTCCGGATCACGAAGACTGATTTGTGCAGTATAATCTTTAAAATCGAGCGCGTTAAAAACATGCAATACAAGATCGATCACTTTACAGAATTCTTCTTTTACCTGGTCGGGACGGCAGAATAAGTGTGCATCATCCTGGGTAAACCCACGAACACGTGTCAACCCATGTAACTCGCCATGCTGCTCGTAACGGTAAACAGTTCCGAATTCAGCATAACGGATTGGAAGATCTTTATAACTGCGTGGTGAAGATTTATAAATTTCGCAATGGTGCGGACAGTTCATCGGTTTTAAGAAAAACTGTTCTCCTTCTTGCGGAGTATTAATTGGCTGAAAAGAATCCTTACCGTATTTTTCATAGTGGCCGCTGGTAACGTATAGTTCTTTTTGCGCAATGTGTGGAGTAACCACGGGAAGATATCCTGCTTTGGTTTGGGCGCGACGCATGAACTGCTCGAGTTTATCGCGAAGCATTGCTCCTTTTGGTAACCAGAGAGGCAGTCCCATTCCCACTTTCTCAGAGAATGTAAAAAGCTCGAGTTCTTTTCCGAGTTTACGGTGATCGCGTTTTTTTGCTTCTTCAAGAAGAACAAGATACTCTTTTAGTTCTTTATCTTTCGGAAAAGTGATTCCGTAAATACGTGTAAGTTGTTTGTTCTTCTCATCACCACGCCAGTAGGCACCGGCCACGCGAAGTAACTTCACTGCTTTAATGAAACCTGTATTTGGAATATGCGGACCACGGCAGAGATCTGTAAAATCTCCCTGGGTATAAAAAGTGATTGTACCATCGGCCAGGCCATCGATGAGTTCCAGTTTATACTGATCACCTTTTTCGGTAAAATATTTTATAGCGTCGGCTTTCGAAACTTCTTTACGGATGTATTCGCTTTTCTTCTGAGCGAGTTCCATCATTTTAGCTTCTACTTTTGCAACTTCATCAATAGAAAAAGATTTATCTCCGAAGTCAACATCGTAATAAAACCCGTTTTCCACAGCGGGGCCGATAGCGAATTTGCTTCCCGGATAAAGGGCTTCAAGAGCTTCCGCCATTAAATGCGCAGAAGAGTGCCACATGGTTTCTTTACCATCCTGGTCGTTCCACGTTAACAGCTGTAATGTTGAATCTGAGTTGATGGGTCTTGTGGCGTCCCATATTTCGCCGTTTACTTTTGCTGACAACACGTTGCGTGCCAAACCTTCGCTGATGCTTAAAGCGATTTGCAGTGATGTAGTTCCTTTTTCATATTCGCGAACTGATCCATCGGGTAGAGTTATTTTTATCATATTGAGTTCCCTGCTTACAAGTGCAGGATTAATTTGATGACAAAGATACGAAATGTAACAGTTTGAAAATAAGGAAGGTTAAGAATTGTTGATAATTTAATTCAAACGGATATCAAATTGACATAGCAAAAGAAATCTGACTTCGTGAATTGTCATATTCCTCAACAAAATTTACAAGTTCGGGATCCATCCAATAGAGAAGATTATAAATTTTTTCTGATATGTACTCTACCTGAGTAAAGTTTATAACGGTATTCCTAAAACAGATACTTTCATTATGATAAACTCTATTCCTGAACTCTCTGATTTCTTTTAAGTAAGTTGCTAAAACTGCTCTATTGGCAAAAGAAGGCCGAAACGGAAAACATTGGATAATATTTCCGTGGAGCAATCTGTAATGTTTGGGTTCAAATAAACAAGTCCAGAAACCAAGGGGCTGTTCAGAAATAATTTTCCCAGGAGTTAATGATCCTACCAAATTTCTTTCTGCATTATTTACCTGTTGTTTCAGCCAAAATACAGGACCTAAAGAGTTATCCGACATAAACTCATATTTCTGGTTGATGATCCATGAATCATCGTTAAAATAATTAGTTAATTTATTATTAATTGAATTTCTCAGAAAAGTCTCAAATAAGTTTAATATCGGATAAAAAGATTGAGCCACAAGAATATTTGCTTTGTAAAGCTTTAAAGCTCTTTCCTGTGAATAATTACAGCTCAACAGATATCTTTCAAATCTAGGCTCAGAAATAAAATGACGGAACTTTCTGTCATCCATAAACTAATTTCATTAATTCCTTTAGGAAGGCGTTCATAAATATTCTATATTTGTATCGTGGTGGTTAGTAAAGCCTCTTTCTTAATTGAAACGTAACTAATCGAAAGATAAATGGAGCCTCTGAGAAATCAGAGGCTTTTTTAATGAAACCTAATTTCCATTTAACAAATCTATGAGGAACATTTTCAATCAGTTAGGTTGTTCATAATTTTATTTTCAATTTATTTTGAAAGTTCAGAAACCTGTATTACCTTTACACTGTAAATGAAATACAACGAAGCAAAAGATAAATTCATTCAAACCTGGGGCACACTGGGGAGCAGCTGGGGAATCAGCCGCACCATGGCACAGGTTCATGCTTTGTTATTGATCAGTCCCGACCCTTTAAGCGCCGAAGAGATCATGGAGGATCTTAAAATATCAAGGGGTAACGCCAACATGACCATCCGCGATCTTATTGACTGGGGTCTTGTTTACAAAGAGCTCAGAGCGGGCGAACGCAAGGAGTATTTTAAAGCCGAGAAGGATATCTGGAAAGTAGCCAAACAAATCATTAAAGAGCGTCGTAAACGTGAAATAGAGCCTGTTCTTGGCGTGCTTGAAGAATTAAAGCAAATGGAAGGCAATAAGACCGACAAAAAACATAAAGCGCTAGTGGATGCTGTTACCAATATTGAAGGTGTAGTTGAAAAGGCCGACTTTGCCCTGGAACGTGCCATAAAACTGGATGAGAACGCCCTTGTTGGCGCTTTATTTAAACTGTTCAAGTAAAAAAATTTATTAATATATTTCAATAATTATTGAAAGTTTAGAAAGTTAAATTATGGAAACACAAACTCTCACCACAAACATCCAGAAAGCGGGAAAGATCATTTTCATTCTTGCCACAGCAGCTTTTACCTCTACTATTCTTCTTTTCTACTCTTACCTTCTTAAAGACCTTGTTCCTTCAACCAATATGCTAAGGGAATATGTGATCTGCTTTGGCCAGATCTTTTTCCAGGTAGCTATCATTCTCTTCTTTCATCGCAAATACATTGTTCTGGATTATCTGCAGCAAATGATGACAGTATCGTCCATCGGGGCCCTGCTCCTTCTTCCCGCTATTGTTTCAAACATCATCTTTTTTCCTTTCTCTCCCGGCTCAATTTATTTTCTGATCTACTTTTTCATCATTGTTCTCTTTATGTTCTTTGACCATAAAAAAAGAGTAAAGAAAATTGAGGCTCCGCATTGGCTCACATACACCTGGGTTCTTTACAGAATAATTGTTTTATTCATCATTTTGTAATGTATACCATATTCGCCTATATCATTTACCTTTCCTTCAGCGCAATTACTGTGATTGTTGTTGGAAAGAGTCTTCACCGCAATGGAACGCAATTACTGTGATTGTTGTTGGAAAGAGTCTTCACCGCAATGGAAAGCATTATTTATTTGGCGAATGCAGCAATGAAGAAATGAGCGACAGCGCCAACAATTTTCTTTACGTTGGTTATTGTCTTGTAAATACCGGGTTCGCCTTCTTCTTTTTAAACTCAGCCGGCAACTTGACCACCGTCGCACAACTGCTTGAGTTCATTACTTATTCGCAGGGAACCATTTTCTTTTCGCTTGGACTCATGCATTTTGTCAATATTATTTTCGCCCCAAGAATCATTATGTACTTTTTAAATAAAAAATTATTAACCACTAAAAAATAAACGTTATGAATTACAACATCATCGCCTACAGCATTTACATTCCTGTAACCATTGCATTAAGCATCTGGATCGCAAAGAGCCTGCACAGGAACACCAAAGCTTTTCTTATTGAGAAATTCAATCACAACGATTCTTTGGCCACTTCAACCAACAACCTTATCCAAACCGGTTTTTATCTGATAGCGCTTGGATTTTCTTTTATGAAAATGCACATTGGCAATTTTCAACACTCTTTGGAAGGTAAAATGTGGTGGGATACAAGGGTCATGAACGGTCAGGAAACCATTGAACAACTCGCGTCTAAACTGGGAGCCTTTACACTTGTTCTTGGAGTATTGTTATTCCTGAACTTCTTTATTATGTTGATCATTCAAAAACCTAAGAAACAACAACAGAGTAATTTTGTGGTGAGGGAAGTTGAATAAACATGAATAATGGAATTAAAAAGCCACAGATTTCACAGATTCACACAGATAGAAATTATTCAGCTTTGATCACCGAAAATCTGTGTAATCTGTGCCCAAAAAAAAGTTGAATAATCAATTAACTTGAAAGCGGAATTAAAAAAAGCCACAGATTTCACAGATTCACACAGATAGAAATTATTCAGCTTTGATCACCGAAAATCCGTGTAATCTGTGACCAAAAAAAAGTTGAATAATCAATTAACTTGAAAGCGGAATTAAAAAAAGCCACAGATTTCACAGATTCACACAGATAGAAATTTCAGCTTTGATATGTGTAATCTGTGGCTTAAAAAAATCGAGAATATGAAAAAACTAATCATTGCCGGTGGAACGGGTTTTCTTGGACAAGCCCTCACCGAATATTTCAAAAATAAAATGGATGAGATTGTCATTCTTTCCCGCAACGAAAGCAGAAATGAAGGCAACGTAACTTATCTGAAATGGGACGCTAAAACTTTTGGTTCCTGGTGCCCGAAACTGGAAGGCGCCACCGCGGTGATCAATCTCTGCGGAAAGAGTGTTGATTGTCGTTATACAGAAGAAAATAAAAAAATCATTTTTTCATCAAGGCTCGATTCCACAAAAATAATAGGTGAAGCCATTCAAAAATGTCAGGATCCTCCAAAGATCTGGATGAACGGAGCCTCCTCTACCATTTACGGTCATAGCGAAAATACTCCAATGACCGAAGCCTCGGGAAAAATCGGGGAAGGTTTCTCCATCGAAGTCTGTAAAGCCTGGGAAAAAATGTTCAATGATTTTAAACTGTCTTCCACACGCATGATCAACCTTCGCATTTCGCTGGTAATGGGAAATGAAGGCGGAGTGTTTCCTGTCCTAAAAAAGGTTGTGGGTCGTGGACTCGGTGGTAAAATGGGCAATGGTCGCCAACAAGTAAACTGGATACACGTCCAGGATTTTTGCAGGATCATTGAATGGATGATAGATAACGAAAAAGCAAAAGGCGCATATAACATCGTTGCTCCTTCACCAGTACGAAATGAAAAAATGATGAAGCTTTTCAGAAAGAAATTACATGCCTGGATTGGTCTCCCCGCCCCTGCCTGGTTACTGGAAATCGGCGCCTTCTTTATCAGAACAGAAACCGAATTGGTTCTTAAAAGCAGGTACGCTGTTCCTGAACGCTTGTTGAATGAAGGATTTCAGTTTAAGTATAATTCGTTTGAGGAATGTATTGAAAACCTAATACAGAGTTCTCGCTGACGGACGCAGACGTTTTCGCAGAAGAGCGCTAAAGGTGTTAGTTTCCACTGCGAAATTCTGCGTTCATCTGCGAGAACCTAAATCAATGTGATGCCACAAATAATCTTACATACAAAAATAAACGCTCCTATTGAACGCTGCTTTCTCCTATCTCTTTCCATCGAACTACACAAAGCCGGAACAACAGGAACCAATGAAGAGGCCATTGACGGAATTACCACAGGCATTATGAAACTGAATGACACGGTTACGTGGAGAGCGACTCATTTCGGAATAAGGCAAACCCTTACTTCAAAAATAACCACTTACGAAAAACCCAACATATTCATTGATGAAATGTTAAAAGGAGTATTTAAAAAAATTCATCACACACACAGCTTTAAAGAAGAAAATAGCGAAACCGTACTTACCGATATTTTTACTTATGAAGCCCCACTCGGTATCTTAGGAAGAATTGCGGAGAATTTATTCTTAACCGGATATTTAACAGATTTCATTTCAAGGAGAAACGAAGTATTAAAAAAAGTGGCTGAGGGTGAAGATTGGAAAAGATTTCTTTAACATGATTTTCGAAACAATCGTAAAGGAAGCCGAGTAGCGCAGAGTTTCTCGCATCCTTAGTTTTACTCCCGCTCACGGTGCAAGAACAAATCCACATTAGAAATTTATCAGTTGGTGTTTTAAAAACCGGATTTTTTTCGCACCTTTATTCACCCTGAAAACACGTTTGATATCAGCCCTTTTATTCATTTGCTGCATCTCGCAGGCGCAATCCACTTTTAATTATAAGGCAAAAAAATTACTTGGCACTTTTAGCGTCCTCCATTACAAACCCATTGAGCAAAACGAAACAACTTCGGGCGAAATCATTGATCTTTTCATTGACAACCTCGACGGAAAAGGAATGTTTCTGACACAAGCAGATATTAACCGGCTTTCAAAAAATAAAAATGGTCTATTCAAATCAATCGAAAGCGGATCGGAGGAATATGTAACCAATGCTTCGCAAACCTACCAGAAAGCCTTAACGAGCTTTGACTCCATTCTTAGCATTCTTTCGAAAAAGACCTTTAATTTTAACGACAACGATACCATTTATTTTCTACCCATTTCAACAAAAACATTTTACTCTCCCGATCTTAAATACCATGCCAAGCGTATTGAACGTTTTGTAAAAAGCAGAAGTTATGATCGCGTATGTAACAACGACGATTATCAGAAATTAACCGAAAAAGAATTTAATGCCAGGGCCCAGGAGTTTTCAAAAACAGTGATAGAAAACCTTAACAAAACTGTAAAGGACCAATCTCAAAACATATACGGTGCCATAGAAACCAATCTTCTTAACGCTATTGCATTAAGACACGATCCACACTCCAATTATCTGAACGAAAACCAGAGCCAGGAGTTCAGCAAACAATTATCCTCAAAAGTAGAATCTTTTGGTTTATATTTTGATAATGATGATGACGGCAACATTATTATCAGCTACATTGAACCGGGAGGAGCCGCCTGGCAAAGTAACGAAATCAATGAAGGCGATATTTTTGTGTCGGTAAAGATGGGCGTAGTACTGATTCCTGCAGAAGGAAATTCGGTGGAAGATATTCAGGATAAACTCGATAAAACAGCTGAAAACAAAATTTCACTCACTATAAAAAAACCAAACGGAAGTTTTAAAACAGTAAAACTTATTAAACAGAAAGTAGCTTCCACCGAAAATTCGGTAAAAGGTTATGTGCTTAAAAATAACGGAGAAAAAGTGGGTTATATTTCCCTGCCAAGTTTTTATACCAGCGATTTTGAAGAAAAAGATGCCCTTGGCTGCGCGAACGATGTGGCCAAAGAAATTGTAAAACTTCAAAGCGATTCCATTAACGGACTAATCATTGATCTTAGAAACAATGGCGGTGGTTCTATGGGAGAAGCAATGAATCTTGCAGGAATTTTTGTGGATGAGGGTCCGCTTTTTATCCTCAAGGAAAAAAACCGAAAACCTTATTCTGCCAAAGACATGAACCGCGGTTCGCTTTTCAAAAAACCATTGGTGCTTCTTATCAATGAAACCAGTGCCTCGGCATCTGAATTACTCAGCAACATTGTAAAAGATTATAACCTTGGTTTAGTTGTAGGGCAAGTGAGTTACGGGAAAGGCACCGCGCAAAGTGTTATACCACTTGACACAAATGTGTTAAAGAGTAAAACTGCTTCTGTGATGAATAAAGATTATATTAAAATAACCAACAGTAAATTTTACAGATTAAACTGTTCAACTCACCAGGGAAAAGGTGTTATGCCTGATGTTATTCTTCCCAGTTCTCCAGGGTATTCAATTTATAAAGAAAGTTTTGAGAAATTCTATCTCGAAAGCGATACTGTTTCCAAAAAGGTGGTTTACACACCTAACCCTCCTATTAACGTTATAAAAATCAAAAGCAATTCTGCCGAACGTATAAACACTTTGCCTGAATTTAAACGTTACATACAAAGCGCCGACTCGCTTTCAAAATCGCTGAACACAACCCAAAAAGTTGCTATAAAATTTAATGATTACAAAAAATACAAATCAGCTACAACTACGATGTT
Source organism: Bacteroidota bacterium (assembly GCA_021323535.1). Lineage (GTDB taxonomy): Bacteria > Bacteroidota > Bacteroidia > B-17B0 > Aurantibacillaceae > Aurantibacillus. Next base: position 14,487 of record JAJONO010000056.1, read on the forward strand.
TACTTCTTTTGAAAATGCTTCAGAGTTAAAAAACACAAAACTGGAATGTCATAACAATACCTTTGACCAGAAACTGACACAGGTAAATGAACAAACAAAAGAATTTAACGACAGGATCCTTCAGTCGATCAGAGAAGATATTTTCATTAACGAAACATTCAATATTATTACCGATTTAATTAACCAACAGAAGAATAAATAAATGAGATCACTAGTAAAAACCGTACTTGCAACCATAGTACTATCAGGAAGCCTCTGCGCTCAAAATGCTGTTCAATACATGGACAAAATGGGAAAAGAATTCAATAAGATACAGGAAGAAACCTGGGATTACACCCGCGCCGTTGCCCACAGTAAAAAAGCCAAACAAATTGAGAACCGCAGGCGCGATATGATCAACGCCAACCGTAACGCACTTACAAAAATTAAAAACATGCAACCATTTAATGGCGATGCCGCTTACCGCGATTCAACCGCGCGTTACCTGGAAATGAGTTACCTGGTGCTTAACAACGATTACTCTAAAATTGTTGATCTTGAAGAGATCGCTGAACAATCGTATGATGCCATGGAAGCATACATGCTGGCGCAGGAAAAAGCAAACGAAAAACTGCAGGTCGCTTTTGAAGTAGCTGCCAACGCACAAAAAGCGTTCGCTAAAACAAATAACATTACATTGGTTGACAAAGAAACCGAAACGGAGACAAAACTGGATAAGGCAAGCGAAGTGTTTAAATTTTACAACAAAGTTTATCTTGCCTTTTTTAAGCCGTTTAAGCAGGAACTTTATATGATAGACGCGCAAAGCAAAGGTGATATTAACTCTATGAAACAAAATCAGGAGGCCCTTGCCAGGCTAGCAAAAGAAGCCAAGGAAAAGCTAAAAGGAATTGAGCCTTATAGAGGAAACACCTCGCTGAAATCAAGCGCAGGCGACCTTTTTGATTTTTATATTATAGAGGCCGAAAACAAAGTGCCAAAACTTGTAGATTTTTATCTGAAGAAAGAAAAATTTGAAAAGTTGAAAACCGCGATGGATAAAAAAGGAAAGAACTCCTCTCAGCAGGAGGTTGACGAATACAACAACGCTGTGAAAGATTACAATACTGCCATTAACGATTACAATAGTGTAAACGACGAGTTAAATAAAAAACGCGCCAATCTCATGGAGAGCTGGAACAATTCTGTATCCAAATTCCTCGATAGAAACGTTTCAAAAAAGAAATAAGAATTAAAATTTGATCAGGTTAAATTATTTTGATCTGCGGGGCTGATACTCCGCAGATTTTTTTTTGAATAAACTCAATGTTTTATTTGCAGGAAATTTCGGAGTTATTGCTTCTGAACATAGATCCCCATCTTTTCAAGATCTTCAAGGTATACACGTTTTCCTTTGTACAGCGCTGTAACAAATGCGTCGGTCTGGCCTTTATTTATTACTTTCTTATTATGTTCCCAGGCCTTTCCAATTGTTGAAAAATTACCGCCAATGGTTATGCGGGTAATACCATCATCAAGCAACAGGTTTTCAACTTTACCAAGGCCCTTAAGATGTTTATAGGTGTAATTTTTCGGGAACTTATAAGCAGCTATCTGAACCCTGAATTCGAGTCCCTCGGCAGAAACATCTCCATATTTTTCAACGTATTTCATGATCTTTTCATGAACTTTATTTCTCGGAACAAAATTATCGGTCTTAACCGGCGCAGTATTTGTAACAACGGCAACAGTTGGCGTTACAACTACGGTTGATGTGATAGTTGGAGTTATTACAGTTTTAACAGTGTCTTTATTTTCAAACACAACATCGTGGATAGTTGACGTAAATCCTGTAATTCCGATGGTTGAAAGTGTAAATACCTGCGCCGATTTATCTTTGTAGGTATATGTAATTTTATACTCCGATCCGGCAGGAAGTGTTACCAGGTAATTTCCACTCCCTTCATTGGAGCTGAATTGTTTAAAGACCTTGTTATTCTTAGAAGTCATTTCAATTTTGATATCGGCTTCAACAGGATTTTTTTCGCTTGTTGTTTTTCCTTTTACCATGTACAACATTTTTTGTTGCGGGAAATTCGTTTCAATCAGGTAAAGATCTTTTAAACCGCTTCCGCCCTTTTTACCGCTACTGTAATATCCGTTGGTACCGTATGCAGAAAGTACAAAGTAAATATCATCATCGGTTGAGTTGATAGGATACCCCATGTGTTCGGTCATTTTCCATGAAGAATCAACCGGGTTCATAGTACACTGGAAAATGTCGTATCCGCCCATGCTGGTTCTTCCTTTCGAACTGAAATAAAGTGTAATGCCATCGGGGTGAATAAAAGGGGCATCATCGTCGTAAATGGTATTAATGGAATCGCCCATATTTACCACATTGCCCCAGGTAGAATCTGGTAAAAGCGCTGCTCTGTAAATATCTCTTCCGCCATATCCACCAGGACGTTCGCTACTGAAAAATAAAGTTTTTCCATCTGGTGCAAGCGAACAATGTCCGTCCCACGAGTAAGAATTCACTTGTCCTTTTAATTTTACCGGTTTTGAGAAATGTTCCCCTATCATGAAACTCTGATAAATATCACCATGGTCATCGCCATTATCACGATAGATAAATAGAATTTGTCCGTCGTGACTTAAAGAAATAGCCGCGTCATGTGCCGGCGTATTAATACTGTCGAGTGCTATTGGCGCTGCAAACTGATCATTTTCTTTTACCGAAAGATAAATATCCTCGGTGTATTGTCCGTTAGGATCGGGCTGAAGGAAGGCGTTCACTTTTCCACCTTTGCTTTTTGGACCGGCGTAAGTGTAAATCATCATGGATTCATCGGCCGTAATGGTTGGAACATACTCATCGGCCCCGGTATTGATAATGCTACCAAGATTTGTGATTTTAGCCTTTGTAGGATTTGCCGTATGAAATTTTGCATTGCTGATGTAGTGTCGGAGTAATTCGGCGTCTTTTCTTCCTTCGGGAGAAATACGCTTATTTTTAAGATACGATTCAACCAGTGTTGAGGCTTCGTCAAATTTATTAGTAAGATGAGCCGCTTTAGCAAGATCATATTCTATATCCTGAACCTTTTTGTTTTTCGTGTAAACTTCGGTCAGGGCTGAATAAGCTTCTTCGTGTTTATCGGAGCGGCAAAGAGCGCAGCGCCCGAATATATATTTTATAAACTCTTCCTTCGGGTGATTGTGGTAAATATTATCGAATATAGGAAGCGCGATCAGATAGTTTTTTTCGTCGTAGAGAAGAAGCGCGTTGTCGAGCGAATCTTTTTCGGTCTTGCGCCATTTGCGGGTATTCGTAACCTGAGAGAACGAAAGAAAAATGCTTAATAAAAAAATACAGGTAATTACTTTTTTCATTGTTTAATTATTTTGTAATGCTGTCTCGCCCCATTTTTCTCAACCACCAACACGTACATACCACTCTCCCACTTATGGAACGGAACAAAGTAACTAAAGTTATTATTTTCTTTTATATAATCGGAATAAATTTTGGCACTGGTAACTGAATACACCTCAACGGTATAATCTCCACTGTTTAAGGCGCTCCCTTTAATACAAACATCCTTATTTTCTTTTACCGGATTAGGATATATAAGCAGATTCATTTCGTTCGCCGTATTGTTTTTTACTCCTACAATACTTGAACCATAGTTAAGCGTAGAATCGCGTTTTATAAAAAACACATCTCTTTCCACAGAGGCAAAGCTCGTTGTAAACCCAACCTGCACGTAACCTTTGTCTTTATAACTGCAAATATCAAGTGCTTCATCTTCACCGGTAAATCCAAAACTACCGCTCGCCTGTCCCCCAAACCAGAGCAGGCCCTGATTCATGTATATTGTTTTGATATCAGTTTTATTTCCTGGCGCTTCACGGGTTGAAAATATTGCAACATGTTCGGCTAGAATTGGCGAAGCTGATTTTATAATCTTATATGCCTCTTCGTCATGAGCAGCCTCGCCGAAATTATTCTGAAGTATATAAGTTCCAGTTGGGGAGAATTTGGCAAAGAAAGCATCCATTTTTCCATTACTGAAACTATTGCTTCCTCCCGCAAGAACAATATCATTATTGCTATCAACAATCACATCATTGGCGCCATCATAAGAAGCTCCGCCATGAATAATTCTTACAAGCGAGTCGCCATTGTTGTCTACCTTAAAGCAAAACATATCGCCGTTAATTTCGCCATAGCTTTGTGTGTTACCGGCAGCAAAAAAATCAGTACCGTTATTTGTATAGATCCCTTTGAAGTCATCATGTTCAACACCTCCGAAAAACTTCTGCCAAACAAGTGTTCCGGCCTGATCGTGTTTAACAAGAAAGGCATCTTTATTGCCTTTTCCGAAGCTACTTGTGGAACCGCACATAACAATGCCTCCATCGCTTGCTTTTTCAAGATCATAAGCAAAATCCCAATCTGTACCTCCAAATGTTTTCTGCCAAATCAGATTACCGTTTTTATCTGTTCTTACCAGGTAAGCATCATATCCTCCTGAACCATACGAATTAGTATATCCCGAAAAAACATAGCCTGAATCATTTAACTGAACCACTGCGGTTCCAACATCATTTCCAAAACCACCAAATGTTTTTGACCAGATTGGAATGCCCATACTATCCACTTTTACAAGATAAGCATCTGAAAACCCGGCGCCGTAACTGGTAGTACTTCCAATAACAATATATTGTTTATCGAGTGTTGTTTTTACTCCATACCCCACATCAATACCACTACCACCAAATTTGGTATAAAATTTTTCAGGTGCCTGCCCTTCGACAAACAATGAAATAAATAATGCTATCAATAACCCTGCTTTTCTCATTACTTTAATCTTTTTGCTATGCTGAAAAACAATCCTTGTCCACTCGCGCTTTTAGGTATCACATAACCCTGCAGGCTATTGCTTCCCACACGCATGAACCATCCTTTAGAGCTCCAGGAGACAGAGGCGCCTATGTTAAGTCTTGCATATCCGCCGTATCCGGTGTGAAATCCAAACGTAACGTTTTTATGCCTGTACTCCGGTTCAATGAAAACGTAAGGAATATAATTGGCGTTGAAAATATGCCTGAAGCCGGTTGACAAACTGAACTTTTGTTTGCCGAAATAAATTTTGTTGATGATAACGAGGTTGGTTGGAATGTTTACATTGAACTCTTCTCTTCGCGCGTTGGTAAGACTCCTTAAGAGACTGTCGCTGTTAATTCTGTTGAGAGTTGAATCTTTTAGATCGAGAATGTTATTGATCTGATATCCTTTAAAACTTAAAGATGAATCGCTGCTATACTGCACGCTGTTATTTCTCCAGTGAATAAAACCGATGTTATTTGCATTCACAATAAGTACGCTGCGCTTACCAACTTTACTTTTGTAAGGTGTTTCAAAATAAATATCAGCGCTTGCCCCTATCCCGTTAAAGCTTGTGAGTTTCTTATTGTTTGTATCACTCAAGGCCATGCTGAAGTTGGAGTTGAAGACAATTTCGCTCCCGTCGCCGGAAGTAAACAAGGTCGAATTTTTATTGGCTTTCACGAAAAACAATTGTTCTCCTTTAATTAACGAAACCGACATTCCGATCTTTGCAACCGAATCGAATTTGTGCAGTATGATACCGAATTTAGCTTCCTGAAACCTTAGCGCGTTTACATTACTTCCTTCCAGATTAGCGGTTAAGCCTTTATAGGATTGGTTGCCATAAAACATCAGATTAAAAAAATCGTAAGTGTAGGTAGCGTTAAGAACTTCCTGGTTTTTGAAACCAATCAGGTAATCATATTTTTTACCTCCTTTTAAATACGCGAATAAACCGTAGTTGACATTGATACCGAAATTGTTTTTACCGTGAAGATGTTTTGATGATTCCTTTTTAAGATCATCATCAATGTATCCGCCCCAAACCAGTTTGTTAATGAGGCTACTGCTCATGCCATTGCTGGAGGCTTCAAAATCCACATTGGTAAAAACACTGCGGCCCATATTACCGTAATTACTAAACTCGGTATTATACTGTGAATATAACGAAACACTAAGTAGCGCGCTTACGGCGATGAGATATGCTTTAATTATTTTCAGATTATTTTCTTTGAACGTTATAATTAAGTTCTGCAACGATGTTTACATCCAGTGAGTAATGCTCGTAGATCTTAATATCGGGAGGATTTGGCGGAAGTAACAAATACGTTACTAGTTTTACCTTCTTGCTTTTCTTCAGTTTCTCGATTCGTGTTTTATGAATGGCCACCCTTAACTCGGACCGTGTTGGAAGGTACACCACATTCTGTGCATCAATCTGCCCGCGTTCAAGATAATTTAACCCGGGTGTAAAAAGAGAATCCACCACCTGCATCTGATCATCGAGAAGATAAGCCTGTATCTGCGCTTTGAAAGGGTAACCGTTAGAAGCAGAAATAATAAACTCGCCGTAATTCATATTATCAAGTTGCGCCACATTCGAAAAATCGATATTTGCCAGCGATTGTAGTTTAAAATAATCGGCGTTGAATTTAAGTGGAATATTAATGTCGGCCAGAACTTTAATTCCTGTTCCGTAAAATGCAAAATCACCATAACCAGCAAGATTTCCCAATGGATTGAGCTTTACATTTCCCTGATAGGTGAGTTTATCCGGCAAATTGGAAAGAAAGCCTGTAATGTTACTGTTGGAGGTATTTAACGAAACTGTTTTCACGGTAGGGAACACTGTAGTTCCCGTTTTTGTGGCCCGGTTAATGTTGATATTTGAAAGCTGATTGGTTGTTAGAGCTACAATTGATCCGTTTTTGGAATTAACTGCTTTTATATTGGAAAGATTGCTTGTGAACTCAGCACCGAATTCATTTAGTATCCTGAAATTAAAGCTGGCGCTGCTAAGCATAAAATTAGAAGCTTCGAAATTTTTAAGAAAATCGAGGCGGGTTGTATCCAATGGAATGTCGATGGTTTGTTTTCCAAAATAACCCTCTACATAATCCGGAGTAATTTTTGAATAACTTAAAATGGCTTTAACGCCCATACCATAGCCAACCGTGGTAGTATTGGCCGCCGGGTTCACAATTACTGTTGAAGTTTGAACAATGGTGTTATAAGTTACCCCTGCCGTGCCTGTCATACTAAGACTGTAGCCTGCAAGATCATAACTTTTGTAGAGTGTATCTTTATTAGGTGGCACAGTTTCAAGAATGATGAGTGTTTGTCCGTTCTTACTGGCGCTATTTATTTTATATATCAGATCCAGTGGTTCGCTCAGGTCGTTTACGAATTTTACTTTAAGAATACCGCTCCGAATATCAATTTTCTTAAGTGCGGCGCCATTTCCAACATCAAATATAAGTTCGCCCACAGGAAAACCGGTAAGTACCTGACCAGGGGTTAGAGTTGCCGGGATAACAGCAGGTACTGTAAAACTGTTTACAATAGTTGTATCCGGAAGTTCGATCAGTGAATCTAGTTTAACAGCTGTAATGGTGCGAGTTACGCTAAGATTCAAAAGACCATTATTATCAGGTTTGAAGATGGAATCGCCAAGGAAATTTTTAATATTAAGCTGGCTGTTTACAATAGGAAGAACGAGATCCACATCCCATGAAGCAACGGTAGGCTTGCGGCAAAACCAAAGTAACACAAGGAGGGGCAGGACTACTGCTAATTTTTTCAGGATACGCACTTTCACAAATATAAATTATTTAAGCGAGCCTATAAAATGTTAAAACGGTCAAAATCATTGAGAATTTTTCTATATTTGTATGCCCAACTATGAAGCTCGGATCAAGATTTTTTATATCCTGGATTTTGTCAGCTATCACCATGTTCACCCTTTTTTACATCTGGCATGGGATATTTTTAAATGACTTTAAACGAATTCAGTTTCCTTTAACCTGGTTCGTCACTTTTGCCGCGTTTACCTACCTTATTTTCGGTGCCGGCATTTTCTTTTTGTACGAATCGCAGGTCATGAAATGGTTCGATAACCTTTGGTTAAGAGGCATCGTATGCGGCCTAATTGCTGGTTTTTCGTTTTTTATGATTGCTACCATTGTCAATATTTCAATTACCAGTAACCTCAGTAAGCAACATTTATTGGTTGACTGTGCATGGCAAATGGCCGAGCAAACTGTGGGGGCTTTAACCATCGTTTTCTTAAAATTTGTAATAAGAGAACGTATTCCGGAAGAAATATAAGCCCTTTTTATGCGAGCCTTATTAACCTTTATCAAATCCAAGCAGTTTTTTGTCCATTTTGGTATCATACTAGTTGTCCTGGTTGCCATTTTCTTCCTCACAATCAAGTGGTTATCGTCTTATACCGATCATGGGGAATATGTTGAAGTACCTGATTTTACAGGCAAACAGATCAATGAACTGGATGGTTTTGTGAATGGGAAAGAAGTTACTTTCGAGATTGTTGACAGTATTTACGACCCAAAACAAAAACCCGGGCTGGTTTTAAGACAAGATCCTGAACCAAAAGTGAAAGTGAAACACAATAGAACGGTTTATCTTTACGTTACGGGGATGGTAGCACCTAAGATTATGATGCCTCGTCTTGTACACAGAAGCGAAAGACAGGCAAAACTGATCCTGTTGAGTTACGGACTAAGAATTGGAAAAATAACCGAAAAACCCTGGGACTGCAATGGATGTGTTGTGGCCCAGATGATAGACGGAAAAGAAGTGAAAGACAGTACTCTCGTAAAAAAAGGAAGTGTGGTTTCACTCGTAGTCGGTGTAAAAGACAGTTATTATAACACTTCAGGGGATACCACTTTTAACGATTTAAACGATATACCTGAGGAACACTAATGAAAAAGAATTTACTTGTAATAGCATTTTTAATTTCTGTAATTGGCATTCAAGCGCAGGAAGGGTTACGTCCGCTTTCAGGTAATATTAATTATTTTTATAAGGATCTGATTCCACAAGGACCGAAAGCGCTTGTTCAACATTCATCAAAAACAAGTTTACCAAGTTTACAACTTCCTTTCATTGAAGACTTTTCATACTCACCTTCTTCCAGTTATCCACTTAACTTATTCTGGAGCGATTCATCGGTATTCGTCAACTCTGGGTTTGGAATTGCACCGCCAAGTATAGGAGTGGCTACTTTCGACGGACTAAACAAATATGGCTATCCGTATACGCCTAACCTTACGAACATGAGCATGTCCTTACCAGCCGACTATCTCACATCGCAAGCAATCAATCTTTATACTTCCGGATCAAACACATTACAACCTACGGATAGCGTTGGCCTTTCATTTTTTTACCAGGCGAGGGGCCGTGGCGATACTCCTGAATCAACCGATTCTTTGATCCTGGATTTATATAAACCCGCGCAGGGTGTCTGGGCTTCACGTGTTTGGCACGCAAAAGGGAATACTAGTCCTAACACCAACGATACGATTTTTAAGGAAGCAATTGTATGGCTCACGGATACGGCCTTTCTTCACGATAATTTCAAGTTTCGTTTCAGAAATAAAGCCACAACTGCAGGAGATTTTGATCACTGGCACCTTGATTACATTTACATAGAGAAATTCAGAAGTTTATTAACGTATAACTTGTACGATGATGTTGCTTTAGGCTACATTCCTACACCATTCCTCACAAATTATTCGGCAATGCCATTAAAGCAATATCTTGCTTCCGATAAAGCGCTGTCAAATTCCGTCTTTATACGTAATAACCGCTTTAATGATACAACGGTCGGTCAAAACGTTTCCTACGAAAGCCAGATGTTTGAAGAACCTTTAACTACGCCGACTTATACTTATAGTGGCGGCGCTAATCCTACTTTAAAGGCCTTTAAATACAAAGGATGGAACGATCTTCTGCCACACAGAAAACCGGCTTTTACACACACATTTACTTTTCCTGCAATAGACAGTGTTGATTACAGAATCAAGCACTACATCTTCCGTTCTGGTTTTCCAAATGATTTTATCCAGGCAAACGATACCGTTACACAGTACCAGTGTTTCCGGAATTATTACGCGTTCGATGACGGAAGTGCAGAAGGTGGCTATTACATTCTTGGCTCAGGTGGAAGAATTCTGCAACAGATCAAAGTAAATGTTGGCGATACCTTAAGAGCATTAAGAATTTATTTCGACCCGGTTGGAAATTATAACTCAACTTACAAATTCAGAATGAATGTGTGGAGCGACCTCGGCAATGGAAGTCCGGGACTACTGATTCATGTCGATAGTGCTGCAACAAACATCGTAAAACATTATACAGTAGCACCTCGCCCCTCCACTCCTGAATATGTGTTTCAGAAACCTATCTATCTTTCTCCGGGGACTTATTTTATAGGTTTCCAGCAGTTGGTAGCTACTGGCATTACTGTTGGTTTTGATAAGAATATCAATCATTCCGACAGACTCTGGTTTGATTCGGGAAATGGTTGGACACAATCTTCCATCTATGGATCGGCTATGATACGCGCCGTGTTTGGTCCTAAAATACCTCCCCCAGTTGGGATCAGGGAATTCAATTCTTCAAAAAACAATTATTTTATCGCATATCCGAATCCGGCCAATAACGATCTAAACATTGAACTGAAAGAAAATGTAAACGGCACTTACAACATTATTAATTCAATTGGGCAAACCATTAAAGCAGGTTTACTCGAAGGCGGAACCACTTCGGTTCAGACAAGTGAGTTCAGCAACGGTGTTTATTTTTTAACCGTAACAATAAAGGGTCAGGCGCCTCAGTGCAGCAAGATCATTATCCAGCACTAATTCATGGAAGATTTTGAAGAAGTTGACGATCTTGGTTCAGACGAAGGACAAGGCCTTTACGAACATCATAATATTATAGTAGATAAAGGTCAGTACATGGAACGCATCGATAAGTTCATCATGATGCGCTTATCCAATACCACTCGTACAAAAATTCAGAATGCCTGCGATGCGGGATTTGTACTCGTAAATAAAAAACCTGTTAAGTCGAGTTACAAAATAAAACCCCTCGACGAAATTTCTATTGTTCTTACTGTGCCGCCACGCGATGTTGAAGTCGTTCCAGAAAATATTCCTGTAAACATTACTTACGAAGATGACTATCTTATAATTGTAAATAAAGAACCAGGAATGGTGGTGCACCCCGGCTACGGCAATTACCGCGGCACTTTGGTGAATGCCCTCGCTTATCATTTCCAGAATCTTCCTACTACAAGAACAAAACTTAATAACGACCAATATATGGATCGCCCTGGGCTGGTTCACCGGATCGATAAAAACACCTCAGGTATTATCATCATTGCTAAAACAGAAGTAGCCATGACGCGCCTTGCCAAAGATTTTTACGATCGCACCATGGACCGCAAGTATGTTGCTATAGTTTGGGGCGATTTAAAAAACGATACCGGTACTATTGTTGGCAATGTTGGAAGAAATTTAAAGAACCGTAAAGTGATGGATGTTTTTCCTGAAGGAAGTGAAATAGGGAAACACGCCGTGACGCATTATAAGGTTCTTGAACGCTTCGGGTACATTACCTTTGTGGAATGTAAACTCGAAACCGGAAGGACGCATCAGATACGCGTTCATTTTAAACATATAGGACATCCACTGTTCAACGATTGGGAATATGGTGGTGATATTGTATTGAAAGGGATCAACTCCGCAAAATACAGGCAATTCATACAAAACTGTTTTGAACTTTTACCGCGTCATGCTTTGCACGCAAAAACACTCGGCATAACACATCCCATCACCGGAAAAAAATTATTCTTCGACAGCGAAATTCCTCACGACATGCAGGCCGTATTGGAAAAATGGAGGAAATACATGAAGGATAAGGAACTCGAATAGTTCCGAATTGTCACCCTGAGCGAAGTTGAAGGGTTGTTTCTTGTTTCTTGTTTCTTGTTTCTTGTTTCTTGTTTCTTGTTTCTTGTTTCTTGTTTCTTGTTTCTTGTTTCTTGTTTCTATTATTTACCTCCGCTCCACGCCCTCGCCATAAAACGCATTTCTTTTCCTGATAAAACGTGGATAGCTTTTTGAATGTTACGCTCAAGGGCTTCTTCTGATTTTAATGAGGCAAAATAACGTAGAATTTCTTTTTTGCGACTTGGCGGCAAATTATCCCATGCTTTTTTTGCTTTTGAATTTTTAGCGAGATGTTTTTTGAATAAAGAAGGCAACGGATGAACCGGGCCACTCTTATATTTTGAATCAAACTGAAGCTCTACCTCTACCCTGTCGCCCACTTTTGTGTTGGACGCTTTACGAACTATTTCGTGCAGATACAGATAAAAACTTCCATTGCCAACTGGCATCATGTTTATGCGCCATGGTTTTTCGGGCTCACCATTGATTTTTACAAGAACAGGTAAAGGTTTTTTCCAGCCGGATTTAATCTGATTGACTCTTGTTGGATTAACAAGAACATAAGGGTTAATACCATTGATTTTGATAAGAGCTTTGAAGCGGATCATTCTTTAATGAATCCAATAAGTACAAGAACATCTTCGGCGTCTACTTTTTCCCAGCCGGGTTTATTATTGTTCCACACGCCCAATCCCTGCTGGTAACTTTCTTCGCCCATAACAATTTCTTTTACAAGCGCGGCAATGTTATTTTCGGTTTTAAAATTTTTTGTACGGAAATGATATTTACCCACTTCTTTATCATTTAGCTTTACAGCGTGGCCATAACCCTGCGTTTTACACTCGTAACTGAAACCATTGGCTGGAACTGTAAACACAAGATCGCTTACTGTATTTGCACCAAGATCGATCAGGATCTGTTTGGCGCCTAAAGTCATTACGGTTTGTTTATTGTTCAGTTTTTCAATTGTAGCTGCCTGTGTTTCGGGTTTAATAGCTACTTTACCAATAGCGGTGCTTGATTTTGAATCCACATTTACTTTGTAAAACGTGACCTCGGTATTTTCTTTATTGAAATTAGCGTAAACAAAATTGCTGTTATCTATCCACCACATGGCCGGGTCTGGAGTTGTACTACCTGTTCCGCTTTGTCCGTAACCCGCATCTTTTACCAATTCAATTTTTGGTTTGTTAGGTGGATATAAATTCAGTTTGAAAGGAGAAGCAGTTTTATCAAACTCTACATCCTGTCCCGCTTTGGCTTTAAATACAAGATTCTTTACTTCGCCATAGGTATTGGTTTTAAAGTTGTATACCGAATAGAATTTTCCCTTAAACGCGTCGTTGGTATAATAAATGGCACTGTCGTTGCTGCAACGTACCAGGTTGGCTCTGCCATCAAAGAGTATCTTTTTTTCTTTAAGATCAATGATGTTTCCTATCCCGGTTATCAGGTAACGATCTTTATACAAAGTAGAGTTTCCGATATCTGTTCTGATATAATCTTTTCCGTCTTTCTTTCCGCTAACAATAATCACTTCATCTCTCCCGGTATAATGGCCGTTTAAAAAATGATAATTATAGATTTTTTGTTTGAATTCACCCTTACTCATAGGATCTACATGCACGACGATCAGTCCTTGTTTTACATCCTGCCCTATTGAACAGAATGGGAGCAGAGAGAGCAGTGCGAAGAAAAGCCTTGAAATATGTACCGGGTAACACATTTTACTTGTTCTTAAAGAAGTCGAATAGCAGCCTTACGCCTACTCCTGTTCCACCTTTCGGACGATAGCCATCTCTGGCGGTAATAAATGCGGGGCCTGCAATATCTAAATGATAGTAAGGATAGTTGGTGAATTTTTCAAGAAATTTACCTGCAGTAATTGCGCCTGCATATGGACCTCCGATATTTTTCTGATCGGCGATATCGCTTTTAAGAAGATCGTTGTAATCGTCCCAGAAAGGAAGTTCTGCAATACGCTCGTAAACGTTGAAACTACTAGCGTGCAGTTTTTCTTTCTGACGTGCGTTGGCTGTTCCCATTCCCGCAATACCAGATGTGCCAATAGCAGCCATAGCAGCGCCTGTAAGTGTGGCAAGGTCGATGGTTAATTCCGGATTGTAACGTTTCGCATAATGAAGCGCGTCGCCAAGTATCATGCGTCCTTCGGCGTCGGAATTAAGCATTTCAACAGTGCTTCCATCCATCATAGTAATAATATCTCCCGGAGCAAAAGCGTTAAAGCCTGGACGGTTATCTGTTGCAGGAACCAATCCTATTACGTGAATATTTAGTTTTGCTTTAGCAATCGCGTACATCGTACAACCCACAGCAGCGGCCCCTGCCATATCGCATTTCATCATATCCATGCTGTTTGGTGTGGGTTTAAGGCTCAATCCGCCTGTATCGTAAACAACGCCTTTCCCAACGAGAACATAAGGTTTTTTATTCTTAGCCGTTTTAGGTTTGTATTCCATAATGGTGAAAGTGGGTTCGTCCACGCTTCCGGCATTTACAGCAAGAAGTCCGCCCATTTTCAGTTCAGCAATTTTTGCTTTGTTAAACACTTCTACCTTAAACCCGGCTTCCTTGCCCATTTGTTTAAATGAATTAGAAAGGTCAGTGGCGTTAAGAATGTTTACAGGCTCATTAACCAGGTTGCGTGCTCTGCTAACCGCTTTGCAAACAATGTTGAGCTCGTTTACTTTCGTAGGATTAACGTTGGTATTGGCAATGATAACCGACTTTAGAGTATTAGAATTCTTTTGTGAAGGTTTATGATGAATAAACTGGTAATTAGCAAGAGAAACCCCTTCTGCTGCGGCCAGAGATAACTCAGATAAACGCGTTTGATTGTAAATATAAACTTCTGCTCCTTTGTGTGCGTTAACACCATCCGCAACAGTAGCAGCATGACGGCGAACCTGTTCGAGAAGAGCGGCGCGGTCCTTTTTAGGATCTATTATCAGAATGGACACATATTTACCAATGTAGTTATAGGTAAGTGATTTTTTATCTTCCTGCTTCAATTGAGCAACGATATAGTCGTTAACTTTATCTGGTAATCCGAATTCGTTTACGAATTTTGTAGTTATGAGGAGTACGTTTGTTGAATTTGTTATTTTGTTTTTTAGCAGTATCTCGGCCATAATATGTTTGATGAACTACGAATATACACATTCACTCCAAAAATAAAAATGCCCGAAAAGTGCATCTTGTTAAATAATTCGCAAAATTTGATTTCCGGATTGTAATTTTATATCTTTAATAGCAATGTTTAAAACCAGGTTTCTACCTTTTCCCATACTTATAATACTTATTTTCTGCGCGTTCAAGCCTCAGGATAAATACCTGAGGAAGGCAGCCAGGTATACCGAAAAGGGCAATATTGCGGGAGCAAAGGTCTGGTATCAGAAGGCTCTCGAAAAAAATCCTGAAAGCTATAAGGCCAATCTGGGAATGGGCCTGCTGATGTGCGAGCTGCTCGATAATTACGACGGCGCTCTTCCGTATCTCGAAAAAGCATTAAAATTATCAGGTAAAGATACCCTTGGCGATTTGTTGTACGCTATCGCTAAATGTTATCATCATAACGGCGAATATGAAAAAGCCATTTCCTATTTTGACCGCATGACACAATTTGAGGATTATGATGAAGAGATCGAGTTTCAGAAAGATATTGCCAAAAGACGCGAAGATTGTAACTACGCCCTGACGCACAAAAACTACACTCCACCGGCCAATTGGTACATTGTAAACGCTGGAAAAAACATAAACAGCGATATGCCTGAGTATGTTCCGGTTCTTACCCCGCAGAACGAACTTATTTTTACTTCGAGAAGAAAAGACGATATACGCGAACAGGTGAGTTATCTTGATGGAAAGTATTTCGAAAGCATGTACATTTCGCAAATGGATAACGGCAGGTTTAAAGAACCAAGACGTTATACCTTGCCCGATCAGATCAAATCTCATTTCCTCAAAAATCACGAATCGGTTGTGAGCATGAGCCCCGATGGGAAAAAATTATTTACTTATAAGGACAATAAGATCTTTGAGATCAACATGGACCAGCGCGTTAATGAGAAACCAAAAAAATTGCTGAAGACCATTAATTTCGATTATTACCAGAACCATGCGTTTCTTACAAAAGACGGAAACACCCTGTATTTTACAAGCGAAGCAAAAGGTGGTTTAGGCGGAATAGATATTTATAAATCAATCAAAATAAAAGAAGGCGAATGGAGCAAACCGGAAAACATTGGCGCTCCTGTAAACACCTCATTTGATGAAGACGCTCCTTTTGTAACTGAAGATGGTAAAACACTTTATTTCGCGAGTACAGGACATGAAGGCTATGGCAACTTTGATATTTACAGAAGCGAACTGGTAGACGGCAAATGGGGCCCTCCGGTAAATCTTGGCCAACCTATTAACTCACCGGCCAATGATATTTTTATGGTCCAGGATAGTAAAGCATCTGTTGGCTTCTTTTCTTCGGCACGTGTTGGAGGTTTTGGCGACATGGACATTTACAAGATAGTGTATCTCGATAATTTCAATAAAGATTGTCCGGGCACTAATCTCGCCTCAAGCGGAATTAATCTTTCTGTAAGCGATGTAGACACTACCGATTTTAAAAACAAGATAGAAGTAAAAATGCCTTCCAGTTATAAAATCTTAAGTTATGAATGGAAAGTAAACGACTCTTTGATAGAAAATAAAAGTCTTACCCTTGAATACGATTATAAACAAACCGGAACATACAGTGTTTTCTCAAAAGTGATTGCTTATTGCGATACTTGCCTGGCACCGGTGATTGCGTGCAACATGCTCGACAATAAATTTGTAACACCTAAAGTGGACACTGCCTCTACAATCACTACACCAGTTACAGCAGTTGATCTGAACAAAGTAAAAGGAGAACTCACCAACGATCAGTTAAGATCATTAGGGTTCAATGTAAATCCAATTCTTTTCGACTTTAACAAAAGTAATATCAGAGAAGATGCAGATGCCATCATTAAAACCAATAATGAAGTCCTTAAAAAATATCCTGGTCTTACTTTAGAGATCATTGGTTACACCGATTCGCGTGGTTCGGCTGCTTACAACAAAGCTTTATCTGAACGAAGAGCCTCCAGTGTAAAGAAACAGATAGCTGAAGGGCTGAAACGCACCCAAATCAAATTTTCTACAGGTAAAGGCATTAACGAACCTGCGGTATCCTGCGGAAAAGATTGTGATGAGGCTTCTCACCAACAGAACCGTCGTGTAATTTTTAAAGTTTACAGTAAATAACTATTTTAGGAGCCAATATGATATATCTCGTATTGGTTTTTATTGGCGGAGGCATCGGAAGTGTTATCCGTTACCTTATCGGCATCGGATTTCAGAGAACTTATTTACAGTTACCAATAGCGACCTTGTGTTCAAATGTTGTAGCTTGTATTATTTTTGCTATCACAGTCAATCTTATTTCAAACAAAGAACATCCGGGTAACTGGAAAGCTTTAATTCTAACCGGTGTTTGCGGCGGCTTAAGCACCTTCTCTACCTTCAGCTACGAAACATTTATACTTCTTAAACAGCAAAATTACATGTGGGTAATTATTAATATTGCACTTAGCTTAACACTTTGCATCGGAAGTTTTATTTTAGTAAAAAAATAAATGGACTTTAATAAACGTAAAGACCTCGTCTTCATAATTCTCGCAGGCTTCTTTGTTACTAATGCCATTGTTGCCGAGCTAATCGGAGGAAAAGTGGTTCAGTTCTTCGGATTGTTTTACCAGAGTATTGGTATCATTTTGTGGCCGGTTGTTTTTATTCTTACTGATCTGATCAATGAACATTACGGAAAAAATGGTGTAAGAAAGCTCACCTACGTTACGGTGGGTTTGATTGTTTACACATTCCTGATTATTACTGTTGCGCGACAAATTCCCGCTATCATCTCCAATGAAACTGTTCAGGACAAAGAATTCAACATTGTATTTGGTCCCAGTCAATGGATCATTGTCGGAAGCATTATCGCATTCCTGGTTTCGCAGTTGGTGGACGTTTATGTTTTCTGGGTTTTCAGGAACAGAACGGGAGGAAAACTTATCTGGTTACGCGCCACGGGAAGTACCATCGTTAGCCAGTTAATAGACACCTTCATAGTACAATATGTAGCTTTTGTTTTACCAGGAAAATGGAAAATGAACGAATATATGGTAAATGCTTCATGGGGTTATTTGTTTAAACTTTTGGTCGCACTCGCTTTAATTCCCATGATTTATCTGGGGCATTGGGCGATTAATAAATATCTTGAGAAGGATAAAGGGATTCCCGGAGATTCTCTGAACAGTGACGGAGGATGAATAACAAAGGATTATTGTCATTTATCGTGTGATCATTGTCATCACTGTCTCTGATTGCTAACCCTATTCTTTTCTTCCTCGTTGGTTTTTGTTTTGTGTTGCTGAACTTTTACCTTTCCAAAGTTGTAGTTAACACTGATGTTAAATCGTCTTGAGTCCCAGGAATGAACCGAGTTCGAATTCTGGTACTGAAGCGTGACTTCACTAATAACCGGCAGCGTATAAAAAATATCGTGCATGCCAAGTGAAATGGTGAGTTTATCCCTGAGCAGGTTTTGCTTTATACCTGAATTAATTGCACCTCTTGGTTTAAAGGATGTAGTACCATCCACCCAGGGACCTACCCCCCAGACACTGATCTCAAGTTTCGTGCTTTTTGAAAGCGAGAATTGATGCATCATCCAGACATTGTTATTGTTATTTCCAATCGAATAGTTAACGCCTTCGATTGTTCCTTTACAACGAAAATAATGTATGCCAAGACTTGTCGAGATCGTCCACCATTTAAAAATATCGCCCTGGTAAAACAGGCTATAGCTGAATATTTCTCCCTGATCCAGATTACCATTATAAAATATCAACTCTTTTGTCTTGCTATTTTCAATATTGTATGTCAGGAAATAATTTTTATGGAAAGAGTATGAAAACGAATTGGATATTCTTCCTTTGTAAGTATGTCTCAAATCAATTCTGTCGGTGTATTGCGGATTGAGATAAGGATTTCCCTGCATGTAAGTGAGAATACTTCTGAACGATTTATAAGGATTGAAGTTTAAATAATTCGCTCTACTGATTCGTTTATTATACGAAAGAGAGTAATTATGCTTATCGGAATAATTGTAATCAATGCTCGCAACCGGAAACAAATTAAAATAAGTCCTGTCGTATTTTACACTATTTGTCTTACTTTCTGCGAGGATAATCGTATTTTCTCCTCTTACTCCAACTCTGAAATTAAATTTTTTGAGCTCTTTGCTCATCTCCACATATCCAGCCTGGATTTGCTCTTTATAAGAAAAAGCATTTGTAAGACTTGTATCAAGCGTAAAAATTCCGGTCGAAGTATTCCGATCCGCGAACACAAAATCACTGAACAGATCCTGGAAAGCTATTTTCACTCCGGCTTCAAGTCTGAATTTTTTAGCAAAATTCTTTTCAAGATCAATTCTTCCGGTAAGCACACTAAGATCTACTTTGTTTTCGCCTCTGAACACTTTTACAGGAGCAACATCATTATATTGTTCATCGAGATAATGATTCTGATACATGGCCGACCATCTCTCAGGATAAGTACTGTAAGAAGTATTGAACGTAAGCTTTCCCCCGGTTGTATCAATCAGCAGATCATAATTAAGACTGTAATCCTGCCAGAACCAATCGTTCGGTTTTTCAAAATCAAAGCTCAGGTTATGATAGCCGAGAGCATTATCGCTAATCGTTGTGGTAGCGTGACGGATCACCTTTTCCTTACCCGGCCTGAAATCGATTCTTGCACTTAAGGTATTTCTTTTATTAATAAACCAGTCGGCGCCGCCGAAGAATGAAACATACCTGTTGTGCGCAGTCTCCACATAGTTCTGATCAAGTTTAGTAACTGTTGAATCATACTTCACTTCCCTGTGCCAGTTATTCACAGAGCGGGTATCGGTATAACTCGCATTGTAATTCGTGAATACGCTGAACTTCTTTCCTTTGTAATTGAGCGACAACTGACTGAAGGTATTATTATAAAATCCCTGAGATGAATGGAGCATGAAATTTCCGCTGAATCCGGTTAGCCTGATTTTTTTCGTAATGATATTGATGAGCCCACCGCTTCCCGCTGCATCATATTTAGCGGAAGGATTATTGATAAGTTCAATTTTTTCAACGTTCGAGGCATTCATGCTTTTAAGCAGACTGATCATCTGTCCGCCGGCAAGTTGTTGAATTCTATTGTCGATGAGGAAGCTAACACTCTTTCCCTGCAGGGTGATATTATCTCCGTCTGTCATTACGCCAGGCATTCTCATGATCACGTCGTAAACACTGTTACCAATGGCCAGCGGACTCCCTTCAACGTTCACAATAATATTTCCGTTTTTAAACTCAATTGGTTTTTTCAGAGCTGTAACAGAAACTTCGTTAAGATTAACACCACTGTTCTTTAAAATAAAAGGTTCCAGCTTTAGTTGCGACAAAGAATCAACGTTTATGGAGTTGGAATAAAAATCAAGAAATCCTGCCGAACTGATTTTAAAAATATAATTTCCCTTTTTGATATCCAGAAAAAAATAATAGCCTTTATCATCTGAAATACTTCCTTTTACAAGCGAACTATCTGAGACGTTCATTAGACCCACAGCACAGAAAGATACAGGTTCATTTTTATCATCGAGAATTGTTCCTTCAATTCTATTCTGGGCAGATGAATAAACTACAACAAACAAAAAAATAAAAACAGAAAATTGTTTGTTTAGTTTCATGAGTTTTTCAAAAATAGAGATTTTTACGAATGAGATTGTCATCTTTAACAGGTCGTTAACAAGCTTTAAGAATTAATGACTCAGTCTTCTCTTTTCTTCTTCATTACTTTTTGTTTTGCGCTGCTGCACTTTTATCTTTCCGAAATTATAACTCAGGTTTACTTTAAATCGTCGTGTGTCACTTGTATTGAATAACTCGGAGCTGATGTTTCTATAACGCACGGTGTTCCTGTTTACCATTGTAAAGAATATATCATTCATCCCAACAACAAGATTCATTTTTTCCTTTAGAAAACTTTTCTTTAAGGCGAAATCTACCTGCCATTTGGGTTGGTTCACATAAATCACAACCTGGTTCTCTGCCATGATATTGGCGTTGATTTCAAATTTTATTTTCTGTGGCAAAGTGAATACCGAATTCAAAAAAGCATAATACTGGTAAGATGCATCGCCATATGTGTTTCCTTCTACATTACCATTGAATTCGAGAAGACTTATATTTCCGCTAAAAGCAGCAAACCACCATTTTGTAATGTCCTTTTGATAATAAACGTTATAACCAATAATGTGAAGATTATCAAGATTTGAAGTACGGTTAAGTGATTCCTTTGTTGAGTCATTCTGGACCGGATAACCGTAAAAACTATGATGTACTTTAGAAAGATAAACAGTATTGAATAACGAACCCTTATAATTATGTGAAAATTCCAGGCTATTATTATACTGAGGCATCAGGTATGGATTACCTTCAAAGGAAACGAAAAGGTTCATAAAAAATTTATACGGATTGAATTGAGTAAACCCTGGCCTGTCGATACGACGATTATACGCTATGGTAAAACTGTTTTTTTGAGAGGCGTTGTAATCTATACTTGCCACTGGAAAGAGATTAAAATACTGTCTCGTAAATGTAAATCCACTCGTTTTACTTTCGGCTTCCACAAGCGTATTTTCTCCTCTTAGTCCCGCATAGAAATTAAATTTTTTGTACTCTTTCTGAAAGTTGATATAGGCAGCGGAAATCTGTTCACGATACTGAAATACATTCGTATAAACAGAATCGGTTTTATAAGTTGATGAAGAATGATCGAAGGTTTGGAACAAAATATCACTCAACATAGATTGTTGGTTCGCTTTAACGCCTGTCTCAAATTTCGAAGTTTTAGAAAGAGGTTTCTCAAAATCAATGCGTGCCGAATAAAACACGTAATCCAGTTTATTATTGGTTTTAAATATAGTTGGATACAAAGCGTTATTTCCTAAACTATCCAGAAAGTAATTCTGAAAATCACCCTTATGAACATCTCCGTTTGGACTATAGTCCGCAGAAATTTTAAGCAGGGTTCCGGATGAGTCGAGTTTATGTTCAGAATTGATATTTATATTAAGGAACCTCCAGTTGTTTGGTCGCGTAGAACCGAATTCGAGTTCTTTATAACCGAGTGTATTATCGCTCAAATAATTATTTCCCGAACGGTACGAGGTGAAGGTTCCTTCTCCTCCATCAATCTTAAAACCAACCGTGTTTCTTTTATTGATATACCAGTCTGCCCCACCATTATATGTGTAAAAGAGGTTTGCATTTCTTTCGCCGGTTAACTGGTGAAATTCTGTTGTGGTATTGTTGAAAGTGACACGCTTTGTAAAATCACTGTAATACCTGTATTCGTTATAGCCTGATGTGAAATTTGAAAACACTGCAAAGTTCCTTCCTTTGTAATTAAGCGAAAGTCCTCCGTCTTTAATAGAATAAAATCCCTGCATGTAATTCACATATGTGCTACCGCTAAAGCCTGTCAGTTTTACTTTTTTAAGTTTAATATTGATCATCGCCGATCCTGCAGCATCATATTTAGCAGGAGGATTTTTGAGAATTTCGATCTTGTCAACATTAGAAGAATTCATACTTCGTAACATGTTTATTAACGCAGCTGCCGGAAGTTGTTGTATCCGGTCATCGATCATAATTCTTACACCGCCTTTTCCCTGTATGGAAATAACATCATCTACAATTGAAACACCTGGTAACTTCGTCAACAGATCGTATACTGTATTTCCTATGGCAATCGGACTATCCTGAACGTTCATAACAATGTTTCCATTTTTAAACTCAACAGGTTTTCTAATAACTGTTACCGCAACTTCATTCAGGTTAACGGCCTTTGTTTTAAGTACGATTGGTTCGAGATTGATCTTAGATAAAGAATCTATAATAATTACTCCTGAATAACCATCGTCGAAACCAGAAGCGCTTGCCTTAATAATAAATGTTCCTGAAGGAATTGCTTCGAAAGAAAACTTTCCGTCCGCATCCGTTATATTTCCTTTTACCTGTGAACTATCACCAGATTTAAGAAGAGCAAGAGCACAAAACGAAGATGGTTGATCTTTATCGTCAACAATTGCACCTTCTATCTTATTTTGGGCAATAGAAGATCCTGTAAGAACAAGAAAAAAAGAAAAAAGGACTTTTGTAAATAGTTTCATGTGCGTTTAAAAATAGAGCTTTTATTTATAGGATTTTCAACATTAACAAGTCGTTAACAGGACTCATCATTTCTGCACTTTATCTCCAAGTCTTCCCTTCTCTTCTTCATTACTCACAGCCTGTCGTTTACTCACTTTTACTTTTCCAAATTTATAATTTACGCTCAACCAAAGCCTTCTCGTATCGTTAGGTTTAATAAATACAACGTCCAGGTTTTCGAATTGCATATACATTCTTTCAACGTTTGTGTAAAACACGTCGAAGAATGTGAGATTGACGCTAAGCGCGTCTTTCATAAATGACTTTTTTATTCCAATATCGAGGCTGCCACGTTCTTTAAATTCCATAACACCATAAAGCGAACTGCTATGAAAAAACCCTGTCACCTGCATTTTCCAGGTTTTTGTCAATACAAAATCATTATTGACCCAGAAGTTGTAATCAAAAAACGGCCGATCCAGTTTTCCGCTGCTAAGATCTCCCCTGTAATTCATATAACCCGCATACGTTGAAGCTGAAAATGCCCACCATTGTGTAAACTGTTTTGTGAAATATACATTTCCCCAGGCGTGATAATTTTTTCCTTTCAGATTAGTAACATTCGTTACGGTTTCCTTTGTGCTGTCGTTTTGTGTATTATAGTACAAAATAAAATTCTGCGCCCTTATATAATTGATATTAGTAAACACGGTATTTTTATACGAATGTCCTAATGAAAAATTATAGTTTACCTGCGAGATAAGATCAGGATTACCGTATGTGACAGAATAATTATCCTGGTAAGATTTGTAAGGATTCAGATCCTTATAACTCGGACGATTAATTCTACTGTTAATCCCTAACTGAAAACTATTATTTTTTATTCCATTATACTCGAAGGAACAATTCGGGAAAAAGTTGGTGTAGTTTTTCTGAACCTTAAAATCAGACAATTTATCTCTTGCATCAACAACTGTATTCTCTATACGGCTAGCTAATGTGAGCGTTGATTTTTTAAATGGAACAACAAAACTGAAATATCCTGCGTACACATTCTCGTTGTAAGCGTAGTTATTTGAGAAAAGCGAATCTTTAACATACAAGCCGCTATTCCAGTCTTTCCGTTCGAGTGAATAATCATTTGTATTGTTTACGAAAGTTGCTTTAAGTCCTGCTTCAAATCTTACCTTTTTAAAAACTGTTTTTCTGAAATCGAGTTTTTGAGTGAGGATATTAACTCCGGTAACATGGCGACTCACAATCACATTCGAAGGAAGTACCGGATTTCCACTCGCATCCAGAAATGAATTATCGCTAAATGCTTTTCGTTTACCCGAGAAGTCAGAATAATCAGCAGAGAAATTTAAAGTGGTTCCCAATGTATCAAACGTATGTTCCAAATTGATGTTATAATTCGGATTGATCCAGTCGTCGGTTATTTGCACATCAAACAGACTATGATCAAAACCCAAATCATTGTAACCACTCATGCGATTAATACCAACATCTGAGGCAGGATTAGAACCCGGACCGCCACTCACAACGAAACCCAGAATGGTTTTATCGCTAATGAACCAATCTGCCCCCACACGTGCAAAAATTGTTTTGGTGTAATCGGTTTGTACACCATCTTCGTCCATAACAATTGTATTTCCATTGAAAGTAACTTTTTTATCAAAAATATACCTACTGTTAAAAGCGCGGTTACCATAACTGTAATTACTAAAGACGGTAAATTTCTTTCCTTTATAATTCAACGATCCATCGGCGCCTCCCCGCCACATTTCTCCTTTGCTCACACCACCGTTTACGCTTCCGCTAAAGCCAACCACTTTTACTTTTTTGGTAACAATATTTATCATTCCTCCTGCACCCGCTGCATCATACCTGGCAGGAGGATTATTCATTACTTCAATTTTAGAAACAGATTCAGAACTAATGCTGTTTAATACAGCAACGAGTTGCTGACCCGCAAGGCGTTGCAGTCTACCATCCAGCATAATAAGAACCCCGCTTTTTCCATTGAGGGAAATGTTATTCTGATTATCTACGAACACACCTGGAATACGTTTTAAAAGATCGAACAATGTGTTCCCCGAAGAAAGCGGATTGTTTTCCACGTTCATTACGATCATTCCTTCTTTAAATTCGATGGCTTGTTTTATGGATGTAACAGAAACTTCGTTCAGGTTAACCGACTTGCTTTTCATAACAAGAGGTTCGAGTTTTATTTGTGAGGATGAGTCGACAATGAAGTTAGATGAAAAACCATTTTCGTAACCCGCGGCGCTTGATTTAATAATGTATGTTCCGGAAGAAACAGATTCAAAAATGAATTCACCATTCTCACCGGTAACATTTCCTTTTTTTACGATGCTATCGCCCGCATTAAGAAGTGCAAGCGCACAAAATGGCACAGGCTGACCTTTTTCGTCATTTATCTTCCCCTCTAGCTTGTTTTGTGAAATGAGATCAAGTGAACAGCCCAAAGCAATGAAGGTGACAAGTAATCTGTTCATTTCGTTAGGGTATTGGCGAAAGTATAAAAAGTCATATTTGAAAAAAGGGTTTTAACGTTTTTTGGTATAATGCCGAAACAGGGATCCGTTACACTTTACTCTGTATGCCCGCCCGGCTGAACACCGTTCGGAGAGTGTGTGTTTGTGAGACAGACATTAAGGGGCTGTCGTATTCCAGAATAAAGTTCACGGATCCTGAATCGGCTTATACATTGAATCAATATACATTGAATTCCGATGTATGTTTGCAGGACATGGTTCTATATTGGTTTGTGTGTGTTTCATAAAAATTTAAAATGTCATTTTAATAGGAGAAAATCCCTCTTTAAAAGGAATGATGTCGAAGCGGCGATAATCGATGCGCGTGAAAAT
>JAJONO010000118.1 GCA_021323535.1 Bacteroidota bacterium
TAACTATTGAATTATTAAGTCATATAAAATCCCCTTTTACCTGGCATTATTATGGCGAAGGGCACCTTATTGAAGAGTTAAAAGCATTAGCGAAAACAAAACTTCCTGAGGGCTCATATATTTTTCACGGACAATGTAAGCGAGAAGAAATATTCGCGCTTTATAAATCAGCAGGAATATCCGCCATGATTCATACCAGCGAACTTGAAGGCATACCCGTTTCACTGATGGAAGCCGCCTCTTTTGGTATCCCAATAATTGCCTGCGATACTTGCGGCGTTGGCGAAATAACCAATTCTCATACGGGCATTTTACTCCCGCTTGATTTTAATATTGCTCAAACAGCGGCACATATAGAAACTTTTTGTCGTGAAAAGGGAAACACAATTGAATTCAGAAATAGCGTAAAAAAATATTGCAGCGAATTTTTTAATATTAAACTGAATGCAACGCGTACCGCTAAAAGATTAAAAGAACTTTCACAAACGTAGTTGTAGAATATGTGCGGCATTTCCGGAATTATTAGTTTATCCAATAAAGTAACACAATCTGAATTGAAGAAGATGACCGATACCCTCGCTCATCGTGGTCCGGACGGCGAAGGATTTTGGATAAACGCCGACAGCAAAGTGGGACTTGCGCACAGAAGATTATCTATAATCGATCTTACTGAAATGGGATGCCAGCCAATGAACGACTCTGAATCGGGAGTTACTATAACGTTTAACGGTGAAATTTATAATTATATTGAACTGGCAGAAGAACTAAAGAAGAAAAACTATTCATTAAAAAGCAATTCTGATACAGAGGTGCTGTTGAAATTATATCATTGTTACGGAGAAAAATGCCTCGAACATATTGACGGCATGTTTGCTTTTGTAATATACGATGAAAAGAAGAACAGGCTGTTTGGTGCCCGCGATCGCTTTGGAGAAAAACCATTTTATTATAATTTGCAGAAACAGGTCTTTTCATTTGCTTCGGAAATGAAAGCTCTTTGGGCCATTGGTGCTCCTCGAACGTTTAGAAAAGCGGCCGTTGAGCGTTACATTAATGAAAACTCTCTCATTGCAGAAAATCCTGAGCTAACTTTTTACAAAGAAATCAATCAGCTTGCTCCTTCAGAGGCATTCACACTGCAACTCGGCAATGATCAGTTAGAGTTGAAGAAATGGAAGTACTGGGATCTTTCCGGTTATGCATTAAAAACTTCAGGGAAGCTTTCATTCGACGAAGCAATGACGCAGCTGAAATTTCATTTGAATAATAGTGTAAAGATGCGCCTTCGCTCTGATGTTCCAATTGGTTCAAGCTTGTCGGGGGGCGTAGATTCTTCCATTATTGCTTCATTGATATTGAATCAGGAAGGAACGCTTGATCCCTTTCATACTTTTACAGCATGTTCTCCCGGATCGCCAAAAGATGAAAGAGCACTGGTAGAATTATTCGTAAAAAGTAAAAAGAATATACAGAGCCACACAGTCAATATCGACAACAACGAATTTGATACTATATTTCAAAAAGTGTGTTATCACCAGGAGGAACCTTTTCTATCCACCAGCATCCTGGCCCAATGGAAGGTAATGGAACTTGCGAATCAAAAAGGAATCACTGTTCTTTTAGATGGACAGGGCGCAGATGAATTGTTTGCCGGTTACCTTCCGTATTACAGAACACATCTGTATAATTTATTTAGTCAGAATAATAAAACCTATGCTTCTGAACTTGATCATTACAATAAAATTCATCCGGAAAGACCGATTAAAGATTTTAAAGACCTGGAAACCGTAAGGGGAAAAATAGGAAGACTAAAGAATAAAATTGTAAAGAGTCAAGGTATTAGTGATACTAAGAAAGCTTTAATACACGATCTCTCTTCTGGTAATCTTCAATTGCTGCTTCGGTTTGCCGACAGAAATTCGATGGCTTTTTCCAGGGAGGTACGCCTGCCCTATCTTTCTAAAGCACTTGTTGAATTCGTTATGTCATTGCCGGATAATTTTTTGCTTCGCGATGGATGGACGAAATATATTTTGCGTAAGACTTTCGATGATCAGGTGCTGCCGGAGATCTTATGGAAAACGGAAAAAATTGGCTTTGAAGCGCCAGGCATCAAACACTCTGATTTTGTTAAGAGTAAAATAGCGAAAGGAAGAAATTTTCTAACAGACAATTTTGACTTAAAGAAGGAAAGTATAGAGGATTGGAAATTGCTTAACATAGGTTGTTTTAGTGAAGGGATTAATTAAAAGAATAGCACTCAGGTTGCTTGGTTATTCTTATCCGGAAAAAAAATTGAATTTACTGGCACATAAAAAAAATAAGAAGTCACAGGAGTTCTACGGAAAGCTGATTGATAATTTTGCTTATTTGCAACCCCGTAGAAACACACTTTTTTTCCAGGCACACGAACATTGCGTGAGCTTCAGAAAACCTTCCTATTGGGATCAATACAATTTTATTGATAGTGTTCCCTATCCTAAAGATGGATTTAACCCCGTGACGGTTTCTCAATACGGCATAAGCGTGTTTGATCATTATAAAAAGAAAGAGAATAAAGATCAGCTTAAAGCCAGGCTAAAAAAATTATATGATAAATTAAACGAAGAACATCCGGATTATTATTACAGATTTTCTCTTGACAAATACAACCTGCAACCGCCCTGGCAAAGCGCATTGGCATTGGCTAACGTGTTGTCTTTTTATATACGCTATTACCAGGTAAGCGGCGAGGGAGAAGAGTACATTGAAGATATTGTCAATTCGCTTTTAAGTAACGATACCTTCCGCCTAAAACTGAATGATCAGTATACCTGGTTTGAAGAGTATCCTACAAAAGATCCGTCACTGGTATTAAACGGTTTTATATCAGTTATCATAGCGCTTTATGAATATCAGTTGTTAAAAGAAAAAGCAAACGTAACAGAAGTGCTTCAGTCAACGGTAAATTGTTTATTGAGATCCATGCCACATTTTGACAATGGCATTTATCTTAAGTATGATCTGATGTACGGCACTCCTATTGCAGAAAAATATTATTGGCCGCATTATTTTAAATTCAAACAACTTTACGTGATGTCGGGACAAAAAGAATTTAAAATTATTGCAAAAAGAATGCGAAGAATATGTCTTAGAATGACTTTCTTTCATGACATTATTTCTACGCTGTATTATACCAGGAGAAATCACTTTCCTTATCTTTTTAACGATCAAACCGCACTGATTGCAGCACAATACAAAAAATAAAATGGAACTCGTATATGTTCTTCCTTTTGCGTCTCACAGGCACTCAGCTGTTACAACCAAAGCCATCAATCATATTGAAAGCCTGCGAAGAAAAGGACTTAATACGAATGGACGTTTTTTCTGCTCGTATCTCGAAAGTGAGTGCGTGTTTTCTGAAAACATCATTGGCATTCCTGTTCCTGATACAAAGGTCAAATGGTTCAGGAAACCTTTTCAAAATGCACTTACTTATAGATTTATTCTTAATTATTTAAGAAAAAACACTTCCGATAACCAGGTATTGTATATGAGATATTCTGGAGCTAGTTATAAGTGTTATAAGCTTTCCCGGCATTTCAATAAAAGAATAATCTTTGAATTCCAGACAAAAGAAGTGGAGGAAATTAAAATTAATAAGTCGGCACGACGAAAATTTTTAGATATTTCGGCACTGCTAACGAATATTGAAATTTATTATATCCCATTAATTCAGGATTTTTTATTCGGGAGAGCGATCAGGAAGAATGCGATGGTACTGGCCGGCGTTACCAATGAGATTTGCCAATACCAGACAAACAACTACAATCTCGATCAGCGAACAATCCTGGTATCCAATTCGATTAATACCCGTGATTTTAAACCAAGACAATATACTCCCGGAAACAAATTTGTTTTATTATTTCTCCGGGGCGCTTCTACAAACGCTGTTTATCATGGTCTCGATCGATTGATCAAAGGATTAGGGAAAGCAGGTCATGAGCTTAAATCGGATTTCAGAATTGTGTGCATCGGAAATAATTTTGACATTGAAAAAAAATTGGTTTCTGATCTTGGACTTGAATCACATTTTGAGTTCCTGGGATATATGAAAGCTAATGAACTAGATCATTATTACGATATGGCCGACATGGGCATAGGAACTCTAGCCCTGCACAGAATTAATCTTAAGGAGGGCTCTGTACTTAAAGTGCGCGAATACTATGCAAGAGGCCTGCCTTTTATTTACGGTTATGAAGACTCCGATATTTCTTCAAACGCGCAACTATCAGAGTTCTGTTTGAAACTTAGCGCGGATGATTCTCCTGTTGATATAAAAATTTTAAGAGACTTTATCCTTAAAATAAGGAACGATAAGAATCATCCTGTTACAATGCATGAGTATGCAGAGAAATATCTTGATTTTGATGTGAAGGCAGAGAAGTTTATCAAAGACCTTGCTGCCGCGTAAAAAATAGCAGGATAACAAAAATTATTAATAGAATATTTGAATGCAAAACGCATAACTAAAATGACGAAACGTATATCAGAAAGTAAATTTTTAATAACTGGCGGTGCAGGCTTTATAGGCAGCAATATTGTTTCTTATCTCTTAAAGAATGGCGCTAAGGAAGTGAGGGTGATTGATAATCTGTCAACAGGCTATATGGAAAATATTCAGGAACACATGGAGCATCCATCATTCCTCTTTATTAAAGGCGACATTGTTAATGCAGAAGATTGTAATAAAGCCTGTGAGGGTATTGACTACGTGCTCCATAACGCTGCCTTAGGAAGTGTTCCGAGAAGCATCAAAGATCCCGTTGCCACAAACAAGGTTAACGTGAATGGAACTTTGAATATGTTACAGGCCGCGGTTCAGAATAAAATAAAACGATTTGTATATGCATCATCCTCGTCGGTTTATGGCGACGATAAAACAATGCCAAAGAAAGAAGAAAAAACAGGAATTCTTTTATCACCCTACGCCGTTACCAAAAAATGTAACGAACTGTATGCCGATGTGTTTTATAAAACCTATGGTCTTGAAGTCATTGGCCTGCGTTATTTCAATGTATTCGGACCAAAACAGAATATAAAGCAGCCTGTTTATGCAGCCGTCATTCCAATCTTTATTAATGAATTGCTCAACAACAGATCGCCTTCCATTTTTGGAGATGGCTCTACTACGCGCGATTTTACCTATGTAGAAAATGTGATCCACGCTAATTTGCTTGCCGCATTTTCAAATAACGACAAAGCGATAAACCAGGTTTTCAACGTGGCGTTTGGCGGAACAACATCATTAAACACACTTTTCAATCTTATTTCCAAAGAACTGAACACCGATATAAAACCTGAATATAAACCAGAACGATTCGGAGATATTAAAGATAGTTTTGCTGATATCAGCAAGGCCAGAACTCTTCTGGAATATTCACCCACGATTGATATACACGAAGGCATCAGCAGAACTGTAGCATGGTACAGACAGCAACAATAAACCTGAGCACTTTAAGAAAAGCATAACGAAAGAGCGCTGAGACCAGGAAAACAATGGAAGACCGAATTGGATACCAGGATATAGAAAAACAAACTTCTACAATAAACGGAATCACTTTTCCTTTTCTGTTCAGTGATAATGAAACTTATCTTTCACAAAATAATATTAAAGGATTGCAGCGTTTAAAATTTAACTGTAAGGTCTTTCTTTTTTATTTAAAAACCACATTTCAGTTAATAACCGCTCTCCTGATTAAAAAATGTTATTACGGACCATTTAAAGGAGAATTCGGACATTTCACCGCGCACACACTTCCCTTCCTCATGTATCTGCACAAAAAAGGTGTCAAAATACATTATTGCGGAATGGAATTACATAAAGCTTTTTTAGTGGATACAAAAGGCGCTTCAATAATTGATACGTTCTATCCCCTTCGGGATTTTTTTCCGGAAGTATCTCCCAGAGGCAATTCTACAATTCCACCACAGGATGTAGTAAATGAAATTAAAAAATTTGAAAGCGCTGCAAAAAAAGGAATTGCTCCTTACTGGAATATTGGTGATGAGTTTTACTATTGGTTTATACACCGGCATTGGCTGAAGAAGGGTTACGTTCATCTGTATGATCTTTCGGCATTTTATAAAACAAAAGAAGAAAATTCAGTTTGTATCTTTCCTCGCGGTAAAGGCGCAAAAACCTCGCACAATAATGGGGAAGCATGGGATTACAATCATCTTATCAGTCTTATCAAACCTCACTTTAACAAAGTATACATAGTTGGCCATCCTTCGCAAAGCCTGGCAATAACACCAACCGACGGAGTAGAGCTCCGCATTACTTCCGATAATTCGCAGATCCTTGAAGCGTGTTCAAATTCACGCCTCATCATCACACAGCATTCAGGTGTAAATAACCTGGGCGAATTTGTAAGAAAACAGGTTTTGATCATTTATAAAGGCGGTTCAAAAATTTCAGATATCGGGAGTATGAACAATACTCTTAGATTTAGAAAATTCCTGAATGAAAAAATACCACTGGCTTTTGCATTTTCAGAGGAAGAAGTTGTCAATTACGTAAAACATTTTCAGAGCAAATGAATATAATTTCTGATTTTATAAATAAAGCAAAACACGCTAAAGTGTTAGTAGTCGGAGAAACCATCACTGATGAGTTTATCAAAGTAGTATATCAAGGACAATCGATGAAATCTTTTTGTCCTGTTTTTCAACTTACAGGTGAGCCTGCAGAGCAGCAAATGGGCGGATCCTATGCCATCTTCCGACACCTTAAGGACTTTGTAGGCAAAATAGATTTAATCTCGAATGAGCCCGGTGAAATCGTAAAAACGCGTTATATAGACACACACAATGGCGCCAAACATCTTGAATTTAATAAATTCGATCTTAAGAAAAGAGAGAAGTATAAAATAGATGTATCACAATACGATGTGGTAATTGTAGCGGATTTCGGCCATGGCTTTTGCGATCATATTGAAATCAATGACGGCTTTCATCTCATGTGTCAAACCAACTCACATAACTTCGGCTTTAACAGGATCAGTAAATGGAAAAACAAAAAAAAGAAAAGCATCTGTATTGACCTGAGGGAAGCAAGCCTGCAGATCAATCACCGCATAGATGAATGTTCAGATGCCATCATGAATGAATTATACAATTATGAACTTCATACCGAAGAACTTTTTGTAACCACAGGTAAACAGGGAAGCGTTTTTACGGACGGAAAAAACATTCACTTCTTTGGCTTTTCAGCGCTTTGCTCCGCTTTAAAAGTTCCTGTCGCTCAGAAAATGATCATTCCTTCACTCGCAGCAAGTTTAACCACCACATGGTTATGTAATGAAAATAATGTTAATCCAGATAATTTAATAGCTCATGCAAATAAACACCTACAATAACTTTTACGAATCCTATTTTAAAAATCCGGTTTTTCTGGATGATTTTGGCAAAGCGCTTAAAATGCTTGATGGAATACGAAATGTATTTTTTATCGGCAATGGCGGATCAAACGCCGTGTGTTGCCACATGATGGAAGACTTCGCTAAAATTGCCGGTTTCAGAACGTTTGGGTTTTCCGACCCTGCACTCATCACCTGCTTTTCGAATGACTACGGTTACGAAAACGCCATGGCAGAATGGTTGAAGATCTATTTCGAGAAAGGTGATTTACTGGTTTCTATTTCAAGCTCAGGAAATTCAAAGAATATTTTAAACGCCACAAAATGCGCGAACGAACTCGGCGGTAAAATTATTACGTTAACTGGGTTTAAACCGGGAAATTTACTAAGCTCGATGGGCAATGTGAACTTTCATCTTCCTATCGAAAATTATGGTGTTGTGGAATGCTTTCACCAGGTTATTCTTCATGCCGTACTTGACGAGTACGCACAAAAACTAAAAGGAAAATAAAAATGAAAAAAGTTCTAATGACGGGTGTGTCAGGATTTATCGGGAGTAATCTTCTTGACTTTCTGATTAAAAACACCAACTGGCATATTACGGGTTACGATAACCTGAGCACCGGCAACAAGGAAAATATCAGTGAACATTTAAATAATAAACGCTTTACTTTTTGTGAGGCAGATGCATTTACCATAAGCACGCTCCGGGATTACGATGTTGTTTTTCATCTCGCCGCATTACCCAGAATACAACCTAGCTTTGAACTGATCAGCGAACACATCACAGCAAATGTTTTACTTGCAGCTCATCTGCTGGAAGTAATGATCAGGGAGCAGCATTATCCGAAATTAATTTACAGCGGTTCGAGTGCCGTATATGGCACTCCCGAAAAAATTCCTACTCCGGAATCTGAAAAGATCGATTGCTTAAGTCCTTATGCTTTTCAAAAGTATGAAGTCGAAAGATATCTTGAACTGATTGCCACCAGGTACCCGATCGATTATGTGACCTTAAGATATTTTAACCCATACGGACCAAGATCGTTTAACGAGAAGAATGCGTTCAATGCTTACAGCAGTGTGGTGGGAATCTTCCTGAACAAAGCAAAGAAAGGTGAGCCCATGCTTGTAACTGGCGACGGCTCCCAGCAACGCGATTTTATCCATGTGGAAGACATTGCCAGCGCCAATTACCAGGCTGCTATTCATCCTCAGAAATTAAATACTTTTTTTAATATAGGACAAGGTGCTACACTTTCTGTACTTGATCTTGCAAAAAAAATCGGCGGCCCTTACAACTTTATACCAAAACGTGAAGGCGAAGCAGAAATTACTTTCGCAGACAACAGCAAAGCCCGTACAATCTTAAACTGGGAACCTAAGGGAAATCTCAGCGAATACCTCAAACACGAATTACAAAAATGAAGCGGGGATTTATCTGCGGTGTCTTTGACTTATTGCATTACGGTCATATTCTCGGTTTCAGGGAATGCAGAAGGTATTGCGAACATCTTACTGTAGCGGTTAATAAAGCAGAAAACATAGATTTTAAAATTAATCCCGGAAAACAAGCTCCGGTTTTTCCATTGGAACATAGAGTGGAGCTTCTGAAAGAATGCCGTTTAGTGGATGAAGTGCTGATCTACAATTCCGAAAAAGAACTTGAGCAATTATTGGAAACAGGAAAATTTGATGTCAGATTTCTTGGTGAGGATTACAGGGATAAACCTGTAACCGGAAAAAGTCTGACCTCCGAAATAATATATCTTGACAGAAGTCACGGATTCAGCAGCAGTCAATTTAAAAATAAATTAAAGGGCTGATATAGCCTGTAAAAAATAAAATGAATCTTCACGGAAAAAAAATACTTGTTACTGGTGCCGATGGCTTTATTGGTAGTCATCTCACAGAACATTTAATTGATGGCGGATACGATGTAACTGCCTTTGTTCAGTACAACTCCTTTAATACATGGGGATGGCTTGATACCTTGCCAAAAGAAAAACTCTCGAAAATTAAAATTTTTTCAGGGGACGTTCGCGACCCGAATGGTGTACGCACAGCAGTGAAAGGAATGGATGTGATCTTTCATCTTGCCGCGCTTATTGCAATCCCATATAGTTACCACTCTCCGGATAGTTATGTAGATACAAATGTGCGGGGCACATTAAATATTCTGCAGGCTGCCAGGGATTTTAATACCGAAAGAGTTCTTGTTACTTCTACATCCGAAGTTTATGGAACTGCTTTATATGTACCTATTGATGAAAAACATCCCAAACAAGGACAATCCCCCTACTCTGCCTCCAAAATAGGAGCCGATGCGATGGCCGATTCCTTTTACAGAAGTTTTAATTTACCCGTAACCATTGTGCGTCCGTTTAATACTTATGGTCCAAGGCAAAGTGCAAGAGCTGTTATTCCTACAATTATCACACAGCTTTTAAATGGCGCGGCTGAAATTAAACTAGGCGCGCTTCATCCTACAAGAGATCTCTTATTTGTAAAAGATACTGTTAGTGCTTTTGTCGAAATAGCAATTTCAGAAATGACAATTGGTCATGAAATAAACATAGCCACGGGCCAGGAAATATCTATACAGGACCTGGCCAATAAGATGATCCGGATTATTAATCCTTCAACTCAAATTATTTCTGATGATGCAAGATTAAGACCGGAAAAAAGTGAAGTGGAAAGATTGCTCGGTTCAGCAGATAAAATAAAAAGTTTAACGGCGTGGCAACCACAAACCTCATTGGATCAGGGCCTGCAAAATACAATAGAATGGTTTAGAAAACCTGAAAACCTTGCAAAATACAAGTCTCAAATTTATAATGTATAAGGACACAGTTAACTTCATTAAAAAACAATTTCCATCTCAGGATTTTATTCCGTTGCATGAACCACGTTTCGTAGGCAACGAAAAAAAATATGTTCTGGATTGTATAGACTCTACTTTTGTTTCCTCAGTTGGTAAATATGTAGATGATTTTGAAAAGCAACTGGCAGCATATACAGGCGCCAGGTATGCTGTTGCATGCGTAAATGGTACAGCTGCTTTGCATATGGCAATGATAGTTGCAGGTGTAAAGGAAAATGAAATTGTAATTACACAGGCTTTAAGTTTTATAGCAACCAGCAATGCGATTTCGTACTTACAAGCCTCACCTGTTTTTATAGATGTGGATACTGAAACACTCGGTCTTAGTCCCGACAGTTTAAAAGAATACTTGCAACAGCATGGTGTACGTAAAGATGATGGCTTCACGTATCATAAGGTTACGGGACAAAGAATAGCAGCTTGTGTGCCGATGCATACTTTTGGTTTCCCTTGCAGAATAGTAGAAATTCTGGCTATCTGTCAGCAGTATAATATTGCTCTTATCGAAGATGCTGCCGAATCCATTGGCAGTTACTATAAAGGTTCGCATACCGGAACCTATGGCCTAATGGGCACCTTCAGCTTTAACGGAAATAAAACCATAACCTGCGGGGGCGGCGGTGCAATAATAACAAACGATGAAAGGCTTGCAAAAAAAGCCAAACATCTTACAACACAGGCGAAGTTACCTCACCGTTGGGACTTTGTTCACGATGAGATAGGATACAATTACAGAATGCCTAACATCAACGCGGCGCTTATGTGCGCTCAAATGGAACAGCTTGATTTCTTTCTTACAAAAAAAAGAGAACTCGCAAAACGTTACCAGGAATTTTTCGAAGGTTCACCAATAAAGTTTGTAACCGAGCCTGCAGATTCAAAATCCAATTACTGGCTTTGCGCGATCATACTTGAAAATGAAACTGAACGGGATAAGTTTCTGGAGTATACCAATGAAAATGGTGTAATGAGCAGACCTGTATGGAAGCTTATGAATAAACTCAAAATGTTCGAAAACTGTTTAAAGGACGATTTAAAAAATTCAACCCGATTGGCATCTACACTAGTTAATATTCCGAGTAGCGTAATTATAAAATGAAAAAACTCATACTGATTGGAGGAGGAGGTCATTGCAAATCTGCAATAGATGTTGTTGAAACGGAAAACAAATATACGATTGCAGGCATTCTTGATATTAATTACCGGCCCGGCATGCAGGTTTGCGATTATCCGGTCATCGGCACAGATGAAGCTATTGTATCATTAGTGAAAGAAGATTACGAATTTATTATTACACTCGGCCAGATAAAAACTGCGGAGTTGAGAATGAAAATTTTTAACCACCTGAAAAGCCTTAACGCGAAAATTGCTACGGTGTACAATAGTTATGCATCAAGCCATTATAAACTCAGGCGCAGCAATCGGACACAATTGTATAATCAATACCAGGGCTCTTGTAGAACACGATGCAACCATCGCTGATCATTGCCACATTTCTACATCTGGTATAATAAACGGAAGTTGTAAAATAGGAACAGGAAGTTTTATTGGAAGCGGAGCAATCATTATAAATAACAAAACTATTGCAGACAGATCCATTGTTGGTGCCGGAACTGTTGTAACCGAAGATGTATCCGAAAGTGATAGAACGATCGTAGGAAATCCAGGTAGAATTTTATAGACAGTATGAGACCAACACTAATTATCGCGGAAGCAGGTGTAAACCATAACGGAGATATTTCACTGGCAAAAAAATTAATTGATGTGGCAGCTGAGGCCGGAGCCGACTATGTGAAATTTCAAACGTTCAAAACAGAGAAGATCGTTACGCCGGCTGCAAAAAAAGCAGACTATCAGATTCAAAACATGAATAACAACGAATCAGAGTCACAATTTAGTATGCTTAAAAAACTGGAATTAAGTGTGGATGCGCATCATGAATTAATAGCTTATTGTGAGCAAAAGAATATCCGGTTTCTCTCCACAGCGTTTGATCTTGAAAGCGTGGATTTTCTGAAATCACTAGGCCTGGAATTATTTAAAATACCTTCAGGTGAAATAACAAATCTCCCCTATTTACAAAAAATAGGCGCATTTAACACGAAAGTGGTTGTGTCTACAGGCATGTGTGTAGCAGAGGAAATCGGCGAAGCTATAATCGCGCTTGAAAAGGCAGGTACAAACCGCAATAACATTACATTGCTTCATTGCACTACCGATTATCCAACCAACATGAAGGACGTAAATCTGAAAGCGATGCAAACTATCGGCAAACTATTTAATCTGCCGGTTGGATATTCAGATCATACCCTGGGAATTGAAGTTCCAATAGCAGCGGTAGCATTGGGCGCTCAGATAATTGAAAAACACTTTACCCTGGATAAAAAAATGGATGGTCCCGACCATAAAGCGTCATTGGAACCACATGAATTAAAAGCCATGGTGAAGGGCATCAGAAATATTGAAGTGGCAATGAGTGCTGCTGGAGCCAAGGTTCCTACAGAAAATGAAAACAAGAATAAACTTGTTGCGAGAAAGAGTATCCATGTAAGTAAAGATTTAAAAAGTGGCGAAATAATTACTGAGAAATGCTTAATTGCATTGAGGCCGGGAGACGGTATCTCACCTATGGAATGGTACAATGTAATAGGTAAAAAAACAACCAGAGAAATAGAAGCCGGAACCAAAATTACCTGGGAGGATCTGGATTAATTTATGATATACTATCACCTTCTAAAAATATCCGAAAGAAGTAGCAGAAGATGAAAGTTGCTGTGCTTACAAGTTCAAGGGCCGACTACAGCATTTATCTTCCTCTATTAAAGGAAATGAAAAACGATCCTTTTTTTGAGTTAGATATTCTTGCTTTTGGAACTCATGTATCACACACGCACGGATATACCCTTGATAACATAAAGAACGACGGCTTTAATATAGCTCACAGTATCGAAAATTTTACAGAAAGCGATTCTCCTAAAAGCATTGCAGATTCAATGGGACGTACAATAGAAGCTTTTTCCGGAATATGGGCATCTGCAGATTATGATCTCGTTTTTGCCTTGGGCGACCGCTTTGAAATGTTCGCAGCCGTGGCCTCTGCGGTTCCATTCAATATCAGAATAGCGCATATTCATGGAGGCGAAACAACCCTCGGCGCAATCGATGATTGTTTCAGGCATTCTATTACAATGATGTCCAAACTGCATTTTCCGGTTACAGAGCAGTATAAAAATCGCATCGAACAATTAACCGGGGAAAAGAAAAATATTTACAATGTCGGATCCCTCAGTTATGATAATCTTAAACAGTTAACATTATTGTCGAAGGAAGAATTCTTTCAGAAATTTAATATCGATCTATCACTTCCTTCTATATTGATCACTTTTCATCCGGAAACTGTTTCCTTCGAAAAAAATGATTATTATATTTCTGAATTATTAAACGCGCTGGAAGAAGTAAAAGGTTACCGGTTTATTTTCACCATGCCTAATGCCGACACCACTGCCAATAATATCCGACAGAAGATTACAGACTTCGCTAAGCGTAATCAGAATGCCACTACTGTGGAATCATTCGGAACGATCGGGTACCTTTCCTGCATGAAACACTGCTCGTTTATGTTAGGCAACACCTCCAGTGGGTTCGCAGAAGCTGCGTACTTTCCTAAATATGTAATTAACCTGGGCGACAGACAAAAAGGAAGAATTGTGACAGAGAATATTTACAATTGCAGTATAAAAAAAGAAGAAATTTTAAAAGCTGTTAACGCCTTTGAAAGTGTAAAGCTGCCATCGTCTATTCCGATTTATGGCGATGGGGATTCAGCAAAAAAGATCGTAAGAATATTAAAAGATAGTTATGGAAAATTTTGAGATTTTTGTTCTTGACTCCTCATGCACGGTTGCTGACCTGATCAGGAAAATGGAGCAGCTCACCGAACAAATCACAGTTGAAAAACCAAACATATTTATTACTGATCACAACAATGTACTTTTAGGAAGTGTATCAGACGGAGATATCAGAAGAGG
Organism: Bacteroidota bacterium; assembly: GCA_021323535.1. Taxonomy (GTDB): domain Bacteria; phylum Bacteroidota; class Bacteroidia; order B-17B0; family Aurantibacillaceae; genus Aurantibacillus. Next base: position 14,313 of record JAJONO010000118.1, read on the forward strand.
TATCGTGAAAGGCGCTTCCTTAAATTCTCCTGGAATTACAGTGATGAATAGTAATTGCCGTTTTTTGAACGAACATTCTTATACACATGCGGCCATTAAAGAATTAAAAAATAACCAGGTTCGCTTTGTTCCTTTTTTAAACGCTGATTCGCAGTTGATCAGAATAGTTGATCTAACAAAGGTAAAAGGACACTTGCCTGTAGATTGTATTATTATGGCCGGAGGAAGAGGAGAACGCCTGCGTCCTATGACCGATACTCTTCCTAAACCACTTCTGCAGATCGGTACTAAGCCAATTATAGAACATACTATTGATCGTCTTATTGACTCCGGCGCAAACAGAATTACAATCAGCATTCGCTACCTGGGTGAAAAGATTAAGGACTATTTTGGCGACGGCGCTTACAAAAAAGTTGAAATACATTACCTCGAAGAAAAAGATCCACTGGGTACAATAGGAGCCGTTTCACTTATGGAAACCATAAAGTTTGACACAGTTCTTTTAATGAATTCGGACCTTCTGACGAACATAGACTACCTCGAGTTTTACGAAGCGTTTACAGCCTCAGGGGCCGACATGGCTGTGGCCACAGTGCCTTATACGGTTAATATCCCATACGCTATATTGGAAACACATGAAGATACGGTGCTTTCACTAAAAGAGAAACCAAGCTTTACTTACCAATCAAACGCAGGGATATACCTGATGAAAAAAGAAATTCTGGCCGGCATTCCTAAAAATACTTTTTACAATGCTACCGACCTCATGGAAGACCTTATTAAGAAAGGTAAAAAATTAATTTATTATCCTTTATTCTGTTACTGGCTGGATATTGGCAAACCCGAAGATTACAACAAAGCAATAGATGATATTAAACACATTCATCTATAAAAATAATAACAGTTCTATAAACAGCGGACTTAAACATGCTTGAAAACAAAAACGAAACCAGAATTCTAATTACGCTTTGCGCGCGCGGAGGCTCAAAAGGAATTCCCGGTAAAAATATAAAGCCGATCAATAATATTCCTTTGATCGCTTATTCGATTTCCGCTGCACAAAAATTCGGCCATTCAAAAAATGTAAAAATTGCTTTGTCCACCGACAGTAATGAAATAAAATCTGTTGCAGCTTCATTTGGATTACAAACCACTTATAACAGACCAGCGGAATACTCACGTGATGAAACCGGTAAAATTGAAACAATAAAACACCTGCTTGATCACGAAGAAAAAATAGCCGGAGTTAAGTTTGATATTATCCTGGACCTTGATGTTACGTCGCCGTTCCGCAATACAGAAGATCTTGAGCAGGCTTTTCATAAGATTATCTCCGATGAAAAAAGTTTGAATTTATTTTCAGTCAGCAAAGCTCATCGCAATCCATATTTTAATATGGTTGAACAAAAAGAAAACGGCTACTTTGATCTAATTAAAAAAGGAGTTTTTAAAACCAGGCAATCAGCGCCTCCTGTTTATGATTTAAATGCGTCGTTCTATTTTTATAAGCGTAAGTTCTTTGAACTGGATTGTAAAACAGCAATCACAGATGCATCTATGATTTACGTAATGCCCCATATGTGTTTTGATCTTGATCACCCTGTGGATTTTGAGTTTATGGAGTTCCTGCTGAAAAACAACAAGCTCGATTTCGAATTATGAAAGTTCTCATCGTTGGTCTCGGTTCAATTGCTTTAAAACACATACAGGCTTTAAAAGAGCTTGTAAATCCTCTTGAATTAGTTGCCCTTCGCTCAGGCCATAATAAAAATACGCCCGAAGGTGTAAGGAACATTTTCGATCTGAAAGAACTGGACTTTAAGCCGGATTTTGCAATTGTCTCTAACCCTACTTCTAATCGTTACTCCGTCTTAAAAAATCTCACGGCCTTAAATTGCCCGCTATTCATTGAAAAGCCGGCAATCGACGACCTTAATAAAGGTGAAGAGATCAGTGAATTATTCCGCAAACACAACACTGTTAGTTATGTTGGATTAAGTTTAAGATTTTTACCCTGCCTGAACTTTCTTAAAGAAAATTTAAAAAAAGATACCAGAATAAACGAAGTCAATGTGTACTGCGGTTCTTATTTGCCGGATTGGAGACCCGGTACTGATTTCAGAAAGGGTTATAGCGCCAACCATGAAATGGGAGGCGGTGTGCATCTCGACCTTATACACGAGTTGGATTATGTTTACTGGATATTCGGTCCTCCGCAAAGCTCAAACAGAAAATTAAGAAATAAATCTTCTTTGAATATTTCTGCATACGACTACGCCAATTATTATTTAGAGTACAATGATTACGCGGTTAATGTTGTACTCAATTATTACAGGCTTGACGCGAAACGCACCTGCGAAATTGTAATGGAAGATGATACCTGGACAGTTGACCTTATTGAAAACTCAGTTACGTCTCATAAGAACGGAATTATATTTCAGTCTGACTTTGACAGGGCGCAGAACTATAAAATACAACTGAAATACTTTTTAGATTGTGTCACTCAAAAGAAACAGGCGATGAACACTTTTGAAGATTCGTTAAATGTGCTAAAAATAGTTTTAAATGAAAATGCTAAACAATAAAGTAGTTGTTGTAACAGGTGGCAAAGGCCTGCTTGGCTCAGCAATTCTTAAGGAATTATCCTCACACGGTGCCATTTGCATCAATGCAGATATCGGATGCGAAAAAAAAATAAGCTCAGGAGAATACTTCTGTGATATTACAAAGGAAGAAAGTGTGAAAGAACTGGTAGCTGAAGTAGTCAAACATCACAACAAGATCGACGGCTGGATCAACAATGCGTATCCAAGAACTTCCGATTGGGGCAAACTTTCTTTTTCAGAAGAATCAATGGCGAATTGGCAAAAAAATGTCGACTCACATTTATGTGGATATGCGATTTGTTCGCAAGTAGCATTAAATCAAATGAAGACACAGAAATCAGGTTCGCTGATAAACATGTCGTCAATCTATGGCATTCTCGGGCCAGACTTTACGGTATACGAAGGCACCAGCATGAACAATCCTTCTGCTTATTCAGCTATTAAAGGTGGTATTGTAAATCTTACGCGATATTTAGCGTCTTATTACGGCAAATCAAATGTTCGCGTCAATTGTATTTCACCCGGTGGAATTTTTGATAATCAGCCCTCGGTTTTTGTAGAAAACTATAACAAAAAAACGCCTCTGAACAGAATGGGACTTCCGGGTGATATTGCCCCGTCTGTTGCATTCCTGATCTCAGACGGAGCTTCCTACATTACAGGTCAGAACCTTGTAATTGACGGAGGATGGTCAATCGTTTAATTTAATTTTATAATATAAGTTCTAAAAATATGAGCAACGAAAAAAAAATATTCTGGTGTAAAAATTGTCTTAACATGTCAACACGACCCCGCATTTCTTTTGATAGCAGAGGTTGGTGTAATGCTTGTCAGTGGATGGAGCAGAAAAAAGTAATTAACTGGGAACCGCGACAAAAGGAGTTAAAAGATTTGCTGGAAAAGTACAGATCCAAAACCGGTAGTTTTGATTGTATCGTTCCCGTGAGCGGCGGAAAAGATGGCTCGTATGTGGCCTACATGTTAAAACATAAATACGGCATGAATCCTTTAGCAGTTACCGTGAGGCCAGCGCTTTCACTTGAGATTGGTGACAGGAATCTGCAGAATTTTATTAATTCGGGTTACGATCACATTCATCTTTCGCCAAATAGCAAAGCAATGGATCGCCTTAACAAATACGGTTTTATAGAAAAAGGATTTCCATATTACGGTTGGTTGATTGCAATTATGACTGCAGTTATTAAAACAGCCGTTAGTTTTAAAATTCCTCTTTTATTTTATGGTGAAGACGGTGAAGTAGAATATGGAGGATCGACTGAATCGAAAAACAAAGCATTGTACGATATTAATTACATGAAGAGAGTGTACCTCGAAGGAGGCCATCAAAAAGTTTTTGAACGCATCCAGAAAGACAACGATATTACCGAGGCCGATCTCTCCTTCTTTAAATTTCCATCCGATGAGGAAGTTTCTGAAGTCGGACTTTCATTCACGCATTGGTCTTACTTCGAATCATGGGATTCCTACAGAAACTATGTGGTTGCAAAAGAGCATTGCGGCTTAATAGAAAAAGAAGAAGGTAATTCGGACACATTTACAAATTTTGCACAGAATGATCAGGCCCTTTATGCCTTACACGCTTATTTAATGTATCTGAAATTTGGTTTTGGAAGAGCCACCCAGGATGCCGGAATCGAGATCAGAAGAGGAAGTATGACAAGAGACCAGGCACTCAACCTGGTAAAGATGTATGATAATTCATATCCTGCAGATTTGATAGATACATACCTGAAATATTATAACATGACTAAAGAGGAGTTTGACGCTGTTTTAGACAAATATGCCAACAAAGAACTTTTTGAGAAAAGAGATGGCATCTGGGAACCTAAATTTACTCCGGGAGAAGATTTTACAATAGCTTCATGAAAATAGTTATTGTTGACTATAAAATGGGTAATCTGAAATCCATCGCGAGTGCGCTTATACACCTCGGCGCTACCAATGTGATCGTTTCAGATAATTATGAACTACTCTCCTCTGCCGACAAACTTATTCTGCCTGGTGTCGGAGCATTTGGAAAAGCCATGGCAGAAATAAAGGAAAAAAAGCTGGACCTGATTTTAAAAGAACTTGTATTAGAGAAACACAAACCAATTCTGGGTATTTGCCTGGGAATGCAGCTGCTCGGTTTATCCAGTGACGAAGGCGGATTAAATGAAGGTTTGGGATTTGTAAAAGGAACTGTAACCTCTTTTGATTCAACTAAAATGAAAGTGCCTCATGTAGGTTTCAATCAGGTTAAAACAAAACAGGAATTAAAACTATATAAGAACATTCCTGATAATGCAGATTTTTATTTCACTCATAGCTACAAAATGCAGAGTAGTGAAAACATTAATCAATGCGAATGCGACTACAACGGTAACTTTATTGCCAGTTTTGAGGTAAATAATATTGCCGGTGTACAATTTCATCCTGAGTTAAGTCAACATAACGGATTGAAATTATTAAATAACTTCATGACAGAATTCTAATGTTAAGGAAAAGAATTATTTTTTCACTGATCTACAACCAGGGACATTTTATGCAAAGCAGGAATTTCCGTTTGCAAAAAGTAGGAAATCTGACATGGCTTGAAAAAAATTATCAGTTTAAAAAAATAGCTTTTTCATTAGACGAATTGGTTGTTATCGACGCAAGCCGGGGAAATAAATCAATCCACGATTTGCAACTATGATTACCGCTCTTGTGAATGATGTATTTATTCCGATTACAGCCGGTGGTGGCATCAGAAGTATGGAAGATGCCGAAATACTATTTAACAGCGGCGCCGATAAAATCCTTTTAAACAGCGCGCTTTATGAGAATCCTGACCTTGTAAAACAACTCGTACAGAAGTATGGCTCGCAAAGCATTGTAGCCTCAATAGATTACAAACTCACGGATGGAAAAAGAGCTGTATTTATAAATGACGGTTCACGAAAAATTGACACTGATTTAGAAGAATACATTCTGAACATTGAACAACTTCATATCGGTGAAATATATTTGAATTCGATCGATAAAGATGGAACCGGTTTCGGATACGACTTTGAGGAAATTCAAAGAATAGCAAAAAAGATCAGCAAACCCCTGATTATGGCCGGAGGCGCTGGCAATGAAAATCATTTGATAGAAGGCTTAAAAATACCCGGAGTAAGCGCAGTAGCTACAGCTAACCTGTTTAATTTTATTGGTGACGGACTACCCAACGCGAGAAAAAAAATTCTTGAATCAGGTGAAAACATTGCGAGATGGGATCATTAAAATTACCGACGACATTGAACTTTCGCCTTAATAAAATACATGGAACTTTTTAAACGTATAAAATTCTGGAAGAACACCGACCGTATCGGACCGGATATTTTAGGTACATACTGGAAACTTTTTTTTCCAAAAAAAATGTTGAAGTTATGTAAGTCAAAATTTCAGGAATTCGCCGATTCAGCCGAATTCAGACCCGGCGCTTATGCCGTGGGATGTTCGAAAATTAAAATTGGTAATCGTGTTATCATCCGTCCCGGCGTCATGTTATTTGCCGAATCGAATAGTCTCGATAATGCAATTACAATAGAAGATGATGTAATGATGGGTTGCGGAGTACACATCTACACTAACAATCATAAATTCGATAACCCGGATATTCCATTAATAGATCAGGGCTACTACCCCGACGAAGCAGTTATCCTGAAGAAAGGATGCTGGATTGGCGCGAACGCAATTATATTACCAGGCGTGTCTATCGGAGAAAACAGCGTGGTAGGCGCCGGCTCAGTAGTTACAAAGTCTGTTCCCGATAAGGTTGTAGCCGT
>JAJONO010000057.1 GCA_021323535.1 Bacteroidota bacterium
AAAACAATAGATCCTAAATATCTCGCCGCTTTACAAAATGGCAAAAAATTGTTTAAATTGAATTGTGCCACTTGTCATGCTGCGCATGGCGACATGGGCATTAAATTAAATAATATTAAGGACAGGTTGCCTTCTCCGCCAGAGGAATATTTTATTAAATATGTACTTAATAGCGAAAAGCTTCGTAATGCAGGAGACGCTTATGCGATAAAAGTCTGGGAAGATTGTGGTAAGGCTTCGATGCCTGTTTTTGAGGGTGTGTTAACTGAAGTAGAAATTGCCCAGATTTATTTATTCATTGCGGGGCCCGGACCTAAGCCATAACAATTTTACTGTGACAATTTTACCACAAGGGTTCACAAAGAAAGCACAATGTAGCACAAAGAGCGCGTGTACTCTTTGTGAACCTTAGTGATTAACTTTGCGTTACTTTGTGGTTAAGCATCAAAGTAAATCACAGGATATAAATGCCAAAATTAATCAGGATAATCAATGCGTGGGTAATCAGAGATAGTTTTACTGTGGTTGAGGTTGAACATTCGTTTCAGGGCTTGCCGCAAAAAACAGAATTCACCGACGGAACCACTTTATATCATATCAATCAAAGAATTCTTTTCGCTCACACAGCTCATCAGCAAAGACAATTTAAGCGCGAAACTACCAGCACTACTATGCTTTCATTTAAAGATGAAGAAGCAATGAAACAATCAGCCAGTCAACTTTTAGGTAAAGAAACAATGGGTATTTACCAATATACCTTAATGGAAAAAGTCAAAATTAAAACCGGGCACTATGAGATTATTTCTGACTTGAATTAATGATTATCTTTAATTAAAATAAAAATCATGAGTGAGCCAAAAGATCTTTCAACTATCTATCCGTATTTTAAACAGTTTCTGCACTCGCACGGGAACGCAGAACCTCTTCCTGATGATTTCAGTAATATAGATAAAAGTAAAACATACGAGGCGTCGTCGTTCAGACCCGTTATCAGGAATGTAAGCGAAGATTTAAACTGCCTTTACGCTTTTGATACTCATTATGGTTATGATATTATTCTTGAAAGTACGCTTAAAGAAATGAATATGACCAAAGAACAGCTTCATGAGATTGCCATGGAAAATTTCAGAAAGCTGCTTCAAACGAATATGAAAATCATGGGCGATAAAAATGCCCTGATGATAACCGTTAACGGAAACCTAGAGGCGGGAATGGTATTGGTAGATGAAATATGGGACCAGCTTGAAGAAATAGTGGGCGAGGAAGTTGTGATCGCTGTTCCTTCACGCGATGTGATTGTAGCGACCGGAAAATCAAACCGTGAGATGATTGATAATTTTCGAGCGAAAGGAAGACATATTTTAGCCACTGCGAGCCACCCTATATCAAAAAACTTTTTTGTGCGAAATAATAAAAAGTGGGAATTGCTGGAGGAAATTTAAACGACCATGTAGGACTTTGGCGAAGTCCACGCAACTACAACCTCGCTCCAAAGATCAACACATCGTCTGTCTGCTCCAGCTTACCTTTCCAGTCATTGAACACGCCCGATAATTTTTCTTTTTGCTCTGTTATCGAAAGTTGTTTATTTGAAACCAATAACTGAACCAGATTTTTACGTTTAAACTTCTTACCATGCGCGCCGCCAAACTGGTCGGGCATTCCATCGGTAAACATGTAAATGCAATCTCCGCTTTCGTAATTAACTTCAACTCCTGTAAATGGCAATCCTCTTCCCCTGAAATAACCAACAGGGCGTCGGTCGCCTTTGATTTCTTCGAACGTTTTGTCATCCGCAGAAACTTTATCGGAGGCGGATCTCGCAACGATCAGCGAATTATTGGCTCCTGCAAATTCAATTTTCTTTTTCGATTCGTCAATACAGATAATGCCAATGTCCATTCCATCACGGGCTTCACCCTCGGCCCCGGTTTGTTTTAATGATTTAATGACAAGGTGGCGCAGCTCGCTAAGAATTTCCTGAGGTTGTGAAATGCCCCTTTCGTTAATGATCTCATTCAGGAAAGCGCTTCCCGCAATACTTAAAAATGCTCCCGGAACGCCGTGCCCGGTGCAATCTGCAACCGCGATTATTTTCTTCCCGGCCTTCTCTCCGAACCAGTAAAAATCTCCCGACAAAATATCTTTTGGTTCGTATAGAACGAAAAATTCATTCAGTAATTTATTTGTACCGCCAAGGTCAGGTAAAAAAGTATCCTGTATTCTTTTCGCGTAAAAAATACTATCCGTAATATCCTTATTCTTATTGGTAATGATGTTGTTTTTTTCTTCAACTTCTTTTGTGCGGACTTTCAGTAGTCTCAGTGTCTTCTTGCTTTTATTGTAACTTCTGAACACCAGTACAAGAGCGCCGCAGATAATTATAATGCCAATGATGCCAATAATAATGAGATAGTTTTTTTGTTTAAGTTCTGTTTCCTTCAGAAGGCTCTTATTGTTCAGGCTTTTAATTTCATTTTCTTTTCTGTCGTATTCGTACTCGGCTTGTAAACGGCGAAGACTTTCATTGTTATTCTGACTGCTCACTGAATCTTTGATATGCGACATTAACTCAAAGGCTTCAAGCGCCTCAGCTATTTTATTTTGGGCCTTTAATGCTTTCACATAAATATCAAGTGTTGCTGAAACGTCGTGTAAAGAACCTGTTACCTTGGCAATGTCAATGGAAAGACGCGCATTGGCCTCACTCTTCTTATAATCTTTAACAAGAAAATAGTATTGAGCATAACCCTGGTACAACCACATTAAATCTGATTTTTTTCCACTTATACCAATGAGCTTGTCCATTTGCTGAACCGCTTCAAAACATTTTGTAGCCTCTTCTCTTAAATAGTAGATCTGCGACAAGCCTTTATAAATATCAATTCCTTTTACTGGTTCGGCTTCAATGTTTATTGTATCGAGGGCTGAATGAAAACAGTTTTCGGCTTTATCCAGGTAATTAGCATAGAGATAAATTTCTCCCATCATAGTAATGGCCTGACCGTAACCATCAGCGAATTTATTTTTAGTGCAGATGTCCACCGCTTTTTCGGCGTATCTTATAGTTGAGGCTGTATCGTTGATCTGAAGATACTGAACAGCGATATTAAGATTGGAAGTCACAGAACCGCGAATATCTCCGTGCGCCTCTTTGTACCTGGCCGCAAGTGACATGTATTTGATCGACGTTTTCCAGTTCCCCTGGTGCGAATAAGAAGCGCCAATGGAATTATAAATTTGTCCGATACGTTGATGATCGTTCAGTTTTGTAGCAAGTTTAAGAGCGGTATCAAGATAGTTGAGTGAGGCAGGAATATTTCCCGATTCCTGTTCAATAACGCCAAGCACATGAAGTGAGCGAAGCAATGTTCTTTCATGACCAAGTTGTCTTGCATCAAAATAACATTGACGCGAAAGTTCAATGGCCGAATCAATATTTCGATAATGCATTGGCCAAACCGTTTCCAGTTTTTTTATAATAGTAGTTGAATCGGGCCCGGCGCCAATTAAAGAAAAAGTAAAAAGGAATGCTGCTGCAAAGAGCAGGATTTTCCGGGGGTTATAAAATGTCACAGAATCAGTTCAAATACTATTAATTATTCTTTTAGCACTTTTATCATGCTTTCATTTCCGTTTTCCGGAAAAAGCTTAATGATATAAACTCCCTGGACATACTCGCTGAGATCAACAACGATTGAATTGGAAGATTCAATGTTTTTGTTCCTGATAAGCTGGCCTAAAGAGTTATACAAAGTTAGCTTTCCTGTGAAATTAATATCAAAACTAATTGTTAGTTTTTCCTTAACGGGATTCGGGAACAGAGAGAAATGTCCGCCATTGCTCAATTCGCCAATTCCTGTACACGCCGAAACAGAAACCGTTACCATTGCAGTATTTCCGCTACAGCCCGCAGTTGTTGTTCCAATTACATTGTACGTTGTTGTTGTGGCCGGACTAACACTCACGTTGTTTCCGGTTAATGAACCAGGGTTGAAGGTATAGTTTGTTGCACCGCTTGCAGTTAATGTTGTGGTTTGCCCCGCACAGATAAATGTAAGTGAAGCCACCGCCGAAACAGTAGGATTAGCATTCACAGTGATCGTAAATGATTTAGGCGCGCTATTACAATTTCCGCTTTTCCCCAGAACAGTATAAGTGGCGTTGCTGCCCGGATTCAATGTTTGTGTTGCTCCGGTTAATGCGCCTGGGTTCCAGGTATAAGTGGTTGCGCCGCTTGCTGTGATTACGGTTGGGCTTCCAATACAAATGTTGGCGTTGTTTACATTCACTGTAGGATTTGCGATTACGCTCATTGTGCCATTGGCTGTGTTACTACAGGTTCCGTTGCTTCCTGTTACATTATAAACCTGTGTGCTGGCCGGACTAACAGTTTGTGTGGCGCCTGTCATACCACCCGGACTCCAGGTATAAGATGTAGCTCCGGAAGCAAGCAATGTTGCCGATGTTCCAGCGCACATGGTATTGGAAGTTACAGCAACTGTTGGAATCGCTACAATAGAAACTGTTTTTGATAAGGTAGAAGAAGAACCCACTCCATTTGTAGCCACCAACGAAACAGTATATGTTCCCGGAGAAGAATACGACGTAGAAGTATTTTGCGTAGTGGCCGAACTAATGGCTCCGCCTGTCATGGTCCACGCCCAGTTAGTTGGCCCGTTAGTAGAAATATCAGTAAGCGTTAAAAAATTTCCGACACACAAAGGAGAAGTTACATTGAACGATGCAGTAGGAGCAACGAGACTACACTGTCCAACAGCAATAGCTGTCATAGTAGGTTGACCACAAACGCCACCTGAGGTATTTCTCGACATTACATTTAATCCGCCATTAATATCATTGGCAATAGGATTACGTTTGTTTTGTGCGTTAGCGATAGAGTAGTGCATAAAATCATTGGTATTGATCACATGCGATAATTGATGTCCATGCCCTAATTCATGCACTGCTACCGATTCAAAATCAAATTGCGATCCTGTTGCGTTTGCAGGTCCATACTGCCAGGTGGTTCCACTATCGAAACAAATATCAAGCTCAGAGACATACACGCTTATAACGGTTCCTACTGAACAGGCCGAGAAATAACTGGTACATCTTCCTAAGACACCGCCCGGCAATTCTGCTCCAACATCAAAACGAACCATGTTTACGCCATCGAGGGCAATTGTGTTTGTTGATACAGCTGTGCCAAGTTTCCAGTTAATAAGCGTATTGCATCTCCAGGTATTAAAGGCCCTTATGAAAGGAGCTTTTCCCGACGATGCATCAAAACCCGTATACATCTGCCAGGTTATTCCTGCGTTACCGTTAAGGCCAACGTGACGTGTATTTTTTATTGTATTGTTTGAAGTAATATGAACATTAAGTTCTCCGTGGTTTACCGTGAGGGTTTGAGCGCTGAGTGTTGGACTGCCCGCAACTGTTACACGCACTTGGCCGGTTCCTGCGGTTCCGCAAACAGTAGAAGCTTTTGTAGGAACAAGAACCTGTATCTGTGTATTGCTCCACGAAATATATTGCGATGAATGTGGTTGAATAAAAGTAGCCCCTCCATCGTCGGCATTCAGAAATTCAACAATCGATGTTCCTTGTGTTGCCCCAAACGCGCTTCCTGTAATGGTAAGCGTGCTGCTGGTTCCGGCTGTAATGGTGGTTGGCGAAATTCCTGTAATTGCTGCTATAGACGATGAAGAGGTAAACTTTGCCCCGGAACCGGGAAGATCAAATTTTGGAAGCCTTGTATTTAAAGCGCTCTGAAGCGCACTGTGTAACTCTTCGTTCACCGAACCATAGATCTTAAAAGGCTCATAGGCTTTGTTCTCTTTAACATCAAAACGAATAAAGCCTTGTTGGTCGCAATGCGCCTGATAAACCTGGTGACCGTATTGTGAAAGTTGCGATTGGAAACCATTCAGCATAAAAACACCCTCCTGGCCCGGAATGAGCTGTAAGGAAGGCTCAACTACCTGTATTTTATCATCAACCTCGCCACCTTCTGTAATCACTTCAATGAATTGTAAGGCCAGGGAGCCTTTTAAGACGCTTTGAACTTTAACAAGATTAGAGGTATGAATGTAGTTCTTTGCTTCGTTCCAAAACGACTTCTTAGCCATTACCTGACCTTTAATGATCAAAGAGCTGTTGCTTACTCTCGAATTCATTGGCACCGCGTACAACATACATTGGCTATAAAAAGTATTGCACATTAGTATGCTGAAAACGCAGAAGAGATAGATTTTTTTCATCAGGTTTTATTTAAGTACCTAAAATATAAAAAATAAGTTATAAATCAAAGAGTTAGGGTAGAAGGAGAGGCGTATTAAGACTGGCATGATTTTGTAAATAAACAATTGGCTGTTCAAATCAATTTGTCTCACATTCTCAAACAGGATTTTGCTTTTATAGTTTTACTACAAGTTTTTTAAAATATTTCTGATATGTCTGTTAAACCGAAAAAGACAAGTATCACTGACAAAAAGATTTTTGTATTAGATACCTCTGTAATCATCTACGACCACACGGCAATTAAAAATTTTGCTGAGCACGATGTGGTGATCCCGATAACTGTACTTGAAGAACTTGATAACTTTAAGAAAGGAAATGACACTAAGAATTTTTCGGCTCGGGAGTTTACAAGATATGTCGATGCCCTCAGCGGCAAAAATACTCTGCAGGAATGGACCTCTATCAATGGTCCTACACGTGGCAAGTTCAAGATCGAAATGCATACTTCAAGCACCGTAAATGCCGAGAAGGTTTTCGATGAGAGAAAAGCCGATCACCGCATCCTTAACACGGCCTTATTCGTAGCTGAGAATAATCCTGGAAGAAAAGTTATTCTTGTTACGAAAGACATTAATCTTCGTATTAAAGCAAAGAGCCTTAGCCTGCAGGCCGAAGATTATGAAACAGGTAAGATCAAAACTGTTGATGAATTATACAGTGGAATTACTGAAGTTCAGAAAGTAGATAACAGTAACATTACCGCGATCTATAACCAGGGACAATGTAAAGCCGCCTCCGTTCTTAAAAAATCGAAGTCGCTGCCAAATCATTATTACATCCTTAAGAATGGTTCGCAAAGCGTGCTTTCGCGTTATAATGCCGAAGATGATACCATGCGCCGCGTTATTAAAACTGCAGCTTTCGGAGTAATTCCTAAGAACGCGGAACAGGCTTTCGCGCTTGAAGCTATCATGAACCCGGATATTAAACTGGTGTCGATACAAGGTGTTGCCGGTACCGGAAAAACATTACTATCATTGGCAGGCGCTTTGGAGTTAAGAAGAAATTATCACCAGATTTATCTTGCACGTCCTATTGTTCCATTGAGCAATAAAGACATTGGGTATCTTCCGGGTGATGTAAACAGCAAGTTGAATCCATATATGGAGCCGCTGTGGGATAATCTTAAATACATCCGCAGTTTGTTCAGCGAAAAGGATAAGGAACATAAACAGCTCAACGAAATGGTGGAGTCGCAAAAACTTGTGGTTTGTCCGCTCGCCTATATTCGTGGCCGTAGTTTAAGTAATGTGTTTTTTATTGTGGATGAAGCGCAGAATTTAACGCCACACGAAGTAAAAACAATTATTACACGCGCCGGAGAAAATACCAAGATCATTTTCACTGGTGATATTCACCAGATCGATACTCCTTATTTAGATGCTCAAAGTAACGGTTTGAGTTATTTAATTGAGAAAGTAAAAGGACAGCCACTCTATGCTCACATAACACTTGAAAAAGGTGAACGTAGCGAACTCGCAAATCTTGCAAACGACTTGTTATAGTTAGTTCTAAAATGGTTCCAAAAACGAAAGAAGCCGGTTGCTGTGACCGGCTTCTTTATTAACTTGCGACTCCTCTGGAGTCGGAATCGAAAGATGACTCCGTAGGAGTCACACACGTGTAGACAATTATAACATAGGAGATTCGACCCCAGCGGGGTCGCACCAATAATGAAATCAAAAATTATTTTTTCGAATTTAAAACCGTGTATCCCTGCAATTTTTCTTTGTTGCTGTAGATCTCGCTTTTAACCATACCAATGTCTTTGCTATACCATTCGGCGCATTTTGAACGAATGGTGAACAACATTTTGGTTTCCACATCATAAGTTATCTTCACACATTTGAATGTTCCTGCGGGAACTGTTACATCTTCTATCGCTGCAACTTTACGATTACTGATGCCAATAGTAAGATTAAGCCCTATTGGATTATCTTCTGTTTTGGAAGACATTTTTAAAGAGCCGTCTTTGAGTGTTTGTCCCACCTGGGGATTTGCAGGAATATCGAGTTTATCAGCTGTAATAGTAACTTTAGTATCCTTAAAACTTTTACGTTGTTCTTCTGTGATCATGGATTGCATATCTACAGTAAATCCTCCGTTTTCACAGGTAAGAACATAAGTTGAAGTGCCAGCTGATTTTTCTTTTTTGTCAAAAGCCTCTGCCTGCATTTCTATTTCCTGTTTAGTGGCAGATTTGCGAATAGCAACAACTTTTGTCCGGTTCATGCCCGTAAATTTATTATCGTCGTTATAACTTTTGTATTCCATTTCGCTGCCTTCTTTTGAAGGAATGTATAATACACAATCGTCAGCGGGTAAAAACGCGCTGAAAGAAATAACAATGGCAATTAAGATTACCGGTTTAAAAAGTATTTTCATGGGATTTGTTTTAGTAGAAGCGAATATATTATTTAATCTGAAATTGGAAAAGAAGATAAGCGCGGAAAATTTTCCCCGGACACATTTCACAATCTCTAAAGTCCCGAAGGGCCTTAACACTATTAACACGTAGAATCTAAAGCGCTCCAGCCCCGGAGGGGGTGAATATCAAAAGTGTTTTATCAGACTCAACGTTGTCCTTCAGATCTACTATGAGATAAAGCCGAACTAATTACATTCAGAAAACGGTTATTATTCACCCCCTCCGGGGCTGGGGCATCTCATTCATGCATACCTTAATAATATTTAACCCCTTCAGGGCTAATGAATGAGGTTCTTCGGGGCTTTTGTAAAATAATCTTAGGAGTGCGTTGTAGGTTAAAACATAACACGACACAATAACGCAAACAAACTCTTCCATGATTTATCTCAAAATCTTCCTCACGAAAGCTACCGTAAAATAACTCATAAGAAATACACCGGAGAAGCCTTCGCATACCGCGAGAATTTTGATGATTCCTCCGCCAAAATAATCGCCATAACCAATTGTGAAGAAGGTAATGGCGCTATAATACATGCTGTTTAAAAATGTAGTAGCAGAATTAAGCTCAGGCGGCAGAGTAGTGGCCACTGTTCCGAGATGAGGCAGATAATTGCTGATGGCAAAATAAAGGCTACCATAAACGAAAATAGCGACAGCCACATTCATTAAAACACGTACAGGATCTGTACCGTAACGCCCGATATAATCGAACATGTACTTCTGGAAATAATAAATGATGTGCGCAATAACAGTATTGTGATGATGTGCGCTGCTTCTATCCTCTTTTTTGGCTTTGGCTTCACAACGCTTGAATTCTACGTACGATTCATCTTCATCATCGTACTGACCGTTATTTCTGAAATTTTCTTTTAATATCCTGAATTGTTCCGCTTTCTGGAACAAAGAAGTTTTTTTCTGATTGTAGATCAGATCATAAACATCGTTGGCTCGCCAGTCAATGAATATCCTTCCAAGAATGCGCATGCCAGTAAGATTCATTTCTTTGATGATCACTTTTTCTTCTTCAGGTTTTACGTCAAGAATATCGCGAACGATAGTATTGCTGAGATCTATCAGATGACATTCACCAACGCGGAGGTCGGTATAACAATTCATATGGCAACCGGTGAATGAAATATCCGCTACCCTTGCTTTATTAAATGTAATTTCTCCGGTGCCAAAGTCTACATAATCAAACTGCGCTTCGCCATGAGCGAAATCGGAAAGATGGAAAGATTTATGACCATGTCCGAATACCGAACTTCTGAAACTAACTTTCCCGTTTCCGAATTCAACACCTTCGAACGAAACGTCGCCGCTATTGAACGCCACTCTTCTGAAATCTATTTTTCCACCACCGAATTCAACATTTTTAAAATCTTTTTTGCCGGTACCAAAACTTGCTTTTTCAAAACTGATATCCCCGTTGGCAAAACGCGCAAATTTAAAATCTACATGTCCGTCGCCGAAATAAGTATTTTTAAAATCCACATTTCCATTGCTGAAATTGGCATCAACAAAACTTAAATTTCCCGTTCCGAAATTGGTGTTATTAAACGTAATGGACCCGTCGCCGAATTTTACGGATTTAAACGTAGTGCTTCCGCTTCCGAATTTTGCTTTCTTAAAACTAACATCGCAGTGATTAAAATTGGCGCTGAAAAAATTAGTATTACCGTTTCCGAAAATGGTAGATTCAAACGTGATCTTGTTTCCTAAAAATTCGGCGTAACTGAAATCGGTAGAAATATCACAATCAAAAAAAGCCTTTTTAGCGCTGAAGTTAGGAAGCGGAATGTGTACATGATCATCGAGCCCTTTACTGGTTCTATAATTTGTCAATGAAAAATCCTTAACATAAGCATGACTAAGGTTAATGGTTTCTCCAATTTCTATTTTTTTGTAAATGTCCTCAAGTAGGTAAACACCATATTTTAAAACCGAAACGCGTTTGTTGTTCTCGTCGTAAAACGAAACCAGCGCGGTACGTTCGTAGCTTTGAAACGGTTCGTCTGCAATCTCAACTTCATAACGAAGAAGGTGGTGTTCGTGTAAAGGACTCTCAAGCATGTGATTAAGAGCATAAAGATTGTAAAATAACCTAAAATTCCAAAATTAGTTTAGAATTGGAATTTCATTATTTGTTTTTTAGTTGTTTTACATTTTAAAGGTTATCTTTGATTAAGATTTGTAGTTAATTTATGACTATAGCAATTTACGCCCGCTCAACTAAAGACAACGAACCAAAATACATTGAGCAGATTTACAGCTTCCTGAAGAACGAAAAAATCAATCTGATAATTTACGGGCCTTACTTAGAATTCCTGAAGGAAAAACATAATTTTAATCTTAAACTTAATACGTATTCTACTTCAGAGGAGCTCATCTCAAAAGCGGATTATGTTATTTCTCTTGGTGGCGATGGCACTATGCTTGAAACACTGGCCCTGATAAGAAACACCGGAATTCCTGTTCTGGGTGTGAATACCGGTCGTTTAGGTTTTTTAGCTTCTGTAAACAAAACAGAGCTTACTAAATCCATCAAAAAACTGGTGAAAGAGAAATTCACACTCGATAAACGCGAGCTAATAGAAATTGAAGGCTGCGATAATTGTTTTGATGGCGTGAATTACGCGCTTAATGAATTTACCATTCACAAAAAAGACAGCAGCGCTATGATTAGCATTGATACGTATGTGGATGGCGTGTTCCTGAACTCGTATTTTGCCGATGGATTAATTGTTTCAACGCCTACCGGTTCCACAGCATATTCGTTGAGCTGCGGCGGCCCAATTATGATACCCGATTCAGAGAACTTCATTATTACACCAATTGCACCGCATAACCTTAATGTAAGGCCCATTATCATTTCCAACAATAAGCAGCTCAGCTTTAAAGTAATTGGCAGAAGCGATAGCTTTAACATTTCACTTGATTCCAGAAGCGCCCAGGTACCTGCAAATACCGAACTAAAAGTTAAAAGAGCCAGTTTTAGATTTAATATGGTGAATTTAGAGGGGCAACATTTCTTTACCACCCTGCGAAATAAAATGATGTGGGGTATTGATAAAAGGCACTAATTTCATTATATTAGTATTCTTAAAAAACAACACATGAAAAAATTTTTATTATGCGCGTTATCGCTATTTGTGCTAAGCAGCAAAGCACAAAACGGTGGTGACAGATTCTGGACCCCCATTAATGAGTCAGGTGTAAATCCGAAAGGAAAACGTCAGATCATTCCCCAGAAATTTCAGACAGTTCATTTGAATGGAACCGAATTGAAAGACAAATTATTTACAGCCCCTAACGAAAGAGCCGTACTTATAGATCAAAGTTCATGCGTGATAACGCTCCCTCTTCCGGATGGCACAATTCAACATTTCAGAGTAGTTGAAGCGCCAATTATGGAAGCAGGTCTTGCCACTCAGTTTCCAAACTGGAAAACATTCAGCATTGCAGGTATCGAAGATCCAAACGCGAGTGGTAAACTCGACTGGAACGAATTCGGTTTCCACGGAATGGTTCGTTCCATTAACGGCGGGTTTTTTATTGACCCATACTGTGTTGGAAATACCAGCGATTACATTACTTACTATGTAAATGATTTCGTAAAAGATCCATCGCAAAGACTTCCTGAAGCCGGAGTGGTTAGCATGCCTGAAGATAAATCTCATGGAACATTGTTCGAAGGAAAAAAAGCTTCTTCTTTAAATGAATTAAACAGCATGCCTCCTGCAGCCTGTGTAGGTACACAATTACGTACGTACCGTTTAGCGGTGGCATGTACTGGTGAATATGCTGTTGCAGCGACAGGATTATCTAATCCAACTGTTGCGCAAACCCTTGCTAAAATTGTAACAAGTGTTAACCGTGTTGACGGTGTTTACGAAACAGAAGTAGCAGTGCGTTTAGTACTTGTTGCAACTGAAACAATGGTGGTGTTCACGTCTGCTTCAACAGATCCATTCAATGGTAACAATAACGCAGGAACACTTATCAATGAAAGTCAGACAATAATCACCAACACGATTGGTACAGCCAACTTTGATATTGGCCACACATTCAGTACCGGTGGTGGTGGATTAGCAGGACTTGGTGTAGTTTGCGTTAATGCTCAGAAAGCAAGCGGAATCACCGGAAGTCCGAATCCTGTGGGAGATCCTTACGATATTGATTATGTTGCTCACGAAGTCGGACATCAATTCAGAGGTAATCATACTTTTAACGGATTAACCGGTTCTTGCAATGGTAACAGAAATGCATCAACTTCTGTTGAACCTGGAAGCGGTGTTACCATTATGGGTTATGCTGGTATCTGTACCTCCAATGACCTGGCTCCAAATAGTATCGCGTATTTTCATGCAATCAGTTACGATGAAGTTGTGAATTTTGTAATGACGGGTAACGGCAGTAGCTGTCCTGTTATCAGCACAACAACCAACAATCCTCCTGTTGTTACAGGATCGGGAAATTATGTAATTCCAAAAAACACAGCCTTTGCTTTAACAGGAAGCGCAACTGATCCTGACGGCCACGCTTTAACGTATTCGTGGGAAGAATGTGATAATGGTCCATCGGGTGGAAACTGGAACAATGGCAACAAACCTTATTTCAGATCTTACAATCCTGTAGCCACGCCAACACGTTTGTTTCCTAACGCTACTGTACTTGCAACAGGAAATTACACAACAACAAAAGGGGAATTTGTTCCGCAAACAGCTCAGACATTATCGTTTCGTTTAACCGCTCGCGATAATAAAATGGGTGGTGGCGGAGTTTGCTACGCCATTAACACAGTTACTGTAAACGGAACCGCTGGTCCTTTTGCTTTAACCTATCCAAGCGCTGCAAGTATTTTCTGGGGTATAGGAACGCAACAGACCATTACCTGGAATGTGAATGGTACAACCGCTGCTCCGGTAAGCTGCGATACGGTAAAAATCTGGATCTCTTACAACAGCGGCACAACGTATTCATTGATTACCAATTCAACTCCTAACGATGGAACAGAATTAATTACAGTTCCTACTTTAACGGCAACCATTAATACCTGCAGAATTAAAGTAGAATCAAAAGGAAATATTTTCTTCGACATCAGTAACAATAATTTTACTATTTCTACAGCAGTTGGAATTTCTGAAGCTTCGAAAAATAATCCAGTTGGATTAAGTGTGTATCCGAATCCGTTCTCAGGAGAAATTAATGTTGCCGCCGGAAACTTAGTTGGCACCTCGCCAACAACTTTAAAAGTGGTTGATGTTTTAGGTAAAACAATTCTCACCGAGAATTATTCAGGAAAAACAGAATTAAATGAAACACTTAATCTTGGAGAGTTAAGCAAAGGCGTTTACTTTATAAGTATTACAAACAACAATAAACATTCGGTTCACAGGATCATAAAAGACTAAGCAATTAGTCTTTTAAATCCCGAACCTTCCCCAAAGTGCTGAAAAGGATTTTATACATAGTTATTCTATTCGTTTCCCTGGACGCGCTTTGTCAGACCCAAACATTTAAGGATGGAAAAAAATGGGGCATTAAGGAAAATGAAAAAACCCTTATTGCCCCTTTTTATGATACCATTTTTAACTTTGATGCAGCAGGGAAAGTTTGTCTCGCCTGCCACAAAGCCAAACCTGTAAACAATAACAGGTTCATAAAACTAACAGGCCCAACTTATAACTGTAACTATCTCAATAAAAAAGGCGAACGCTTAATTATTACGAACGCGATCGGCGACACCGCCAGTGTTTTCGCATTAGGAAAAAACGCAGTAAAGCAATACCAGGAAGATCCGAAATACATTATTGCCGGAATCAAAGACAAAAAGTATTTAACGGACAAAAATTTCAAACAAATTACCGCGAAGGATTACACCGAAATTTATTTTACCGATCATCCTGAGTTTATCATGGCTGAAATTAAAACCGAAGGCAATATGATTTTAAAGGGGCTTCTTGATCTCAATGAAAAAGAGATCATTCCCTTCCTTTACTCCAACATTAAAATCCTTCCCGATTCAATTATTGTTGCCTGCAGCGCCGGAGTGGGAGTTAACCGCGAAGACGATATTTACAATTACGCGGGAAAGAAACTCGACAGCTATAGAAGGCACATTGATTTAGTGACAAAGGATTATGTGATCCACAAAATTTTTGAACCTAAAGAATATTATATCATCTACAACACCAAAACCAAAGAAGAAAAAATGGTATATGCCGAGCAGGCGCAGCTTTATGAAGGAGAAGAACTGCTGATGGCAAACGACGACCATTGGTTCACATATAATATGGCCACGGGTAAAAAGAAATCTTACGATCACAAACACAAAAAGGAGAACAAATGAACAAGATCAGAGTAGCCATCAATGGCTTCGGAAGGATAGGGAGAGTTTTTTTCAGGAACGCAATCAACAATCCAAACATAGACATTGTAGCAATCAACGACATTGCCGACATTAATACACTCGCACACTTATTAAAATACGATTCGATACACCGTGCATACCCGGGGAAAGTAGAAACGCAGGGGAATAATTTAGTGGTAGATGGAAAAAGCATTAAGGTAGTTTCGGCAAAGGACCCTTCGCAATTGCCATGGAAAGAAAACAACATTGACATTGTTATTGAAAGTACAGGATTATTTCTTGATACCGAAAGCGCAAAAAAACATTTAGCGGCAGGCGCGAAGAAAATTATTTTATCGGCTCCTGCAAAAGAAGACTCCGTAAAAACAATTGTGTTAGGCGTTAACGATCATCTTCTCACGAAAGAAGACGTTATTATTTCCAATGCAAGTTGCACAACCAATTGCGCGGCACCCATGTTAAAAGTCCTGGAGCCATTTGGAATAGAAGAAGCTTATATTACTACTGTTCACTCTTATACGAATGATCAACGTATTCACGATGCGCCGCATAAAGATTTAAGAAGGGCAAGAGCAGCGGCCATGAGTATTATTCCAACATCAACAGGCGCGGCGAAAGCAATTACAAAAATATTTCCGAACCTCGAAGGAAAAATAGGCGGATGCGGTATGCGTGTGCCGGTGGCAGATGGTTCGTTAACAGATATAACTTGTGTGCTTACAAAAATTCCTACTGTTGAACAGATCAATGCTGCATATAAGGAAGCCTCGCAAACTCATCTTAAAGGAATTCTTCAATACACCGAAGATCCTATTGTAAGTGTAGATGTTATTGGGAATCCTTACAGCGCATTATTTGACGCTGAATTCACTAGTGTAGTTGGTAACCTTGTAAAAGTTATTGGCTGGTACGATAACGAGTGGGGGTACAGCAACAGGCTGGTGGATCTTACCGTGAAGATTGGGAAATAAACCTTTTCTTAATCTAAGGAGATATCGAAAATGAAAAAAGTTCTTCCATTACTCCTTTTGTTTTCCTGCTCCTCCCCGGAGGAAATAAAAGTCAATAAACCTATTTCTGATACCCTTTTAGTCAAAACAGAAATTCCAGTTTCTGATTCCATTGATCAAATACCAAGGAAGAAATTTGACGTTGAAAAATTTACGCATCAGGTAGATTCTTTACTCAAATTAATTGAAGGAAAGAGAACGATGCTTCAAGTCAGCTCCCATACTGTACAAACAGGAAAAGATTTGCCGCACTTTAAAGCAACGTCAACTAATACTATTGTAATTCATTCGTTTAAAGCCGGCGCTCACTGGGCACTTAACTTCAGGATCATTGAGGCAACATTCAATGACAAAAACAAACTGGAAGAAGCATTTAGTTCTTTATGGAACGATGCAATGGATCTTAGAAAGGGCGATGAAAAATTTTCACCGGGACTTTCTTATACTAACGACTACGTTATTAAAACTGATGAAGCTATTTTCTGGTTAAATCTATCCTGTGCCTATGCCGGAAAGAATGGCGCTAAGATTGAAAAACTTTGGCGAAGTTCACTTTCGCTGGGAAAAATCACAGACTCCATTGTTTGCAGTTGCGGCCAATCGTGGTGCAACGAAAAGAACAGTCCTGTTATTCCAAACAATTTACATGAATGTTCATCGTATTTTGATCGTAACCTGAGTGAGTCTCTCAAAGACTCAATTAAAGCAACTCCTGAGAATTTGCTTACGGGCCGTTATCATAAATCACTCGGCATGTTCATACGTAATAACTGGATTCGCGATAGCAGAAGTCCGCAACTCGTTAAATTCTTTCAAGACCGCGGTGTCACAAATCCGGATGACATTTCGTTTCTTATCATCAAAAGATATTGGTGCAATTTAAACAGCAAGTATTTTGACGAGGAAGCAGAGATAAAAAAATACCAGGATCTTTTGAAAGGAAAATCAAATACGAAGGAAGTTACGGATAGTGTATTAACGCTTCCTCATTGAGGGCTGGAAGGTTTTACAGTAAGGGTTGAAAATTCCTTAAATTACATTGCAAAGCAGGATCACCAATAAAACAAAGATCGATCCTAAAAGTGCGGCACCATTACTCATAACTAATTTTTTTCTTCAAATTTCTTTATTCGATGCTTCTGTATCCATGAAAATGGAGGACCTGAACCTACATATGTAAGATTTTTGGATGTTTTGGAAAGATCTGCTACAATGTTCGTGGGATTTTTTAATTTTGATTAGCGACCGATGAGATATTTGATTTTAAATTCTGCTATCCTGTTAATGCTGAGTGCCTGTGGGCGAAGGACAAATGCATCTCTTCAAGGCAGCGAATGGACCAGCAATTTCTATCATTACCAGAATAAATATTATTTCCTGACCGAATCGACAGGGTTTTCAAAGGACGGACAATTTCTGTGGAGCACTTTAATTGATCCGGCTTTATACAATAATTCGCGGGACAGTATTGATTATAGCGATCCGGTTAATTTTACATACACGCTTAAAGACACCGTACTCACGATTGAGTACACAAACGGCGTTCAGGAGAAACGGGTATTTTACAAAGCCGGAGATAGTTTATTTATTTCGGAATACGAATACGCTTATGGAAAGGAAGGGATTGAGATGACGGGGAGGATAAAATAGCAGCAAAAATCATACAAGTTTCATTGATAATCTTTTCCCTTTTCCGTATCTTACAAATACAATGAGCAACCCCTACAGCGAAGAAAATCTTCCCAAAATTTTTAACTGGCATGAAGCCATACGTAAACGTCCCGGTATGTATGTGGGCGATTTGCGCATTACCGGCTTTAAGGTAATGCTCGAATATTTGTTTGAAGAACTCCTGGAAAACAGTTTGCAAAAACCTGTTTTTGAAATAGAGCTTTGGCCAAACATACAACTGCGGTTTAAAATAACCGGAATTGATGTAAACACTATTATTGAACGTATACGTGATTTAAAAAACTCAGAGCCCCGTGCAACCGATCTTGGCTTGCGTGTTTTAATAAGCCTGGCGCAGCATATTGCAATAAGGGCTCACAACATTCCCACCTGTAGTGTGTTAAATGCCAGGGAGGGCAATTGCGAAATTACAGAGCTAAGCTCGCTCGAAAAAGAAAATTGCGCGTACATAGATTACCTCTGCGATAAAACCATTTTTAAAGATCTCGAAGTTTCTTACCACACCCTTAACCAATACTTCGGGGAGTTTACTTACCTCAATCCTGATCTTAAAATTATTTTTACAGATAAAAGCACTGAAGATCTGCAAAGAAACATTCATCATGCGCCAACTGGCATTTTTAAAAAGATGGAGCGTTATTTTCACCGGCCGTTCAGGGTAAATATTGAGGGTGTCATAAATAATTATGCATACCAGGTGGCTATCTGTAATCACTCTTATTACTGCGGAGGTTCCTTTTTTAAAACCTACGCCGGCAATCTTGAAATGACGAATGGCGGCTCCCTTGAAAATGGCATTGCCAAAGGAATTGCAATTGCCATAGAAAAACTGGCTGAAGAAAGAAAAATAAAAGTTGTAGTAAATAAACACCTTATTCTAAAACATTTCACTGTGCTGGCGGTTGTAAAAGGAAACGATTTTGAATTTTTAGGTTCCACCAAAACAAAGCTGGGGGTCGACGCCATCCGTAAAGATGTAATGCAGCTGGTGTGTGATAAAATGATGTCGGAACTAAAACTGGCGGAAAAAGAAGCTAACTATATTCTGTATGATTTCGAAATTCAAGAATAAGAACAATGACCCTCAAAGTAAAAATAGAAGCGCTGGACTATGAAGCCGAAATTGAGATAAAGAAAGACGGCGATCTTTACCGCCTCATTGTTATTAAATCAAAATCGGCTTACTACAAGCACAATGGCAAAGCCTGGCATGGCCAAACTGCTGCTGATGCGCAAATAAAAGAAATTACCGGTTTGGTGGAGGAATGTTATGTTGCTCCAACAAAAACAAAAATGATTTGTATTTTAGATTGTACGGTTGTAACATTTTTGTACGACAATGATAAAACGAAAATAAACTATTCTATTAAAGATTTTGAAGAGGGAGCAAAACAGGATATGTTAATGGCTAAACTATATGAGCTTTGTAATAAACTAACCGGCGAAATTATTTTTAAAAAATTTTAAAGACAAATGAAATCGATAAGCAAAGTAATTGAGAAATATAAGAAGCAAACCCTGAGCGATGCAGATGGAGACGCTGTAACCATGGAGCTTCAAAAGAAAAGCTCTAAAACCGTTATTGAAAAATTTGAAAAGCAATCCGGAGCTAAACTGCCATCTCAGTTAAAAGAGCTTTATTCATTATCGAATGGGGCAGATCTATTCGGAAGTGAAATTGTTCCCATAGAAGCAGTACTTTACGAGCCCGATTTTAATGCGTTTCAGTTTCATGGCTGGGGCAATGGCGATTTTGATTACATTATGAAGGATGGCCAAATTGCCTTTCTCGATAACAGATCGCGCAAGCTCGTTCCTGTTGCTTCATCCCTGGGAGAGTGGGCTGAAAAAGTTATCCTTGAAATTAAAAAGAACGGATGCCTGAGCCACCCCGATGATTTTTTAAATTATGAAGAAAAAGATGCATTGTATTACCCGGTGTATCTTAAAATAAAAACTCCGGCAGAAAGAAAGAAAGCCAAGGGAAAGAAAAAACCAAAAGCAAAACCTGTTTCGGAGCCTGTTTCAAAGTCGGCGAATAAAGAGCTTAATGTGTGGCAAAAGGTTTATATTTTAGGTGTCGATAAAAACTTCCGTGCTTTTGAGGATCGTATTGCGGCAAAAAATGGCGCAAAGATAGCACGCAAATATTCAGATGCAGATTTACATGAGACAGGAAATTGTATTGCAACTTCGCTTTATTCTCTTGAAACCGTATGGAAGTTTTTACAGGATAACGAAAAACAAATTCATGCTTTTGATGATTCTGTTTGGGATGCAATAACGAATGAGGGCTGGAGTTTCCAGGAAGGATTTAGTTTGAGAACAGGAATTTATTTGTGTTATCTGAAAGACAAGAACTTTGACGCCCTTCGTAGTTATCTTCTTCTGTCAGATTCGCGCGATACAGACGATACTTTAACACAGATCAAAAAATTAAAGTTGAAATTGGTTTAGGGGACTTAAACTACGTTGCCCGGACTATTAATTATCGTCTAACGACTATCAACTAAATTACCCCACCGCCGTCGCATCGCCTTCAATTAAATCTTCTTCGTTATCGGTGTTACGTGTTGTTAAACGATACGAATATTCAATGTCAATGTAAAGAAAATCAAATTCTTCTTCTACTTTTCCAATAAGACGATAACAGCCCGGCCCGGTAAACGGAAAAGCCCGCGCCGATGGTGGGAAATGTACCGTGTCTATCCAGTAACCTTCTATATCCAGAAAAGTTCCAAAGTACATGCGCTCGCCTTTGCTGGTTTGCGTGTTTTTGGTGGTTACCAACTGGCCAATGATCTCTACCGTTTTACCAATGTAATTTTTATGTCTTCCTTCAATAGTTTAAATGGCGAACATAAAGGAAAATCAAGGAGCTCCACCTGGTCGAACGCGTCATGCAACCACGATGTTTCCAGCTTCGGTAATTTATATTCCTGAGGCCTTACATCAAACAATTCTTTATTAAAAGGATTTTTTTTAATGGGATTAACCATCATATGCGCGTCCCACAACAATTCTTTTTTGTTTTTTCCTGTAAAAGTAAATGCGCCAACGCGAATAAGAAGTCGTAATTGCTCCAATGAAACAGGAGCACGTTTTATAAAATCATATAGATCTTTAAACGCTCCGTTCTGGTTTCGTTCGTTAAGAAAAAGCGCCACGATGTTTTTTTCGAGGGAACGCACCATGTTAAAGCCCAGATAAATTGTTTTGCCAATAATGCGGCACAGCTCCTGGCTGGTGTTTATACATGGAGGAACAATATCGGCGCCATGCATGCGCGCTTCGTGTACGTAAACTTCGGTGCGGTAAAATCCTCCGCCGTTATTGAGTGTTGCTACCATGTATTCGAGAGGATGATAGGTTTTAAGATACAAGGCCTGGTAACTTTCCACAGCATAACTTGCCGAGTGACCCTTGGAGAAAGCAAAGTTGGCAAAGCTTTCTATCTGGGTCCATGTTTTTTCAATGATGTCGTGCGGATGACCTTTAATGTAACAGTTATTAAAAAACTTATCCTGTACGAGATGAAATTCACTTCGCTGCTTGAATTTCCAACTCATACCACGACGAAGATAATCTGCTTCTGCCAGCGTGAGATCGGCAAATATATGCGCGATCTTGATCACATCTTCCTGGTAAACCATTACGCCATAGGTTTCTTCGAGCAGGTCGTATAACTCAGGCAATTCTTCACGGGCCTGTTCGCGTTTCTCTTTGTTGCGGTAACGTAAAATATATTCGCGCATCATTCCGCTTTTTGAAACACCGGGACGAATAATAGAACTTGCCGCTACTAATCTCAGGTAATCATCGGCCTGTAATTTTGCAAGCAGCATTCGCATGGCCGGAGATTCAATATAAAAACAACCAATGCATTTTCCTACACGGAGATTTTTCTTTACTTCTTCATCTTCATAAAAACGTTTTACATCATGAATGTCTATTGTTTCATTTTTATTTTCTTTGATGATGGATAGCGCGTCTTTTATTTTTCCTAAACCACGCTGACTCAGAATATCAAATTTGAACAAGCCAATGTCTTCCGCTTCCAGCATGCTGAATTGCGTAGTCGGATATCCTTTAGGCGGCATAAACGTTGCCGAATAAGCGGTAATGGGTTCCTGCGAAATTAAAATTCCACTGGCGTGAATGCTCAGGTGGCTCGGAAAATCATGAATGAGGTTTCCGTATTTTATAACCAACTGACTTACATGATCGAGCTCTTTCATGCTTTTTGCTTTTTGCAGCCTGTCTATTTCGCCGGGTGGAAGTCCGAATACTTTCCCAAGTTCGCGCGTTACCGAATCTCTTTGAAATGTAGAATAAGTTGCAAGAAGCGCTACGGTTTGTTTTTCTTTTTTTGTTACTTCATCTTTTCCAAAACGATCAAAAATATAGCGTGTCATATCATCGCGGTCGTTCCACGAAAAATCAATATCAAAATCGGGAGCGTTGGCACGATGAATGTTTATGAAACGTTCAAAATAAAGATCGAGTTCAATGGGATCAACATCGGTAATGCGTAAAAGATAAGCAACAAGGCTGTTGGCCCCGCTACCCCGCCCAACGTAATAATAACCCTTATGCCGCGCGTATTCTGTAATATCCCAGTTAATGAGGTAATACGAAGCAAATTGTTTTTGTGCAATAACGTCGAGTTCGGTTTCGAGACGATCCATTACTTTTTCAGGGCGATCTTTATATCTATAGTCCAGATTTGCCATGCATTTTTCTCTTAGAAAATCCAGGTCTTCCTGTAAACCGGATGTATAATACGTACGGTTTTTGTTGGCCAGTTTCCCATACGTAAAATTTACCGAGCAATCGTTGAGTATGTTTTCGGTGTTTTGAATGATCTGAGGATGTGATGCAAAAGCTTCGTACAGTTTTTCTTTAGGGAGCATGACTTCGTCTTCGGTGGTTTGTTCCGATTCCGAAAGCATACTCAGCAAAACATTTTTATCGATGGCTCTTAACAGACGATGCGCATTGTAATGTTTTTTATTGGCGAAGGTGGCAGGTTGAAGCACCACCATTTTACGCGCCCAATGGCGCGCCGGTGAAAAAGGAATGTTTCTTAATTCTTTGGCGGAGATGCCTATGTATTCATTTTCTTTAAGGATGCGCCCCTGGTATTTGCTGAAAGGGAAAATAACATAGGCATGATTAAATTCAGGAAGTTCTTTTTCGTTGAAATCTGTTTTTGTATGAAGATGCTGTGTGAGATGTTCGTTCAGTTCTTTGTAACCTTCGTTATTTCTTGCAATACCAACATATTGTTGTGATACGCCATTGCGGAAATCGATACCAGGAATTACTTTTAACGGACAGGGATTTTCGACTGGCGGAGAACACAGGCGAATGGCATCAAGAATAGCGGATGTGTTATTGATATCGGAAATAACCAGCTGCTGATATCCGTTCTTTTGTGTTTGGTCAAAAAGCTCTTTGATGGAAAGTGTTCCGTAACAAAAACTAAAATATGTGTGGCAATTGAGGAGCATTTGTTTTTTTAAAGTCGAACTACTGACCTGTCAGGCTGAGAATAGTCGAAGCTTTCTTTATTTTTAAAATCATTTCTTTCGAGCCGCCCTTCGACTGCGCTCAGGGTGACATCGAAAGAAGATTACCTGTCCAAATGCGTCACACTATCGCAGTTGAAGCGCTACGCCACAAATACAGGTTTCTTACTCTTAATACCATTAAACAAGCTCGTATCTCTTTTATTAAGATCAAGGCCCGCCGCGCGCATTACCGCCGCTTCCCCGAAACGGTTACGGAGCTTATCCATAGCCTGGTAAAGCTGAATTTGTTCGCTCATGTCGTTAAATAAATCGAACTGGTAAGTGCCCTGTATGAGGTGACTGAATTTCACACCAATCAAACGAATAAGCATGCGTTTCTGATGAAGTTTATCAAATAATTCTTTTACTTTTTCAATGAGCATAGAATCCAATGCCGTGTACGGAACGCGCATTTGCATAGTGTAGGTATTAAAATCGGAGTAACGGATCTTTACCGTAACACAGGAAGTTAATTTTTCCTCTTCACGCAACTGGTACGTTAGTTTTTCTGTCATGCTTACCATTACGCGTTTTAAATGCGCAACATCAATGGTGTCCTTCTCAAATGTACATTCGGTAGAAATGGATTTACGTTCGTTATAAGGTTCCACAGGCGAGTTATCAATGCCATTTGCTTTCTTCCATAACACGGCTCCGTTTTCGCCAAGCACCTGTTGCATTAACTGCATGGGCATTTCCTGAACGGTTTTTACTTTTTCAATTCCCATGTTGCGAAGCAGTTGATAGGTTTTTTCGCCAACCATCGGAATTTTTTTAATAGATAAGGGCGCCAGAAAAATTTTCTCATCACCAAAATCAATTTTTCTTTGCCCGCTTGGTTTTACTTCTCCTGTACAAATTTTAGAAACTGTTTTGTTGCTCGATAATCCAAACGAAATAGGTAATCCTGTTTCGTGAATAATTCTTTGCCGCAATTCTCCGGCCAGTTTGTAGCAACCAAAAAAACGATCCATGCCGGTAAGATCCATGTAAAACTCATCGATGGATGGCTTCTCGTAAACCGGAACACTCTCTTTGATAATATCGGTTACGGTGTTAGAGAAATTGGTGTACTGATCGTGATCCCCTTTTACAACAATGGCTTCAGGACATAATTGTTTTGCCGTTCGCATGGGCATGGCTGAGTGCACGCCAAACTTACGCGCTTCGTAACTGCATGAGGCAACAACGCCGCGATCGCTGGTGCCGCCAACAAGTACAGGCTTTCCGTTTAATTTGGGATTGAGCATGCGCTCCACCGACACAAAAAAACTGTCGAGGTCCATATGTACTACGTTTCTTTCCATAACTCTAAGTTACAGCGGGCCAGGCCGAAGTCTTGCTATGGATTGTAGTAAGAGGGGGTTGATAGTCAGGGGATTAGTTTCAGATCCAGATTTAAATTCTAAGGTTCGTCAGATCATATCTACCAATCCTTTGGCAAACGTCATAAAACCTGCAATGATCAATCCATAAAGGACATACACTACAGGCGATCCGGAATTAAAACTGAAATAGGTAAACGCGACTCCTGCAAGCACGGCAGCCAATCCTCCAATCATAAGTTTTACGCCAACGCGCCTCTTGCCAGCCTTACGCAATGTTTTTATTTTTTTAATAACGGCTTCGGTTGTTTCATGATCAATATTTTTTTCGGCGAAATCGCTTCTAATATAATCGTTGTCGTAACCTGATGCATACAAGCGAACGGCGTCATCGTATAATTCATCAAAATTTGTACTCATGCTATTTAATTTTTAATCTGTAAACGTCACAGAGTCTACTCTTTGCCCGGGATTTGTTTTTTGAAGTTCTTTGTCGAGAATGTAATCGCCCGAAAGTTTGCTGTCGAGAAAAAACGAAACAGCAATGCCATAAGCTGAGAATGAAAGAATAGCTATATAGACCCAATCGAAATAAAAAATAATTTGCCCCAACGATATCAGAGCCATAACCGATAAAAGAATGCCACTGATAAGATGGGCATTGCGTTTAAAATTATACACGCCCCAAAGCAATAAACCAGGAACAATGATTTGACCGACAGACAGGTTGGTTTTATGTTCCACAGCAAGAAAAAAATTGACGAGATGAAACAAAAGAAGAATACCAATCATGCCAAGCAAAACAAAGTTGGTGGACCGGTATTTTTTTCTTCCTTCGAGTGTAGGAACTTTTCTGATAATATCCGCCGCGGAATGAATGCTGATATCTGATACAGTTACCACTTCATTAAAAACTTCCTGGCGACTTTTTCCTTTCAGGATTTCCCGTTCTGTGAAATGTTCTACCTGAGATTTAGTCATAGTTAACTCCTTTCATGTCGTCTTTATTCAATGATACATTTGGCAGCAGCATTGCTTCATGACCCTCCGGAGCGCCCATAGGGGTATAAGTGAGATAATTTTTATTTTTAATTAAAATATATTGCGATAATTTCCAGCTTTCTTTAATTGCTTTTATATTTTCGCCGGATAAAACCATTTCATAATTATTTTTCGGGCCAATAAATACAAGTGTCACTTTTTCTCCTGCCTTTGTGCTGGCTATAGCGGAAATGATACTTAAAGCGCGCCCCTCAATATCTTTGGCCATTTTCCACGAAAAATGATTTAAAACCTCGCGCCATTTCTTTCCAAAATACTTTCTTTGAATGTAAGAGCCACCTTCAGCCAACGGGTTGCTTTCCCACGCTCCGTTTTTAATTTTAACTCGTGTTCGTGTGGCATTATAAACAGTATCGCTTAACAAAAAAGCCTTTAAATAAATATGTCCGTTTACGGAAACAGGAGTTTCGATACGGGATTTCATTTTGCTTATGGAGCTTTTATGATGATACCATCCGGCTTGTGTACCTTTCACTTTTTTAAGATCAAAATGTTTTATGATTTCAGGATACTCCTTTTTCGAATCTTTTTCTAATCTTTCAAGAGTTTCGGCAGTAATTTTTTCACTCCGTTCTTTTTGTTTTTTTAAATACTCTTCCAGACTTGGCACCTGGCAAAAGCCTGAGTTTGCAAAGCAAAGGAAAAGTATAAAAGTTTTTATATTCATAATCAGAACTAATGCAATTTAAACTTATGCGTTTTTACACTCCAGTAAATTACCAGCGCACCAATAACACTTAGCACGGCGCTTAAGGCAAACGAAATGCCCGGAAAATAGACAGTAGCATCGGGTTTAGAGAACTGGTAAAATAAATTGGTCATAATAAAGGGGCTAATAATGGCGCTAACACTCATTAAAGCCGTAAACACTCCCTGAATTTCGCCCTGCTCGTTATTCGGAATCTGGTTTGAAATAAGACCCTGTATGGCAGGGCCGCACAGGCCGCCAAGGCAATACGGAATTAAGGCCACATACATTACCCAACTGTGGGTGGCAATAGACAATATAGCAAGGCCCACCGCATAAAACGCAATGCCATAAAAAATAGATTTTATTTGCCCGTACTTCGGAATAAACCATCGAATTAAACCGCCCTGTACCGCCGAAACTAAAATTCCTACAAAGGTAAGCGAGTAGCCAATTTCGGCCTCACTCCAATCAAACTTTAAAATATTGTAATAACCCCAAATGGTTTCAATAGTTTTGCCTGCAATGTAAAGTATAAGCAAGCCAACAATTAAGCCAATAATTTGTGGATAGCGGCGCAGGTTATAAAATGTACCCAAAGGGTTGGCACGTTTCCAATCAAAACGCCGGCGATTTTTAAGAGCGAGCGATTCGGGAATAAAAAACAAACCATACAAAAAGTTTAGCAGCGATAAAATGCCTGCGGCCACAAATGGCGCACGCAAATCTATTTTACTGAACAAGGCGCCAAGCAATGGGCCAATAATAAAACCAACACCAAAGGCCACACCAATGAGGCCAAAATTCTGCGCGCGTTTTTCGGGCGGACTAATATCTGCAATGTAAGCACTGGCCGTTGTAAAACTTGCGCCGCCAATACCTGCAATAATGCGGCCCACCACCAGCCATGCGATATTGGGTGCATAGGCCAGCAAAAAATAATCGAGACCCAAACCCAGCAGCGATGCTAATAACACCGGCCGGCGCCCGAACCTATCGCTGAGCCCACCCAGCACCGGCGAAAACACAAACTGCATGATAGCGTAAAGCACCAACAGCCAGCCGCCCACCAGGCTTGCCTCGGCAATGTTGCCGCCGTTAAGTTTTTCGATAAGTTTAGGAATAATTGGAATAATGATACCAAAGCCCACACAATCTATAAGAATAGTAGCAAAAATAAAACCAAGCGAGGCGTTTTTAGATTTTAGCATAAGTGAGAGTAAAGATAAATGAAATTTGGCGACGTGGTAGTACGTAAAAACACGGATAAAAGCGTGTTAAATTTTACCACCAGTATCCCTGCGGGAACTATTTACATTAAACCTTTTAGATATTCTGCAGCCTTGTTGTCACCCAAATTTTTTGTCCAGACCCTGAGCCAAGTCAAAGGGTGACAGTATCTATTTTGAGAGCAGAATTCTCTATCTTTATCCAAACAACTACAACGTGAACATATACACTAAAAAGCAAAGATGGAAACTGGTACTGGCGGCACTCGCCTTTCTTATTGTTATTGCTTCATTGTGGTACACCAATAATCTTGTAAAACGAATTCGTAACGACGAAAAGAAAAAAGTGGAGCTCTGGGCCAAAGCTGTTCAGAAAAAAGCCAAGCTTGTAAAATTTACCAATGAATTATTCGAAAAAATAAAAGCCGAAGAGCGTAAAAAAGCCGAACTCTATGCCGAAGCAACCCGCCAACTCAGCGGCGATTTAAAAGACCCCTCATTTGTTTTAAAAGTATTGCAGGAAAACACTACCGTGCCGGTCATTCTTACCAATGAAAAAGACGAACTATTTCCTACAACAGCATCACGGAACCTGGATTCTTTAAGAGAGAAAGATACCGTTTATCTGCGTCAGCAGCTCAATATTATGAAGGCCCTTTATCCTCCCATGGAAGTGGAAGTTTATAAAGGGATCAAGCAGCGTTTGTATCACAAGGATAGTCGCGTATTCACCGATATTCAATTGGTATTTGATAGTCTTACTAAATCATTTATGGACGAAGTGGCTGTAAATTCCGCCGCGGTGCCCGTAATTTATACCGATTCAAGTAAAACAAAAGTCATTGAGAAAAACGATAAAATTGATGTAAAACAGATCGATACTCCTGATAAATTAAAAAACACACTGAACGATCTTTCCGGCCAGAACGAACCAATTAAAATTATTCTCAAAGAAGGAGAAGCGAATTATATTTTTTATGCCGAGTCCGAACTTCTAACCAAACTCAGGTTGTATCCTTACGTGCAATTCGGGGTTATAGGTTTATTCTTACTCATTGCCTACATCCTTTTCAGCACGGCGCGTAAAGCAGAACAGGACCAGGTATGGGTGGGCATGAGCAAGGAGACAGCGCACCAGTTGGGAACGCCGTTGTCGTCGCTCATGGCCTGGAATGAACACTTGCGTGGACTTGGAGTAGACGAAAATATTGTGAACGAAATGCAGCGCGACGTAAAACGCCTGGATACGATCACCGACCGCTTTAGCAAAATAGGATCGCAGCCAACGCTCACGCAGGAAAATGTAAATGATGTTCTTAAAAATGCAGTGGAATATCTGAAGAGCCGTACCTCGAGAAATGTAACGTATCATATCGAAATGCCTTCCGAAAACCTGCAGGCACAATTGTGCGTACCGTTGTTTGAATGGGTGATTGAAAATTTATGTAAGAACGCTGTGGACGCTATGAACGGAAAAGGCGAGATTTGGGTAAAGCTAAAAGACATTCCTGAAGGATTGATTATAGATATCAGGGACACCGGAAAAGGAATTCCTAAATCGAAGTTTAAAACTGTTTTTGAACCGGGCTTTACTACCAAGCAAAGAGGCTGGGGATTAGGATTGAGTCTCACCAAGCGCATCATAGAAAACTATCATGAAGGAAAGATCTATGTTCTGAATAGCGAAATCAATAAAGGAACAACATTCAGAATTGAGATGAAGAGGTTCTGATCATGCAAATCCCTTACAATACAATTTGTCATCCTGAGGAACGAAGGATCTGCCCTTAACAGCTGATAAAGCCCAGATCCCTCGTGCCTCCTTCGGACGCTGAAGCTTTAGCGAAGGCGCTGCGGGATGACAGTGTAGAATGTAGGAGTGTTTTAACCTTTTTTTCATCCCCCGGCATGTATTTTTCCAAGGTAGAATTCGTAATTTAGTAAGACTTTATGAGAAAGATTTTATTTCTGGTTTTATTGTCTGTTTTATCTGTAAGAACATTCGCCTCTTATATTCTTATTCCTATGGACGATGGGCAGAAGAACCATCTGAAAGCATACGGACTGGCTTACTGGGCGTTGAAAGGCGAGCTGGAAATTCATTGGCTCACCAATTACCGTGGTGGAAGTTTTTTAATTCCTAACGCTACACCCGTTCCAAAAGAATGTGTGATCAGGGGTATCAGCTATGAAACCATTTCCGACGCGCAAAAAAACGCTATTCTCGCCGAGATCGCGAATCCGGAAGTAAACCAGGATGCTGTGAAACTTGAAAAAGCGCCGCGTATTGCAGTGTATTCTCCAAAAGGTAAACAACCGTGGGACGATGCGGTAACACTGGTATTGAAATATGCTGAAATTCCTTACGATGTTATTTACGACGAAGAAATTTATCTCGAAAAATTAAAAGATTATGATTGGTTACACCTGCATCATGAAGATTTCACAGGGCAGTATGGTAAGTTTTACGGAAGCTTTGCCTATGCAGCCTGGTACCAGAACGAAGTGAAGGAAAACGAAGCCATGGCCAAAAAACTGGGCTTCTCAAAAACATCGCAGATGAAATTACACTCTGCAAAAAAGATCAAAGACTTTGTTTTTAATGGAGGATTTTTATTTGCCATGTGCAGCGCCACGGATAGTTACGACATTGCACTTGCAGTAGAAGGCATCGACATCTGTGAAACCATGTACGATCATGATCCCGCCGATAAAAATGCGAATACAAAAATAGATTACTCAAAAGGCTTTGCTTTCGAAAACTACAAGTTAAGTATGAACCCAATGGAATATGAATATTCTACAATTGACACTTACGGTTCGAGAAGAAATTTTGGGATGACGCAAAAAACAGATTTATTTACATTGTTCGAATTCTCTGCCAAGTGGGATCCTGTTCCAACCATGCTTTGTCAGAATCATACCAATACCATTCAGGGGTTCTGGGGACAAACCGCAGGATTCGATAAAAAATACATTCGCAAAAACGTTCTTATTATGGGCGAGGCAAAAGCTTTTGGGGAGGCGCGTTACATTCATGGCGATCACGGAAAAGGAACCTGGACGTTCTACTCGGGCCATGATCCTGAAGATTACGAGCATAGGGTAGAAGAACCCCCAACTGATCTCTCGTTGCATCCTAACTCACCGGGTTACCGTTTAATTCTTAATAACATTTTGTTCCCTGCCGCGAAAAAGAAAAAGCAAAAAACGTAACTTCGCCCTATCAATTTCATTCTTCAGATATTAGTTTCTTCCATCGCGGTTTTTATAGTGGCGCATATTGCTCCCGGTGTCACTATCGATAATTACGTTTCTGCCATTCTTGTAGCAGTTGTATTATCGTTCCTCAATCAGATCGTAAAACCAATTCTTACTATTCTCACCATTCCTATTACCATTTTTACTTTAGGATTTTTTCTTCTCGTTATTAATGCCATCATTATTCTTCTGGCCGATAAACTCGTAAGCGATTTTAAAGTAAATGGCTTCTGGTACGCTTTACTGTTCAGTCTTATTCTTTCTGTAATTACCAGCATCCTCAATCGCTGGTTTGGTGTGAAGAAAGATGAAGAGCGGGAAGAGCGTCAATAACGGTTCTCGCTGAGTTCACAGTGATCGCAGAGTCCGCTGAGGAAAAATGTAAATCTGTGTCAATCTGAGAAATCTGTGTCATTTTTTTAGGCGGTTAGATTAGTATCAATTTGCGCCATTCGCGTTAACCTTCTTCGGTTAGATCTGTGCTCATCTGCGAAATCTGTGGTAGTTTTTTGAGAGTTTAGATTAGCGTACATTCGCGTCAACCTTCTGCAGCTCGATTAGTGTCAAATCGTGCAATTCGTGTCTTCTTCTGCAGTTAGATTTATGAAATCTGTGTCTTTTCTCTGCGGCTTGAGTTGTGCAATTCGTAGCCAAAATAAACCACAAAAAAAAGGGGCTCTCGCCCCTCTCATTATTTATCAAATTTGTTGTAATCCGAAGGCACTTTTAAATTCGCCTCATCCGGAATGGTTTTGTTGATCTTCACAACTTCCAGTCTCGTTAAAGCCTTACCATCACTGAGTTGTTTTTCTTCACTTAATAAAGGCATGCTTCCTTCTGGTAAACCTGTGATCTGGCTGAAATAAACACTTTGTTTGTCCTTACGGTTCCACAGTTTAACAATAGGAACGAAGAAATTAAACTTATCCTGGGCGATCCAGTAAGTAATTACAGTATTTTCTTCAGTATTCTTTACAATGTATTCATTGCATTTAACCCCCTGAACCATTTTGGTGTTGGTTCCTTTGGTAACCTCGCATTTACCCTTAATAATGGCAGGTGTTTCGCTTTTTTGCTCGCCCCACACCTTACGTTTAGGATTTATCCATTTAATGGTATTGGTATTCATGTCAAAGATAAAACTTCCTTCAATGTTGCCGGTTTTACGGCTAAACTGGTCAAGTTTTACCATTTTATCCTTTACATAATAGGTGTTGTTGGTAGTGTCTTTTGAATTAGAGTATTTAAAATCAATACTTCCGTTAAATCCCTGCGCGCTGATACCGCCTGCAAGGAGAAAAGTTGCTGCTACGAGTAAGGTTTTCTTCATGGGTTAGTTTTTAAAAAATAGGATCCAGAGTTCGTTCAATGGGTCGTATTCGGACATCTAATATATATAATTTCGGCAAATGGATGCCAAAAAAAATTCACAAAAAACGGGAAATGAAGCCGAAGAAACAGCCCGGAAACTACTTGTTAAAAAAGGGTTTACCATACTTCACAGAAACTGGAGGTTCAGAAAATATGAAGTGGACATCATTGCCGAAAATGCCGATTTTATTGTATTTGTAGAGGTAAAAGGAAGAACAGATACAACAATGGGCGAGCCTGAAGAATTTGTCACGAAACAAAAACAAAAGTTCATTATTTCTGCTGCCAATCATTATATCCAGGAACGCGATATCACAAAAGAAGCGCGATTCGATATTATTTCGGTTTTAGTAATTAATAACAATATAACTGTAAAACATTTAGAGGATGCGTGGTATGCTTCGCTTAAGTAGTGTACCTTTGCATTATGCAAAAATTTAACAGGCCGTCGGGTAAATCTGATGGAAAAAAGAAACCTTTTCGTTCAGGGAAAGGCTCTTTCAAAAAAGATGGTGATTCATCACGTTCCGGTGGAAAAAGAGATGAATTCAAGCCTAAAAAATCGTTTAGCCGCGATGGTGATAACGACTTCAAAAAAGATAGAAAATATTCCGGCGAAAAATCGTTCAGCCGCGATAAAAAATCTTACGACGATAAAGGAAAACGCCCTTTTAAACGCGATGGCGATGGCCCTGTAAAAAGGTCATTTAAAAAAGAGGGTGATTTCAAAGAAAAACGTCCGTTTAAACGCGATGGCGACAATGAAAAAAGATCATTTAAAAAAGAAGGCGACTTTAAAGAGAAACGCCCATTCAAACGCCGCGATGAAGAAGGTTCAGAAAAAAGATCTTATGGTTCTTCCAGAAAAGAAGGCGTCGATTTCAAAGAGAAACGTCCGTTTAAACGTCGTGATGAAGAAGGTTCAGAAAAAAGATCATACGGATATAAAAAAGACAATAGCGATTTCAAAGAAAAGCGACCATTCAAACGTCGCGACGATGATAGTTCCGATAACGATTTTAAAGAAAAACGCCCTTTTAAACGTCGTAACGATGACGACACTGAAAAAAGCTACAAAGAAAAACGTTCTTTTACACGCAATAAAGCAATCAGAAAATCATCGGGACCTAAAAAAGACGAAGGGCATTTTCGCGGTAACTTTGATAGAAAACGCTCGTTCAGCAAAAATGATAAATACAGCGACAAAGCCCGCCTGAACGAATCTTCATTCGGGCAGGGCGAAAAGTTCAAAAGCTCTTACGATGATTCTAAGAAGTTTGACAGGGATGAAAAGAAACCCTTCAAAAAGAGATTCGACAGCGAAGGTTCGTCTGAAAAACGCCTCAAATATGATGATCTTGAACAGGGAAAAGGATTTACAGAATATTCAAAAGAGAAAAAATCTTCCCCGAAACCTAAACAGAATAACGACGGATTAACCCGCCTCAATAAATACCTGGCAAATGCGGGAATTGCTTCACGCCGCGACGCCGACACGCTCATTAAAAGTGGTGTGGTAAAAGTAAACGGTGTACCTGTTACAGAAATGGGCTTCAAGGTAAAAGCCGGAGATGTTGTGACTTACGGAGATGAAGGCGTGAAAAGCGAACGTAAAGTTTACCTGCTTCTCAATAAACCAAAAGATTATATCACCACTGTAGACGATCCACAGGAACGTAAAACAGTAATGGATCTTATTAAAGGCGCCTGCAAGGAAAGAATTTATCCGGTGGGCCGTCTCGATAGAAACACAACCGGATTGTTACTTTTTACCAATGACGGAGAGCTTACTAAAAAACTAACGCATCCAAAACACCAGATCAAAAAAGTGTATCATGTAAGTCTAAATAAAGGTCTTAAACCTGAACATTTTAAAGATATCCTGGAAGGAATTGAGTTGGAAGACGGAAAAATTGCAGCCGATGATCTTGCCTTCGTTGGAGAAGGAAAAAAAGAGGTTGGGATTGAGATCCACAGTGGAAGAAACAGGATCGTGCGTCGTATTTTCGAACACCTTGGATATGAAATTGAAAAGCTGGATCGGATAACCTTTGCGGGCCTTACCAAGAAAGATATCCCTCGTGGTAAATTCCGTTTTCTCACAGCAAAAGAGGTGAGTTTCTTACAAATGATCGGATAAAATTTGTATTTTTAAATGTTCAAAATTAAACCCCAATTCTTTTTAACCATCAATAGCACATGTGTGGAATAGTAGGATATATTGGTAAGCGCGAAGCTTACCCGATCATGATCAAAGGACTTCAGCGCCTTGAATACCGCGGTTACGACAGCGCAGGTGTTGCCATGTTAAGCGCTTCAGGAAATCTTAACGTTTATAAGCGTAAAGGCAAGGTAAGCGACCTTCTTGAGTTTGTGAAGGACAAGGATAAATCAGGTAACATTGGCATTGGTCACACACGATGGGCCACGCACGGTGAGCCTAACGATGTTAATTCGCATCCACACTATTCGCAAAGTAAAAACATTGTGATGATTCACAACGGTATCATCGAAAATTATGCAGCGATAAAAGAAGGTCTGGCAAAACGCGGACATACATTCCTATCGCAAACCGATACTGAAGTTCTGGTTCATCTCATCGAAGAAATCAAACAACATGAGGGTATGAAACTGGGGCACGCTGTAATTGCAGCATTGAACCAGGTGATCGGTGCATATTCGATTGTGGTGATGGATAAAAATGATCCTGATACCCTGATCGCTGCAAAAAAAGGTAGCCCAATGGTAATTGGAATTGGCGCCGATGATTTTTTTATTGCCAGCGATGCTTCTCCGATTGTAGAATACACAAAAAATGTGGTGTACCTCGAAGATGAGCAGGTGGCCATAGTAAGAAGAGGTCAGGAGTTAAAAATCAGAAATCTTAAAGATAAAGAAGTGACACCGTTCGTACAGGAACTTACGATCGAATTAGAATCGATTGAAAAGGGCGGATACGATCACTTCATGTTAAAAGAAATTTATGAGCAGCCGCGTTCAGTTCTTGATAGTATGCGTGGCCGTTTAAATGCCAACAAAGGAAACATTACCGTTGGAGGAATTGTTGAACATCAGAAAAAATTTGAAAAAGCAAAGCGTATTATTTTTGTTGCTTGCGGAACTTCATGGCACGCCGGCCTTGTAGGAGAATATCTTTTCGAAGAGCTTGCAAGAATTCCCGTTGAGGTTGAATACGCGTCGGAATTCCGTTACAGGAACCCGATCATTTACCAGGATGATATTGTTATCGCCATTTCTCAGAGTGGCGAAACAGCCGATACATTAGCGGCTATTGAATTAGCAAAATCAAAAGGAGCAACTGTTCTCGGAGTTTGTAACGTTGTAGGTTCATCTATTGCTCGTGCAACGCATGGAGGAAGTTATACACACGCCGGCCCTGAGATCGGTGTGGCATCTACAAAAGCGTTTACAGCCCAGGTAACTGTACTCACATTAATGGCGCTTGAAATGGCTAAAGCAAGAGGAACGCTATCGGAGAGCAGGTTCCGCCAGATGCTTTACGAGATGGAAGCGGTGCCTTCGAAAATAGAAGAAGTTTTAAAACTTAATGATCAGCTTAAAGAGATCGCGTACCGTTATAAGGATACAAGTAATGCTTTATATCTTGGCCGCGGTGTATCTTTTCCTGTGGCGTTAGAAGGCGCATTAAAACTGAAAGAAATTTCTTATATACATGCTGAAGGTTACCCGGCAGCGGAAATGAAACACGGTCCAATTGCGCTTATCGATGATGAGATGCCAGTGTTTGTTATTGCCACCAAAGGCGCCAACTACGAAAAAGTCGTAAGTAACATCCAGGAAGTAAAAGCAAGAAAAGGAAAGATCATTGCTGTTGTAACCGCGGGAGATAAAGAAGTAAAAGAAATGGCGGATATTTCTATCGAAATTCCTGAAACAGATGAATTGCTGGTGCCATTGATCTCGGTTATTCCTCTCCAGTTATTGTCTTATCACATCGCGGTCATGCGTGGCTGTAATGTAGATCAGCCAAGAAACCTGGCCAAGAGCGTAACAGTAGAATAAGAAACAGGATGAGAACAATTTTTGCGATTGTTTTCATATGTATTTATTCTGTTGTTATTTCCCAGAATATCACCTTCACAAAAGTTTTTGAAACTCGGAAGAAGAGCGTTCCGGTTGCTATCATTAATAATCACGAGACTTATTTTCATGTGTTGCGCTATAATAAATCAGCGCACGATCTTACCATTGAACGCCGGAAAAAACCAAATGGAGAAATCGTTGCATTTACACCATTAAAACTCGACAGTATTAACGCCAAATGGTTCGATTATGAGAACCTGGATTATTTGATATTTGAAGATAACTACAAACTCTATTTTGTTTTTACCCAGGAATTAATCACTGAGAACAATACCTATCTTAAAATTATTGACACCACCGGAAAATCGGAGGGTTTTTTCAGGTTAGCTACAGGATCAACCGGTAGTGACAATGGAGTGAAGACAAGAGTGTACCAAACAAAGGGAAATA
Organism: Bacteroidota bacterium; assembly: GCA_021323535.1. Classification (GTDB taxonomy): domain Bacteria; phylum Bacteroidota; class Bacteroidia; order B-17B0; family Aurantibacillaceae; genus Aurantibacillus. Next base: position 36,831 of record JAJONO010000057.1, read on the forward strand.
AAATTCTGGTACGAAACACAAATTACCAACTGCTGAATGATTATGAACGAAATGTTCTTACTCTTTTCGATCCAAAAACAAAAAAACAGATCTGGAAAAAAGAATTGCCCCGGGAGAATGCTGAAACCCTTGGTTCTTTTGAAATAAATGATTCTGATGATCTGTATTATATCAATTACCGTTCTAACATGTTCACCCCGCTTTATATCTGTAAAAGCGAAGTCAACTCTAAAGAAGTTCAAAAGTATCCGTTAAGTATTACCAATTTTGGTTCGGTAAGAAGCGGCGTAATAATAGCAGAAGGCAATACGGTACTGTTTAGCGGACTGGTAACAGAGCAGAAAGAGAAACGACTTAGATATTTGTTCTATACAGAAAAATTAAAGAACGATTTTTCAGAAATTATTTATTCAAAAACGTTTCCTCTTCCCGATACTATTCGTCAGCAACTCACGTTTTACGATGGCACAGAACAAAAAGAACCGGAGTTTAAATTTTATTACAAACAAAATATTTTTCTCAATAAAAACAAGCTTCAGTTTGTAAGTCAACGCACCTCGAAAGATAACTACAACGAGTTGTTATGCTGGAACACGAACGTTCAATCGGGAAATCTTAACAATATAGAGGTCGTTCCAAGGAAAACATTTTATTTCGCCAGCCGTACGCGTTTCAGAAACGCGGGCGAAGCCATGAGCACTTTTAAAAAAGATTCGCTCAGTATTTTTGTTTCCGAGCATCCGGGTAATTTTGGCATGAGCGGAAAAAACTTCAACTTTAATAAATACAAAAAACAAAACGGTACGATCGGAAATCTTGTGCGGTATAAATCCGGAAATAAAAGCCTCATTTATAAGGGAAGGGACTTTGATCTTGTTCCCATGAGATACATTTCTGAAAATACCAGCGACGATGTGTTTTATTTCGTAAGCAGGAAAAAAGAAAAATTCGGATTACTTCCTGACTGAATCTTTTCTGGCAGAATCTGTCTTTGCCTGAAGTTGCGCGCGCTTAGCCTGCATTTCTACAAGCATCTGCATCGATTTTTCATAAGCCTCTTTGTATAGATCGGGATGCATTGAATAGAAATGAGCAGAGCTGTCGTACTGCTGTTGTGTAGTGTTGTTTTCTTTAAAAGGATCAAACGCGTAAGTAGAATCTATCTTCTCTATCTTTACATTTTTAATGTTGAGGTTAGCCGCGCTTTCTGCAAGGGCAAGGTCAGTAAGTATTTTTGCGAATTGTTCCTGCTTCAATATTCCCGGAGGTATTTCTACCGAGTTTTCTTCTTCTGAACAGGAAGAGAAAATTAAAACAAGCGCAAGTAAAACAAGAGTATGAGTGCGTTTTTTCATTTATGATTCAACAATGTAATTACCGGCCTTATCAGTTTTGATCTTTGGCATGCTTTTATTTTTTTCGAAATAGTCGTAGGCAGTTTTTAAGGTGGTCCAGAAAGTAATGTGTTCTTTATTATCACTTTTATTCAGGGTGGTCCAGTTTTGTTCTGTAAAACGACAAGGATACATACCGAGTGTAATGGCGTTATTGTAATTTTTTGTCTCAACACAAATAACATATAATTCTTCAATAGGTTCATTCTTGAGTGGTATGCAGCCAATGGTTACGCAATTACCGTGAATCATAATGTCGCCGCCGGGTCTGTTGCCCTTTGCTTTAATTCTGTCACTCTGATTGGGGTAATTTACTTTTAGTCCAAGGTGATAATCGCTCATTGGATTGAACCAGTTTACTTCATAAAATCCTTCCGGAACCTGGTAATCGCCTTCTTTTCGCTTTGGCCCTAATACGCCACTTGAAGCGCAGATCTTAAAAGTTTTGATGAGTTTATAATGTTGGTCGCCTTTATTTCTTGCCCACAGTTCAAGCTCTTTTTCGTATTTAAAATTGCGGAGATGTACTTCAAAATTATCCTTGTCTATCCCTTTTTCTTTGAGGAGCTTTTTAAGCCCGTCCCATTTCTTTGAATAGGCATTTTTTACCCTCGCGTACTTTACCTGTGTTTCTTTAAAACCCGCCCCAGGCCTGAAAGACAGGACAGGGATCAGGGAAACTAACAACACAAGTTTAATAACCTTTTTAAATGATAAACTCCGGCTGCAACTCATTTGGTAAATTTGATAGAGACTAAGTTAAAATGTTTTTCCTTAAGATTATAAAGAATAAGTATTTTTTAACGTGCATTGGTATTGTTACGTGGTTGCTGTTTTTCGACAGGAACGATGTGTTCACTCAAATGGAACTGATACAGAAATGTCGTAAACTGAATAACGAACGAAACTATTACATAACCGAGATAGAGAATAATAAGACCGCCCTTACTGATCTTCAGACCAACAAAAAAAGTCTTGAAACACTGGCGCGTGAGAAGTACCTCATGAAAAAAGATAACGAAGATGTTTTTGTCTTCGTTACCAAGTAATCCCTCAATTATATGTTATGTGGCTTTAACCACCCTTCGACTTCGCTCTGGGCAGGCCTCGGGCACATGGTTTTTTAATTTTCAAATCCTTTTAAGGGAGCAGTTATTTCATAGCTGATAACCTTCGGTTATCGTAAATAGAAAAAATATCTAATGTGAACTTTTGTCTTCAACTGAAAGCTGAAGAACTCTGTTTGCTTTTAACCACAAACACACAATCAATTCTATGTGTCTACGTGGTTAAAAAAACATAGAAGTTATTATCTGTCGTTCTTGCCCTTATCAATGCCCGCCTTTGTTTTAGCAGCTAATGATTCAAGGTCCCTGTCGAAGAAATATAAACCACTTTTATCGTCGCCGATCAGTTTTAATTTGTCAACGATCTGGCGAGCTAAAGCTTCCTCTTCAATTTGTTCGCTTACATACCATTGAAGAAAATTGTGTGTTGTGTAATCTTTTTCTTTAAGACAGATCTCAACAAGATTATTGATCTCATTAGTAACTTTGATCTCGTGTTTAAGAATTTCTTCGAACACTGCTTTCACCGACTTAAAAGTTACAGGGGGTTGTTTTAAGGCAGGAACTATTCCGTGTCCGCCACGCTCGTTTACAAACTTAATGAGTTTTAGCATATGCATGCGCTCCTCATCGGCATGTTCATAAAGGAATGTGGAAACACCGTTTAAACCTTGTGTTTCGGCCCAGCTGGCCATAGATAAATAATACTGCGAAGATGAAGCTTCAAGCTCAATCTGCTTATTTAATGATGAACTTACTTTTGCTGATAACATAGTCTGAGATTTTTTATAAAGTTACTCTTTTTTAGAAAATTGAAAATTAAAAATTAAAATCTTTTCTTTAAGTTAAACGGTTTGGTTGGCTTGTCGCTTGTGGTTAAAATGATCTTTACTTTGTTGTTGTCAATGATCAGTCGCGTTGCTTCTTTAATATCATTATCATTACGGTTCGAAAACTCGATCCTTCCTTTTTCAAAATAATAACGGCCAACAATTTCCGATTCAAGATATTCTTTGATCTCGTCTTTGTGTTTAATAAGATCATCTTTTTTATTGGAGTTCATTTTTGCAACAAGAGCTTCGTATTCTGTTTTTATATCGGCAAAATATTTTTCTTTTTCCGCGTTCTTTTTCAGATCCAACAATTCAACTTCGCTACGTGTTTTGTAAGTGTAATCTTTATCTTTCAGATAATTTACAAAGTCGGTGTATTCTGCTTCTGTAAGACTGAATTCCTGGGGCGATGAAATTTTAGGATGTTTTAAAAAATAGTCTGTCGCGTAATTGAAAATATGATATTTCGAAATCAATGAAAGTAATACATTGCTGAACCTTTCATCTTCTGTTTTTACATCCGGCATAACTCCCGCGCCATCGTAAACAATGCGTCCGCCTTTTGTTTTAAAAGCGGTGATAAGACTATCAGGAACTTTTTCAACGCGCCCTTCATCATCTTTATTCGTGTAATCAAGTGCCTGAACGCAACGTCCGCTTGGAATGTAATATTTCGCAACGGTGATCTTTACTTTCGAATTATAAACAAGATCTTTAGTCTGCTGAACCAATCCTTTTCCGTAAGTACGTTTCCCAAGGATGATGGCACGGTCCAGGTCCTGCAGGGCGCCACTCACAATTTCAGAAGCAGAAGCAGAATTTTCATCTACAAGAACGATGAGCGGAATTTGTGTATCAATAGGGTTGTTCATAGCAGGATAGGTTTTATCCCAGTCGGCAATTTTTCCCTTTGTGAATACGACCTCTTGGCCTTTTTCAATGAAAAAATTCACAATGTTTACCGCTTCATGCAATAAGCCGCCAAGGTTTCCTCGAAGATCAAGAATAAGATTTTTACATCCTTTTCCTTTCAGAGTAAGCATAGCGTCTTTTACTTCGCCGCTACAGTTTTCGGTAAAAGAAAGAAGTTTGATGTATCCTGTTTCTCCATTAGGGAGCATGGCCGAATACGGAACAGCTTTCGATTTTATTTCTTCGCGAACGAGATTGTATTCCGTAGGGCTGGTTTGTCCGGCTTTGATGATTTTTAATTTGATCGGGGTTCCGGCGGTGCCTTTGAGAAGCGGACCAATTTCATCGGTGTGTTTTCCTTCTAAATTTATTCCGTTAATACCAATAAGTTGGTCTCCGGCCCTTAGCCCCGCTTTATGTGCTGCAAAGCCTTCTGCTGGATCGGAGAGAATGATTTTTCCGTTAATATCGTTCACTGAGGCGCCAATTCCTCCATATTCCCCGGTGGTCATGTACCTGAAATCTTCAATGTCGTTTTCGGTGTAATAAACAGTGTATGGATCGAGTGAGTTCAGCATGGCGTCGATCCCCGTTTTCATCAACTGGCCCGGCTTTGTGCCATCTACATAGGCCACGTTCAATTCGCGGTAAACTGCATTAAAAATGTCGAGATTCTTACTTATTTCGAAATAATCGGGGGTATAGTTACTTTTTAGTTGTTGTGTTGAGGCCTGTAGCGAAGGGGTGTTCTGCGCATTGACAAAAATGGTAAGTGGCAGGGTGACTACGAGCAACCATTTTTTAATTTCTTTCTTTAACATAATCAGCACTTTAGGGTAATGTTATAAAATTAGATAAAATACTTTGATTAATACCTGAATAGCAGTCTTTTATCGAATTTTAAGATAATTTTATGCCAAAAGCTACGAAAATGTATTAATTTTGCCACCCATTAATCCCGTAAGATTATGATACATATTTCTTAGTCGGATCGTTTAAGTCGCGATCTGATTATTTTCAACAAGACTTAAACTCCGTCAAGATTTACATTTCGTATTCTTACCTCTAAGTAAACAAATGAAATTATCGTATTTTAAATTCAATCTCCCCAAGGAACTCCTTGCTGAGCACCCGGCTAAAAACCGTGAAGATTCGCGTTTAATGGTTCTTGAGCGCGCAACCGGAAAAATTCTTCACAAGAAATTCAAAGACATTATCAATTATTTTGACGATGGCGATGTTATGATGCTTAACGATACCAAGGTATTCCCTGCCCGTATGTACGGGAACAAGGAAAAAACCGGCGCTAAGATCGAAGTGTTCCTTCTTCGTGAATTGAACGCTGAGAGCCGCCTGTGGGATGTTCTCGTTGATCCTGCACGTAAGATCCGTATCGGAAATAAATTATATTTTGGCGAAAACGATAGTCTCGTTGCCGAAGTAATTGACAATACAACTTCACGCGGAAGAACATTACGTTTTCTTTACGACGGAAGTTATGAAGAGTTTCGTAAAGTGCTTTACGATTTGGGAGAAACACCACTTCCAAAATATATTAAACGTGCCGCTGAAGAATCGGATATTGAAAGATACCAGACTGTTTTCGCGAAGAACGAAGGCGCTGTTGCTGCACCAACTGCAGGATTGCACTTCAGCCGCGAATTATTAAAACGTCTTGAAATTAAAGGCGTGCAGTTTGCACCATTAACATTGCACGTTGGTTTAGGAACTTTCCGCACTGTTGAAGTGGAAGATCTTACCAAACATAAAATGGAAAGCGAAGAAGTTCTTATTTCAAGCGATACATGCAAAATTGTAAATGCCGCGAAAGAGAAAAAGAAAAGAGTGTGCGCTGTTGGAACAACTGTAATGCGTGCGGTTGAGTCTTCGGTTTCTACAACCGGGCAATTAAATCCGTATGTTGGTTGGACAAACAAATTCATTTTCCCACCGTACGATTTCAGTGTTGCAAATTGTATGATCACCAACTTCCACATGCCTGAAAGCACTTTATTAATGATGGTTTCTGCATTCGGAGGATATGATCTTGTAATGAAAGCTTACAAAGAAGCGATCAAAGAAAAATACCGTTTCTATTCTTACGGAGACGCGATGTTGATCATATAAATCAACACAATAAAACTATCAGAAAATCCCGGAGGTATAACTGCTCCGGGATTTTTTTATTACCTGAATTCACCTCCAATGCATCTAAAGTGTATTCAGATTATTATGTTTTCTTAATCATGTAAGAAAAGGTCTATTTAGCCATTTTGCCGCAAAAGAAATCCTTTTATCTTAGCTCGAATTTTAAAATCCCATTACTCCCATTATGAAAAAAATTACACAATTATTTCTTATTGCATTTACTGTTCTCACATCTGTGACTTTTTCCCAGCCCGTAAATGGCACAACCACTTTTTATACAACCACAACAACAGCGCTGGTAGCTAATACAGCTTGTTCAGTTACAAAAACCGTTAACCTTTCTGGTTGGCACATGTCGGTATCTACCACGTCCAACTGTGGTTTTAACTGGACCAATACAACTGGAGGAGATGGCAGGTTTCAATACCTGTGTGGCTTTGGAACCCTAACCCAGGCAACCTTCGGATCGGATGACGGAAGCCAGTTCGCCCTTAATAATTTAGTATGGGGAGTGTCAACTTCAAGTTGGACCTCAAAGCCAATGCAATTTGTGGGATATAAAAACGGATCGCCCGTTCCCGGTGCTACATTAAATGCTGTAACGCCTTCCGGAACCGGTATATCCAATACACTTATTGTGACTTTTACAAATAATACCGCATTTAATGACGTGGATGAGATTACTCTTGCACCAAATTCCGCAACCTGCAACAGCATTTTGTTTTTTGAAGAAATAACTATTGGAACGGCAACGGCAGCATGCACAACACCTACTTTAACTCTTTCGGGCAATACCAATGTTTTATGTAATGGCGGAAGCACTGGCTCAGCAACAATGTCGGCATCCGGTGGTTCAGGATTTACCTACACCTGGTTCCCAAGCGGTGGAAACTCGGCCACAGCAAGCGGTCTGTCATCGGGAATCTATACGCTCTCCACAAAAAACAGTTGCGGGTCTATTTCCAGTAAAACAGTCCAGATCACACAACCCCCGGCCGTCGTCACAAGCACCGCTCTTACAAATGTTTTATGTAATGGTGGATCAACCGGAAGCGCAACAGTAACGGCGAGTGGAGGAACAGGGGCATATACTTACTTATGGTCAACCGGCGGAACAACTTCTGTTATTACAGGACAAACATCCGGAGTAAAAACTGTTACCGTAACAGATGCCAATAATTGTACAAGTACGAAATCAGTTAATATAAACCAGCCTTCTGCACTTAATACTTCAACCGCATTAACAAATGTGTTGTGTAATGGCGGCAACAACGGTTCAGCAACAGTAACAGCAAGTGGTGGTACCGGTGCCTACTCGTATTTATGGTCAACCGGCGGAACAACTTCTGTTATTACCTCGCAAACTTCAGGAGTGAAAACTGTAACTGTAACCGATGCCAATAGCTGTACTAGTACAAAAACTGTTAACATTAATCAACCTGCGGCGTTGGTAACATCAACGGCTGTAACCAACATATTATGTAATGGACAAAATAACGGCAGCGCCACTGTAACAGCGAGTGGTGGAACAGGGTCATATACTTATTTATGGTCAACAGCAGCAACTACTTCAGTTATCACTGGTCAAACATCAGGGGTGAAAACAGTAACAGTAACCGATGCGAATAATTGTACGAGTACAAAATCGGTGAGCATTACGCAACCGGCAGCCATTTCTATTACGCCATCGCAAACAAATATTACATGCGTTAATCCTTTAGGAACGGCAAGTGTTTTAGTAAGTGGCGGATCGGGAGGATTTACCTACACATGGTCGCCAAGTGGTGGTAACGCAGCTACAGCTGCAGGATTAACTGCAGGGATTTATTCCTGCACCACAAAAGATCTGAATAACTGTACGGCTATGACAAGCGTTACAATTACTGCGAACATTACTGCACCTGGCGTTGCTATTTCAGGAACTGCTCAGATCTGTAACGGACAAAACGCTGCGCTTACCGCAAGCGGTGCATCAAGCTATACCTGGAACACCGGAGCTACAACAGCCGCAATTAATCCTGCGCCATCTTCAACCACAAACTATACTGTAACCGGAACAAACGCAGCGAATGGTTGTACAGCTTCTGTTGTGCATGCATTAACTGTAAACAGTAATCCAACCATTACAGTGAGCAATGGAACAATTTGTCCGGGAGGTTCATATACCATAAATCCTGCAGGAGCATCCACTTACACTTATAGCGGCGGCACCAATGTGGTTTCGCCATCTTCTACAACTTCTTACTCGGTAACCGGAACCAGTTCGGTGGGCTGCCAGTCTGCCAATACCGCTGTTGCAGTTATTACTGTTACAAATAGTCTTGTTGTATCCATTTCAGGAACCAACACTATTTGCAATGGCGAGCCTCTTAACCTTTCAGCTTCAGGAGCGAGTTCCTATACGTGGAACACAGGAGCCACAACTGCCACTGTTGTTCTCACGCCAACGGCCAACACAACATATTCGGTACTTGGTGCAAGCGGAACCTGCAGTAATATTGCGCAGATAAGTTTAACGGTAAACCCTCTTCCAAACGTAACAGCAGGCAGTAGCCCAACATTAATCTGCACCGGGCAATCGGCTACACTGAATGCTAACGGAGCTTTAACTTATTCATGGACGCCGGCCATACCTTTGAACAGCATAGTAAGTCCTACAACAACTACCAGCTACGCAGTAACAGGCGCCGATATTAACGGATGCAGTTTAACTGTAACAATTACTGTAAATGTTTCAGCGTGTACAGGCATTGACGCCAACAGTAAAATTGCTTTTGGAAATTTATCAATATACCCTAATCCTTCGGGTGGACTCTTTAATATCAATGTTGACGTAAAGACACATGTTGAATTATTTGATATTACCGGACGGAAGATTTTAATTTCGGAAGTGGGAGCAGGGACATTAGTATTAGACATAAAGGATCATCCGGCCGGAATTTATTTACTCAATGTATCGCAAAACGGAAAAAGTAAAATGATAAAACTGGTGAAGGAATAGCCAGATTCTTTAATCAAGGCAGAGCCTTGTAAATAATCGGCACGAGGCAGAGCTTCGTGCCAGCAAAAAGCCCTTCTCTTCAGAAGGGCTTTTTAATTTTTAAACTAGTCTTGTTTCTTGCAGCGCCGTCGGCAAGCCTTACGCCGAAGCTTTAGCGCAGGAGCATGGCGGCCGATGGAATCTTTGCTCTTGATTCTGTATCAATCCAGCTTCAGCGTACTACTTCCAATCACAACACCATCGCAGGTAATTTCGATCTGGTAATTGCCCGGAACGTATTCTCCCTGGCCTTCGCAATAGGTTTGCCCGGTAATTTCAGCGTTGGCATAATTCAGGGTTTCTTTCCCTGCGTAATATCCGTTGCTCTTATTGAATGTGAATTTATAACTATCATCGTAGCTCTTCGCCATTTCTTTTCCGTCAGGGGTCATCACACGAATGAAAACAGTTTTCTCCCCGGGCTTCGCGATTTTGTTTTCACCCAGACTGAAGGTCACTTTTATTTTTTCCATTTTCTTGGCCTTGCTTGTTTCAACTACTTTCTTTCCTCCCCGTTTAAAGAATACGGCTTTGGCACTTACATTAAAACAGGTTAAAATACTTCCTTTGGCAATAGTGGTTTTTAATTCTTCTTTTTCCTTGACAAGAACATCCTGTTTTTCTTTTTCCTGGTCGAGCTGTTTTAGAACCGTTTTCTTTTCAGCGATCAGGTTTTGATTCAGGGTGTTCAAAGAGTCTATTGTAACCACATAGTGCTTCATGATCTCACGAAGCGTCTCAGTTTCTTTACGGAGCTGGGCAATGATATAAGCATCTCCTTTATGTTTTTCGGCTTGTTTAATGAGCTCTTCGATGCGCGCTTTTTTCTCATCAATGTCCTTTTGCATCAAAGCATCGCTGGCTTCAAGGTTCGCGAAATCTTTCTGAAGAGCAAGAAGGTCGGATTTTACATTGTCGCGTTCAACAATAATAGTTTCGGTGACGATCTTCTGTTCTATCACCTTATTTTTTTCCTTAAATAGCAACCAGCAGGTAAAACCATTGGTACCCACCAATAGGGCTATCAGGACCCATAAAATGACGCCTCGTCTTTTCTTTTTTTCCTGTTGTTCATTCATAACACAAAAATATATCAAAAACACTATTTTTAGCGCCGTTCAAATGACACTTATTAACGATTTCATGTCATTAATTTATCCGAGGCGATGTGAAGCCTGTGGCGAATTAATGCTCCGGCACGAGAAGTATATCTGCAGTTACTGCGTGATTAGCCTTCCTAAAAGCAATTATCATAAACGGCCCGATAATGAGCTGTACCAGACCTTCTGGGGGCGCATACCATTTATGGACGCTCTCAGCTTTTTTGTGTTTGAAAAAAGTGGAAGGGTACAGCGCATACTCCATAACATCAAGTATCAGGAACAAAAAGAACTTGCCTTTCATCTCGGGAAAATATATACCCAAGAATTGTTAAAAGATAAATTTTCACTCGGCTACGACATGATCGTACCCATTCCCCTTCATAAGAAAAAATTAAAGTTGAGAGGTTATAACCAGAGCGAATGGTTTGCCATGGGCATAGCCGAAGAAAGTAAAGTAGAAATGAATACTGAAATTATGGTTCGTGTAAATGAGACATCCACCCAAACTAAAAAGAAAAAATACGAACGTTGGGAAAATGTTCAGGGCATTTTTCAGGTCACAAAAAAAGAAGAAGTAAAAGGAAAACATATTCTTCTGGTAGACGATGTTATTACCACCGGCGCCACTCTTGAGGCGGCATGGACCTCCTTCAAAGACATTGAAGATGTAAAAATTTCGGTGGCGTCAATCGCCTTTGCAGCTCGTGGATATTAAATAACCACAAAGGCCACTTCGTGGCTCACAAAGAGCTCGCAAAGTGACACAAAGAATTTACTTTGGACGGTTGGTGGTTCGGGTTCTCCCTTTTTGACTTTTTGCAGAAGTAGCTGCAATCAAGCTCTCGTAGCCCCTTGTGGGCCTTACGGCTTGATTGGGGCGGTTTTCTTTCGCTGTATCTAAGTCGCGAAAGAAAAACTTCCTTTCAAAAAGTCAAAAGCGTTTTGCCTACTTTTTCGCGCGAAAAGTAGGATAAAATATAGTTTGCGAAATTTGTGTCAAATAAAGTGTGAGTGTCAGAGTGAGGGCGGAGAATGGAGGAAGAAGATGAGAATCAAGTGAGTGACACACTCCGCACTGTTTCCCGCACTGTTTATTTATCCTTATAAATAACCATATTAATCCTTCCTTTGGTAGGGGTAGAATTATCGCTCAATGAAACCACGAACGGTTTACGTTGTCCTTCGAAACAATTGTAAACCACGTAGCCTTTGTCTTCCTGTGGGTTCGGCAATTTGTTCGCGTAATAATCTTTGAAATCACAGAAGAGATAAGAGGTAAGTTCAAGATCATCGCTGTCGATCTGAACGTTGATTTCCTCAAGACTATCATTGTTAAGCGTGTAATCGATGGAGTAATTGGTTGTGCTGTCGGCTTTATATTCAAAATACAAATGCCCCGGAGTGGTTTCTATTGGCGCAATCTTCTCCACCGTTTTAATGGCTTCGGCTTTACTGTTGAGGTTCAACCCTCTGAAAACACCTTGTTTGGTAATAATAATTTCGTCAAGAAGCGGATGGAAGCCTTCAAATACACGTGCTTTAGGCTTTTCTTTCTCCTTCACTTCCGGCTTGCAGGACACGATAACGAGTGCAAAAGCCAGGATGGTTCCAACTATTTTAAGACTGATTTTCAAAACCAAGGTAAAATTACACAATAATTAAAGCGGTAGATCAAAAATTATAGAATTAAGCTAACATGGGAATGTTGTTAGAGTAATTACTCATACCCGGCGTCATCCTGAGCGAAGTCGAAGGAAAGGCTTCCAGGCGCTTCGACTTCGCTCAGCGTGACGAGATTATATTCAGCATCAGAAAACCTATAAAGGCTACGGGCTTAATTTACCTCTTCCGTCTCGTGCTTAACTTCAGGCCTCATTTGAGGAAAGAAAAGAACTTCCTGGATAGCGGCGTTATTTGTTAAAAGCATGGTTAAACGGTCAATTCCAATACCAATTCCTGCCGTTGGAGGCATACCGTATTCAAGTGCTCTTAAAAAGTCATGATCAATGAACATGGCCTCATCATCGCCTCTTTCCTGCAGTTTTAACTGATCTTCGAAACGCTCGCGCTGATCAATAGGGTCATTTAACTCGGTATAAGCATTGGCAATTTCTTTTCCGTTCACCATTAATTCAAAACGCTCAACGAGCCCTTCAACAGTACGGTGTTTTTTGGTAAGCGGACTCATCTCCACAGGGTAATCTGTGATAAAGGTTGGTTGAATATAATTCCCTTCGCATTTCTCTCCGAAGATCTCGTCAATCAGTTTTCCTTTGCCCATGCTGGCTTCCGCATGAATGCCCAAATGTTTACAGGCACCACGCAGGCCTTCCTCATCCATGCCGCTGATGTCGATTCCTGTATGTTCTTTGATAGCTTCAAACATGGTAACGCGCTTGAACGGTGCTTTGAAATCAATGTCCTGCTCGCCTACCTTTACAACCGTGGTTCCGTAAAGATCCATGGCTACTTTTTCAAGCAACTGCTCAGAGAAATTCATCATCCAGTTATAATCTTTGTAAGCCACGTAAAATTCAAGAACGGTAAATTCTGGATTGTGCGTGCGGTCCATACCCTCGTTACGGAAATCTTTCGCGAATTCGTAAACGCCCTCGAAGCCGCCTACAATAAGACGCTTGAGGTAAAGCTCATTGGCAATACGAAGATATAACGGAATATTTAAAGCGTTGTGATGCGTAATAAAAGGACGCGCAGTTGCGCCACCCGGAATACTTTGAAGAATTGGCGTCTCTACTTCTAAAAGTCCCGCGTTGTTCAGCGTATTACGGATCGATGTCATGATCTGCGTACGTTTTTTGAACGTATCTCTTACATGTGGATTGATAATGAGGTCCACATAACGCTGGCGATAACGGAACTCAGGATCGCTTACTTCATCAAATGAATTTCCGCTATCGTCGGTTTTCACGATCGGCAATGGTTTCAGCGATTTACTTAAAATGCTGAGGGAAGTAACGTGTAACGAAATCTCCCCGGTTTTTGTAGTGAAAACATATCCCTGTACTCCTACAATGTCGCCAATGTCAATGAGTTTTTTCCAAACGGTATCATAAAGGGTTTTGTCTTCACCCGGACAAATATCATCCTTGCGAACGTAGATCTGTAAACGTCCGGTTGCATCCTGGATCACAGCGAAACAGGCTTTACCCATGTCGCGGATGCTCATGAGGCGTCCGGCTATTGAAATGTCTTTATAGTTCAGCTTATCGCGTTCGTAGTTTTCCTTTATATCCAATGCCGTTGCATTCACCTTGAATTCTTCCGGTGGATAAGGATTAATACCAAGAGCTTTGAGATCATTTAATTTTTGTCTCCTTAAAAGTTCCTGTTCGCTTAACTGAGTTGACATGTGTAATAAAATTTTAGACCTTAAAATTACGCTTTTATCCCTGAGACTGTTAACATAAGTTGATAAAAATTGAATCTTTTTTAGGCCAATTACCGCTAGTTTTAAAGGACAAATGGAAGGGGAAATAACGGTTTTCTGGTTCAGGAGAGATTTAAGGTTACAGGATAACGCCGCCCTTTACCACGCTTTACGATCAGGGAAAAACGTGCTCCCGGTTTTTATTTTCGATACCAATATCCTCAATCAACTCGAA
>JAJONO010000058.1 GCA_021323535.1 Bacteroidota bacterium
TGTTTCTTTGCACAGGATCTTCCGAAAGGGTGGGCTCCGGGTGAGGAAGCAAAAATGCCTGCTTATCTTGAGAATAAATCACAGAATAAATCGTCTGTTATTGTAACGCCTCCGCCGTATAAAAATTTAAGGAACGCGGCAGAGTGGGAGGAAATTCAAACCCTGAATATTACATGGACATCTTTTACGGCCATCCACAGGGAAATTATAAAAGCAGCACAGAACGACGCAAAAATCACTATTATTTGTTCTGATTCAAATACTGTGAAAAGCAATCTCGTAAGCAATTCTGTTCCGCTCGCAAATATTCAATACCTGCAGGTGGGATTCAACTCCATCTGGGCGCGTGATTATTCTGGAAACACAGTCTATTCTAAAAATGTAGATTCGCTTTTACTGGTCGACTGGATCTATAATCGTCCCCGTCCGCTCGACGATGTAACTCCAACAGCTATAGCCAATCTCCTTAACATTCCTATTTACGAAACTAAGACGGCTCCAAACGATCTGATTCACACAGGTGGAAATTACATGAGTGATGGTTTTGGCACAGCGTTTTCTTCAACATTGACTGATCAGGAAAACCCAGGGAAAACGTCTGCGCAAATTGATACCATTATGAAATGGTTCATGGGAATAAACCGTTACATAAGAATGCCTACGCTTCCTTATGATGGTATTCATCACATTGACATGCACATGAAACTTCTCGACGAAGAAACTCTTCTTTGGGGAGAATACCCGGCAGGAGTAGCAGATGGTCCGCAGATAGAAGCCAATCTCCAGTATGTTCTTGCCAATCACATGTCGGTGTTCGGAACACCTTACAAAATTGTACGTATCCCTATGCCAAAAGACAAAAACAACAAATGGCCGAACCAGAGTGGTGGTTGGTACTGTACTTACACCAATGGCGTGTTTGTAAACAAAACTTACATTTTCCCAACGTATTACCAGCAATATGATACAACAGCTTACAGAATTCTTACACAAAGTTTACCAGGATATAAAGTGGTGGGTATTGATTGTGACAACACGGGAGCGGCTATTATTTCGCAGAGCGGAGCCATCCATTGTATCACACATGCTGTGGGTGTAAACGATCCTTTGCTGATTTCGCATCAGCGTCTTGCCGGCAAATGCGATACGGGTCTTTACGAAATCAAAGCAAGGATCATGCATAAAAGCGGTATAGCTACGGCGCAGGTGTTCTGGACCACAGACACCACCCAGGCCTATCAAACGACGAATATGACGCTGACGAATGTGTCGACCGATGAATACACCGCGAACATCCCGTTTCAGACAGCCGGACAAACAGTTTACTATTATATTAGCGCATCTTCTGTAAGCGGAAAAACATTAACACGTCCTATTACCGCGCCGCTTGGCCGCTGGACATTCAAGATCAATCCTTGCGCTATTCCACAAGCCATCAAAGAAGAAAAATCTGTTATAAAAACTAAACCAATTTATCCTAATCCTGCCAACGCGATTACATGCATTCCTCTCCATTCAAATTCGACACAACACGTGAAAGTGAACCTGAGGAACACGTTAGGACAATTGGTAGAGGTGATCTATGATGGACAACTTGACGCCGGAGATAAAAACGTTTTCCTTTTTGCGGATAAATATGCAAAAGGGGTATACATGGTGGAAATTGCTTCTGAAAACAATTCTACTGTACAAAAACTGATTATTAAATAGTCACTCCCGGCTCTTGCCAGAAGTGTTTACTCTTCTTAACTTTGCATCCTGATGGATGAGCAATTCAGAGAATCTTTATTGGTAATGATTTCAGTTCCTATTTACGCGATCGTAATAGGGTTTGAATTCTTTTACTCCTACTTTAAAAACAAGGGGCTTTATACTACGAAAGGACTTTTCTCTAATGTTTACCTTACTACCCTGAACATGGGACTTGATATTCTCGTGAGAGGAATCTGTTTACTGGTGCTCAATTATTTTTATACCTTTCATTTTGCCGATCTTTCTTTTAATCCAATACTGTACTGGTTCGTTTTGATCATTGCCGAAGACTTCATGTATTACTGGCTTCACAGAGTTGATCATTATTGCCGTTTCTTCTGGGCCGTTCATGTAACACATCACAGCAGCGAAGAATTTAATTTTACCGTTGGTTTCCGTTCATCGGTATTTCAGCCGTTATACCGATTCATCTATTTTATTCCACTTGCGCTTTTTGGTTTCAGGGGAATTGACATTATGTTCGCTTATAGTGCCACACAGATCTTTGGAATTCTGGCGCACACACAAACAGTGGGAAAACTGGGCTTCCTGGAATATTTTCTAGTGACGCCTTCGCACCACCGTGTACATCATGGAAGCAATGTAAGATATCTTGATAAGAATATGGGAATGTTACTTATCATCTGGGATAAGATATTTGGCACGTTTCAGAAGGAAGAAGAGACTGACCCGGTAAAGTATGGATTAACTACGAACATAGGCACCTACAATCCTTTAACGATGGTGTTCCATGAGTGGGCCAACATCGCAAAAGACATTGCCAGGAAAAAATGTTCTCCCCTGCAAAAACTTGGATATATTTTTGGCCCCCCCGGATGGAGCCATGATGGTTCAACTAAAACAAGTAGTCAACTCAGAACTGAACTAAAAATGAAGGAAGGTAAATAATGGGAGAAACGGCCGCGATCCTTCGTCTCAAAAATTTAAAGCGATTATTACTTATTGAACGTGAAGAAGATTTTCTTCAGTACAAAGAGCAATTCTTAAAAGCAAGTATTGAAACCCGTAAGAAGAACGGAGTTACCTGGTATCCCATCAGAATAAACAGCCACGAATTAGGTTATGCCGATTTGTTACAGATTGAAGTTGAAAGAACAACGGGATTGGATACGGCGCACCAATTCAGTAATGGAAAAAACGTAACACTGTTTTCCAATCAATCGAACAACGAAGTCTTTGAAATAAACGGAACCATAAAAATCGCGCAAAAAAATAAACTTAAGGTCATTCTTCACTGCGACGATCTTCCTGATTGGTGTTACGACGGAAAACTGGGAATAAACATTCAGTTTGATGATAACAGCTACACCGAAATGCAAAAGGCACTGGATGAAGTGATCAATGCCAGAAACAATCGTGTTGCAGAACTTCGGGAAATTCTTGAGGGAAGCGAAACGCTGAACTTTGAAAAAGAAAATTCCGAACTGGTTATCCCACAATTAAATCTCTCTCAGAACCGCGCGGTTAGAAAAGCATTATCAGCTGTTGATCTGGCGGTGATTCATGGTCCGCCCGGCACTGGAAAAACAACGACGCTTGTCAATGCCATTCGTGTTTGTCTTCAATCTGAAAAACAAGTGCTTGTTTGCGCTCCAACAAATACGGCGGTGGATCTTCTTACCGAAAAATTGCTGGAACAAGGGGTCACTGTTTTAAGACTTGGGCACCCGGCAAGGATTTCTGAGGACCTGATCAACTCTTCGGTTGACGGGCAAATTCAACGTCATCAGAATTTCAATGAAATAAAAAACCTGAGAAGAAATGCCGAAGAATATTTTAGAATGGCGAGTAAATACAAACGTGTGTTCGGAAAACAAGATGCTCAACAAAGAGCGGCATATTACGCCGAAGCGCGTACTTGTTTAAAAGACGCCAGGTTACTTGAGGATTATATTGTGAGCGATCTGTTCAGCAGTGTGCAGGTGATTTGTTGTACACCAGTTACAGCTACTCACCGGGCATTGACAAAAAAACGTTTCAACACTTTGTTTTTTGACGAAGCTTCGCAGGCATTAGAACCTATAGTTTGGATTCCTTTGCTCAAATGCAATCGTGTTATTCTCAGTGGCGACCATCATCAATTACCTCCGGTTGTAAAAAATCTTCAGGCGGCTAAGGAAGGCCTTGCCGTTACCATGCTCGACCGTTGTATTAAATTTAAAGAAGCGGTGAGCCTTCTCAATAAACAATACCGTATGAGCTCGCCCATTATGGCTTTCAGTAATAGTTATTTTTATAATAACGAACTGGAGGCCGATAGTTCGGTTCATGATCACGCACTCGCTAATGAAGGAACAGATGAATTTTACAATAAGGCGGTAGAATTTGTAGATACCGCGGGTTGCAGTTTTGAAGAAGAGCAAAACCCCGAAACATTAAGTTCTTTTAATGTGAATGAAGGAAATTTATTGCTGAAACATTTGCAGAACCTCCTCACCTGGTACCATGAGCTGGATTACACGCAACCTGTTTCCATCGGAATTATTTCCCCTTACAAGGAACAGGTTGGCTGGTTGAAAGAGAACCTTGAACACTATGAATTCAGTAAAGAAAAAATCGCTGAACTCAGAATCAGAACCATTGATGGGTTCCAGGGCGAGGAGTGTGATATTGTTTATATCAGCCTTGTGAGAAGTAATAACGATCAGCAGATTGGATTTCTGAATGATCTGCGCCGTATGAATGTTGCTATTACAAGAGCCAGGAAAAAACTGGTAGTGATTGGCGATAGCGCCACAATAGGCTCGAATCCCTTTTACAAATCGTTCATAGAATATTGCGAGACCAATGGCTTTTACCGGAGCGCATGGGAATTCGCGGGATCTTAATACGCTTTCGGAACCGCTGAATCACTTAAAAAAGCCTGCCTTATATGGATAGCGCCCCACACTTAAACGCAAAAGAAGCTAAGAATTCGCAATGGACGCAATTTATCTACTTATTATTGTGCTCTTGCGACACCTTTGCGCCTTTGCGGTTAGACATACCAATAGTGGTTTTCCGCCAAAATTTAACTACAAATTAATTTGTTTTTTTTGTTTACTTTTTTAAATTTACAACAACAAAAACATTATTAACGCTTAAAACAGAATACACTATGGCAATCAGAGGAAAAGTTAAAGAGATTAAGGTAGAAACAATGGGCAAAATGACCGGCACCGTTACCGACACGGCAAACAAAGTTGATTATTATTTCGAGCAGCCTTTTGGCGCGGAATTAGGACTTGGAATTAATTCCATTGTTCAGTTTGAAACTGTAACTGTTGCCGACAGAACAATTGGCGTTTCATTGGACCCGGTTGAAAGAGCAAGTATCGATAGTATTGATTATGCTAATAATTCAGGTGTTATCATTGATAAAGTTGGAAACAAAATTGATTTCGAACAAAACTATGCGAAAGAACTAGGGCTTGACAAAGGAATCATGGTTAAATTCGCTATGGTTACTGTTGATGGTAAAATGAAAGCTACTTCGCTCAAGGTCGCTACCAACCAATAAATTTAAAGGGCCCTGTAACAAGCAGGGCCCATTTTTTTGTGAGAACCAGGCTAACTTTACTTCTTCTTTTTATTATTTGCAGCCTCCAGATACGTTCTCAGGCTGTGATAGATACTTTACGCTACCAGATCAACCAATGCACAACCGATTCATGCTCAAACAGGATCAAAAATCTTATACTGGAAGAACTCCTTTATTCAGACGATAAAGAAGCAAAACTTCTCGCCGAAGAATTATTTCAGAATGTTCAGGAAACAGATAGCGCCAACTATCTTTCCGCTCAATGCAACTATGCAAATCTTTGTATGACGAAAGGAAATTCTAACAAAGCATTTACTATTCTGTCAAGCCTTAAACTTACCGGCTTAAAAACAAACAACAAATTATATCAGGCCAAATCCAATTTCAGTCTTTCCAAATTTTATATGGAAAACAATGACCTGAAGACGGCAATAGACCTGGCTTTTATCGCGTTAAAATTGTTTGAGCAATTAAAAGACACTAAAAATATAGCCAACTGTTACGGACAAATTGCTTCTATCAATTATAAGCTCAAGAATTATGAAAAAGCTATCGAGTTTTATAAAAAAACACTCGATCTCGCTGGTAAAATAGGGTACCACCACGCCGTAGCGCAGGCCTATAATGGCCTCGGAAATTTATATTCCAAAAAAGACATGAGTGATATCGCTCTCGAATATTACAAACGTTCACTCGCTATTCAGAAAGAGCAGAAGCACGATCTGCAGGCGGCTTCTATTCTCATTAACATTGGCTCCATTTTTTCAGATAAGAAACAATACAAGCAAGCCGAAATTTATATGAAAGAGGCACTTGATCTGAACCTGAAATATAGTCTCAGAAAAAACATTGCAGCCTGTTACATTAATCTTGGAAATATTTTTTATAACACAAGCAATTACAAGGATGCGGAAATAAATTATTCACAGGCGCTTAAATACCTGGAGTCGCAGGATCTGATTATTAAGGAAAACCTGTATTACAATCTCGGTGAAGTAAATTACGAATTAGGAAACCTGGAAAAAGCTCTGAAGTATAATGATAGTTGCATGACTGTGAAAGATAGTCTCTATAGCCGCGAATCCATTCGTTCGCTTAACGATATGCAGACCAAATATGAAACGGAGAAAACAAAACTTGAACTTGAGAAAAAAGAACTGGAAGCAAACAACAAACAAGTTGTAATTTATGCCGCCTTCAGCGGTTGCGTTCTTTTACTCGGGTTGGCATTTTTTATTTTCAGGGGTTTAAGAGGAGAGAAGAAAAACAGCCAGGCGCTTGAGGAAAAAAATAAGATCATTAACGAACAGAAACATCTTGTTGAGGAAAAGAACAAGGATATTGGCGACAGTATACGTTATGCGCAGCGCATCCAGCAAGCTATCCTTCCGCCCGAGGCCATGTGGAAATCGGCTCTCAAACATTCTTTTGTTTTATACGCTCCTAAAGATATTCTAAGCGGCGACTTTTACTGGCTCGAGGAAACACACGATCATATCTTTATTGCAGCGGCCGATTGTACAGGGCATGGTGTGCCCGGGGCGCTTGTGTCCATTGTAAATTATAACATCCTTAACAAGGCTGTTCTCGAAAAAAACATTTATGTTCCCGGAGAAATTCTTGATGCAGCCAATCAATCACTCACACAATCGCTGCATCAGTCGTACAACGAATCGCAGATAAAAGACGGAATGGATGTGGCCTTATTATCGATCGATAAAAAAACAGGAGCCACTCACTTTGCAGGCGCCAACAATCCTATTTACATTTTATCGGAAGGAAGAATCACCGAGATAAAAGCAAATAAATTTCCGGTTGGAGCTTTTATTGAAGACAGCATTCAGAAATTTACCACGCATGAACTGAAAGTGAAAAAGGGCGATAGAATCTATCTCTTCTCCGATGGTTTTGCCGATCAGTTTGGCGGGCCAAAAGGAAAAAAATATAAATACAAACAACTTCAGGAAAAACTTATTTCCTCATCACATTTAAATCTTCCCGATCAGAAAAATTTTATGCTTAACGATTTCATGGTATGGAAAGGAAATCTTGAACAAGTGGATGATGTGTTGTTGATTGGCTTCGAAGTATAACCACCAGGATTTATTTCACCGTAAAAACTAGAGCCGTTGTTTAACAGCCTCAAACAAAATAATCCCCGTAGCAACAGAAACATTCAATGAAGCGATGGTTCCGGGCATAGGAATTTTTACCTGAATATCGCTTCTCTTCAGATATTCGCCGCTGATACCATTTTCTTCGCTACCCATAATGATAACTGTAGGTTTTTTTAAATCAGCATCGTAAATCGTCTTATCTGTTTTTTCGTGGCAGGCAACGATCTGAAGTCCACTTTCTTTAAGGTATTCGATGGTATTTTTAAGATTGTCTTCACGGCAAACCGGTAAACGGTGAAGGGCTCCGGCGCTGGTCTTAATAGCATCGCCATTAATTTGCGCGGCTCCTCTTGCAGGAATAATAATGAAATCCACTCCGGCACATTCGGCGCTTCTGGCAACTGCGCCAAAGTTTCTCACGTCGGTAATGCGGTCAAGAATAAGAATTAAAGGAATTTTTCCTTTTTCGAAAACACGCGATAAAAGCTCTTCGGTTTCATAGTAGGTAATCTCGGTAAGATAAGCTACCACACCCTGATGATTTTTGTCGGTAATGCGTTTTAATTTCTCGGGGGGAACAAATTGTATGGGAATGGTTTGTCCGCGCAGGGCCTGTCGTAACTGGTTATACAGTTCGTTCGAAAGACCCTTTTGCAGGAGAATTTTTTCAACTTCCTTTCCAGCGTTAATAGCTTCGATTACCGCGCGCATTCCGAATATAAGGTTTTGTTCGTCCATAAGAGAGCCTCAAAGTACACGATTTTTCAGGGTTTTAGCAATAGTTGCCACCTTTTGTAAATTGCCCCTTTACTCGTATCTTTACCGCAAAATCAGAAGAATGAATAGCCCCTTGCACAGGAGAGTTGAAGAAGCGCTGGATACCATCCGCCCATACCTTGAGGCTGACGGTGGAAACGTTGAAATTATCGAGATAACAGAGGAGCAGGTTCTGAAGCTGGAACTTAAGGGCGCCTGTAAAACCTGTAACATGAGTCACATGACCATGAAAGCGGGTATTGAAGAAACCATTAAACGCGCCGTTCCTGAAATCAAAGAAATCATCTCAGTAAATCAGTAAAACCCTTTATGAAATTAGTTCAGAAGCTTTCTCAAAGCAAAAAATCCCTGTTCTCTATCGAAATATTACCCCCTTTAAAAGGAAAAAGCATTCAGAGTATTTACGACGGCATTGATCCTTTAATGGAATTTAAGCCGGCTTTTGTGGATGTAACATATCACCGCGAAGAATACATTTACAAAAAACGTGATGGCGGTTATCTCGAAAAAGTCAGCATTCGTAAACGCCCGGGAACAGTTGGAATTTGCGCGGCTATTATGAACAAATACAATGTGGAGGCTGTTCCGCACATTATTTGCGGAGGGTTTACGCGTGAAGAAACCGAAAACGCTTTAATAGACCTTCATTTTCTCGGAATTGATAATGTGTTGCTGCTTCGTGGCGATAGCATTAAAACAGAACCTGCGTTTGTTCCTGAACCAAACGGACATGCATACGCGCTTGATCTTGTTCAGCAGGTAAAGCAAATGAACACGGGTGTTTATATGGACCATGATATGAAAGACGCGGCTCCAACCGATTTTTGTATTGGTATTGCGGCTTATCCCGAAAAACATTTTGAGGCGCCGAACATGATCAGCGATTTAAAATATCTGAAAGCGAAAGTGGACGCGGGAGCTGAATATATAGTAACACAAATGTTCTTCGACAATAAAAAATATTTTGAGTTTGTTGATCTCTGCAGAAAGAACGGCATTAACGTTCCTATTATTCCGGGATTGAAAATTTTAAGCAACAAAAAACAAATCACCACACTTCCAAAAATATTCCATATCGATATTCCGCAACCTTTTTACGAAGAGCTTGAGAAATGTAAGGATGACAAGCAGATTAAAGAAGTTGGAATCAAATGGTGCATTGAGCAATCAAAGGAACTGGTGAAAGCCAATGTGCCTTGTCTGCATTTTTATACCATGGGCGCGTCTGAAGCAACTAAAGCAGTAGCGAAAGAGGTGTTTTAATCTAAGCATTTATTCTGAATACTATCACTTCGAGTCGTCACCCTGAGCGAAGTCGAAGGGCGGGAAGACATGCAAGTTATTTTCCAATGAAAAATACCGCAGAGAAACAGAGAACTCAGAGAGGCAGAATAAATCTTGCTTTGCAAAATTTCTCTGCGACCTCTGCTTCTCTGCGGTTAAAAAAGAAGAGTTTTATACTTCAATCCGCCTCCCCTAAATCAGATTTGTATTCATGAGCTACAACTTCCATACCGGAGAACTTCTTCTGATCGACAAGCCACTTACCTGGAGCAGCTTTCAGGCTGTGAACAAGATCAAGCATGCAATCAAGAATCATCCTTCTCTTATTGTTGATGGTGTAAAAGTAAAGCCAAAAGTGGGACATGCAGGAACACTTGATCCGCTCGCTACTGGATTACTCATTGTTTGCACTGGAAAAAAAACCAAGACTATTACCGAATTAATGGGGCAGGAAAAAGAATACACCGGAACATTTTTCATTGGAGCCACAACACCTTGTTACGATCTCGAAAAACCTGTAGATAAAATTTTCCCGACAGAACATATTACACAAGAAATGATTTACGCCGCCGCGAAAAAATTTACTGGCGTACAACAACAAGTGCCACCCCTATTCAGCGCTGTTTTTATTGATGGTAAACGCGCGTATGAATATGCAAGAGCAGGAGAAGAAGCCGAAATAAAACCACGAGAAATAGAGATCAAAGAATTTGAGATCACCGGTATTTCTTTGCCTTCTGTGAACTTCAGGATCGTTTGCAGTAAAGGCACTTACATACGAAGTATTGCACGCGACTTTGGGCTTGAACTCGGAAGCGGCGGGCACCTTACGAAACTCTGCAGAACAAGAATCGGGGAATTCAAATTAGAAGGCGCGATTTCTCCTGAGGAATTTTCACAGATTGTTAATTCTTAAACAGAATTGCAGTTATTGTATTCAATTATTAACTTGCAGTAACTAAATCCCATTTCATGAAAAAATTATACTTCGCTTTTGCACTGGCATTAACTGCATCTAACTTTTACGCACAGGAAGATGCTGAAGGATGTAAAGATCATCCGTTTTTTAATCGCATGCCGAATTTCAGAATAGAAAGTTGTCCGGGTAATTATAACGCTGTTGATCTGCCAATAGCTAATGGCAAGAAAAAACATGTTGAGGGTAATATGACAACTATCGCTTATGTATTTAACGACGAAAGCAATGCAAAAAAGCCGAGCCCCCTCCAGATTATGAAGAACTATGAGAACGCTATCGTTTCCAAAGGAGGAAAAAAAGTGTTTCAGGGAGTTACTGAAGACGATGGGAACATTGCTGTGTTCAACCTTTCTGCGAACGGAAAAGATTATTGGGTGTCAGTGAGTAAAATGTACGAACCTCAGGGAGGAGGAGAAGTTGGGGGATATGGCGTGATGATTGTTGAAATGGAAGCAATGAAGCAGGATGTTGAAGCCAGTGAAATGTTTAAAGAAATAAGCGCGAGCGGACGTATTGCACTTTATATTAATTTTGAAACAGGAAAAGCCGATATTAAGTCTGAATCACAAAAAACGGTGGACCAGATTGCACAGATGATGAAAGATAATCCTACATTGAAAGTTAGTATTGAAGGTCACACCGATAATGCCGGTAACGCGGCCGCTAATCAAACCTTATCTGATAATAGAGCAAAATCCGTTATGAACGCCGTAACAGCGAAAGGGATTGATAAAGCAAGAATGACTTCTAAAGGCTGGGGGCAAACAAAACCTCTTGCCGATAACGGTACCGAAGATGGAAAAGCGAAGAACCGCAGAGTAGAAATTGTGAAACAATAAGTTTAATCGCGCACCAGTTTTTTCTTTTTTGTGTTGTACCGGTAATTCCGGTCAGAAGAAAACAGATAGGAGTCTCTATTGAATAAGGGAACAGAAACAGTAAACGTAAACCTGTTCACCGTACTTTTCATTTCATTTTTCATAAGAGGAATGTTATAACCGAAATAAAAATCGAAATAGGTGTTCCAGGAAAAACCGAGATGGGGATTGAGGAATAAAGTGCGTTTATCAAAATCCGTATAATAAATTAAAGAACCACCGCAATGAAGGATGGAAGCCGTACAATTATAGGTGAGTGAAGGGCCGATGATGAAATGGTTTTTGTTGAAATTAAACTGGCAGCCACCTTCAATAGATTGCAAAAAGTTCATGTCAGGGATATGACGATGATTTTCCTCATCGTAATTTGCCACGCCGATCGAGATTTCGCCCATGCCTCTCCAACCCTGGTGAAAGTTAATCCTGCCTATGAATTGTTTAAATGAATATTCCCTCTTACGAGGAAGGTATAAATCAAACACAAGCGTTTGATCGCCAATAGTAAAATTCTTTACATGAATGTCCTTATGATCAGCGGCCCAACAAAACAAATCATAGTTCACATGCGCCATTCCACAATATCTTGTATAGCCATTACCGATAGAATCTGCTTTTAGACTGGAAGTTTCCCCTCTATAAGTCAAATGAGAATAAGACCTGATCCGTTGCTTGCTGCGTTTATCATAAAGATTTACAATAAGGCACCCATTGTTAGAACCCTGGGAGAGCACATTGCCGGAAAGAAGCAATAAAATAATACAGGCCAATGTGGCTTTAAGATTGTGCATTTACATTAAGATGCAATGAGAATATAAATTCCATACTTGAAATCCGGACTGATTACATCACTTTATAAGTGTGACATGCCCTATGTATTCTTTTTCGTAGCCGAATACATTCGTGATCTTTATTTTCCACTGGTAAACATCGTCCTGGCTCATTTTGCCATTATACATTCCGTCCCAGCCAACAAAGAAGTTGTTGCTAGTAAACAATTTTTCGCCCCAGCGATCAAATATTTCAAGGAAGTATTTTGTTATCCCAAATCCTTTTGGCTGGAAAATATCGTTCACACCATCTTCGTTTGGAGTAAACGCGTTTGGCACATAGATTCCAAAATCTTCGCCAATGGTAATGCGTTTTAATACTGTATCAATGCAACCGCGATTGCTTTTTACCATAAGCGCCACAACATATTCTCCTGCTTCCTTGTAAACAAAAATAGGATTTGGCTGGCCCGACTGAAAATCGATATTGTTCATGAAATACCAGTTCCATTGAATGATACTTGCGCCCGTTGTCTGATCAAAGAAAGAAACCTCACTGCTGTTATTAACGATAGGTTTGTTTGGCGTATAAATAAAATCAGCGTTTGGTTTGGGAAATGCTTCTATTGTTGCAGTTCTCACACTCGAACAACCGTTAAGATCAGTTGCTACAACAGAGATGGTATAAACGCCACCGGTTGTGTAACAGGTATATGCAATGTTGGAGGTTCCTGATGTGGCGCTTCCATTTCCTAAGTTCCAGTTATAATTCTGAATTGGGACTTCCGGCGTACAGGTAAATGTGATACAAACCGGCGCGCATCCTTTAGCGTTGGTGGTAAATGTTACTGGTGGAAGCGGATTTACCACCACTATGTGTTGTGTTGAGCCAACGCATCCATTCGCGTCGATGGCCGTGAGCGTATAAGTTCCACCGGTTAATGTTGTTGTAGCGGCAATGGTTGGCGTTATCAATGTAGAATTAAAATTATTTGGCCCTGCCCAGGTATACGTTGCTGCTCCGCTCGCTGTTAAACTTAATACCGATCCAATACAGATTGGCCCGTTGCTCAATGCCATAGGTGTTATTGGAACATTTATATTCACAGTTGCCGTTGCTGTATTTGTACAACCTGTTACGGCTGTTACAAGAACTGTATATGCTCCCGCGCTCAGCGTGCTTGTAGATCCTACAACAGGATTCTGAACCCCTGACACAAAACCATTCGGTCCGTTCCAGCTGTAATTTACTCCTCCGTTTGCAGAAAGCGGCGCGTTGGCTCCCACACAAACAGTTGTGCCTGTAGCGTTAACTGTTGGAGGAGGGTTTATAGTAATTACCATCACCGATGTAGATGCGCATGCTCCGTTAGAAATGGAATGTGTTACTGTAAATGTTCCCGCTACAGAAAAACTAACCGGACCGTAAACATTGGTGCTTCCCGGAAGAGGAGCTCCTAATATTGGATCGCAGGAATAAGAATGTGTTCCCGAAGGATCGGCAGCTGTAAATACAAAACTGTTGCCGCTTAAACATTGCGCGGTAACCGGAGTTGTAAAAGCAGGAGAGACTGTTCCTCCCGTAGCAATTGTTACCGTTGTGAGAGCGGTACAGTTATTCGCGTCGGCAACCTGCACAGAATAATTTCCCGGAGGTAAACTTGCCGACGATGCATTCCCTCCCGAAGGAATCCAGGTGTAAGTATAAGCACCGGTTCCTCCATTGGCAGTTACACTTCCCGTTCCGTTACCAAGACAATTCGCATTGGTGAATGATGGAACAAGATTTAAATTGGTGGGTTGATTCACTTGCACCGTTGCACTTGCAGCGCATAAATTATTATCAATGATAGTAAGAGAATAAATTCCGGCAGGTACATTCGAAATAGCATTAGAACCTGCAATGTTTACCGAAGTGGATGAAAATCCTAATGGGCCCGTCCAGTTATAAGTATAAGGACCGGTTACTCCAACCGGTGTTGCTGTTGCAGAGCCAGAACTTCCGCCATTACATAAAGCGGAAGTAGAAGTCATGTTGGGAGGACAACATGATCCAATGGCGTTGAAATTGATGGAAGCATCGCTTGCGCAACCGGCATTTGTCCATGAGCCTGATTCACCGTCGCCACTGGTATTAAATGTTACCGAAAGATTTGATCCCGGTGCGCATAATGGATTTGTAGTAATGTTGAAACAAAAATTCCATTGTGCGGCAGTGGCAACATCTACGCAATTAGGAGTTGCTCCGCAGATATTGTCACCAAAATTATTTTGTGGTGTTCCGTTGGCAGGATTAAAATCAAAATACCATCCTGGTCCCCAGTTTACGGCATTAACTACTCCGATTCCTGCAGGATAATACGACCAGGTACCGGCGGCGCTTATAGGGGTTGGTGTGTTTGGCACTATAGAAGCTGCGTTCCAGCCCGAACCAAATGCAAGCTGCACGCCATGAAGCCAGTTGGTATTAATGGTTTTGTATTGATTGATCTTTAAGCAAAAGTTTACAGTTTGTCCGGGTAAATAAGAACCATTTACCGGAGGAGGAGTTGCTGTGAGAGAAGAACTAACAAGACAATCGGTACAATCAATACTGTTGTTGATGTTCATCGTGAATGTTCCGGTTTGCCCGGCATTACCGCTGATCTGCAATAAATAAGTTGTTCCGGGAACACACTGGTTAACGGTTAATGTTACAACGCCTCCAACACCAACAGCACATCCGCCGATACCGCCACCAAGCGCGGCGCAGGTGCCTGAGTAAAATGAAATATTAGGATTTGCGAAGGTGGAATTAATGGTCATTACCGCCTGGTAACCTGTTGCAGTAAACGAATACCAAACATCATTTGCCTGCACGGCCTGGTTTGGCCCGCCAGCGCCTGAACAGTTATTCTGATATATGTACGGACTACCCGGAGTAGCGTTAGTAATATCTCCTACCACAGTGGAAATGGCGCCTTGTTGTGTTCCAACACCGCAGGGCGGAGGAGTACCAAGAGGAATATTAATAGCACCTGCACAATTGTCGTTAGCGGGAACCTGCGCAAATAATCCTGCAAAAGAGAAAATAAATAATATGACAGATAACTTTATTTTCATTTTGAGCTATTCTGTACTTCTGCTGTAATTAAACCGGAATCAAGAACTTCGAAGAGTGGATATTTGTAATTTGGAGTGGGAACGTAGTCGGAGTAATTGTTCACGTTGATTTCAGGAACAATTTTTTTCACGAAAAGATCCTTTGCGGGAATTAATTCAAGGAGAAATCCGTTCTTAAATTTTAAAGTCAATCGTGCAGTTTTTAAACGGAATTGTTCCATATCGGCTGCCTCAATACTTTTCGTATAAAAATCAAGTTTCTCTTTACTTACATTTCCATAAATGATAAAACTGTTGGTAAAGGTTTTGTTTTTTACAGTGTTTTGGGCAACAGCGTTTCCTGCAAAAAATTGCGAAAGAAAAATGCAGCAAAATATAAAAAGAGCCTTTGTCATTTTGGTACGTGAAGATAGTACAATTTTGGCGACCAAAAGGTTAAAAGCCCGTATTATTAGGGAAATACGGGCTTTAATTAGTGAACAGAGGCTTGTAGAAAAAGAGTCTAAATGTTTAGAATGACATCCGAATGTTAAACTATTGCTTAACAATTTTCTGGCTGTACTTTTCCTTGCCGTTTTTATCCGACAGTTTTACGAAATACACACCCGAAGCGTAATTTCCAAGATCAATGCTCATTCCATCCTTTAATTCCTTCTCAGAAAGTTTTTTTCCGGAAAGATCACAGATCTCCACTTTTCCTTCTATGGAAACGTTGTTTATTGAAACAGAATTTCTTGTCGGATTTGGACCAATGCTTATGTGAGCAAAAGTACTTTCTGTTTCTTCAATGCCTATTAAAGTGGCGTCAAGACTTGGCCCAACTACTTTATTGATGACCCAGTTATTAGGATCGCAGGTAACTCCTGTAACGGTGCCAAGTAAATTGAAAGAATAAAATTCAATCGTGTTACTATGTGTTACTCTCACAGTTGTATCGGGAGCGCCGCTTCGCGTGATCTTGTACTCCATTGGCGTAATGAATAACGGTACTGATGAAGGCACGCTGGTTGCCTGTGTACTCTTGATGAAACAGGTGTTGCCAACAAAATTATATTTTACAGTAAAGGTTGGATATCCTTGTCCGTAATACCACTGATTGAAGAACTGCGTCGGATTAATTCCAGTTTGCGCCTGGTAATGATTCATGAAATCTACTGTTGAAGCTGTGCTGTTTTTGTAAGTGTTCTGGAAACTTCTCAGTGTGTTGAACCAAAGCGAATCGTTATTGGTTTCGAAACGAAGTGTATGAATAATGGCGCCGCCTTTATCGTAAGTTAAACGTGAATCAAAAATGCGGTTAGCGTTGAGCGTATCGGCACCGGTAAAGAAAATACTTCCACCGGCCTGGCTCATTACACTGGTGTGAGCGCTGTTAAGGTTAGAAGCAAAATTTCCCGCATCAAGGTATTGAGCCGTTAAATGTTCAGAATAAGAAGCAAATCCTTCGTTGATCCATATTTCGCCCCAGCCTTTGCAGGTAACATTATCGCCCCACCATTGGTGGCCTAGTTCGTGCGCATCAATGTAATAATCAAAGAATCCTAAGCTTGTCATGGTCTGGTGCTCCATTCCTCCGCTGAAAGGCGCCATGCTGTGACCATATTTTTCATTCCAGAAAGGATACATGCCAAACATTTTACTCTGAAATTCGAGCACCTGTGGCATTTTATTCAGTTGTACTTTCTGGGAGTTTATCCAGGTAGTATTATTGATGGCGTTATCATAAATATAATTCTGAATAAGAATAGAATCTCCTGGTAAATACAGCGGATGCGCGTACAGGTTATATTCCTTGTATTTAGCAACTGCAACCGAAATAAGATAATAATCGATCGGAATACGTGATTGCCATTCGTAGCGTTTTTTATTTCCAACAGTCACTACATTTTTCAGCAAACCGTTCGATCCAACTTTGTTAATAGAGTCGGTTGTAACATATACCCAGCTGGAATCAATTTTATCGGTAAGTATCTGTTTACACGGCCACCAATGATAAGCCACAACACTTTCACTTAAGCTCCAGGTTACCTGGTTACCCCACGCGCCGGATGTGCCCTGGCTAAATCCGCTGCCAATAGCCGATCCGCCAACAGGAGGCATACCTTTGTACCAGATGGTAACAGTGAATGATTGTCCGTTTGTCAATGGAGCTGCAGGCACCACTTTCACCATACTGTCAACCCGTGTGCAGGTAGTGAGTGTTCCGTTAAAACGTATAGAATCGATGGTATGGTTTTCATGTAATAAACACGCGAATGTATCGAGGGCGCTGGCGGTAACGGTGGCCACGGTTTTTACACCACCGCTTACATATTTTGTAGTGCGTTCAAGATTAAGCATCATGTGTACAAATTTTACATCGTACTTCAATTCGTGCGAAATGTTTGGCATCAGTGAAGCAGAACGATGCTGATGTGAGATGTGATTTCCGGCCATTGCTTTTTTTGCCTTAGAACAAAAATGTTCCTGTGCCGAAACGGTAAACCCTATAGTAAGTGCTAGTAAAATAAAAAATTGTTTCATGTGTTGTTGTAAGAAACGCCAATTTACGATTTTGGAGGCCCTTTTAGAGAACCGTTCATCACTTATTTATAACTAAAATCAGTTTAGTATCGCCTCACATTTTCAGCCACAGATTCCACGGATCAAAATCCTGAAAATCTGTGTTAATCTGTGGCAAAACCTGAGATGTATTTGAAATAGGTAACTAAAGCTTGGGCGTATTGAGTTTAAACTCTAACTTTGCCCTCCATGTTAAAAAACGATCTTTTATTAAGGGCAGCAAAAGGACAAGAAGTTGAACGGGCACCGGTTTGGCTCATGCGCCAGGCAGGCCGTATACTCCCCGAATACCGCGCCACCCGTGCCAAAGCAAAGAATTTTGTTGAATTTGTAAAAACTCCTGAGCTTGCGGCTGAGGTCACCATTCAGCCTGTAGATATTCTTGGTGTTGATGCTGCCATTATTTTCAGCGATATTCTTGTAATTCCCGAAGCAATGGGGTTACCTTATGAAATGATCGAAGCAAAAGGCCCACGTTTTCCCGAAACTATTCAAACGCAGGCCGACATTAATAAACTTAAAATCGCCGAAGCATCTGATCTTGATTACGTGATGAAGGCCCTTCAGCTAACGAAAAAAAATCTGGATAACCGTGTTCCTCTTATTGGTTTCTGCGGCGCGCCGTGGACCCTCTTCGCTTACATGATCGAAGGAAGCGGAAGCAAAACGTTTAGCAAGGCAAAACAATTTTTATATACACATCCCGATCTTTCGCATCAGTTACTTGAGAAAATAACTCAGAGCTCCATTAATTATCTGAAAGGACAAGTTGCCTCGGGCGCTGATCTGTTACAGATCTTTGATTCATGGGCGGGTGTACTCAGCGAAAAAATGTATTACGAATTTTCATTGAGTTATATTTCTAAAATCTGCGACGCGCTTTCTCCACTGGTTCCTGTAACGGTATTTGCGAAAGACGCGCATTATGCTGTAAAGAAAATCTCAGAAACATCGTGTCACAGTATTGGTCTCGATTGGACCATTGATCCGCTTAAAGCCAGGAAAGAGGCGGGAAACAAAACACTTCAGGGCAATGCGGATCCTTGCCTGCTTTACGCCTCTGAAAAAGCAATCATCGAAGAAACCCACAACATGTTGCGTTCTTTTGGAAAAGACAAATACATCTGTAATCTTGGTCACGGATTGTATCCCGACCTTGACAAGGAAAAAGTGAAGCTGTTTGTGGATGTTGTGAAAGAATTTAAGTGGTGATCCGTTTATTTTTTAAGAACCATTTTTATTTTCTCAGGACAATTTTGTAAGATCAATTCTATATTGTTGGAACTTTTCCACACAACTTTCATCAGGAGGCTGTCGCCTGTTTTCGTTTTAAGATTTATTTCTTCGTCATTGTCAGACCATCTTCCACTTACAAGATCAGCTGGAGTTTTCATTTCAAAGGTGTTGTCTTTATTGAAAATAATAAAACCGTTCTTTTTCTGAGCGGCGCCGTTTAAAATGCTGTCTAAGTCAATTCCAGAGCTGTTATTGTAAACCGATTCTCCTTCGACGATTATGTCTGTGATGTTCCATTTTCCTTCAATCCTGTCGCTCACCGAACAACAGGAAACAAGCACGGTTTGAAAGAGCAGGCGGACAAATAATTGTATATTGTGTTTTTTCATAAAAACAATATTAATCAGTCGAGTTATCGGGTAATTTTTCCGCCGTGTATTGCTAAATAATACAAATCAGTACGGTCAGAAAAAGGGGGATAGTTATCCAGAAAACGAGGACCTGAAGATCACGTAGTTCTTTTATTTTTTTAAATGGGTTCATAATTTATTCATAGTAACCGGTAAGATAAACGTCAGTTGATAACGTTATTAATTTTACTTTTTTCAGATTTTTATCTGTAACAGCCGTAATATTTTTTAGCTTTTTCAGAACGCCATTTACTTCTATCCATATACCAGTGGATATTACCACATCTACCATAACGGAACTTACAGGCGAAGAAGGTTTTTCATTGGCATGGATTGTTTGAATGGAATTTTTTAAAGCTGACATGATTAATTTTTTGAAATGATTAATTTGATACCAATGGTTTCCTCTCCTTTATGACAATTGAGTAAATAAACACCCTGCGCGAGGTGTTCGAGATGCACCTGCAAAGATTCTTTTGTGTGAAAATTGAATTCTTTTAAGATTGTAACAAGGCGCCCGGTGTTATCGATCACATCAACGGAACTAAGATTATTCTGTTTACATTGTATATTCAAAATGAAATTGCCGTTGCAGGGATTTGGTCCGGCTGAAATACAAGTCTGCTCGTTCATAGTATTACAGCCTGCAAAAACAATTTTTGAAAAGTCTTCCGCGCCGTTCAGATCAATCATTTTAAGACGGTAGTAATAATCGTCCGTGTCAGGTTTCGGATGCAGATAACTATAGTTTTTAGATGATGTAGAAATTTTTGAGCACGGAATTTTCGCTACATCGATCCATGAATATGCATCATCTGATTTCTGCAGCATAAAATAGCCCGCATTGTGTTCACTGGCGGTGGTCCAGTTTAAGAGTACATTCTTATCGCTACAAGTTGCTTCGAACGAAACAAGCTCAATTGGCAATGGACTTACCAGTGTGCCTGTAGCAAGTTCGTAAGCGCCCATGTCGTATCCAGTACCCAGGGGCCTCGCTGTTTGCTGACAATCAATCGCAACACCAAGAGCTGTATTGCCAATGTCGTTTCCGAGTATGGTTGTCTGCATACCGTTAGTTGCGTTCACCAGGTTTTGTGGTGTGAGCCCGGTAACCCCGCTGGCATCAAAGCCCAGGCCCTGCCAAGCTGTAAATGTTCTGTCGCTGCTATATCTTGCAATTCTCCCGGTATTATCTTCAACGTATAAAAGGTTATAATTACTCGTGGTGGTTCCGCCGGTAGAGTTATGATATTCGGCATAATGTCCACCCGATCCTCCTGTGCGCCTGTTATTGAAAATATTATTCTGAATGTTTCTGGTGCAGGAATTATTACGATAAAAACAGGAGCTTCTTCTTGTTGTGCCTGTGGCATTACCGCGTATGTCAATGGTGTTATGATAGAAATAATTAGTTCCGGCCGAGGCATCATCGTAAATTCCGTAAAGAAAAATGTCGTTGGTTAGATTTCCATTGCTGAGCAGTACCACATTATTTTGGAGACGGTTTTGCGTAGCATTAGTAATTGAAATGCCACGTACATAAGAATTGTTTGAAGTGGAGTTTATAACGATATCACTGACATAATTTGCAAAAACAGAGAACGTGGAAGAAGAGCCGTCCATATTTATTGGAAGAACATTTGTTTGTATCGCGGAATTGGTTTGTAGTGTAATATTGGTAACGTAGTTATAGTTAACAAGAAAAGAGGAAGGACTGTAGCTCACATCAACACCATAGAATTGCGAACCGGCATAACTTGAATTTACAGTAACATTACTAACCGAATTGGAAGTTGTAATGGCTGAAGGGTTTTCTACATTAATAGAAACCATTCGCGGCTGCAGGTTAGCGGGTCCCAGGTAAATATTAGTCACCGTATTTTGTATGATAGAAGGCGCGCCCGAACCTGCCGTTGCTCTTATTGCATAAAATGTACCTTCATAAGCGGTGCTGGTGGTTATGCCCGAGATGGTGTTTCCCCTGATATCGAAGGATTGATTTGTATCATCGGAATAAATGGCCCTGAAATTTCCGATTGATTTTTTGACAATGTTATTGCTAACACCGCCAATGAAATTATAACGAAAGTGCGCCCTGGAAGTGCTGCTGTAAAGCATATTGGTACTATTACCAAGAGCGGTGGTCTGCTCCAGTAAAATTCCTCCGATACAATTATTTTCAATGTTGCTCACTCCCGCAGAAGTTGCGTAAATGCCCCTGAATGTATTGTTTGCAGAACTAAATCCCTCTATGTAAACAACCGATGCTCCTGCCTGAGTGGAAGCATCTACAGTAAGATCTCCGATAGTATTACCGAACACAGACCCCACATTATTGTTGCCGCCTTCGAGACGGATCATTGTAGAGCTGAGGAAAGCATTATTGGCTCCGGTAATAGAAATGTTTCTGATGATGTTGCTGTCTATCTGGTTCACTGTACTGGTTGCTACGGAACTTGTAACGCGTAATGGCACCACCAATTCGCTTCCGCCGCTTAGCAACACATTGAGTTTGCCTCCTGCGCACGAAGCCGCCTGGCCCCCCACCCAATTGGCCCTTACAATATGCGCGCTGCCACTTTCCAGTTCAATGGCGGTGTATTCCCATCCGGTTCCGGGCCCGGGGATGGCGGAAGTAGCGTAAAAATGATTATTACGGATCTCGGAGCCATTTATATTACCGCTGTTGGATGTTAGCATAACACCTTTGCAATTAACGTTGTGAAAATTATTACGATGAACATATAGTCCTGTGAGAATTCCTGTTGCTACGGAAGGCGCATTTACCTGCAGTCCGAAAAACAGATCGGGTGTCGCGGAGAAATCTTCAACAAGGCATTCCCGTAACTGAAAATTATCACTGCCATTGGTTTGATTTGCACGAACGTTTATCGCTCCGCCATTGTTAGCGGTATTAACAGAATTGTCGGATGCTATATTGATATTTCGTAATGTTACATTCTGACAATCGCCATCAAACATCATAACGGGATATTGATTGCAGGAAGAAACAAAACGGAGAAAATTACCAGAAGAGGGAGCATATGCACAGGCCATTGAATTTTGCCGGCCATCAACGATGAGGTTATCTGTGCCCATAAAACGTAACATTGCTGCGCCGCAACTACCGGTATATGTAATAGTTTTCAGGCTTGCAGAAGAAGGAACGATCATGATTGAAAAACCACCGGCCCAACTGTTAAGCGCATTGGTGCCAGTTTCATTAAGATTGCTGGTGATCTTTACAATAATATTTCCATTCACGCCAAGTGAATTGATAGCGTTGAATAATCCGCCTGCATTAGAAAGAGAAGAATAGTTTTCTCCGCCAAGTGTTCCCACAGTTAAACAACCAGACAATTGAGAGAACGATAGAGATGTACAAAATAATAAAAACAGAAATACAAGAGGGAACCTTTTCATGATCGGGGGGAGTTTTGGATAGTTGTTAATTTTTTAACAAAAAACGTTATTGATTCCCGGATTCCCGATGAAATGGCCTACACAGGACTTTCGGATGAACCTCTCAAAACTTTCACATAACAACAATTAAAAAAGTTAAACCGTTTTAATGCAATACGTACTGCTGAACCGAACACTTTTAATTACTAGTTTTGAAGTGACTTATGAGAATAACCCCCTTCTTACTTTTATTAATAGTACTGGCGCAGCATACATCAGGACAGAATCTTTCCGGAAAAAATGAACTGCTGGATACGGTAAAGCTTGATATGGCCCATAAAAAGGCCCTTGATCTTGTCTCTGGAAAACCCAAAGAGGCTCTTGAATTATGTCGGCAGAACCTCACATTGGCCCGTAAACTAAACAATACATCACAGATCATTAAAAGCCTTTATGGAGTAGCATGGTGCTTTCAGTCGATGGGCCAGCATGATTCAGTGTCTTACTACATCTTCAAAGGATTAAATTTGAGCGAAGACATAAACAACAAAGCGCTAATCGCGGAAGGACAAAAACGTGTTGGTAATTTATACCTGGGAACTCACGATTATTATAAAGGATTAGAATGGCATGGCCTGGCGCTTGCCTATTACCAGAATCAGAAAGATACGCTCAATGAGGCCATCGTAAACGTAAACAGAGCAGCGTGTTATTCTTTTCTGAAAAAGTATCAGATAGCTCTTGAAATTCTTAATCGTTCGGAACAGATCATTGAGCCACGGTTTAACGATCAGGAAAAAAGGAAGGCCTCGCTCCTGAGTAATCTTTATATTAACAAAGCATACATTTATAGTAAGACGGGCGACACCATTCTTGCCATAGCTAACCTGGAAAAATCTTACCAGATGGCAAAGAGCCATGATCAATACTACATGTTACAACAAACGTGCAATAACCTGGGAGCTATTTACTATTTAAATGAAAACTATCCTATGTCAAAAAAATATTTACTGGAGGCAGTTGAATTAAGCCCAAAAGTAAATAACCTTACGCTCAACGCCGAAATCTATAGAACACTGGCGTATGTTTACGAACAGGAAAAATCGTATAAGCCGGCGTTTGAGTTTCTTGTCCGCAATCATGAAATTTCGGATAGCATGAGTTTTGAGACACAGATCATGAATGCCAACAGGCTCGACAGTAAATACAAGGCAGAAAAGAACGAATTGGAAATGGTTATCAAAGATTCAAGGATCAGGTTAAGGAACAACCTCATTGTTATTATTATTCTCTCTTCGGTACTCGTTCTCTCTGTTCTTTACATCATCCTGCTTCGCACAAAAAAATTTCTGAGTAAAGAAATTAAGGTGAAGAATGAAATTATAAAACAGAAAGATGAAGTGGAAAAGGAACTTGAGCTTAAAAATGCGGAATTAATCAATGCGGAAAATATGCTGAAAGCAAAGAAGCATGAAATCGATATAGCCAATGCTCTGCTTGAGAAGAGAAGCTACGATATTACCATGGCCTCTGCTTTTCTTGCTGATAAAAACCACGAACTTGAAGGCATTACAGAGGCACTTGGAAAAAGCCGCGAGGAACTTGACACTGTTAAGGAAGTTCTTTCCAGTGAAATAGAAGCCAAAGAAAAAATTCTTTCCGAAAAAGAAAAAACAGATTTTATCCTTTCAGAAAAAATAAGCGAGTTAAAAACAATCGAAGTGTTACTAGAGGAAAGGAATCTTAAACTTCAGGATATAGGCGCTCAACTTTCTGAACAGCACTCTGAATTGGAAAGAACCAATGAATTACTGGAAGAAAAAAATAAAGAAATAGAAACGGTTTCTATTCTGCTGGAAGAAAAAACCATTGAAAGCATTCAGAAGGAACGATCGCTGGATAAAAAGAATGAGGAACTAATCGCTTATGCGGTATTACTGGCGCAGAAAAACGAGATCATACAAAACTCCATTGACAGGATCAATCACCTCAACGCTGAAATTCCTTCTAAGATCAGTACCAATCTTAAAGGAATCGTTTCCGACCTCAAGTATAATAATAACGAAACAACCTGGCGCGAATTTGAGCAGCGGTTTATGAAACAGCACAGCGATTTCTACGAAAAACTGGCGCGCAATTTTCCTGACCTTACCCCAAATGAAATACGCATGTGCGCACTTTTAAAGCTCAACATGAGCACAAAAGAAATCGCGTCTATTACTATACAAACCATTCGTGCTGTTGAAGTGGCACGTCATCGTATCAGAAAAAAGATGAACCTTCCGAAGGAAAGTAATCTTGTCAATTATCTTAAGCTTAACACCTGAGTTTTCTGAAACTTAGTTAAAGCATACTGCCCTGCCGCGATTCCCGGCGCCTTCATTTCATTGTGTAATCGAGCTGAATCTCTGTAATTTTTATTCTTTTCTTTATTTCAAAAAGAGCCACTTTAATCTCTTCACTTTCTTTTTTTGCATGAAAATAAAGTGAGGTCCCTGCGTGGTTATTGAGAGGTGTTTTTTTGATATGCTCTGATAAAAGCGACATAACATTGTAACCTGAAATTAAATGTTACAGGATTTTAATAAAATATTAAACAGAGAGATACAGAGTGTAATGACAGATCAGGCGGCCCGGAGCCAGACTTTTTATGGGGAAAGAAACGTTCTGTTAAAGCCCGACTGCATTACACTTTATCACCCTAAACACTTGCCGTTACGGCAGCTAAAATTAAAGCGATGAATTATACCCACACTCATAGCAGCTTTTCTCTTTCGGATCTTTTTACTTTTTTCAGGCAAAGACATCTTACTTTGCTGTTAACCTTCCTGTTAATGTATTCATCGCATGCGCAGTTAAACGGATTATACACTGTAGAAAATATCGGCGGAGAAAATTTTACTTCACTTACAAATGCCGGTGATTTTTTCAACGCAGTTACGCCTTAGGTGTTTCCGGTAATATTACTTTACAGGTAACTTCCAACATTCTTAGTGAAACCGGCGCCATACAACTGAATGCATTCCCTGCGTTAAGCGTTAATATTGTCCCCGCCAGTGCACCTGTAAAACCATTGTACTGCAATCCTCCAGTTGCCTCTTCTAATTTTATTTTTCTGAATGCTGCAGACAACGTTACGATCGATGGAACATGGCTGTTAGTGACAGACATTATCAGAGTTTTAATCTGAGCCCTACAGTGGTTAAAAATCCATTTGAGTATATAGGTTTGTCTGCTATTTTATCTGCTGTAGCCCCCGTGCCTACTCCGCCTAATTCAATAAAATATGCCAATTTCGAAATTGGCCTGAACTCAAATCCGAATAATCCATATCCACCAAGAACAGAACGTTGAGAGGAAAAATCACTGTCAGGTAAAATAGCCAAAACGCCGCCTTCTCCGTATACAAATATGTTGTCGCTTACCATAACACTTCTGCCTCGAATCCCAAGCTGGAAATTTTGATAAGTTGTCCAGGTAATTTCTGCGCCATTAAAATTTTCAAGCCATTGAATATTTGCGCCTACTTTTATTGCTACACTTTTCACAATAAAGTAAGGACTTCTTAAATGCAGACCAATGCCAAAGTCTTTTTGATATTGATTAACATTAAAACCAATGTCTAATTTATTTGGAGCTACACAAGCCGGACCCGTTTGTGCTGTAACTTGTACTGCCAGCATTACAAATAATGCTAAAATTAATAGTGTTGTTTTACTGTTCATTTTCATCTTTTTCATTGCGTACTCTATTCAGTTTTCAGCATGGCTGTTTGTTTTTTAATTCGTGTTTTATGCTTCCCGCTAACTGTTTCGCAAGATGCTTACTTATTTTGCCTGATAAATTTTTGTCCCGAAATAAATTCTCCTTTGTCGCCGGTCAGCGTTAGAAAATAAACTCCTTCGATAATATTTTTTGTATCTATGGTTAAATGATTCATTCCATCCGGAATATCCTGCGTTATATTTTGTATTTCCCGGCCAAGTAAATCAATTATATGCATGGTGATTCTTTTTGGCATTTTCGAATTAATGCTGAAGTGAAGTACATCATTTGCTGGATTAGGATATAACCCCCCAACCTGGATGTTATCTCTTATGACATAACACATCTCCGTACTCTTCCTGGTACCATCTTCATCTACTGAAGTTATCCGATAATATGTTATTTCTCCTGGCAACTCTTCGCTTACATCGAATTCATATTTAGAAGTTATGCTACCAGAAGCAACACGCGCTAACTCTGTAAAGTTTTGCCCGTCTCCCGAATGCTCAATGCTGTAATAGGCGGGTTTCTTTTCTTCCATGGTTTCCCATGTGAGACGGTTCATTTTTTCTGAAGGGGTACAGTAAAAATTTTTGAAAGCAACGGGCAATGTCGTAAAACACGCGCTGTTGCAAGGAATGGGGCAGGAGCCAAGGTCCGATCCCCCACCACCGAAATTTGCTCCGGCGTTAGTAAATGTTACAACACTTCCGTTGATCGTTCCTACATACACACCGGTTCCATTAAACACTACTACATAATTGCCGGCAATTGCAAAGCCGGTTCCGGCCGACATGCTGGGCAGATTGGATAAGGTGCAGGTTGCTAAAAGAGT
Organism: Bacteroidota bacterium; assembly: GCA_021323535.1. Classification (GTDB taxonomy): domain Bacteria; phylum Bacteroidota; class Bacteroidia; order B-17B0; family Aurantibacillaceae; genus Aurantibacillus. The sequence goes on from JAJONO010000058.1 coordinate 27,408, forward strand.
TCCGGAAGAGTTGTAAGCCTGAAGCCATTGAGGATTGCTGGTTCTGATGACGTAAAAATTACAGCACTGATCAACAACAATATCAAAAGGACCGCCACTTGAAAAGCCACTAACGGTAGTTAAAAGAGAGCCGTTACCGGTGCCGTTATACTGGTACACCTGGCCCGTTGACCCTATAAAATTGTACATACAGCCTGGTCCCACAGCCATATTAATAGCGGCTGAATTACCGGTTGTGTGGCCGGTGCTTACCCAGGTACTCCCGTTCCAGTAATAATAAGTTCCGGTAATGGTTGTATAAAATGTGGGAGATGGCGACACTGCGTTCAGGTTTGGCCCATAGGCGAATCCACTGGTAGCAACGGTGGGAAGAGCGATGGATGTAACTACAGGATTGGTACCGGGTACCAGGGCTTGAGCAGGATTAAATATTCGGATAGGATTTGCATGAACGTATACCAAACCATTAGGACAAGCTGCCATTTGCCCGAATACCGCGCCTCTGCCCAAGCCCAGGACTAACAACAAAAAAACCCGGCACCTTTTAAAAGACATGCTGCAAAGTTCTTTTGTGCTTGCCGCAGGTCAAAGAAAACGCACCCCACAATAACTTTACATTCTCCTCACATTTGTTTCAGGTGATCCATCAGGTCGTTTACCCCGATCTTTTATCCTTTGTCCTTGATTCTTTGTCGATTTAACAAGCCTTAACCCATTCTTAATCCCGTAATTATCAATAAATGAGGCATATTGATAAAAAATTCCTATCTTTGCCCCCTTAAAAAATACAAAAATGTCCATAATCAGAAACATTGCCATTATTGCCCACGTTGACCACGGTAAAACCACGTTAGTAGATAAGATCTTACATACCTGTAAATTATTTCGCGACAACCAGCAAACAGGAGAATTAATTTTAGATAACAACGACCTTGAACGCGAACGCGGGATCACCATTCTTGCAAAAAACGTTTCTGTAACCTATAAAGGAACAAAAATCAACATTATTGACACTCCTGGTCACGCGGACTTTGGTGGAGAGGTTGAGCGTGTAATGAACATGGCCGACGGTGTTATCCTTTTAGTGGATGCGTTCGAAGGACCAATGCCACAAACGCGTTTCGTTTTACAAAAAGCAATTGAAGCCGGTAAAAAAGCTTTATTGGTTATTAATAAAGTAGATAAACCAAATTGTCGTCCTGAAGAAGTTCATGACAATGTTTTCGATTTATTCTTCAATCTTGGCGCTAACGAAGATCAGTTGGATTTCCCAACAGTTTATGGTTCAAGCAAGCAAGGCTGGATGGGTCCGGATTATAAAAATCCTACTACCGACATTACTTATTTATTAGATACTATTTTAGAAAAAATTCCAACCGCTCCAAAGCGCGAAGGAACTTTACAGATCCAGATCACTTCATTGGATTATTCAACATTTATTGGTCGTATCGCCGTAGGACGTGTTTTCCGCGGGATCATCAAAGAAAATATGCCGGTGAGCGTTGTAAAACGTAACGGTGAAATTCAGAAATCACGTATTAAAGAATTATATGTGTTCGACGGTTTAGGAAAAGTCAAAGTTGCTGAAGTGGAAACCGGTGATATTTGTGCATTTACAGGCATTGAAGGTTTTGAGATCGGCGACACTGTTTCAGATTTCGAAAATCCTGAAGGTATGCCTCAGATGCATATCGATGAACCTACCATGAGCATGTTGTTTACTATCAACAATTCTCCTTTCTTCGGTAAAGATGGTAAATATGTTACATCGCGCCACTTACGTGATCGTTTAATGAAAGAACTTGAAAAGAATCTTGCAATGCGTGTTGAAGAAACAGCTTCACCTGATTCTTATTTAGTATTCGGACGAGGAATTCTTCACTTATCTGTATTAATTGAAACCATGCGTCGTGAAGGTTATGAATTACAGTTAGGACAACCACAGGTTATCGTTAAAGAAATTGACGGCAAAAAATGTGAGCCGATCGAGGTGTTGACGGTTGACGTTCCACAGGAATCTTCAAGTAAAGTAATTGACCTTGTAACACAACGTAAAGGAAATTTATTGATCATGGAACCAAAAGGAGATCTTACTCACATTGAGTTTGAAATTCCTTCACGTGGTATCATTGGTTTACGTAACAACGTATTAACAGCTACGGCCGGTGAAGCTATCATGGCCCACCGTTTTAAAGCTTACGAACCATGGAAAGGTCATATCCCTAGCCGTATTGCCGGAGTGTTGATCAGCAAAGACAAAGGAACCGCAGTAGCTTACTCAATTGATAAATTACAGGATCGTGGTAAATTCTTTATCGAAGCAGGTGAAGAAATTTATCCGGGAATGATCATCGGTGAACATATTCGTCCTGATGACTTAGTAGTGAATGTTTGTACAGAAAAACAATTAACGAACATGCGCGCAAGTGGTACTGATGATAAAATGCGTATCGTTCCAAAAATTAAATTCTCTTTGGAAGAAGCAATGGAATACATCCAGGGAGATGAATACGTTGAAATTACTCCTCAGCACATTCGTTTACGTAAAATTCATTTAGATGAAAACGTACGTAAGCGTGAAAGCAAAAAACTGGAAGCATAATCCGGCAGATTGTAAATTATAGATTTATATCTTTAAATGAGGGAAGCAGAAATGTTTCCCTTTTTTGTTTGAAGCAGAAATGTTTCCCTTTTTTGTTTTATAAAATCAGTAAATTTGATTATAAAGTAATGAAAAGGGTTTTAGCTATTAACAAAGAAATTTATAGAAAGTTTTATCTTTTAATCTCGTTTGCCTTCTTACTTCTTGTTTCCTGTGAAGATCCTCCGAAAGAAATTGCCCCCGAAACCAAACAGGAAAGTAAATTAGTTGTTAATAGCGATAGTATTGAAATGGTAGAAGCTTTAAAAGCTTCCATGAAGGATGATTCTCTGTTGGCTGAAATGACAAAAAAAATGAACGATACTATAAGCGCAAACGAATTTCCTTTAGTAAAAATCCTAGACTCTAACGCTACAACTGAATTTGTTCCAACACTTGAACATAAGTTAAATCAGAAAAACAATATTTATTCAGCCTCTTTTTTATTTGCCTGGAATAAATTAAAATCTATAGTAAAATCGGTTAAAGAAAGTCCGGAGAACTCGCAGGATTTCAAATTAGTAAATCAATCAGCTTCATTTAAGGATGTCCTTTCTAACACCGAATATACAACGAACGTTATTGCAATGAAAGATAAGATCGATGTCTTTTCATTCATGAATCTTTCACTCGAGTTCAGGCCTCGTCTCGAAAATCTTGAAGGCGCACTTAATTTTAATGGGACAATGGTTGAAGCCTTTGGATTAAAGCACTCCAAATTGATTACAGGAGATTGTTTTCAGATTTTATATATAAAGGATGACAATAATTTTATTTTAAAACTAATTCCACACGATAAAAACCATGAAATCATTTTTGTAAAAGGCGTTGATATGAACGGAAGTTTTTCGGAAATACTCAGCCGGGTGCAAAATCAGATTGAACTCGGTAAGGAAGACAGGAAAACTAATCCTTGGTTGTATACATTGTCACATAAAGAAGATTTCATTTCCATACCGTGTATTTCTTTTAATTTTGATAAAACGTACAAAAAAATATTAAATCAGAAAACAGAAACTGCTATAGGTATTTATAGGGTTACGCAGGCCCGTCAAAAAACAGCAATGGTATTAAATGGATCTGGCGCAAAAGTACAAAGCCTTTCTATTGTTGAATTAACAAAATCGATGAGACCTAACAAACCGAAATCTCTTATATTCAATAAACCATTTTTCATCATGTTCAGGAAAGTTAATTCGAAGTATCCGTATTTTGCAATGACAGTAAATAACGCAGATCTTATGATAACGAAATAATCCTTTTTTACAGGATTCGTTCGGGAAATTTTTAACTGCGACCTAATTTCCACATTCCGCTGGCAACAAAATTGATAGACTGATATAAAAATCAAATATCATGCATAGCAAAGAATTAAAATTAAAAGGCAACTGGAACGAGATCAAAGGGAAGATCAAGCAGCAATATGCCGACTTAACCGACGACGATCTTAAATATGACGAAGGAAAAGATGATGAGCTTATCGGGCGCCTTCAGAAAAAGATCGGTAAAACAAAAGAAGAGGTTATTGACTGGATTCAGAGTCTTTAGGAGCTATTAAAAAATGTCCTAAAAGCCTGTCGCTGCCGACAGGCTTTTTTAGTTTCAGCAGTTTTCCCAATCTTAACCTGCACTTGTCTCATCCTGATCAATGTGGAAGGCATGCTTTTTGAGGATCATCAGTTATGAAATTACATTTATCTGCGCTTCTCATCCTTATTTATTTCCACACTTCAGCCCAGGTACGCTATTATAAAAATTACCCAAACCTTACTACTCAGAATTATCCGGTTACGGAACGAACCCCCGATGGTGGCTTTGTTGTTAGCGGTAGCGATGCATGGTGGTACTCTTCACAGGCACACGTTATTAAATACAATAGCTGCGGAGAAACCGAGTGGACAAGAGTGTTGCAATCTCTCATCATTGCCGACATGATCCTGACGAAGGATAATCATATTCTGATTTTCAGCATGAGCAATTCTCTGATCAAAATGGATCTCGCAGGGAACATAGTCTGGACAAAGAATTACTCGAATGGCGGATCCGCCTATTATGGATATTCTGTGGGCGAATTTCCCAACGGAGACCTATTTATTAACGGAAACGTGAGCATGTATAATAATGCTCCGTCGAAATCCTATATTATCAAGTTGGATGCTGCGGGCAATATTAAGTGGAATTACGAGTATGGAAGTTTTTCTTCCTGGGGAATGGCAACAGCGTGTAGCGACGGAGGTGTGCTATCACGGGCTTATTTCATGAGCTTTAAAACTGATTCGTCAGGAAATCTTCAGTGGTCTAAAGAATTTCATAAAACCGGGCAGTCTTTTGAACCCCTTGAAGTAAACGATGGTTTCATTTTTGCACGGTTTTCCGACACTGGTAATTCAGATACCTGTTTTCTTTATAAAACAAATAAACAGGGACATCTTTTATGGACCAGCAAGCGATTCAATCTGAATTTTGCTACCAGGCTAAGAAAACTGGCAAATGGAAATATCATGGTTATAGGAAGTTTAATAATGATTCCAGGATCATACCGGTTTATTCCGTCCATAGTTGAAATTTCTCCGGCAGGAAACATTATATCTCAAAAATGTTACCGCCCTGTTTCCTCGTTCGGAAATTCGTTCCATGGCGATGGGTTTTGCTTTCTTAATGACAGTAGTATGGTTATTACCGGGCGCGATCGATATGCCGGTACTAACGCCTCGGTTCTTTACACGTTAAAGACAGGGAAACAGGGAAAGTCTTCCTGTATCGACAGTATAGTTACGCAGGTATATCCTTCTATTCCTGTTAACACTGTTAATGTAGCCCTGAACAAAACATCTGCAAACTTCACGATGTATCCCTCGAGCATTTCGATTTTAAATAACTCTCCTATGGAAGAAACTTCCTGCGCCGGCTACGATACTATTGAATTTGATTTTCCTCACTCGCTATGTGTGCCTGCCGGAGGAACTATACAACTGCAGGCTCCGGTTGGGTATGAATATTTATGGTCGACAGGAGATACTGTAAATTCCATCACTGTAAACTCGGCAGGATATTATTCGGTACAACTGAAGCATCCTTGTCATAATGCGGTGCTAACGGTTACCACGCAAGTGCACTTTTGCCTCTCTGTAGGAATAAACGAAAATATGTCAGGCGAACAGATACAGGTATTCCCGAATCCCGCAAAAGAAAACTTCTCATTATATAATTTTTCAGGAACTATGATTATGTATTCCAATGTTGGGAAAAAGATAATGGAAAAAGATATTTCTTCAGGAGAACTGATAGCGATAGAAAATCTTCCCAGAGGCATTTATTTTCTCAACCTTCGAAATAAATACACAGTAGCAACAAGAAAACTGGTAATCCAATAAGCCGCTTTATTTTTTATCTCTATCTCCCGCCCAACCTTTTGCTTTCTAAATGCGTTAAGTAATGTGATGCTACATTTGCTCAACGATGCTTTTTTTGCGAACAGAAAGAAGGTCTTTCTTTTCCTGTTAATTCCCGCTTTTTTTATTTATTTCAAAAGCATCAATTTTGGATTTTCTCCACTCGATGAGCAATGGATGATCGTTAAAAACACGAAGTATCTTGAGGGATCAACAGGATTTAAAGAAGCATTCACCAGGCCCGTGGCGGAACTTTATTATCGTCCTCTTTTTATGTCGGTGGTTGCCATTGATTATAAGTTAGGCAAAATATCTCCTGTCATTTATCATTTTACCAACCTTGTTTTTCATCTTATTTGCATTTTTCTTGTGTTTCGTTTTCTTACGGTGTTTAAAGTAAAAAAACAGCTGGCGTTTATTTTTACACTGTTATTCTCTCTACATCCTGTATTGCTGCACGCCGTGACATGGGTTCCGGGACTGAACGATCTCATGCTATGTTGTTTTACGTTGTTATCATTGATCTGGCTCAGGCTTTATATGGAATCAGGCAAGCCAAAGCATCTTTGTCTGCAAGTATTATTTTTTTTGTTCGCCCTGTTAACAAAAGAAAGCGCGGTAAGTCTGCCCGTTATTTATTTAATGATTTATTTTTTATCTGAAAACAAAAAGACAAAACAGCTCATATTATTTTCATGTATCTGGCTCGGACTTACCGCAGGCTGGCTACTTTTGAGGGATTCAATCATCAGCTATTATCCGCCATTTTCGCAAAACTTTGGCACGAGTCTCAAAAATTTCCTGCTTTCTTTTTTTCTAACAGTGGGAAAAACCATAGCACCGGTTCAGCAATCTGTTTTGCCTACGCTTACTAATTCAAGTCTTATACCGGGAATTATTACTGTTATTGCTCTGGTAGTTCTTTCATGGAAACTAAAATTTCATGATCCTAAAAAAGCTATTGTAGGACTTGCTATCTTTTTTATTTTACTGATTATTCCGGCCTGGGCAAGCGCGGCAAAAACCAATGGCGAATTTTATGAACAAAGACTTTACACGTCAATGGCGGGATTACTATTATTTTTCTCCCAGTTAAAATTCAATTTTAATTCGAGGCTTGTAGTAAATTCTTTTTTGATCCTTACGTCTTTTTATATCATCAAAACTTTTGTTAGAATGGATATTTATAAGGACGAATTATCATTTACAGATCAGGGTTTAAAGGAAGCGCCTGAAAACTATCTTTTTCATATGCGAAAAGCAGAACATCTCAAGGATCAGGGAAACTTTGCAGAGGCAATTAAATATTATGATCAGGCCTTAAAAATACGACCCGACAGAAACGAACTATATAACAATAGGGGAGCCGCTTACTTTTCTGCAGGAATGTATGCGCAGGCGGCGGCCGATTTTACAGAGGCGATTAACCGGTCAAAATCAGGAACAGAATATTATTTGCTGAATCGGTGCGAATGTTATAATCTGTTGAATGAAGCAGACAAAGCGATGCAGGATCTTGTTGCCTTGAAAAAAATTGGTGTGGCTATTGATCCTGAACTTGAAAACAGCGTGGTTCAAAAATCAAATGCTAAACAGAAGTGATTTGAATGAAATAGGAACGAAGCGTAAAAAATCTTTATCTTTAATTCAGATTTTATTTAAAGCGCTCTGAAAAATTTTCCCAAAATAATTATTGCTTTTTTATTTTTCTCCTGTGGACCAAGGAGTGGAATTCATGAACAGGATAAGTCGACACCAAAGGAAGAAGCTGTAAAAACAATAGATCCTAAATATCTCGCCGCTTTACAAAATGGCAAAAAATTGTTTAAATTGAATTGTGCCACTTGTCATGCTGCGCATGGCGACATGGGC
>JAJONO010000119.1 GCA_021323535.1 Bacteroidota bacterium
TGTTATTTCCGGAGCTGAAACAGGTTATAAAAAAACTTCCTTCTTTTGCTCACATCGAATACCATACACGTCACTACCCCGGAATTTTATTTTCGGATGTGAGGGTGTTGACTAATAAAGTGCAGTTGCGCGCGGTTCAGGACAGGATCAGCAACTGGCTCAATAAGGAAACAAAAAGAACAGATCTTCCCGAAGAGATTTTAAAAATTAAAAACTGCGATTTCTCTATCTGGATCGCGCTCGAATTAGAAAAAAGGGTCTGGGCCGAACAGGAGGAAGGTCTTGTCAATATTATTAAATCGCTCAGCGAACAACTCGTTGGGAAGAACGGCACATTCGGGATTGTTTTCAACGGACTTACATCCTGCGTAAACTATCCCATGAATTCGGGTCTGCAGGGAATTATAAATAAGGAACGTGTAATTTTTGAACGCATGAAAAAACTTCTTCCATCAAACGTTCACATGTGTTTTGCCGGAGGAATGAACCTTTCTGATAAAATGATCCTGGGTCATTATACCGATTTTGTCTGCGCGCCTATAGGTTCGGCGTCTATTGTACCTTCGCTGCTTTTAAATAAGCCGGGAATTGTGTATGCCTACGATGCGCAAGACAGAGCATCTTTTGCAGGACCAAATTCCTCAATGTTTGATAATAGCCAGATGATTGCCATGAACGATCTTAAAGCCGAAGTGGCCTTTGATACAGCAAACCAGAGCTATTCATTCAACTGGCAGGATCTGATGGTAAAACTGGAAGAGGAATTTATTTTTGATAAAAATAAACAACGTGTAAGTGTCAGAAAAACACAATTAAGTAATTAAAAAATATAACAATGCTCGAGTGGTTAGGTAATAAATTTGACGTCTTTTGGACCAACATAAAATTTGTAACGGTGTACGAATACCAGGAAGGGATCATTTACCGTAATGGAAAATTCAGAAAGCATATTCAGAAAGGACTTCATCCGCGCATTCCATTCCTGGAATCATTTACGGTTATTAATATCCGCCCGGAAACGTTCCAGATTGCAGCTGTAACTGTAACTACCATGGATGGTAAAACCGCAAGTGTTGGCGCCATATTGGAACGCCAGGTAACAGACACGCCAACATACGTTCAGAATTTTAACGGCGCCGACGGAAACATGCAGGACCTTGTTCGGAGTGTTATTGCCAATACGGTTTCCCGGTGTACCTGGGAGGAAATAAAATCGAAGAATACGCACGATGCTGTTTTTGCAGAAATAGGAAAAGTGTGTAAGAGAATGGGAATGGAGGCGCTTCATTTTTCGTTTACCGAAATGACACTTACGCGGAGTTATACTTTCACACCAACGTCTCCTAAAGTGTAATTTTCATGGCGCATCATTATATCTTTCATCACCTCGAAAAAAAGGGACCCTTCAGTATCACAGCGAAAGATTTTGAATCTTTTCTTGTGAAATTATTTGTGAAAGGGTTGAAGTCCTGCGATCTTACCCAGCCAACTCATTTACAAAATGATGATACATTCGCTATTACATTTGATGATGCTGCCTCTTCGGTAATGGAGTACGCTTTTCCGATCATGGAAAAATACAAGGTGAAAGGAATTCTGTTTGCGCCAACCGCTTTTGTTGGAACATCAAAGGAGTTTATGTCATGGGACGATCTTAAACTTTTACAGACGAACGGTTGGATCATTGGTTCTCATACCGTGAACCACCCGCGCTTGTCGGTAAAATTATACAACGAAAAAGAAGAGGATTACAGATCAAGAATAAGATATGAGCTAAGCGCTTCTAAAAAAAAGCTGGAGGAACGACTTAACACCAGCATTGATCTTTTTGCTTATCCTTACGGGGAAGTCAATCCCGTTATTTCTTCGATGGTGGAGGAATTCGGCTACAAAGCGGCATACGGCGTTGGTTATGTTTCTAACAATGTAAACTCTGTTTTTGATATCAGTAGACAAGACATTACTTTAAAAAATACCGACGCAGAATCTCCTGACGGAATTTCAATTATTATTCCTGTACACAACCGTATCGAAATACTGGAGGAAGCCATTGAGCGTTTCAAAGCCCAGTCTTATCCCGAAGACAAATTTGAAGTGATCATTGTTGACGATGCTTCCGATCAGGATATTGAGTCTGCTGTAAAAAAAGGCGGACCACAATTCAGGTATCACAAACTGGAAGCGAAAACAAAATTCAACGCAGGCCTTGCACGTCATACCGGCGCTAAACTGGCCAAGTTTCCTGTTTTACAGTTTCTGGATGCGGATATTCTCATAGACGAAGATTTTCTATGGGCCGTGCAATGGGTACATTATAATTGTCCCGGTTCAATTTGTCTGGGTTATATTTCGGGATACAACCTGGTGGACCAGGATCACATTCATCTTCTTAAACATGTGAAAGGAAAAAAAGCAGGAAGTGTCAATATTATTCCTGACCGTTCACGTCACGTGAACCTGCGCTCCGAAATTCTCTCGACAATCTTCAGTTATTATCCGATCCATGGCATTTGTGTTACACAGGTAATTTCTCTATTGGAAAAGAAACGTTCTTTAATATTGGCGGTTTCGAAACTAAATTCAGTGGCTGGGGATTGGAGGATCTTGAATTCGGATACAGATGTTACAAGTCGGGCGTTAACTGGGTGTTCTCACGTTTTGCATTAGGTTACCATATTACCGATGAGAATGAAGTGAGCACAAGAAATCCTTATAAGAACAATAATCCAAAGCGGGAAGATTTTAATTCGTACTTAACCAATCTCAAATTGTTTAAGGAACTTCATCCTGATAAAGTAGTGAACGATTTTTATGAATCATCATTAACTGATATTGAAAATATTCTCAATGGCGAATCTACAGTTGGCGTGGAGTTCGGTGGATTCTGCAGTTTAAATTGCAGTTTTCATAATGAGATCAATAAATGTTCATCGCTACGCGACAGGGTTCTCTTCGCAGTAAAAACAAAAGCCAACGCCCTTTATCTTCTGGGTGGCGAGCCTTGCGAACACAGGCATTTTATAGACTTCCTGTCTTTTGCAAAAGGAAGAGGATTTGATATTACCTGTGAAACAAACGGAATGTATTTTTCGGACGAAGAACATAATAGAAAAGTTTTTAAAGCTGGACTCGACCGCGTTGTTTTAAAAATCATGTCCTTTAATGCCGACACGTTCGTTAAAATGTCGGGTTCATCTCTTCATAGCTACAATTCCTTCCGTAAAGGCTACGAAAATCTTAAAAAGGAAAACAAAATAAGCGCGGTGCGCCTTATAGTAAATAAAGACAATGAAACAGAGGTGGATGTCATAATGCGCGAGTTAGCCTGGTTACCATCCGATAAGGTTTATGTGGTTAGGACCCGGAACTCATCTTTAGAAAGAGTCTAAAAAAGCTTTTGATCCCTTTTACAGAGCGACTTCCGGAGGTATATGTTGTAACGGATAAAAAGACAGTTTACCAACCGTTAACCATTTATACCAACCGATAAATTTTACATCCTCAAAACGATGAATTCATGTTTTGATTCGGAATTTATTTTATATTTGGATAACTAAAATTAAATTGTTTTATGAAGGTTTCTATTATCATCCCTACCTACAACAGAACTCAGCATCTTAAAAATATTTTAAATGACATTGCTGCTGTAAACAATGAATCTGTTCTGGAAGTGCTTGTGTGCGACGATGGATCAACGGAAGATGTGGCTTCCGTAGTAAAAAATGTAAAATACAGTAAACCTGTTTATCACCTGCGACAAAACGATCTTGGTTTCCGTGCCGGTCAGGCGCGTAACATGGGTATCAGTAAAGCAAAGGGAGATATTCTGATGTTTCTCGATGATGATGTAAGAATATCAAAATATTTTATCGATGCTCATATCGAACGTCATAAACAAATGAAAGAGAAATCTCTCGTGTTCGGTTTCAGATATCGTTCAGCGGAATCAGTAGATAACATTCATAATATTTCAACACCGGAAGAAAGTTGGGGGAAAGATAGCCGCGCTTTCGAAATTGATGAAACTGATGTACATGTTAGTAAATCCCCGCATCCATGGTTTTACGTTTACTCGTGTAATTTTTCAGTGAGAAACGTTCCGGGATTGCCAATCTTTGATCCTACGTTCGAAGGATGGGGTATGGAGGACATTGAACTGGCCTACAGATTATATTATCATGATTTTCAATTGTGTCACGAACCAAAAGCCTGGTTGTTGCACATCGAATCAAAACGTCCGCGTGATCCGTTCCGCTGCGAAGAAATTGATTCGAAAAACGTTCTCGAAAAAAATTATAACAGTTATGTGAAAAACTGCATGCGCTTTCAGCAGAAGTATCCGCAGGATCAGGTTTTGAGAGAATTAATTAAAACAGATCTTTCGTGGTATGTTCTGGATAACGAAAAAGGTTGGGTGAAGAATGGGCACCTTAATGATTTCGGTGATGTACTTAAAGCATACAACGAAGGGGTTCCTGTAAAAAAGGAGATCTACGATGAGATCATGCAGGATTTCCCGAAATTATTTATCGATCAGTCGATCCTTAAACTCGAAGACAAATCGTTGTTATCTCGTCCTCTTGATGAGATTGCTATTGAACTTACAGTATACTGTAATCTTAAATGTGAAATGTGCAGTGTGTGGGAACTGAAGAAGCATGGTATCTCTAACGAACGCGCTAAAATTATGCTTACCGAGGCGAGAAGCCTGGGAGCAAAAACATTTATTCCCTGCGGAGCAGAATCGTTTATGAGAAAAGATTTTCTTGAGATCGTAGAATTTGCTCATAATCTGGGTTACACAAGGCAGGAAATTGTTACCAATGGTTTAATGCTTACTGATAAGATCATTGAAAGATTAAGTAAAATTGATTCAGTATATCTTCACGTTTCAATCGACGGCCCTAAATTCATTCACGACCGTTTACGGGGAGAAGGAAGTTTCGACGACTTAATGGTCATTCTCGGAAAACTGAAAACTGCCGGAATAAAATTTGGTATTTCGGCTGTGATCATGCGCGAGACTTTACCGTTCTTAAGAACCATCGTTGATCTCGCAAAACATTTCGAAGTAGAAGAAATTTCGATGCAGCCTTTCCAATTCGAAATTTCAGGTACTGAAAAAGACACAAAACGTTTCTCTTTCTTAAAAGAAAACGAACCGTATCTCATTCACGAGTTAGGAATGGTCAACGAATATGCAAGTGCCAGAGGAATTAAATTATTTACGGAAGCGCTCTTCCATACTATTCCTGATTACCTGATCAATCATCAGCGCCCTATTCCTCCACAAGGTTGTCATATGCCATCACGTTTTATACTCATCGATCATGAGGGCGAAATGTATCCTTGTTTCTTCATGAGAGATGTGTCTATGGGTAATGCCAATACTGATTCTCTGAAAGGTGTATGGCATTCAATGATCCACAATAAAATGCAGGAGATCGCACTCACAAAAACCTGTCCGGGTTGTCTCGCAGCATGTTCTGACATCGCGTCCTTCAACGAATCGTTAAATCAAACAGTAAGTTATGTTTAAACAAATTGAAACATCGTGTTCATGTGGCGCGACCGGTACCGTAAACAAAAATCTTGAAATTCCATTGGAAAAAATGGCCTGCACCTCGTGCGGTAAAGAGAATTATGTTTCCAATTATTACAAGATGGATATCGCCCTCAGCGAATTCTGTAACCTTAAATGCCAGATGTGCCGCAGGCCGTCTTATGCTGTGTTCATGGATAAAGACTGGTGTAAAAGTGTAATGACGGAAGCCGCAGCGATCGGAATTAAAGTAATTTCATTTTCAGGAGGAGAACCTTTTGTTCATAAGGGCATCTGGGAAATTCTCGATCACGCCTTTAGTCTCGGATTAAAGATCCAACTGGTAACTAATGGAACATTGTTGCGCAAGGAACATATTCCTGTTCTGGAAAAACTGGATTGCTGTACTGTTTCATTGGATGGAATGCGCGACAATCACGATAAGATTCGTGGAAAAAAAGGTTCGTGGGATCGTACCATTAAAACACTGGAAATGTATGCCGAGTCAAACATTCAGTGGGGAACAAACACGGTTATTCAAAAAGATAATTTTACGGAGATAAAAGAACTCTTCAATCATATTCAGAAGATTGGCGGAAATAAATACAGCTATTGTGGATTCTCAAACGTAGAACTTGTACCCGAAACATTACATCTTGCTCTTAATAAAGATGAAGAAAAAGTGGCGTATGAACAATTATTAGCGATCAAGGAAGACGCTCAGAAAACGCACACATGGTTCAACGATGATATTCTTCTTACAAAATATTTCCAGCGTTTCGCTGATAAGAATACCAGGGTTCGTCCGCACGGCGGATGTACTTTACCAACGCGTTTCATTGGCTTCTCAGCACACGGATTCTATCCTTGCTGGCACATTGGAAAAGCTTTAAAACAAAAATCACTCATCGAAGCGTTAATGAGTCCTGAAGCAAAAGAAATTGTGAGTTCGGGACTTTGCAAAACATGTGTTGGATGTAACACATTCAATTATTCGTGGGATGAAGAGTGGGTGAATGGTGTGATGAAGAGTTTCGATACCAACGAAAACATTTCTTACGGAGTAGTCGCCCTTCCAAATCCTTTCGAAGAAGAATTAAGCGGCGCAACAAGTGGAAACACCATTGATGTGGAGTGGTAGGTTCTATGGAGAAAACGCTCTTAGGTGTTAATATAGCATGGTGGAACGGAGGTTATTGTCATGATCTTGGCGTTAACTATATGCACTCCGACTGGCCTGTTACATTTAATGAAGATCTTGTACGAAGCACTTTTCAGTATTTAAAGTCCATTAATGTAAATCTGGTTCGTTTCTGGTTATTTGAAGGAGGCGAAGGTTTGTTGTTTGATGAAAATAAGAAGATAACCGGGCTTGATCCTGCTTTTGAAAAAAATCTCATCAGGCATTCAAAACTTGCAAAGGAATTTGATCTGAAAATGTATTACACGTTGTTTGACGCAAACAGTGTGTTTCGCAATAAAGATTTTATTACCGAATCTATCATCTGCAAATCAGACAATACAAAAATATTCTGTGATCTTATCCTGCCGCGCATCCTCGATATCATTCATCCAACCACCTGGGCCATTGATTTGTGTAACGAACCGGAAGCTGTAGTGCCTGGCGAAACAGGTAATTATACCAGTGAAGGTTATGGCTGGAAAGAGGTGATGACTAATCTCGAAACTCTTTTTCATTCTATAAGAAAAAAATATCCAGGAATAAAAATGAGCATTGGTTCAGGGTTCCAGGAAGAAAGAAATCTTGAAGAAGGCATTTACGAAAACATTGGTTTTCCACTGGATTTTCTGGATTATCACTCGCACCGTACAGATGGTTATGTTCCACCTCATTCTACATTTAAGAATAAAGAAGTTGTGATCGGAGAACTAAGCGCCTGCGAAAAATTAAAAGAAAATCCTTCAAAAGAAGAGTGGAGGAAGAACCAGGATCTGATTCTGAATAAACTTCATTCATTAAAAGAAGATAAATACAAAGCCATTTTCCTTTGGCGCCTTAACCCAATCACCGAACAATTCTACAACGAACAAGCCGATACGCTCACCTACAGAGCCGAGAACAGCACGGTGTTATATAATCTGCATCAGTTTATCTGACCTAACATCAGTATACCGCCCTATCGTACACCATTAAAGCCTTTTTGCACAGTAACAAACACTCTTTGGACGAAAACAAGGGACAAGTCCCGGTCCTTGTGGATTTAATTGACTACATTCAAGATATGAAGCTTCGCCACTCCTCAATCGAAAAACATATTGTTGACCTTAAAAAGGAGTTAAATGATCCAAACGTGAATAGTGTACGCAGAACATATTTAATCGAGACGCTTAAATTAATCGACGAATACACTTCAAGACGGAATAGATAAAAACAATCTCTATTCTAATCTCTACGGAACAAACCGTGAATTATGTAACTCTTTTGTCAGTGCATGTAAACGAATGTGCCTGAATAAAGCGTCCTTCACTTCAGGTAAGCAGCACTTTGAAATTATACATCAAATACATGGTAAGCAATCGCTGTAAAGCAGCGGTGAAAGAGGAATTAAGAAAATTTGGATTACACTTTATTGTGGTGGATCTGGGAGAAGTGGAAATTATGGAAACCCTTTCTCCTGAACTACGGCAGGAACTGAAAGTTTCTTTGTTGAAGTGCGGCCTGGAGCTGATGGAGGATAAAAAAGCGATACTCATAGAAAGAGTAATCAATGTTATCACAGACATGATCCATCACTCCGACGAACCTTTAAAAGTGAATTACTCGGATCATATCAGTGAGAAACTGGGATACGATTATACACATCTCTCCAACCTGTTTTCAGAAGTAAAAGGTATTACCATCCAACAATTTATTATTATTCATAAAATTGAACGCGTGAAAGAACTGATTCTTTACGACGAGCTTAATCTTACTGAAATTTCTTATAAACTGCATTATAGCAGTGTAGCGCATTTGTCTAATCAATTTAAAAAAATCACCGGCTTATCTCCTTCACACTTTAAACTCCTCAAGGATAAGAAGCGCACCCCTATAGAAGAAATATAAATATTACGAATGGAAACGCTAATACAGGAATCGGGTTACGCAAGAAGTTTAATAGAAGCAAGTCTTGATCCTTTGGTAACAATCAATATTAAGGGAAAGATCACGGACATGAATGAGGCTCTTGCAAACATTACCGGTATAACCCGAAAGCAATTAAACGGCACTGATTTTTTTGTCTATTTCACCGAACCTCAAAAAGCCCGGGAAGTGTACAGGGAAGTTTTTGCAAAAGGATCTGTATCCGACTTTCCTCTTACCCTACGTCATAAAAAGGGTAAGTTAACCGATGTGTTGTTCAATGGGTCTGTGTATAAAGACGAAGGAGGAAATGTTTTAGGAGTAGTGATTGTTGCAAGAGATGTTACCGAGCAAAAATTGGTAGAAAAGGAATTAACCGAAGCTAAAGTGTTTGCGGAACTGGCAACCGCTATTGCAGAAGAAGCAAAGAGAAAAGCGGAAAGTGCCGCAAGTATAGCGGAAGATGCTGTTAAATCGAAACAGCAATTCCTGTCGAACATGAGTCATGAAATACGTACACCTATGAATGCTATTATAGGGTTTACAAAAGTGATGCTTAAAACAGATCTTACCGCAAAGCAAAAAGAATATTTAACCGCTATTAAAATGAGCGGCGATGCATTGATTGCTTTGATCAATGATATCCTTGATCTGGCAAAAGTAGACGCCGGAAAAATGACTTTTGTACAAATACCTTTCAAAATGACTGTATCCTTATCAGCCATGCTTCATTTGTTCGAAACAAAGATCCAGGAGAAGAATTTAGCACTTATAAAAGAATATGATCCGAATATACCTGAGGTATTACTGGGAGATGCTGTAAGGCTACATCAGATAATTTTAAACCTGGTAAGCAACGCTGTAAAATTCACGACCACCGGAAAAATAACGGTAAGTGTACGCTTGTTGAGCGAAGACGAAGAAACGGTAACGCTTGAGTTTGCCGTTACAGATACCGGAATTGGCATTCCTGCAAATAAAATAGATAAAATATTCGAAAATTTCCAGCAGGCAACCAGCGGAACATCGAGGTTGTACGGTGGCACAGGGTTAGGACTTGCCATTGTTAAACAATTGGTAGAGTCTCAAAATGGAAGCATTCGGGTAAAAAGTAAAGTAAATGAAGGCTCTGCCTTTAGTTTTATATTGAGTTTTGGGAA
Source organism: Bacteroidota bacterium (assembly GCA_021323535.1). GTDB lineage: Bacteria > Bacteroidota > Bacteroidia > B-17B0 > Aurantibacillaceae > Aurantibacillus. The sequence continues at coordinate 9,788 of JAJONO010000119.1, forward strand.
AACAAAAGAGCAGGCTCAATTGGAACCTGAACCGGCGGAGCGGGATACGGAAATCAAAAATATAAAGGTGTTGGTAGTTGAAGACATACCATTGAATCAATTGCTGATGAAAACGATGTTGGATGATTTTGGATTCGAACGCGATATTGCCGCCAATGGAAGGATCGCTATAGAAAAATTACAAAACAAATCGTACGATATTATTTTAATGGATCTGCAGATGCCTGAAATGAATGGCGTTGAAGCAACAGCTATTATTCGTAATAACTTAAACTCCAGGATCCCCATCATCGCCCTAACAGCAGATGTGACCACGGTGGACCTGGAAAAATGCAAAGCCGCCGGTATGAATGATTATGTTGCCAAACCTGTGGATGAGAGATTATTGTATAGCAAGATCATAGGATTGGTTAAAAAGCCGGCACGGGTTAAAACCGGAAAAAATAAAGGCAGTGTTCCGGAAATCAAAAAAGAAAGGTGTACAAATCTTCATTACCTGAATTACCGTACTAAATCCGATCCTGTATTGATGATGGAAATGATCTCTCTTTATCTTGAACAAATTCCTCCTTTAATAAACGTCATGAAGCAAAGCGTGAACGATAAGGACTGGGATTTGCTGTATTCAGCGGTTCATAAGATCATTCCGTCTTTTTCAATTATGGGAATAAGTACTGACTTTGAGATTGTTGCTAAGAAAGTGCTCGAATTTGCAAGTATGCAGCAGGAACCGGAAGAAATGCAGGGGTTTGTTTTGCAGCTTGAAATGATTTGCGTACAGGCATGTTCAGAATTAACAGAAGAATTGAATGCAATTAAAAATAAGAATTTATGAGTAATACAAAAATTAAACTT
>JAJONO010000059.1 GCA_021323535.1 Bacteroidota bacterium
TCTTTATACCCGTCGTGGAGAAGGTATGGCCATTTGGGTGGTACCAACTGCCGCAATCGTAGCAAGCAGTCCCGAAGATCAGGGCTCTTTCTTTGAACCGAGTAATGATAAAGTATTCAGACATCCGACGTTTTATCCCTTGCCGGATGTGATCAAACATATGTAATTAAAAAATCCCCGCTTGAAAATTCAGACGGGGATTTTTGTTTCTTAATAAGATTCCCTTGAATAAAAAATCCCGCAGTAATTCATACTTCGGGATTTCTTTTGGAGATTTAATTTTTATCTGAGAAGGCTCACATGGCCCACATATTCTTTGGTTTTTCCTAGTACGTGTTGCACTTCAATTGTTCCGTTAATTATTCCATCCCATCCTATGTTGAAGTCTTGCGTAACGAATAATTTTTCGCCCCAGCGATCAAAAATGGTCATTGTGTATTTAATAACACCGTGCCCTTTCGGCTGGAACACATCATTTGATCCGTCGCCATTCGGAGAGAATACATTTGGAATATACAGGTTAAAATCTTCACCGATCTGAATTGGTTTTGTGATTGTATCCTTACAGCCCCATTTGTTTGCAATAACCAATGTTACCGCGTAATTACCCGGTGTATGGAAGATATAAGTAGGGTTCTGTAAAGTAGATGTTCCCCCTGTGCTATTAATAAAGTACCAGCTCCATTTGTTGATCTGTGGTCCTATTGAAGCGTCAACGAAATTTACATCATTTTCTTCAACCGGTTTACCTGGTCCGTAATGAAAATCAGCCATTGGAATAGGATAAGCATTTACTTCGAATGTGCTTGTATTGCTGCAGCCATAAATATCGGTAAAGTGTGAAGCAAGAACATATCTTCCGTCTTTAGTAAAACAGTTGTTATATGTTAATCCCGGGAACGGCGCGCCGCCATTGGTGTTCCAGGTGGCGCTTACAAGTGATGCGCTTTGCGAACTTAAATTAAATGTTGAACAGAATGGGACACAACCGTTGTTGTTGCTTGCTGCAAGATTTGCTTTAGGAAGATCGCGAACCAATAAATAGGTTGTTGCGAATCCTTGACAACCTTTGTCATCAATAACTCCTAATGTATAGGTTCCTGTTGCAGCAAGTTCAGTTGCTTTGATGGAGGTGCTTGATGTAGATGCAACGAATCCGTTAGGACCGACCCAGCTGTAAACAAATCCTCCGCTGCTTGAAAAATCAACAGGTTTTCCAACGCACACTGGCCCACTGTTAGCGGCCACCGGAGTTGGGATTGGATATGCACCAATTGAAGTAGCCGCGTTGATTGAGCAACCATTGGCTCCTGTAATAACTACGTTATAAACTCCGGCACTTGCCTGATTGCTCATTGGAACGGTTGGGTTTTGTGAGTTTGACACAAATCCATTAGGACCGCTCCAGCTATAAGAAGCGCCGCCCGTTGCTGTTAAAGATCCTGTTCCGCCAATACAAACTGTTGAACCACCGATTGTAATAACCGGTAATGCATTTACTACCGCGTTTATAGTTGCACTTTGTACGCAGTTGTTAGCATCAGTTACAGTTAAAGAATAAATTCCGGTTGCAGCAGCGGTAACCATATTAATTACGGGGTTTTGCTGATTTGAACTGAACCCGTTAGGGCCAGTCCATGCATAAGCGGTTCCGCCATTACCAGTCAGACTTAAATTTGCAGTTTCACAAATAGGAGTATTCACTGCGGTTACAGGAACCGGTAAAGCATTTACTGTAACAGATGTTGAAGCCTGTGTTGTACATGTTCCGAGAGTTACAAGCACATTATATATTCCGGTTGCAGCAGGTGTGCTGTTAGGAATTGTAGGATTCTGCGCGTTTGAAACAAATCCATTTGGCCCGCTCCAGGTATAAGATACAGCAGAGCCAACGTTTAATTGTACGGTTGAACCAGCGCAGTATGGACCTGTGTTTGAAGCTGAGGTTGTTGGATTTACTATGGCAACGTTAATGTTGGTCATAGTAGAACATCCGTTAGCCGTTACCGTTAAGTTGTATACACCTGCACTTGCCATGGTTGTTGGAGCAACAACGGGGTTCTGAGCAGCAGAAGTAAATCCTGATGGGCCGTTCCAGTTGTATGTGCCGCCACCTGAGCTTGTAAGGTTAAGATTGAATCCTAAACATACCGGCGAGTTGCTTCCGATATTAACTACCGGGTACTGATTAACCACGACGGCTGATGTGGCAGACGATACACATCCGTTCGTTGAGCCTGTGACTGTATAAACTGTTGTTGATGGCGGTGAAGCGGTTGCCGTATTAACACCCGTTGAAGTAGCGCCAGCCGACCACACATATGTTGTGGCCCCGTTCGCATTTAATGTTGCTACACTTCCTGCGCAAATGGTTGCAGAGTTAACTGTAATTGTTGGCATTGGTGTTACACCCACAGAAATAATATTGGTTGCTATGGAGGCCCCGCATCCGGAAACCATTCCCTGGTAATAGGTTGTGATGTTCAATGGCCCGGTGACAAAGGTTCCGCCTGTGGCTCCCGCTATATTGGTAAATGGCCCACCCGGATTTAGTGACGATTGCCATTGAAGCGATCCGCTATAGGTTGTTGATGTAAGTGTTGAGTTTTGGCCGGCACATAACGTAGCCGGACTTGCCGAAATAATACCCGGTGAAGGTGGAACTGAAATAACACCAACGTTTACGGTGTTACTTGCTGTCCAGCAACCCCATTGACCACCGGTTGCCCAACATGTATAAGTTGTGTTAACAGTTGGTGTTGCAATAGGATTTGAACAGGTAATGCAGCTTAAGCTTGCACCTGGTGCCCATGAGTAAGTGATGCCACTGCCACCACAACCGTTAACAAGACTAGCAGTCAATTGTGAGGATTGCTGGGGACAAAGTAATACTGATGATGGTGAGGCTGTTAATAACAGTGTTGGCTGAACGAAGGTTCCCTGTGTTGTAAAAGTGAAGTTACCTGACCACGCACTTGAAGTTGTGCTGGATTGATTTTTTTCTTTAGCTCTGAATTTATAAACTGAACCAGGACATAACTGCGAAATGTTCATGGTCATTGTAGGATAAGCATACGGATTTGAAGCACCCGTAACTACTGCAGAAGTAAATGAATACTGTGCAAGACCGGTATAAGCTGCGCCATTACATGCGATCTCAACAACAATTACATCGGGACAATAATACGGAGTCGTTGATTGCCATTTAACCATTAACTGCGTTGCTGTTACCGTCATGCTGCCAACCATTGTAGGCACATTCAATGGTGAACATGCTTTTGTGGAGTAGTGCGCTGTCAAAAAGGATAAAAGTAAAACAACTACGAGTTTTACATTTTTAATATGATTAATAATTGTCATCATTCTTTTGCTTTTAATTCAATATTAAGTTCGTTATGTGTTATACAATATTAGTTCGTTTAATAGAGAAAAACGTTATTTCTTAGTCATTTAATCTTATACCTCCCTCAATTAATCGGACTTTTCACCCACTTTGGCTACAGGACATACATTTTCAAACGATTTCAGAGCCAGTATTTGCCTGTTTTTTAAGTATATTTGATTTAATCAATAACCTGTTCATGTTGTCATTTTTCAAAAAGAACATTCCTGTATTTATTGCCTTTATTGCATCCTGCAGCACTATTTTTGCGCAAAAGAATAACTTACAGACTCAGGCTTTTTTGAAAAACAAAGGGCAAATTGTAAAACAGGATTTTAGTCCTAATACTGATGTGCTTTATTTATATGTGGGAAAAGGCATTAAAGTTCAATTAAGAAAAACCGGCTATTCCTATGAGCTTTTTTCAGCAGATAATTTGCCTCATAGGGACGCAGGAAAGAAAAATCGCATTGAAACGGCCGATTTGCTAAAAACGACCATACAAACTTCAAGGATCGACATCGACTTCGCAGGAATGAACCCTTCTTTTGAAATTATTGAAGAAGAAAAACAAAACTCAACCTTTAATTATTTCACGTTTGGAAACGAATGCGCCAATGTGAATTCTTTCAGGAAAATTATTTATAAAAACATTTACCCAAAAACAGATATTGAATTTACACTTACTGATAATGCATCATCGCCATTAAAATATAATATCATTTTAAGTCCCGGAGCGGATATTAATAACGTAAAGTTCCTTTGCAAGGGTGCCACTTCTGTTAAACGTATCAATAACGCGCAAATAGATCTTGCCACACCACTAGGAACTGTTTCAGAAAACATACCTCTTAGTTTTTATTCCGATACTCCGCAAAAAAAAGAAGAAGTAAACTTTAACGTCAGTGGAAATATATTTTCCTTTTCGTCGCCTTACGATAACTCGCGCCAGTTGATCATCGATCCTTCCACCAACATTATCTGGGGAACTTATTTCGGTGATGCTTCACTTGACAATTGTACCTCAGTGGGAACAGATGCAAACAACAACGTTTTTATTTCGGGATACACCCTCAGTTCATCTAACATTGCTACCGCGGGAACCTACCAATCAACACTCGGAGGTGTTTATGATCTTTACCTGGCAAAATTTACTCCTTCGGGCTCTCTTACATGGGGAACTTATTTTGGAGGAACAGGTGTTGAAATTTCTTACGCCATGCATGTTGAACCCAATGGCGCTATTTATATCTGTGGTGACGCGTCAAGTACCGTAAACGTTGCCAGCTCTGGGGCACACCAAACTGTTTACGGGGGAGGAATTGACGATGCGATTCTTGCAAAATTTGACACAAACGGACAAAGGATCTGGTCGACTTATTATGGCGGGCTACAGCATGACATTGCTTATGTACTTACAGTTGACGGAAACGGAAATCCTATCATTGCCGGGCATACCGAAAGTTCGAACACCGGAAATTGTATTGCAACCAGTGGCGCATACCTCACTAATTTTATACTTGCCGCCGATGTTTTTATTGCCAAGTTTAACAGCAATGGCGTAAGGCAATGGGGAACTTTTTATGGCGACAGTGATTTTGAAGAAGCCTGGGGAATAGATTGCGATGCTTCCAACAATATTATTATCACAGGTTTTTCGGGAAGCCTTTCAGGAATGTCGACTCCACCATGTCATCAGAATTTTTGCGCGGGCGGGCAAGACGCTTTCATTGCTAAATTTAATTCTTCGGGGAACACGCTTATCTGGGGAACCTACTTTGGAGGATTAGGAAATGAGCAGGGTTCGGGTGTTGAGATAGACAATTCGGGAACCATTTTTATTACAGGGAATACTACAAGCCCAACAGGTATTTCTACTCCGGGCGTTTATCAACCAGCGATTGGAAGTTCGGACGACGCTTTCATTACCGCTTTTTCTTCTTCGGGTACACAATTATGGGGAACTTATTTTGGAGGAGAAGACACCGATTACATCAACGATTTTTTATTGGATGGCAACATGAATTTATTTATTTGCGGCCAAACATTAAGTACCATGTCTATAAGCACTGTTGGGGCCTATCAGCCAAGCCTTGCAACCATGAATAGTTACGATGGTTATTTTGCCAAATTCACCAATAACGGAACTAAAATGTTTTCTACTTATTATGGAGGAGAATCTAACGATAATGTAAAAAGCATAGCTCTTGACAACACCAACAAAGTTTATCTTGTGGGCGAAACCACCAGTACAATGGGAATAAGCACACCGGGTTCTTTTATGTCTAATTACGCTACTGCAGGCGACGCGTTTCTTGCAAAATTCTGTGTCGCTCCTAATTCGTCTATTAGTCCTGCTGGTAACGCCACTATTTGTACGAATATAAATTATACGCTTACAGCACCAACAGGATTTACCTATTTCTGGAACACCGCAGTAACAAACAGTTTTGTTGTAATGACGCAACCGCATACTCCAGGAAATTATTATTTCACCGTTATCCTCACCGATGCTTATGGTTGTAATGCCCTTTCAGACAGCACGAAAATTACTGTGGACAACTGTATAACATCATTGGGAACATTAACACCAGAGTCTGCCGAACCAAACATTTATCCAATACCTTTCCAGGAACACATTTCGGTTGAATTAAAAAGTGATTCGTTCATCCGCATTTTTTCAGCTACCGGAGCGCTGGTTTATGAGAGTGTATCAGCTCAGGCGAAACAGGATATTACGACTACCGGATTGAAGCCCGGAGTGTATTATCTGGTGGTTTGTACGGACGGGAAAAACTATTCAAAAAAAATAATAAAAGCGCCCTAAACTCCACTGTTTCTGACCATATTCTTCAAAAAAATCTTAACTTAGCTGCGCTGAAAAACCCGGCAATCCTTATTTTATGACAAAGCAGGAAGCATTATTTAATTACACATTACGTTTGGCAGACAATAGCCTTATTCTGGCGCAACGCTTATGCGAATGGACAAGTAAAGGTCCTTTTCTCGAGGAAGATCTTGCGCTCACGAATATTTCACTTGATATTTTTGGCCGCGCTAAAAGTCTGCTTGAATATGCTGCACGCGTAGAAGGTAAAGGAAGAACCGAAGACACGCTTGCTTTTTTCAGAAACGACAGGCAGTTCACAAACAACCTCATCTGCGAACAAGAGAACGGTGATTATGCAAAAACCATGGTAAGACAAGCCATGATCGATTGCTTTGATCTGATGCTTTACACAGAGCTTAGCAAATCAAAAGATGAAACCATTGCAGGTATTGCCGCAAAATCAATTAAAGAAATTACATATCATAAACGTCATAGCTTTAGCTGGGTAGATCGTTTTGGAAACGGCACAGAAGAAAGCAAAACAAGAGCACAAAACGCGTTGAACGAATTGTGGAGATTCAGCGGAGAATTTTTTGAAACCGATGAAGCCGAACAACTCCTTTTAAAAGAAGGAATCTCTGTAGATGTAAAGGCTTTTAAAGAAAAATGGGAAAAGGAAATGGTTGCTCTTTTTGAAAAAGCAGGTCTTACTCTCCCTGAAAACACATTCATGCAAACCGGCGGAAGAAAAGGCATTCACACAGAACATCTCGCTTATCTTCTTGCCGAAATGCAGGCATTACCAAGAATGTATCCTGACGCGAAATGGTAACTTTGATTTAACGAATTGATCATGTCGTTTAAAGAGAACTGGAAAAAACTATCTCCCTACTTTGTCGACATCTGGCAATACATTGTAATTATTGTTATCATGATCATAGCGGCCATTTTTATTTTATAAATGCTAAGCAAAGAAGAAATACTTTCTTTTCTTGAAGAAATTCCTGACCCCGAAATTCCTGTTATTTCCATTGTAGAACTCGGCGTAGTGCGTGATGTTCTTCCTTCCGGAAAAAATATTGAAGTGATAATTACACCAACTTACAGTGGTTGTCCTGCTATGAAACAAATGGAAGACGACGTAAGAAAAAAACTGAAAGAAAAAGGTTTTGAAGAGATCAAGATTACCACTACTTATAGTCCGCCATGGACAACAGACTGGCTTAGCGAAGAGGCAAAACTAAAACTACAGAAATACGGTATTGCTCCACCTGAAGAAAGCACCACCGATAAATCATTTCTCACCGGGAAACACAAAGCGATAACTTGTCCAAGATGCAAAAGCAAAAACACTGTGATGATATCGCAATTTGGAAGTACGGCTTGCAAGGCGCTATATCAGTGTAAAGATTGTTTAGAGGCGTTTGATTATTTTAAGTGTATCTGACCGTCCGCCAAATTTAACCACAGAGAGTTTGTTTTCTAAATGCAAAGGAGGTAGAGTACTTTTATATACTCTCCATTTTTTTAACCACAACGCTTGCGCAAAAGCTTCAGCTCCGGCGCAGAGACGCAGAGAAACAGAGGGATTTTCACCAACGGTGAAAATTAAGATTTCTGTGATCTTTGGTTCTCTGTGGTAATTTTTTTTAATGTTAGATTTTCCGACCGGGATTATCCGTCAGAAAAGCCTTCCATCCGGTATATGATTTTCCGGCGGTAATAGTTTTATTATTTTGATAATAGTGACACAATGCTGCTCCTAAGGCATCGGTGGCATCAAGATATTTTTCATCGTGTTTGATTCCGAGAATCTGAACCAGCATAGCCGCTACCTGCTCTTTACTCGCATTTCCATTCCCGGTAATACTCATCTTGATTTTTTTTGGAGAGTATTCCGTGATAGGAATATTCTTACTGAGAGCCGCCGCTATTGCAACGCCCTGCGCACGGCCAAGCTTTAACATGGACTGAACATTTTTGCCGAAGAACGGAGCTTCGATAGCGAGCTCATCGGGTTTATATTCTTCAATGATACCAACGGTTCTCTCAAATATTTTTTTGAGGCGAAGCGCGTGGTCATCCATTTTTTCGAGTTTAATGATGCCAATTCCCAATGGCTTGAGTTTGTTATTCTCTACATGAATTATTCCGTAACCCATCACAATGGTACCGGGGTCTATTCCCAAAATAATTCTGTCGTTTTGTGCCATTTTAGCTGTAAATTTAGCCACATTTGGCCAAGCATAAAAAAATAGTTTCAATTCTTTTAAAGGTCCTTATTGGAGTTGCCAGCTTTTTCATTGTATGGTACAGGCTTAAAAGTGATTTCACCGAAAGTAATGTTGAACTGTTAAAAGAAGCTGTGTTTTCAGGTAGCGGAATTCTTAGCGTGATCGTTTGCCTGTTGCTCATTCCTGTAAACTGGGGGATAGAATCCTATAAATGGATGATTGTAACACAACCCGTGGAGGCAATCAATTTTGCTACCGCTTCACGATCTGTTTACAGTGGAATTTGTCTTGGTAACCTCGCTCCAGGAAGAGCCACCGAATTCATTGCGAAAATTATTTTTTTCAAAGCAGAGAACCGGCCGCAAATCACGGTACTACATTTTATCAATGGTATGTTTCAGTTGTCGGTCACTTACCTCATCGGTTTCATTGCGCTGGCATATAAACTAAACAGTTTTGGGGAAGATTATATCTGGATCGCCCACACTGCCATCTCTACAGCTGTCCTTGTAATTCTTGTTTTTATTATCAGTCTTATTAAAATTGATAAAGTCCTTTCTTTTATTTCACACCGTATTTCAAAACAGCACAAAGTAGAAGCGCTTCCTTATCGCTTCACCGGAAAACAACTTTCAATACTTTTCGGTTTTTCGTTGATTAGATATTTTGTGTTCTTCACGCAGATGATACTACTCATTCATTTATTCGGCGGAAGCATCAACACTAATGTTTTACTTGGCACCGCGCTTTATTTCCTCATCACCACCACCATTCCAATGATCAGCTTTCTTGAGGCTGCTATTCGCGCGGCGGTGGCACTGGTGGTTTTTAAAGACACTAATATTTCGAATACGGCGCTCGCTCTTTCTTCGGTGAGCGTTTGGCTTATCAATATTATTTTACCAAGTATTATTGGTTATTTTATTTTACTGAAACAAAATTTTGATTTTAGGTTTTCTTCCTTAAAAAAATGACAGTGGTAGTTTACATACTGTTTGGTATACTGGCGATTTATGGAATTGTTCTGTTATGGCTGGCCATTGGGTTTATGAGGACGAAAAGTGAGAATCAGAATGAGATCGGGGTTTATACTCCGGTAACCATTATCATCTGCGCACGTGACGAAGAAAAGAAAATCGGAAAATGTCTGAAAACGATCGTGCAGCAGGATTATGATCTTTCCAAAATACAGATCATTGTTATAAATGATGCCAGTAGTGATTCTACTGCTTTCCAGGCGCAGGCAGTTTTAAAGGATTCAGGAATAAATTACAGAGTTGTTTCCAACAACGAACAAAAAGGAAAAAAACAAAGCATTACTTATGCTATGCAGTTCGCACAGCATGAACTTATAGTGACAAGAGATGCAGACACGTTCACAACATCTTATTCGTGGCTCAAAGTTATTTCTGATCATTATCTTAAAACCAGGGCTGATATGATCATTGGTCCGCTTGCCATTGCCAATAATTTTGGAATGCTATGGGCGCTCCAGGCTATTGAAAACAATACGCTTTCGGTTCTTAATTGTGGAAGTGCGTTTTACAAAAAACCATTTCTTTGCAACGGAGCCAATCTTGTTTTTACGAAATCCGCTTTTGAAAAAACGAACGGTTATAATAATCACATCGAAGTAAAATCGGGTGATGATGTTTTGTTTATGGAAGACATCAAAAAAGTGCAAGGGTCTGTGATCACCTATCTCAAATCATGTGAAGCCATTGTTTACACCTACCCCTGTTTCAGTTTTGCCGCCTTGCTTTCACAAAAAGTACGATGGGCCTCTAAATTTAAAGTAAATAAAAACCCCATCAATTTACTGCTTGCGGCCCTTACTTTCATTGTAAATTTTTCGTGGTTATACTGCCTTTTTTACGGCTTTTTAGTACCTCAAAACGGGGGATTGAGCTTAATTTTTGTGCTTTTAAAGTTGCTAATTGACTTTTTGTTATTATTTTTAGCTTCACGTTTTCTAAAAAACAAGGCTCTTGTGTTCTATGCCCTGCCGGTTGGTTGCATTTACCCCATCTACGCAGTAATAGTAGCTCTCGCCTCACTTTTTATGAAACCAAAATGGAAGTAAAATTTCATGTTTTTCAAAAGAAGGCCCATAGATTTTGACTCAGAGTCGCTCAGCGCACAAACATGGCGACGATTTAAGCGACACAAATTGTCTATGCTCGGGCTCTTCATCATTTTCTTTTGCTGCCTCATTTCTATTCTCGGATATCTTATCACACCCGATAAAACACCATTCGCTAACGATCAGAAACTGGAGCTTAACATCAAAACGCCGGGCTTTTCGCAACGCCTGTTACTTGAAAGAAAGAACGAACCGCCTACCGATCAGAGTATTTTAAAAACCATGTTGTTTGGCGATGAAGGCGATTATATCAGCTACACCGTTCATTATTATCTTTTCAAAAAACAGAATGTTATCATTGAAGAATATTCGGGACATACACCGAACCGCGGCGCCAAGGATACGCTTAATCTCGCCGAAGTAGTTTACGCCATCGATAATAAATTTCCTATCCAGTATGATCAGGCAAAGGAAACTCTATCCTTTTACGAAATAGGAAACAGCACCAAGCAAACCAAAACTGTTGCCGAACTCCGAAAAATTATCCAGGAAAAACATATTGTAAGAAAAACATATATGTTAGGAACCGATCTGCTTGGGCGCGATATGCTAAGCCGTCTTTTGATCGGAACACGCATCAGCTTAAGTGTTGGAATGGTTTCGGTAATCATTTCTATTTGTATTGGCATGTTGTTAGGCGCTATTGCAGGATATTACCGTGGAAGAACTGATTCTATGATCATGTGGCTCATTAACGTGGTTTGGAGCATTCCTACATTGCTTCTCGTGATCGCGATCACACTTGTTCTTGGAAAAGGAATCATCCAGGTATTTATCGCTGTTGGGTTAACGATGTGGGTAGATGTGGCACGTATTGTGCGCGGACAGATCCTCAGCATCCGTGAAAAAGAATTTGTGGAAGCAGGACGCGCTTTAGGATTTAAAAACCTGAGAATTATTTTAAGACATATTTTACCAAACGTAATGGGGCCGGTTGTTGTAATGGCAGCGAGTAATTTCGCGACAGCTATTCTTACCGAAGCGGGTTTAAGTTTTCTGGGTATTGGCGCCGAAGCAAAAGTACCTTCATGGGGCGAAATGACCAGCGCTCACCATGGTTATATTCTTCTTGATAAAGCCTATCTTGCTTTTACACCGGGCATCGCCATCATGGTACTGGTGCTTTCGTTCATGCTTGTAGGAAACGGTCTCCGCGACGCTCTTGATACGCGTTCGATCGATGATAAACCTATTGCGGGAAATTAATTCAGAACAATTTTCTTCACCGCTTCCACCCAATTATCATTTGAGTTTAAACTGTTAACCAGAACTACTTGTTCACCGCCATGCTCTTTAAAAATATCGTTGTATTCGGTTCCGATTTCGTAAATGGTTTCTAAACAATCTGCAACAAACGCAGGAGAAAAGATCAGAATTTTTTTCGCGCCTTTTTTTGCAAGTTCTTCCACTACTTTATCACTATAAGGCTTTAACCAGGCATCATCTAACCGGCTCTGAAACGTGGTAGTATATTTTCCTTCAGGAATATTTAATGCTTTTACAAGCTGGCGACTTGTTTCGAAACTATTGGCGCGGTAACAGAATTGATTGTTCTTTGTAATGGAATTGCAGCATCCACCCATCTGGCAGGTATCTCCACCATAATGCGCGGAAGCTTTTTTAATTTGCCTTTCCGGCAATCCATGGTAACTGAAGATGACATGATCGTAATCGGCTATGTTGTGTTTTTCTCCTTCGGTTAAAAGCGCCTCAATGAATTTAGGATGATCGTAGAATTTAGACACAATGTTAAGCGATGGGAACACTTCCCAGCTTTTCATTTGTTCCATCACTTCCTCGATTGTGCTTCCGGTACTTGAGCTTGCGTATTGGGGATACAAAGGAAGAATATGAATTTTAGAAGGTCGTTGTTGTCTTAGTTTCTCCAAAGCTTCTTTGATTGAAGGAGTCTGATAACGCATTGCCAATTCAACAACATATTTATCGCCAAGCGAAGTCTGCAATTTGTTTTTAAGATCAATGCTGTTTAATAATAAGGGTGATCCGTCCTTCGTCCAGATCTGCTGGTATAACTTTGCAGATTTAAATCGTCTTGAAGGGACAATGACCGCGTTCACCAGGAAAAATCTTCCTAAGGCGCTGATATCGATAACACGTTTGTCGTTTAGAAACTGGGTAAGGTACTTTCCAACTTTTGAAGGCGTTGGCGCGTCGGGCGTTCCAAGATTTATGAGTAGTACCGCTTCTTTCATTTAATTTGCTTCGGTTACGCTTTCCTGTTCAGGCTGGTCGTTTTCTTTTTTCTCTTCGATAGTTTCTTCCGCTTTTTTAGTGAAACGTTTATGAAAAAGGATAATGGTTAACACGCCAGCTGAAATAGAAGCGTCTGCAAAATTAAAAATCGGCCGGAAGAACTGGAAATCATCTCCTCCAACTAAAGGCATCCATTCCGGAAACGTTCCGTTAATGAGAGGAAAATAAAACATGTCCACAACACAGCCGTACATTGGCGGAGCGTAACCGTTTCCTGAAAACTGGGCAATTCCCGAGTAAGGCACGTAATCCCCCACATTTGGATCATAGACCGTTCCTCTGTCGAAAATGAGTCCGTAAAAAGCGCTGTCAATAATGTTGCCCGCAGCTCCTGCAAGAATAAGAGCCACTGCAAAAACAAATCCAGAATGTTCTTTTTGTTTAATGATGTAACGTATGTACCAAACGCCTCCGATGCAGGCCAGGATCCTGAAAATGCTGAGTGAGATCTTTCCGAAATCGCCGCCGAATTCAAATCCAAAGGCCATTCCCGGATTTTCGGTAAAATGAAGAATGCACCAATCAGCCGCTCGCCCCACTTCCCTGTCAAGAGGGTAATGAGATTTGATATAAATTTTAATGAATTGGTCGATAAACAAAACGGTAAGCACCGTAATGAGAGGAAGTCTGTATTTTTTGAGCGTGTTTAAAAACAAAATAAAAAAGCTTATCAGCGCGCACGCAAAGATAAGCTTTTAAAGGGATTTATAAACCTAAAAATTAAACGTTTTGGTTCAATTTAGCATCAATACCAAGAGTAGCATGAGGTACTGAACGCAGGCGTTCTTTCGGAATTAATTTTCCGGTAACGCGACAGATTCCGTAGGTTTTGTTTTCGATACGAACCAGCGCGTTTTTAAGATTAATGATGTATTTCTCCTGGCGCGCGGCTAATTGTGCAGTTTCTTCTTTGCTCATTACATCGCTTCCATCTTCAAGAAGTTTGAAGGTTGGAGAAGTATCGTCGGTTCCGTGATTGTCTTCGTTACTTAATGTTTGTTTCAGAAGATCGTAATCGGCCTGTGCTTCTTTGAGTTTTTCAAGAATCAGTTCTTTGAATTCGGCAAGCTCCTTATCAGTGTAACGCGAACGGTTATCTTTTGTGTTTACGAAAGGTTTCGGAGTTCCTTCGTTCGATTTTTTGATTAATGGTTTAGAGATATCGATTTGTAAAGGGCGGTTACGGATGTATGATTCCATGCTGTTTCCACCCGATTTTCCTTCGCTTTTCTTTCTACGACCACGGCCACGTTTTTCAGGAACCTCATCGTCATCTTCGTCAGGCTCGGGAGTTCCTCCACCATCCAGATCAACAATTCCGGCTTCATCAAGATCGCCTTCAAGAACATCGTCTTCGTCGGCTTTTTCGTAGTCGTCTTTAACTTCTACATCTTCTTCATCGTCCTCTTCGCCACCTTTCTTTTTGCCTTTTACTTTGTCGGCCTTTTTTACTTTACCGCCTTTAGTAATGGCATCAATTGGTTTTCCAGAAGTTTTTTTGATTTCTTTTTCCGGTTTAGCCGCTTTTTTTATTTCCGCTTTTTTAGGGGCGACAGTTTTCTTAACTGGTTTTGCTACAACTTTTTTAGCCGGCTTTGCTGCGGTTTTTTTAGCCACAGGTTTTGCAACAGCTTTCTTTGCAGGTTTTGCAGCCGCTTTTTTCGCAGGCTTACTTACTTTTTTAGGAGCAGGCTTGGAAGCTTTTTTTACAACTGGCTTCTTTGCCGCTGGCTTGGCTTTCTCCTTTTTTTTATCATTCTTTTTAGCCATAATCTTTACTTTTAGTTTAATTTTTCAATTGAAATTAGCGTTGTGATCAGTTCGTCAACCTCTATGGTACTGGCATTTGAGGCCGACAGTTCCTGTACCAATTGCAAATCGCCTGTCAAAGTTTCCGAACAAATATAACTTAAATTGTTCTTTATAGCAGTGTCTAAATTAGCATTTTGTTGGATTTTCACCAAAATTTTGTCTGTTACCTCAAAACCCTTGTCTTTTCTGATGTTCTGGATGCGGTTAACCACTTCCCGCGCCAGTCCTTCCTGCCTCAGAGCCTCTGTAAGCGTGACGTCGAGAGCCACTGTAAGCGGACCGTTATTGGCCACTTTCCAGCCCGGAATATCCACCGGAATGATCTCAACATCTTCGGTTTCCAGTACAATTTCAGCACCATTTACAGGCACTGTAAACTGTCCGTAACTTTCAATTCCTTTAATGATAGCCGCGCTGTTTTCATTGGCAAAAGACTGAACCGCTTTCATATTGGCGCCACATTTTTTACCAAGTGTTTTAAAATTCAGCTTCATGTTTTTGATGATCTGCGTCTGGCTCTCATCCACAAATTCTATCTCCTTCACATTTACTTCTGCTAAAATAAGGTTCTTAACCGCTTCAATTTTCGTTTGAATTTCCTTATCAAGAATAGGAATCTGAATTTTTTGTAATGGTTGACGAACCTTCAGGTTTTCTTTTCTTCTGATCGATAAAATCATTGAGGAGATCTTCTGCGCCAGTTCCATTCTTTGTTCCAGGTTCACATCAATTACCGCTGCTTCGGCCTTCACGAAATTGGTAAGGTGAATAGATTCGTATTGTAACGGCGTATTATTTTTGATCGCGTTTTCACGAATAGGGTTCGTAAGATTCTGATACAACCACTCTCCGAAGAACGGCGAAATAGGACTCATCAACTGCGCCACTACTGTTAAACATTCATGCAATGTTTCGTAAGCCGCTTTTTTATCAGTGCTCATGTCGCCTTTCCAGAAACGGCGACGGCTGAGACGAACGTACCAGTTACTGAGATGTTCATCGACAAATTCCTCAATGGCACGGGCCGCGCGATGTGGTTCAAAGTTTTCGTATTGTTCAGTAACTTCCTTGATCAGACTGTGAAGTTTTGAAAGTATCCAACGATCCAGTTCCTGTCTTTCTTTTACAGGGACAATATTTTTTTCATCGATCAGGAAACCATCCACATTTGCATAAAGAGCGTAGAAACCATAAGTATTGTAAAGCGTTCCGAATAATTTTCTCTGAACCTCTTCGATGCCATCGGAATGACCGTCTACAATTTTATACTTGCTTAAAATTTCTGCCGGAATTTTTTCAGTTCCTTCAATACGTTTTCCGTTTTCGTCTTCATAAATGTTCGTCCAACTAAACTTCAGATTATCCCAAGGCGCTGCATTGGCAATCATGTACCAGCGCGTTGCATCGGCGCCGTATTTATTTAATGTGAAGAAAGGATCAACAGCATTACCGAGACGTTTACTCATTTTGTTTCCGTTCTTATCCAGGACAAGTCCGTTCGAAACAACATTTTTGTAAGCAACAGAATCAAAACAAAGGGCACCGATTACATGCAAGGTATAAAACCATCCGCGAGTCTGGTCAACACCTTCTGCAATAAAATCTGCAGGAAAATATTTTTTGTTATCAATTAAT
Organism: Bacteroidota bacterium; assembly: GCA_021323535.1. GTDB lineage: Bacteria > Bacteroidota > Bacteroidia > B-17B0 > Aurantibacillaceae > Aurantibacillus. The sequence goes on from JAJONO010000059.1 coordinate 16,311, forward strand.
TCTTTGTTCTCGAAAGGATAATGAACCTGCGCGTATGGCATGGACCCGCTATCGAACCAAACGTCGATAAGGTCGCTGTCGCGCACCAGCTTTTTTCCGTTCTTCTCAAGGAAAATAGAATCGGCGTAAGGTTTATGAAGATCGAAGGTGTCGTAGTTTTCTTTCGACATATCGCCAGCTTTGAACTTTGAAAGAGGATTTTCCTTCATCATTCCTTTAGCAATTGCATTTTCGATTTCTTTCTGAAGTTCTTCAACAGAGCCAATACAAATTTGTTCTGCACCATCTTCGCTTCTCCAGATGGGAAGTGGAACACCCCAGAAACGTGAACGGGAAAGGTTCCAATCTAAAGCGTTTTCGAGCCAGTTACCAAATCGTCCTGTTCCTGTAGATTCAGGTTTCCAGTTAATTTCTTTATTGAGATTGAATAGTCTCTCTCTGTTATCTGCTACTTTCACAAACCAGCTGTCCAGCGGATAGTAAAGCACAGGTTTATCGGTTCTCCAGCAATGCGGATAACTGTGTTCGTAGGTTTCTTTTTTAAATAATTTTCCTTCTTCCTGAAGTTTAAGAACAATACGTTCATCAACGCTAAGATAAACTTTCAGATCTTTTATTTTTCCGTTGGCTTCAAGAATCTTTTTCTGTTTCGCGTATTCTGTAGCTTTTTCTTCTTCGGAGAGATAAGCTTCTTTCACGTATTCTTCGCCATAAAGGAAAACTCCATCCTGAACTTCAGGCAAAAATTTACCGCGACGGTCAACCAATGTCAAGGAACCAACTTCGTTTTGTTTGGCTACTTTAAAGTCATCGGCGCCAAAGCTCGGCGCAATATGAACGATACCGGTACCATCGGTAGTAGTAACAAAATCTCCGACAAGAACCTTGAACGCTTCACCTTCCGGCTTTACGAAAGGAAGAAGTTGTTCGTAGGAAATTCCGGCAAGATCGGAACCTTTGCAGTGACCAACGATTTTAAAAGGAATGTTTTTATCTCCTGGTTTATAATCTTCGAATTTAAGATCGGTATGTTTTTCAGAAAAATATTTATTGAGTAATTCTTTTGCTAGTATAACGGTTTGCGGTTTGCCATTAAAAGGATTGAAACTATTCACGAAAACGTACTCAATATCTTTTCCAACAGCTAGCGCCGTATTAGAAGGCAGTGTCCAGGGAGTAGTTGTCCAAGCTAAGAAATAGATGTCATCTTTTGAACTTTGAATTCTGACTTTTGACGCTTCTGAAACTTTAAACTGTACCACAGCCGTCCTATCTTTCACATCACGGTAACAACCTGGCTGATTTAACTCTGCCGAAGACAAACCTGTTCCTGCAGCAGGAGAAAATGGCTGAATCGTATATCCTTTGTAAAGTAAATTTTTCTTGTAAAGATTCTGGAGTAACCACCATACGCTCTCAATGTACTTGTTATCGTAAGTAATATAAGGGTCGCTCATATCAACCCAATAACCCATCTGCGCAGTAACGTCTTCCCACTTATCAGTGTATTTCATTACTTCTTTACGACAAGCTTTGTTGTAATCTTCAACAGAAATATATTTTGGACTGTTTTTATTTCCTATATCTTCTTTGGTAATTCCTAAAGTTTTTTCAACGCCAAGCTCAATTGGTAAACCGTGAGTATCCCAACCGGCTTTACGTTTTACCTGGTAGCCCTGTAAAGTTTTAAAGCGGCAGAAAATATCTTTGATCGCGCGCGCCATCACGTGATGAATGCCTGGCATTCCGTTAGCGCTCGGAGGACCTTCATAAAACACCCATGGCGTTTTTCCTTCGCGCGAAGAAACCGATTTAGCGAAAGTGCTGTTCTCTTCCCAGAATTTAAGCATGTCTTTGCTTATTTGCGGAAGATTTAATTGTTTGTATTCAGGGTACTTTTTCATGTTCTGTTTTTTACCACTAAGAAAGATTCACTTTGGAAGATTAACCGCAGAGAACGCAGAGAGAAGCCTGCGGCTTAGTAACTTCTGATCATCCTGTTAAAACCATATTTTAAAAGTGAAACATTAAAATTAACTAAAAATCCAACTTTCTTGTTTGTAAGCTTTAAATATGTAATCAATTGTGCTTTGTGAACCGGGAGAATAGAGTCTACAGACTTTAATTCCATAGTAAATTCATCTTCCACTATTATATCCACTTTATATCCCAACTCTACTTCTTCTCCCTTGTAAAAGACCGGTAAGCGAACCTGACTTTTAGCATTTATTCCACGTAGAGAAAATTCTTTTAATAAGCATTTTTCATACGTTGATTCCATCAAACCCGGACCAAGATTCCTGTGTACTTCTATACAACAATCCAAAATTTGTGATGAGATCTGTTTCCTTTTTCTATCATCCAATGTGTTTTCCATAACTTGTGTTTTTCTTTAAAAATACAAGTCTTCTCTGCGGTTAATTACCTTGGAGGTTTCAGAAAATACCCTTCCTGAAAAAGGAGAGCGAATTTAATAAAAAAAGAGGATGTTTCTAATCTAAATTAATGTTTTTTAAGGGCCGTATTCCCTTGAAAACAAGGCCTAAAGAGAGGTTTTAACGAATTTATTCCTTTGAATGGAGTTATTCTGCCCGTAAACTTCCAGATAATAAAGACCATTAGTCAATTTGCTGATGTCTAATTTGACATTTCTGAGATAGGAAACAGAATGTTCTGAAATGTTTCTTCCACTCAGATCGAGAATTCTAACCAATGAAATTTCGGTTCCTTGTGTGACCTGTAAAGTAATTTCTGATGAGGCCGGATTAGGAAAAATGGTCAGGTTATTATCGATTGTATTCTCTGATATACCTGTTGGTGGTTGAGCCGTAACCGTAAAACCTGTACAGGTGGTGCAGCTTGCGGCGTCGGTGGCGCAAAGCGTATGTGGCCCCGGACATAATCCTACCGCAGGAGAATACGAAGCCGTTGGGGCTCCATCAATGGTAATGGTTGGAGAACTTACCTGGGTGTTTCCGCCGCTCCAGTTAACGTAAACACTTCCTGTGCAACACGAAGAGCAAGTAGCAGCAACAACAGTTGACGCAGTTACGTTTAGTGCCGTAGTGGATGTTACCGGGAACTGAACATAATCTACACCTACAAGAACGGTTCCTGTAAAAATGGAAACCGTGTAATCAGAAGCGCAAGGACAAACGCTCGAAATAGTAATAGCGCTGTTGGTAGAAGAGCTTATAGTGGAATTAGGGCAAGACAAAGAATTTGTCATTACCATATTGAATGGTCCCGTGGCGCTGGCAGTTGTGAATGTTACCGAGCCATTACACGAACCAAAACAGGTTGGTTGCTGAACATTGGAAGCACTGAAAGTCTGGGCCCTTAATTGGCTCAAAAAAAGCAAAAAAGTGACTAAATATAGTGTTTTATTGATTATATTCATCTGATTAACAATTTGTTATAAAAATAATGCTGAAATGCAAAAATTGGTTAAACCTTTTGTTAAATCTACAATCTATATTTTAATTACGTACCATGTTTTTTACCTTTAATAAAATTTAACAAGATGAAAAAGTTATTATTATCCGCATTATGTTGCCTTACATTAGCCGGTATTTCGCAGGAAGAAAAAGCCTGGAGATTTGGTGTTCAATGGGGTATTCAGGGTAATCATGCAAAATATTCGGGTGGAATGGAAGAGGCGCACGCCCGGTTTCATCAGAACCCTGCCGGTAACGGAGGTTTTGGAGTGGTTGTGCGTTACGATCATAACCAGCGCTGGATGTGGTTATCTGGCGTAACTTTCAATAGCTACGGTTTTGAATACGCTCTTGCCGAAAACTATTCATTAATGACTCCTAAGAACCGCTTCACTTCTATTAAAAGTGATATCGGCGCGTTTGAAATTCCTGCCATGATCCACTATAAATTCAATCCTAATTGTAACAATGTTCGTTGGGTTATTGGTGGGGGATTTGTTGAATCTTTCATCACATCACAAACCATTAATAAAAGTGTTTCGCAGGTGGCCGACGCAAATACCAATAGTTTCAATTACCTGAACAGTACTACCAGTGTAAATGGTGGAAATTACTGGATGTTACGTTGGTCCATTGCCCGCGAAAAAATGTATAAACGCGGTGCCATTCTTAATGCAAGCTTTATTGTTAATGTAGGATTTAAAGACATTGCACAATCAAGCGTTAATTACACCATTGATGGAAAAACCTATAATCACGATTTTACCAATAATGCAAACTTTGTAGGATTCAGATTATCCTATTTCTTCAGGCCGGTTCACAACTGGCAGAGTGCTGCTAAAAAACATGCAGCTGCTAAAAGCGCCACAGTAACTACAAAATAATTTTTTGAAACAATAAAAAACCCGGATTCTCATTTAGAATCCGGGTTTTTTCATATTGTATAAATTGGTTTAAGAATGGTTTAAAGTTGTTTAAACAATTAAACTCTTAATCGATGATCGCCATCACTTTTAACTCAATCGCAATTGGAGTTGGCAGTTTATTAATTTCAATTGTTGTTCTGCAAGGAGGGTTTTCTTTAAAATATTCGGCCCATATTTTATTATACTTCGGAAAATCGTCTTTCATATTGGTAAGAAAAACTGTTACATCAATAATCTTATCCCAGCTGCTTCCCGCGTCTTCCAGGATATATTTAATGTTTCTGAAAACACTATGACATTGTGCTTCGATATCGTAACTGATAATTTGTCCGTTTTCATCAAGTTCCACTCCAGGGATTTTTTTGGTGCCACGTTCGCGGGGACCAACACCACTCAGGAAAAGAAAATTGCCCACACGGCGTGCGTGAGGATACAAGCCAACCGGCTCAGGCGCTTTAGAGGATTCTATTTTTGTCATAATAAGTCGTTAGTCATTAGATTGTAGTCACTAGTCTTGTTCCTGATTCTAGAATCTTGTCTCCCTTTGATTGCGCTCAGGGCGACGAATTCCACTTAAATCAAATCCTAGACTGACGTTAAAATTACTAAAGAAATCCAAGAATACCGCTAAATATTTCACTTAAAACCAAGATTAACTTCGTAACTTTATCCTATGAATGTAAAACAACTTTACACCAATTGCCTGGCCCAGGGAGCCTATTATATCTCGCATAACGGCGAAGCTGCCATTATTGATCCGCTACGCGAAACACGTCCTTACACAGATTTACTGAAACAAAACAACGATACTTTAAAATATATTTTTGAAACTCATTTCCATGCCGATTTTGTAAGCGGACACGTAGATCTTGCTAAAGCAACCGGCGCTAAAATTGTATTTGGTCCCGATGCAAAAACAAATTATGACAGTTACATTGCAAAAGATAATGAAGAATTTAAAATAGGTGGTTTAACGCTTAGGGTTCTTCATACACCCGGGCACACACTCGAATCGAGTACTTATTTACTTCTTGATGAAAACGGGAAACCTCATTGCATTTTTTCAGGAGATACTTTATTCATTGGAGATGTTGGTCGCCCCGATTTAGCCATTAAATCAGATCTTACACAGGAAGACCTTGCAGGAATGTTATACGATTCTCTCCGTAAAAAGATAATGACGCTTCCTGATGATGTAATTGTTTATCCTGCTCACGGTGCTGGTTCTGCCTGCGGAAAAAATATGAGTAAGGAAACCTTTGATACGCTCGGTAATCAGAAAAAAGTAAACTACGCGCTTCAGAATCTCTCGAAACAAGACTTCGTAAAAGAATTGACTACAGGCATTGCGCCCGCTCCACAATACTTTGCTAAAAACGCTTTACTGAATAAGGACGGATACAAAAACTTTAGCGATGTGATGCAGGCCGGAGCCAACGCTTTGGATATTGCAACGTTTGAAGAAGTAAGAGCAAACATGAAACCAATTGTGCTCGACGTTAGAAAGCCTGAAGAGTTTGCTGCCGGGCATATTCCTGGTTCATTATACATTGGCCTCGACGGACAATTTGCTCCCTGGGTAGGAACCGTAATTCATGATATTACTTTTCCTTTATTAATTGTAGCTCCAGTTGGAAGAGAAGAAGAAACAGTAATGCGACTAAGCCGTGTGGGTTACGATAATTCTATTGGTTACCTTAAAGGTGGATTTGATGCATGGAAAACTTCAGGTAAAGAAATTGCTACAATTGAAAATGTAACCGCCGACCAATATGTTGATCTTTACAAAAAAGGAATTTCAACGCTCGATGTAAGAAAGCCGGGCGAATATGATGCTAATCATTTATCGGAAGCCATTAACAAACCTTTAGATTATATTTTCGATTGGATGGGCGAAGTGGATCAAAACAAAAAATATTATGTGAATTGCGCTGGCGGATACCGCAGTGTAATTGCTGCAAGTATTTTGAAAGCTAACGGTTACCACAATCTTGTAAATGTACTCGGAGGCTTTGGAGCCATTGCTAAAACAGGAGTTGAAACCTGCGCTACAGCCTGCAGCAAATCATAAACCGTTCTTAATGTTTAAAGGCACTCGTTTATATTCTATCTGGTTCAACAAATGTCCGTGTTGTCAGAAAGGAGACTTCTTCATTGACAATAATCCTTATCACTTAAAACGGTTTTCACAAATGCACGACACCTGTTCTGCATGTGGTGAGAGTTTCTCACGCGAGCCAGGCTTTTATTACGGGGCCATGTACGCCAGTTACGGACTAACGGTATTTCTCGGGATTTCACTTTTTCTTTTAACGGTTGTTCTTTTGAAACTCGACATCTGGTATTTCCTGATCTCATTTTCAATACTCGTTTTTGTGCTGATGCCTGTCATTTACAGGAAATCGAGGCTCATCTGGATCAATCTCTTTGTGGGCCCAAAAAAACGGGTTTGATAAAAAACTTAGCATTTAGTTTAAAATTTATTTACTTTTAAATGATGGATAATTCTTTAGAGATATATGATCGTGAATTGCTGGTGAAGATTAACTCCATGCACAACGAATTCTTTGACATGCTCATGTGGCAGTTCAGCGAAATATGGGTGTTGCTGCCGTTCGGGCTTTTACTGGTTTACTTTTATTACAGGCGCTACCAGTTACGTAACACTGTAGCTCTGGTACTTTGTTGTGGTATTGTTATCGCGTGTACCGATTTAAGCAGCAACGGTGTTAAACATATGGTAAAACGTTATCGCCCTACACATAATCTCGAATTAAAAGATAAGCTTCATATTGTACACGATTACCGCGGGGGGCAATACGGTTTTTTCAGTAGTCACGCGGCTAACACCATTGGCGTTACCACATTTCTATTTCTTGCAGCTAGTTGGGTTTACAGGAAATTACGTTTTCTGTATTTCTTAATTCCCTTCGTGATCATTTACAGTAGAATGTACGTGGGGGCGCATTATCCAAGCGATGTGTTTGTAGGAACCCTCGATGGATTGCTGTTTGGTTATCTTGTCTTTTTAATTTACCGAAAATATTTCTTCAAGTCACCCTTAATTGCCGAAACACCAAATGTGGAATAAGATCCTTCTTTGTTTGCTGGTGACGAACGCCGGTTTTGCGCAATTACCAAATACCGACCTGTGGCTGTTCTCCCTCAAAAACGAAAAAGGAATTTACTCCGTAGAAAAAGGTGAGAATATCACGAAAAGAATTGGCTACGACAATCAGCCATGTTTCTCCGAAGACGGCAAAACCATTTATTACGTTAGCACAAGAGACGATAATCAGGCTGATATTTATCTCTACAACATCGGTGGTAAAAAAAGTATTCAGTTTACAAAAACAAGAGAAAGTGAATATTCGCCAACCATTATGGCAGATAAAAAAAACCTGGCAAGTGTGGTGGTGTTAAGCGATAGCTCACAGATCATTTTACCAATAGGATTAAAAACTGCTTCAACAACAATTTACCCCGATCATAAAACGAAGTTTGAAGACAAAGCTATTTCAAAAATGGACTCGGTAGGATATTTTACATTTCTGAACGAAGACACCGTACTTTATTACAAACTCACATCGCCACACTCCTTAAGATCATTAAGTTTAAAAACAGGTAAAGACAATTTCATTGCAAGCTCCCCTGTAAGAGGATTTAAAGCTATTAACCGCAACGAATTTATTTACGGAATAAAAGACAGCTCAAAAGTTTCGTTTTACAGGTATAATTGCGTGTTGCAGAAAGCGTCGAAATACGCGGAATATAATTCAACCAACGAAGATATTCTGTGGCATCCACAACTCGGATTGTTAAAATCAGAAGGCTCAAAAATTCTTCGTTATCTTGAAAAAGAAAATAGCTGGGTACTCCTTTTTGATCTGGAGCCGTTTAAGGTGACAAAGATTACGCGTTTCACTTTCGACAATAAAACAAAACAATTAGTGGTGGTTGATAATGCCTGAACAGAAACACATAAATGAGTTTTTGATCAGCGACGATAAATCCAGGCTTGATGTGGATTTAATTCATACTTACCTGAGCAAAGAAAGTTACTGGGCCCAAAACATTCCTTTTGAAAGAGTAAAGAAAAGTATTGATGGCAGCGTGTGCTTCGGCGTTTATCATAACAGCAAGCAAATTGGCTTTGCACGTGTTATCACCGACCATTCAAGTTTTGGATACCTTGCCGATGTTTTTATTCTGGAACCTTACAGAGGAAAAGGATTGTCGAAAGAGTTAATGAAATTCATTATGGATTATCCCGGTTTTAAAGATTACAGAAGATTTATGCTTGCCACAAGAGACGCTCACGAACTGTATAAACAATTTGGCTTTACGCCACTTTCCACCCCGGAACGTTTCATGGAAATAAAACCCTTTGAAAAATATCCTGGGTGATTGCATTCATCATATACGCCATTGTATTTTGTTTTTTCATTTTCTACAATGGATTCTTTGGTTTGTTTAATGATAAATCGCTTTCCAAGCCAACGCTTACGTTTGTTTTTATTTTAAAAGCAGCAGCCGTTCCTGCATTCTTTCTTTTCTTTAAATACATGTATGGTGGAATAGACAACCTCGACGCCGGAAAGTTCTATCACGATTCTGTTATCTTAAATGATCTTGCCTACAAGAACGTTGGTGAATACATGAAAATGCTTTTCGGTTTGCAGGACGATTCCGAAGGCTCTTACTTCTTTAAGACGTGTATTGATACGACACATAACTGGTCGAACGGACAGGTAAAAGATTTTTTCTATAATGATAACCGCGTAGTGATCCGCATTCATTCATTATTACATTTCATTGCTTTTAAATCTTATTTTGTTCATGCCCTGTTCTCTTGCTTTTTAAGTTTTACAGGATTGTTTTTCATTTATCGGACCTTTAAACAGTTCTTTGAAAATAAAGAAATCCTCTTTTTTCTCGTCCTCGCACTGTTTCCCACACTCTGGTTATATACAGGCGGTTTATTAAAAGAAGGAATCACCATTTTCTTTTTCGGATTAACCCTTTTTTATACAAGAAAATTATTTTCATCGCAACGAAATCTCCGCTCCACCGTCTTCTTCCTCTTTCTGTTTTTTATTTCTTTATTACTCAAACCTTACATTCTCTTCTTCTCTGTTATATTCTTTTCTTTATTCTGGATGATTTACAATTCAACCTTCCTGTTTAAGGCATTGATATTTTTTACTGCGCTTGTTATTTTCTCTGTCGCTTTAAATTACGGCGCCATTCTCATTAAGAAAAAAACATTGATATCCGCCGGTTTTAAAAGAGAGATGGAATTCAAAGATCTTTCCACCGGGGGAATTTTTCTTCTCGACAGCGTTAAGTTTGTTCGTGTTCCTTATGATACAACTTTTGTTGAGCGTGTGGTGGAGAAACCAAATTATTTCAGAATAAAACCCGGCGTTTCGTATACGTATTGGGAACATTCTCATCAGCAGGATACATTATTTTGTAAATCGAATACAGATGCCATAACTACTTATTCGCTCGTGTATAAACTCCCAAAGGCGGGGTCAAGCATCGATGTTGTTCAGGGATCGCACAATCTTTTTCTAATTTCTGCCCGAAGTTTGTATTACACGCTTTTTCATCCTTTTTTCTTCAATGCAAAAGGAATCATGCAGCTATTTGCTTCAACCGAAAACCTCTTATTAATTCTTTCTGTCCTTATAACCATTATAGGAATCGTCTTACAAAAGAAAGACAGGTTCCCTGCAATTATCTTCCTGGCGTTTGGCCTCATCGTTTTCATTATTATAGGATTTACAACTCCTAACAGCGGCGCCATTATGAGGTATCGTAGTCCGGCGGCTTTGTTTCTTATAATTTCGGCCTTGTATTATTATCCGGGGCTTCGCAAAAGTAAATAACAAACTATGTACTTCGCCAAAGTACATAGGCAGCCCTATTTGGACTTTGGCGAAGTGCCCTCAGGCTTCGTAAAAGGTACTTTTGCAAAGTACTGCCAAATGAACTTTTGCCAATTCCACTACAAGTTGTATCTTTAAAAAGGACTTAAAAGCCTTATGAGTTTATTCAGAAAAAAATCAATTGAAGATATTTTAAAGAACGCCGAAAACGAAAGTCATCATGGTTCGTTGGCAAAACATTTAGGAGTTCGTGATTTAACAGCGTTCGGAATTGCAGCCATTATCGGCGCCGGAATTTTTTCTACCATTGGTAAAGCAAGTGCAGATGGCGGACCAGGAGTTATCTTTCTTTTTATATTCACCGCTTTAGCTTGCAGCTTCGCCGCATTTGCTTATGCAGAATTTGCTTCGCTTATTCCCGTAAGCGGAAGCGCATATACTTACAGCTATGTTGCCTTTGGAGAGCTCTTTGCCTGGATCATAGGCTGGGCCCTTATTATGGAATATGCCATTGGTAATGTAACGGTGGCCATTTCGTGGAGCGATTATTTTACTTCGCTCATCTCAAGCTCCTCCCAATACCAGGTAAATGAATGGTTGTGCCTCGATTACTTTACTGCAAAACATAATTACGGCGAAGTATCAGGGCTACTGGCCTCAGGCTCAACGCTTGAAAGCATACGGGCCAGCAATGAAACAAAAGGATTAGTAGAAGGCTTTCTTGCATGGGGCAGCGCGCCGCAACTTTTTGGCATGAGAATTATTTTCGATATGCCGGCTCTTATCATCAATGTTTTAATTACTATTTTGGTTTACCGCGGTATTAAGGAAAGCCGTAACGCAAGTAATGCAATGGTGTTAATTAAGATTGTTGTTGTATTACTTGTAATTTTTGTTGGCGCGTTTTTCATTGACACAAAAAACTGGGATCCGTTTATGCCCAATGGTGTTGGCGGATTATTGAAAGGAATCTCTGCCGTGTTCTTTGCATACATTGGTTTTGATGCCATCTCAACAACCGCCGAAGAATGTCGCAATCCACAACGCGATTTGCCAAGAGGGATTTTATACTCCATCATTATCTGTACCGTTCTTTATGTTGCCATTGCTTTAGTGATCACCGGAATGGTTCATTACTCTGAATTGGCCGGAAACGCCGATCCTCTCGCCTACGTTTTCGAAAAAGTAAAAAGTGTAAGCTGGTTAAGCAGTGTAATTGCAGCCAGTGCCGTAGTGGCCATGGCCAGTGTAATGCTCGTGTTTCAACTCGGGCAACCACGTATCTGGATGAGCATGAGTCGCGACGGATTATTACCAAAACGGTTCGCTAAAATTCACCCGAAATACAAAACACCTTCTTTCTCTACTATTGTAACAGGTTTGTTAGTGGCAATTCCCATTTTCTTTGTAGACATTAATATGGTGACAGACATTTGTTCGGCCGGAACATTATTTGCTTTTTGTTTGGTATGCGGCGGAGTTTTAAAATTAAGAATGGATCCTACTGCCCCTCCTTCCAAATTTAAAACGCCTTATGTAAATTCTAAATTCATTGTCCCTGCTATGTTTATCCTTACCATTATTTTACTTTTTGTAACCGAAGAAGGAAAAGCTATTCTGCAGTATTACACAACATTCGAATCCTTTTCTGCTTTCTTATCTAAGATTCCAGTATATAGTTTCATTATTGGATTTGCGGTGTTTGCAGTTATGGCATTCCGCTTTAGTTTTTCTCTTATTCCTTCACTCGGATTAATATGTTGCTTTTACATGCTGTCGCAACTTGGCCCTAAAAACTGGTTGTACTTTATGGTGTGGCTCATTATTGGTTTAGTTATTTATTTTATTTACGGACGCAGCCACAGTAAGCTGGCTAAAAAAGATTAATTATGTTAGTACTTGTTACGGGAGCAACTTCCGGAATTGGAAAAAGCACCGCTGAAATATTTGCAAGAAACGGTTACGATCTCATCATTACCGGAAGAAGAAAAGAACGTCTCGACGAATTAAAATCTTCTCTAGAAAAAAATTTCAAAATAAAAATTACTGCGCTGTGTTTTGATATTAGAAACTTGAACGAAACCGAAACAGCAATGGCTTCTCTCTCTGAAGAAAATAAAAAGATAGATATCCTCGTAAACAACGCCGGACTCGCCGCAGGATTATCTTCTTTCCAGGAAGGAAGTCTCGATCATTGGGAAAGAATGATAGATACAAATATTAAAGGCTTGCTTTACATTTCCAGGATCGTGTCTAACCTTATGATCAAACAACAAAAGGGACACATCATTAATATTGGTTCCATTGCCGGAAAAGAAGTTTACGCCAACGGAAATGTATATTGCGCCACCAAACATGCTGTTGATGCGTTGAACAAAGGAATGAGAATTGATTTGCTGCATCATAATATTAAAGTCACCGCAATTAATCCTGGCATGGTAGAAACTGAATTCAGCGTGGTTAGATTTGATGGCGATGAAGACCGTGCTAAAAAAGTATACATGGGTATGCAACCATTAACGCCGCAGGACATTGCCGAAACTATTTATTGGGTGGCCAACAGACCAGCGCATGTAAATATTAATGATCTTATTATTATGCCTACTGTGCAGGCTTCGGCTACAAACGTAAATCGCAAGACCGGTGCATGATCAAAGTAAAACATAGTGTTTTATTCTTCTTCGTTTTATTCTCATTGAATCTGTTTTGCCATGTTCCTCCGCCAAGAACCATGGGAGCAGGCATGCGTTTTTTATTCGGGCCATCGTATGGCTTTTATCAGTTAAATAAAAACCATGCGCAGAGTGCGGTATCTAAAATGAGCGCCATGGCGGGCTTTAGAAAAGAAGTGCGTTGCGACCGTAATTTTAAATTCTTCTTTTTGTTTGGCGCCGATTATTTTTTCTATTCCTATGGTTACAAATCGTATTATTTTCTGCCCGATAGTTTACAGTTGTACGATAAAGAATTCAGATACGATCACAGTATATTCGCTCACGAAATTAATATTCCTCTCCAGGTAAAATTTTCGTTCCGTAGAGAGAACAACAGTTTGTTTAGTCCGTACTTAATGTTTGGTTATCATTTCCGTTATATGTTACCGGCCACGTTAACTATTAGCGATAACAGTGGTAAAGTAAAAACCGACGAAGTAGATTTACAATTCAAGAATAAATTATTCTATAAGAACGTGAATTCAGGATTGAATGTTAGCCTTGGCTGGCAGAAGAACAGTTTAAACAAATCGCGTGGAAGTTTTTTCATGGAGCTAAATGCCCGTTACGGATTCTCGCCTTACTTTTTCCAGGAAGATTATACGGCTTCGTCTATGTTCATGAA
>JAJONO010000060.1 GCA_021323535.1 Bacteroidota bacterium
CTCATCGTGATCCCGCTGGGATTCGAACCCAGGACCCTTACATTAAAAGTGTAATGCTCTACCTGCTGAGCTACGGAATCTTTTATCCGCCGAAGCCTTGTGCAAAGGCGGATTTTATTCTCCACAGTATTAAAAATACTAGTGGGTTACACTTTTTCATAAGAATCGTCTCTTTTTAAAGGAGACATTTCGTATGCGGACCGACTTTTTAAAATCGGAGTGCAAATATAACAGCATTTTATTGCCCCGCAAAATATTTTTTGCCTATTTTTTGGACTTTATTTTACATTTTTCTACAACAGTTTTTTATTTTAGTGCATTCATGCTGATAATCCCCGAAATAAAGCTGCTCAAAGGCTTCTGTAACGTGAACTTTGGTGAAACCATAGAAGGCGTGAAGAAAGTTTTTGGCGAGCCAGAAGAAATACAGGCGCTTGAGGACGAGATCCTCAATACGTCTTCAACCGTTTACCATTATTGGGATCTGGGCTTTTCTCTTTTCTTTGATAATTCAAGAAACAAGACTTTCTGCAGCGTAGAACTCGATAACCGCGATGCACTTCTCTTTAACACACCACTCTTTACCCTCCGGGAAAAAGAACTTGTGGAGCTTATGAAACAGAACGGATACGGATTAAGCGATACCGAAGTGCATGAGTGGGGCGAAAAACGGGTAAGTTTCGACAGCGCGGGTCTCGATTGCTATTTTGAGAACAACAAACTTGTTTCGGCTAATTTCGGAATCATTGAAGGAGATAATTTTTATTTCTTTCCGAACTGATCAGATAACTCCGGTTAAATAACTGCAAAGACGCAAAGAAATCCGCAAGAGAGGCTATTTGTTATTGCGGACTTTGCGTGATCATTGGGCCTTTGCGGTTAGACTTCAGGAAATTCGGGATTAAAAACAAAAACACCGCCGTTTCTGGCGATGTTCTGCTCTTGTAGTTGCCCGGGTGGCAACCAGGTCAGGGGGTTGTTTTAGTAGGTTTAAGCTGCTTTTAGCGTAATATCTCTGTTCTTTGCAAGGAAAGGTCGCATAAAAGGTTTGTCTCTGCTAATAGCGGCTATATAGTCGTTGTGTAACTCTTCAAGTTTTACTGCTTTTACACGCTCGGCTTTATTTTCGGAAATGTTCATGCAGGCTTCAACAAAATAATCTCCTATCGAAAAAATTACAATATTGTAATTACCATATCGGCAATTCGTTAAGTAATAACCCCATTCCCAAATAAGGTCTTGTTTTCTTGCCAGAGTCATCTTATTAAATTCATTCAAAGTCATAAATGCGTGTTATTATAGTACAAAATTACGTGGTCAATGGCGCGTTAACCAGTTCGCTTGCGCTAAATCAATACACATGTAAGATTTTTGATAAAATTGTGTCCAATAAAAAAGCCTCCCGGATGGAAGGCTCTTAAAATACAGTTTAAAAAATAATATTATGCTGCTTTTGTAAACGGTGCTTTCGCGAAAAAAGAAACCGCTTTAATGAATGGATCGTCTTTCTTCACTGCATCAATGAAATCACTGTGAAGTTGAGAATGAGATAGGCCATTGATCATTTCTGTTTTATTTGCAGAAATGGAAATAAAAACTTCAGCAAAAAAGTCACCTATAAGAAAAAGTGCGATGTTGTGTTCTCCCGATTTGCGGGCGCTCACAAAATAACCCCATTCCCACACCAGGTCAGATTTTTTGCTCATTTCAAGGTTATTAAATTCAGATAAGGTCATGTCTTGTGTGGTTGTTTTACAAAGGTACATACTCGCATGCGAATTTGACTCAGTAAAAACACGGATGTTTAACTCTTTATCTTTTTTTCACAATTGTTCTAAAAGCTTTTATAGCAATAGGTTGTGTATTATCTGTTCTTAAAAAAAGCCAAATTCTATTTCGCTCACTTGTACTTATTTTTAGACAGATAACATGTTCTCCCCGTCTGATTTCCTTAGACTACGTATCGCTTCCAGCTTTAGCTGCGTCGCAAGCTGCGCCGTTATTGATGTTCGCAGTCGGATAAAAAACGCGATTGAACAGAATGAGAAGAATTTTTGTGGGGAAAATTTATGGATCCATCGGTTTTTTATCCCCCTAAAAGGGATTGTTGTTCTTTTTTATAAAAATTAAATTTGATAGAAGCAAAATCACTACTCATGAAAGTAAAATTTATAATCTTAGCTTTAGTTTTTATGTCAATAGATTTCAATGCTCAATCCAACAAACACACATTCGACTTCTGGATCGGATCCTGGGATGCATATTGGAAAGGCGATACCGCGCAGGGAACAAACACCATTACAAAAACACTAAAAGATTTAGTAGTGGAAGAAAACTTCAGGTTCAACGACGGTTCGTTCAATGGAAGAAGCTGGAGCATGTTCGATACTATTAAAAAAGTGTGGAAACAAACCTGGGTAGATGATTCTGGGGCTTATCTTACTTTTATTGGCGGGAAAGAAGGAGATAAGGTTATTCTTCAACTCGCCGAAAAAAAGCTGAAGAATGGTAAATCCATTAATATGCGAATGATATTTTACAATATAAAACAGGATAGTTTTGACTGGAACTGGCAAAGCAGTGCCGACGATAAGAACTGGAAATCTAATTGGCTCATTCATTATAAAAGAAAACCGTAAGCAATTTTTCTTTCCGGTAAATTTTCCTAAATTAGTTACATATAAATGCTGATTAAAAAGGACAAGATAAGGGTTGGAGGTAGCGAGATATGGATCGATGAAACCGGAATCCTGATTCTTGCTATTGGCGAAGAGGAGGAAATTAGCCTTGAAGAAGTAACGGAATGCTTTAATACCTATCGCCGGTTAGGAATCGGCCCTGACAACAGGGTTCTGCAACTTATTAATCCGGGAGATAATGCGCAAATGAGTCCTGAAGGCAGGAAATATGCCAGCGTTCACGGTAAAGATTATTTTAAGGCTTCAGCGGTAATAAGCAATTCACTTAGTATCCGCCTTCTTGTCAATTTCTTTAATTCATTTTATAAAAGCGAAGTGCCGTTTAAGATGTTCGGTACTGAGGATGCAGCCAGAAAATGGCTCGATGCGTTCAGGTGAGATCCGCTTAATTCAGGTAAACGATCGCTCGTTGCCCATGTTCCCACTTTTAATGGTTGGTTAGAAACAGCAAAACTCAAACATATGTATGATTTGAAGTGAAATAACATTCAGAATATCCTGTTTTTTTGAAAAATTTGTCTATATTTAAGATAGGTCGAATGATAACCGAAAGAAAAATAGTAATCGGCAGCAGTGAAATCTGGATCGATGAGCACGGATTCGTGATCTTGCATGTGAAGGATGATGCTGATATTGGTCTTGAAGAGGTGACTTCTTATTTTGAAGCATATACAAGACTTGGATTCGGGCCGCACAATAAAGCTTTGCAACTTGTGGAAGCGCCCGAAAGAGCATTAATGAGCCCTGAAGCCAGAAAATATGTTAGCGCCAATAAACATCACTTTTTCCGGGCTTCAGCTGTTATTACAAAATCACTTCCCATACGATTAACAGTTAATTTTTTCAATGCCTTCTATAAGAACAGCGTTCCCTTAAAAATGTTCGAAACAGAAGCCACTGCAAGAGAATGGCTCAATACTTTTAAGTAATTCCAAAGACTGGTTCAATAGGAGTCAAACCTGTATAGCAATGCATTTGCAATGCAAACCGACCCGGCCAGCGTGCTGAAGTTTTGCAGGGGTCGAACATGATCTACAAGGTTATCAGCGAATAATTCTTTGTAAGGCTATCATCTTTGCTGCTGTTATTTTTATGTCCGTTCAATTCATTCTCCAGTTCGCTTACGGGCAGCACTTCCATTTCATCATATTCTTCGTCAATGATGCTTCCACTAACAACACCTCTGTTGTATTCTTTTTGCGCCTTGCTTCTTTTTTCTTTGGCTGTTTTATAAATGTAAACCGTATCGTGAATTTTTTCAGGAGAAGATTTCATCTCTTTAGTTACATACACGGTGTCGGTAAGTATGGTGGATTTTGAGATCATCTCTCCTGGTTTTTTCATCACATAAGCATAAGAAAGAGCTGTAAGAAAAAAAACGAAGACCGCGGCGGCTTTCCAGAAAACAACCTGGCTGTTTAAAATGTTTTTACGAAGATCTTTTACGTTATGTTTTTCGTCAAAACGATCCAACAGATCTATCGCGACACGTTCTTTGTTATCGCTCCACGGCAGGGTTTCATTCTGTTTTACTTCATTCCGGATGAAATAAAATTCATTGTATTCCTCTTTTGAGAAATGCCTGAGCACAATATCCTGCTGCACGTTATTCAGTGTTTCAAAGCTGTTCTGTTGCATCCAGTCAAATACTTCCGATGGAATTTCTTCAGGGTTATTTTTCATTTGTGTAATCTCTTAATTGTTCAGATAATTTTTTTAATAAGTAATAAATACCCGATTTTACCGAGCCCTCCGGTGAACCAACAATGGCTCCTATTTCGCGTATGCTAAGCTCCTGTTCAAATCGCAGCGTGTATATTTGTTTTTGTTTTTCGGTAAGCGCTTCATAAATGGTATTCAGTTTTTCTTTTAAGCGGTTATGGTCCGAAGTGTGATGCATGTGTGAGCTCTTTGCCATTTTCGGCGCTACATTTTCTTTTATCAATCTTAACCTGTTCTGTTCTTTCATCAGTTGCTGTTTACATTCATTGCCGGTAACAATGTATACCCAGGTGGAGAATTTGCGGGTAACATCAAACAGTTGGGGTTTTTCTATGATCTTCACAAATACTTCCTGTACAATGTCCTCTGAGCGCTGAGTATCGTTCATAAAACCGTAGGCAAACCGAACGAGTTTATCAAAATAGCGATGATACAGACCCTCAAAAGCTTTTTTATCACCCTTTGCGGCCTGTACCATCAAGTGCTCATCGCTGTCCGGCGATAGTATGTTGTGCGGTGCTGACAAGTTCTGAGTCTATTCCAGATGTTTTATTATTTTTTGCTCATCGGGGTTTCCCTTACTTATAGCTAATAATTTCTGTTTTATCCATTCTTCCTTTTGTTTCTCCCCGGCGGTTTTATAATGATCAAATAATTTCAGCATTGGCACCACATAATTGCCGTTAACCATGTTTACCAATCCCGGGGAAATGTCTTCGTAAAACGCATTTTCAAGATAGTCCATGGCGTAGTTTTTTTCAAAGTTGCGCTTCATGATGGCCATGTTGTCTACAGGTTCGTTGCTGAACTGATAAGCTAGGCCGGTGAGGTACAATTTGTCGCTGATCTTTTCTGTAAATCCATGATGCGCTACAGTAAGAGCAAGATAAACCGGACAATTTTTTTTGTTCTTCGCGATGTGTTCAATGATCTCCATCTTAAATTTTTTGTGAGAACTCTTTGCGGAATCTTTATTTTTTCCTTCGTAGAATTTCCATTTTTCAATACCCAGGCGTTTAAATACAGCGTCCTGGTATTCGGGTAACTGAAGAAGCTGCACATGCACGATCTGGATGTCCTTCCTGATTCCTTTCGATTGCAGGTACCATACCGGGTAAGTGTCGTTATCGCCGCCGGTAAGAATAATAGCGTTGGAGGCAAGTCCCATAATAACGTTGTAGTTGTAATACGCCATGCCGGCGGAAATTTGCCCCGCTTCAAACTTTTTTCTGCTATACAGATCGCGGTCGTCGGTTTTACCTTCAATTTCACTTAACACGATCGAATAATCAACGTGCTCGGTTCTGTCGGGACCAAGTTCCTGGGCCTTTTTCAGATAAGGTAAAAGTTTCATGTCCCAGCCGCCATTCTGCCATTTGGCAAGATTGAACTCGTAGCTGTTGGGAACATTTTTCTGCATATCATCAATAATTTTATTGATGGCCGCGTTCTTTTCATCCATGCTTCGCTTATCTGTTGTGTCGTTAAAACGAAGGTTACGATTAGCATAATAGTAATTGTACCACGCAGCTGCATTTTTCGGCTCCTGGTCCGTTACTTTCTTCCAGGCTTCGGATTGTTCCTTCAGATACGAAATGCTTTTATGCTCGCGCGCGTTCGGATAAATTTTTTCCGGCTTTTGCGCCCGGAGCTGAATGCACGCGCAAATAACAAATAATGATAATAAATGTTTCATCTTGTTGAGGTTGTTTCTAAATGCTAATATGAGTAAGATGAAGGAAGGTTCAACCGAATTGGCTTTTTTTAAGAAATGAGCAGCGAAGGGTCTGATATGGTGCTTTAAAATCTCTATATTTGCTTCTGTCAAAATGAGAATTTATATCCCAATACTTCTTGCTATTCTTGCCTTAGCCGGCTGTAATAAGAAAAAGATATCTTCACAGGCCGAAGAAGACGATTATATCATCAGGGACCATATTACACGTTACGGATGGAATGCTCAATCCACGGGCTCGGGGTTATATTATTTTATTCAATCACCAGGCACCGGCACTCAACCCTCTTCTTCATCTACGGTAAAAGTAAAATATACCGGTACACTTCCAGACGGAACCGTTTTTGATCAGAGTTCACAACAGGGCGCCACCTTCAGTCTTAATTCTGTAATTAAAGGCTGGCAGGAAGGAATTCCCTATTTTAAAGAAGGAGGGAAAGGATACCTGCTTATTCCTTCCGCGCTTGGTTACGGCTCTCAGGCCACCGGTAAGATTCCCGCTAATTCTGTGCTTATCTTCGAGATTGAGCTTATAGATGTGTTATAAGAAGCTTTTTAACATCCTGTATTTTTAAGAGGCTTCTAAAGGAATTTTTCCTAATTTTAAATGGAATTTATCTCGCCTCAGTCATGAAAAAATTTATCGCCATAATTGCCATATTTTCTTTTTTAAGCGGTATTGCACAGGAACCATGGACATTAAAACTAAGCAGTAATGTTTTTTTAAGAACATGGAAACTGACCAGTAAGGCCGATAAAGATGAAGGTCCTGTAGGTGGCGCCTCTGTGGTACTTTACAAAGGAAGCTCTGTAATTGCCCAGACAACAAGCAATGGCGATGGCGAATTTGAGATCAATGTTCCGGCCAACGACGAGTTTATTTTAAAAGTTTCATTAGCGGGTTGTAATGCTAAAAGCATGATTGTGGATACCCGCAATGTTCCGCAGGAAATGATCACGGATCGTTTTAATCCTACCTTCCGCATTACAGGTGGTTTTATTATGGTAAAGCCTTTCCCCGGAATTGATTATTCAGGTCTGAAATCGCCACTTATTAAAGTGGAATGGACGCCAAAGAAAAAGGCATTTGATGATAATGAAGATTTTACAGAACAGGGATTAGCCATCTGTACTAAAATTTACGGAGCAGAGGATATACTTATCAATAATTTCTGCTCAACCAATAAAGCGGGAGATGTGGCATTGGCAAAACCTGATTGTCCGCTCGCGAAACAACTTTACGAAAAAGCTATCTCAATTATTCCTGGCGAACAATATCCGGTTGTTCAGCTTGCAAAAGTGGGATTATGTTTAAAAGAAAAAGAAGACGCTGCTAAAAAAGCGGAAGCAGACAAGAAAGCTGCTGAAGAAAAAGCACTCGCTGACGCGGCCGCCAAAGCTGCCAAAGCAGAGGCGGACAAAGCTGCAAAAGAAAAAGCAGCTGCCGACGCGGTCGCCAAAGCTAAGGCCGAAGCAGAGGCGAAAGCCAAAGCGGATGCCGAAAAAGCCGCCGCCGATGCAACTGCCAAAGCCGCCAAAGAACAAGCCGATAAGTTAGCTGCAGAAAAAGCGCTTGCCGAAAAAGAAGCTGCGAAAAAAGCAGCCGACGAAAAAGCAAAGACCGAAGCAGAGGCGAAGGCAAAAGCAGCAACGGAAAAAGCGGAGGCAGACGCGACCGCCAAAGCTGCCAAAGCGGAGGCGGACAAAGTGATTGCACAGAAAGCAGCTGAAGAAAAAGCCGCAAAGGATAAAGCTGCCATCGAAAAAGCGGAAGCAGATAAAGTAGCCAAAGATAAAGCAGCGGCAGATGCATCCGCCAAAGCTAAGGCTGAAGCAGATGCGAAAGCAAAAGCGGCGGCGGACAAAGCGGAAGCAGCAAAACTGGCCGCAACAGAAAAAGCCACGAAAGAGGCTGTAGAAAAAGAAGCAAGAGATAAAGCGAATGCCGAAAGAATAGCGGCCGATAAAGCAGCAAAAGAAAAAGCCATGGCGGAACGCGCCGAAGCAATTAAACTTGACAAAGAAAAAGAAGATGCCGATAAAGCAGCAAAGAAAAAAGAGCAGGATGAAAAATTAGCGAAGCAAAAAGAAGCACGTGATAAAGCTGCTGCTGAAAAAGCCCTCACAGCGCAAACTCCCGATGGTAAGGGAATTAAAATAAAACCAGGAGAGATAAAAGAAAAAACACCGGAAGAAAAAGAGCAGGAAGAAATTCGTAAGAAACAACGCGAAGGTATGGCCAACTCAAAAGCGGAAGACGAAGCTGCAATGAAAGCCGATTACGAGAAATCGGAAGCAAAGCGTAAAGAGAAAGAAGCTGAACGTAAAGAACGCGAACAAAAAGAAAAAGAAGGAATGGCAAAAGCAAAAGCCGAAGATGAAGCCGAAGCAAAAGCCATAGCTGAAAAGAAACAAAAAGCGTGGGAGGAAAAGGAAGAGAAAAAAAGACTGGAAGCTGAAGCTAAAGCCAAAGAACAGGGCGAAATGGATAAGGGCGATGCGAAATGGAAAACACCTCAGACTCTAGGCGTGGATAAATACAAGGAGGCCATCACCAAAGGCGATAATTACTTAAAAACAAAACGGTATAACGAAGCCAAAACAGCTTATCAGGATGCCTTGTATCACAAACCCGGAGATCAATACGCTGGTTCAAAGATCACCGAAATAGAAAAGCTTAAAGCTTCTCCGAAGTAATCTTCGCTGTTTCACAGTATTTTTAAAGAAATTAAATTTCTGGTAGGGTATATGCTGGTGCGTACGTTCTAGTATTAAAACCAGCAATTATGAAAACGATTTTAAGAATACTCAACAGCATGTCAACCAGAAAGACAACCTTCACAGAATCAAACATGGACTTTGAAATGGACCGCGCACGTTATAACGGATTCATATCCGCTCCATAAATATCTCCGGAAAACAGACTTTTGTCTACAAATTCTATGATTCTTCGTTTCAAAATTTTATATTTATATAGTAAACCCACGATCGCGTTATGAAAAAATTTTTCATTGTTGCAATGATTTTCTTCGGCCTTATAACTCAGGCGCAGGACTGGTCCTTAAAGCTGCGCAGTCGTGTCGAGCTTCGTTCATGGCGCTTAACAACCCGTGCTGATAAAACCGAAAAAAATCTTAACGGCGCTGCGGTGACCCTTCAGAAAGGAGATGCAGTTATTGGCCAGACAACAACCGATGCCGAAGGTAATTTTGAAATTGATGTTCCCGCCAATGGCGATTTTATGTTGGTGATCACTTACGCCGGATGTAATACCAAAAAATTTGCAGTGTCAACCAAAGGCGTTCCCGAAAGCGTTGGAAAAGACAGTTATAAACCAACCATTAGCATAGGCGGATTTATGATGGCTAAACCAATTAAAGGCGTAGATTATATAGGATTGGACCAACCACTGGTAAAGGTGGAGTATAAATCGGGTGGACAAAATTTTGATAAAGACGAGGCCATAACTTTTAAAGGGATGGATATTGTTTCGAAAATCTATGATGCGGAAGTTACCGTCATGGAAAAATTCTGCAACTTCAATAAACAGGGCGACGATGCGCTTAAAAAGAAGAACTGCGCGCTTGCGAAAGAATGTTATCAGAAAGCGATGAATCTTTTACCAGGAGAATTTTATCCTGAGGAAAGAATGAAATCGGTGGAACAATGTATCAAGGCTAAAGAAGCCAAAGAAGACGCTGTTATGCTTGAAAAACTTAGGCAGGAGGAATTGGCAAAAGCGGCTAATCAGAAGGCTATTGATGAAAAGAAAGTAAAAGATAAGGAACAGTTTAACAAATCGGTAAATAAAAATGCTGTAGCTAAAACAGAACCTAAGAAAGAAACAAAAGCAATTGTGGCCGCTGAAACTACTTCCGCCGAAGATACCAGAACATCTAATGAAAGCAAGGGAAGCAGTAAGTACAGAATGCCAAAAGTGATTGGAGCCAATCATTATAAAGAGATCATCACGAAAGCAGATAATTACTTTAAAACAAAACGTTACAAAGATGCAAAGCATGCATATGAAGAAGCGTTGAAACACAAAACCGACGATACCTATGCAACTGGTCGTGTTGCAGAATGCGAAAAATTCCTCGTGGGGAAATGATCATTATTTGCAACCTTCATGTTTAACCGCAAAGAAGCCGCAAAGAACGCAATCCCTCTGTAACTCTGCTTCTCTGTGGTAAAAAAACATAGAGAATGCAATAAAACTCTGTTGTTTCCAAACTCCCGTAAATAATCTAAATTTACAGAATGGAATCAGAAAGAACATTACCTGTTTTAAACGCTGAAGAACTTCGCGTTCTTGGAGCTCTTATGGAAAAAAGTAAAACTACTCCCGATTATTATCCTATGACAGTGAATGCCCTTGCTGCAGCGTGTAATCAAAAAACATCACGAAAACCTGTTGTAGATTATAGTGAAGAAACAGTGATCAACGCCATTCACAGCTTAAAGAGCCGAAGCCTGGTTGCAACAGCTGTTGGCGGAACAAGCCGCGCGGTTAAATACAAACATAATTTTACAACTGTATATCCTCTTTCAAATGCCGAACTCGCAATTCTATGCCTGTTGTTCTTACGGGGACCACAAACACCTGGCGAGCTTAATACCAATTCAGGCAGATTACATGAATTCTCTTCACTGGAAGGCGTTCATGATGCATTGAATAAATTAATGGAAGCGAATTTTGTTACGGAACTTTCAAAACGTCCCGGACAAAAGGAGGCGCGTTTCACACATTTACTGGGAGATACTGTGAATATGGATGAAGATGATTCTTCTGAAGAATCTTATACAAGATCATCATCTCCTGGATTGGAGGCACGCGTTTCTGCTTTGGAAAATGAAGTGACCCAGCTAAAGGACCTTATAAACAAAATAGTAAATCCTTCATAATACAAAGAGCCGGAATTGCTTCCGGCCCCTGCAGATAAATTTCTTTATCAAGTATGCTTTTTACTAACCGTATCCCATCTATACTTAAGTAGTTGATGTCGGCGTGTGGTAAAATGGTTCTTTCAAAAACTGTACCACGAAGTTATACCACAAGGATTAAGACATTTTTAAGGTATTATCATCACAATGTTGCGAAACATTTTTCCCACTATGATGATATCAACAGGATATAAACAAAATGTATGAATTGAAGCTTTAACTTTGTCACCAATGAAGAACATATTTCAAAAAAGCAGTTTTGATTTTCTAAAGGAACTTAAAAAACACAACAACCGTGATTGGTTCAACGCCAATAAAGAACGCTATCTAAAAGAACACGAACAGGTGATTCGTTTTGCCGACGCCTTGCTCCTCGAAATGAATAAACACGATGTAATTGAAACGCCAGGCGGTAAAAAAAGTCTGCACCGTATTTACCGCGACATTCGCTTCTCAAAAGATAAAACACCCTACAACACACATTGGGGAGGAAGTTTCAGCAGGGCAACAAAACTGAGGAGAGGATCCTACTATTTTCATTTATCGCCCGGAAATTCTTTTGCAGCATGTGGTTTCTGGGGACCAAATCCCGAAGACCTTAAACGTATCCGGGACGAATTCTCCTATGATCCGAAAAGAATCAAAAAAATTCTGGAGAATAAAAAGTTCAAAGAAACATTTGGCGAAATGCAGGGCGAAAAAATAAAAACAACTCCAAAAGGTTTTGATGCTAACGACGAAGCCATTGATCTGTTGCGTTACAAACAATTTCTGCTTATTAAAAAATTTTCCGACGCCGAAGTGCTCAGTGATAAATTTGTAAAGCAACTCAGTGATACATTTAAACAAATGCGTCCCTTCCTGGATTATATGAGCGAAACATTAACCACCGATGTAAACGGCGAACTCATTGTATGAGAAAATTGCTTTCCATATTCCTTGTTTGCTTCAGTCTTGCCTGCGCATCACAAAAGGATCCTAAAGTCCCTGCTGATTCTATCATTGCTTTTGCAAAAAAATTTGTTGGAACAAAATATACATACGCCAACTGCGAACCAAACAAAGGATTCGACTGTTCAGGATTTGTCTATTATGTTTTTAATCATTTTGGCATAAAGGTTCCGCGTTCGTCTATCGATTATACGAAATTCGGGAGAAAAATTTCTCTGGATTCCTGTAAGAAAGGAGACGTGATTGTTTTCACAGGAACAAAACCAAAGAACCGGAGACCCGGGCATGTTGGAATTATTTTGTCGGAACAAGGGGAAGATGTTCAGTTCATTCATTCTTCTTCAGGGAAAAAACACAAAGGTGTTGTTATCAGTAATTATTCGGAATCACCATATTACAAAAGCCGCTTTATTAAAGTAGTAAGACTCGAAGAAGTAAAGTAAAAAACCCGTAACAATTTCTTATTACGGGTTTTAAATTAAATTTTGCAGTAGTTATTTCTTTGCGTGTCTTTGCGAAAATCTTCGCGAAACTTTGCGAGAAATTTTAGACGCATAATACCATTACCAGCCATTATCGCCACCAACACTGTAGTGACTGCTATCGGCTTCTTCTTCATCTTTCTTTTTGTGCTCTTCCTCTTCCAGGTATTCTTCTTCTTCCAGCACTGTTACCATTCCGTCTATCAACGAAAAAGTAGTTTCATGTTTGTTTTCCTCTCCCGGAAATTGTTCAGGCGTTTTCATGATTTCTAGTTTTTAAATCCTAAAGCGATCTCTGATCTTCTTTATGGGGTTCTTATTACTTTTTAATTATAATACTGTGCCAGTAGCCGAATTCTTTTGTTATTAAAAGCAAAGCCGGGTTTACGGACCCGGCTTTAAAGTAAAAGATAAATATTTTAGTGCTATTTATCTTTTACTGGCCTGCGCATACTTAAAGTATAAAACAGGATATATAATTTGTTCTAATTACAAGAGGCTATCCCGGACCGCCCAGTATCCACGTTACGGCGTGGTTCAAAGTAATTTCTACTATATTCATTTCAAAAAGTGTTCCGGAAATTCACGTTCATGTAAATCAATCACTTAAGGTTTTAACATTTTATGTAATGAGAATTTAATTTCTCAAAGAGGGTATTTTCATTGTTAAAACATTGATATACTCCACAGATAAGGATTTGTTTCCTGACTGATTTTTAATAAATTTAATTCAATTTATACCTCATGAGTTTTTTCAAGCGATTATTCGGAATAAAAGACAAAGAAGAACAAGGCTCGGTTCCAAAACCATATGTGGAGGAAAAGAAAAAATCCACTTCTATTGATGATCTTCTTAAAGAGGAAAAAGTTTTTCAATATGAGGCACCAATAACTCACATAAACAAAGAAGCTACAAAAGAAACTATTGCAGAAGAAATTAAAACAGCAGGTAATCCCGATGATTGGGATATTTACAACGCGAATGGTAAAGAAGGATTTAAAGACGAAAATGGAATCATTGTAATTAAAGCAAACTTTGATAAAGTAAATTATTTCGAAAACGGATTGGCCATTGTTCAGGTAAATGATAAAAAAGGATTGATCAATTCCAGAGGTGAGTATGTAATGAAGCCTGAATACTCATATATTTTCAGCGCTACGGAAGGATTATTTGCTTTTGAAAAAGAGGAAATGTATGGCTTCGCTAACCGCGACGGAACCATTGCAATTAAGCCACAGTACTTTTACGCCGGAGGATTTTACGAAGGTGTAAGCGCCGTTTCAGAAGGAGGAAAAGATTATTATATTACTAAAGACAATAAAAAAGCATTTAATGTTGACTTTGAAGATGCAGGTGATTTTTCAGAAGGACTTGCCTCTGCTGTGCCTTATGATATGAAAGAGGGTGAAAACAAAACCGGCTTCATCGATAGAACAGGAAAATTTGTGATTAAACCGCAGTTCGATTTCACTGGGTCATTCCGGAATGGTTTTGCCCCGGTTTGCAAAAACGATCAGTGGGCCTTCATTGATAAAACGGGAAAACCCGTGTGTGGCTACATCTATGCAGATGCCGAAGATTTTTATTGCGGACGAGCTGCTGTGAAGCAAGAAAAAAAAGGTTCCTGGGGCTATGCCGATACAACAGGTAAACTGGTTATTCCATGTCAGTTTGATTATTCATCGGAGTTCGACGAACAAAAAGGCTCGGCTTACGTTTTCATAAAAGGAAAATGTTACACCTTGTATCCAGATGGAAGAAAAGAAACGGTGTAATTTATTTCGAAGTTTGTTCCAGGTCCTTAAATAATTGTTTAAGCTCTTCCTCGCTGAGGTATCTCCATTCTCCGACTTTTAATTTACCGAGGGCAATGTGCATCACTCTTACACGCTGCAATTTCAACACCTGGTAATCATAAGCGTTACACATTCTTCGGATCTGCCGGTTCATTCCCTGTGTAAGAATGATCCTGAAAAGCCGCTTCGTATCTGGTACGGTTTCTACTTTACAAGGTTTTGTCATTTCGCCCATAATTTCAATTCCTTCTGAAATTTCTTTGAGAAATTTTTCACGCACAGGCATGTTTAAAGTCACAATATATTCCTTTTCATGTTCAAAAGCAGGGTTAGCTATTTTGTCAATGAGTTCTCCGTGATTTGTCAGTAAAATTAATCCTTCCGAGTCTTTATCCAGTCGCCCCACGGGATAGATCTTCTCTGGAAAATTGATCGCGTCTACAATATTATTTTCGATTTTTTCGGTTGTGCAGATAATTCCTTTTGGTTTGTGATAGGCAATGTAAACCGGAACAAATTCTTTCTCTTCGATCTTTTCACCATCTATCATCACCACATCGCCTTTGTTCACTTTGGTGCTGAAGTTCGCTATTTTCCCGTTTACGGTCACGCGCTTTTCTTCAATAAGCACAAAGGCTTTTCTTCTCGAAGTAAAACCGTTCTGACCAATATATTTATCGATTTTCATTTTTGCGCAAAGATAGAATAAAAAAGGCCACTCCGGAGTGACCTTTTTTGCCATGCTTAGTTATAAGGTGCCGTTATGGTTCAAAGTTCTAACAACACACAGCTTTCGAGAAGAAACTAAGCTGCTTTCATGGCTAACTCGTTTAATGCTTTGGTTATTTGTATAATAATAAAAACTATGCCAGAACCTGCCTGTTCAAAAATTTTAAGATAATCTTGCTAAGACTGTGGCGTAAAAACACAGATTGCGAAAAATCGTACTCGCCCGATCAAAATATTTAATACTTTTAACTCATGCAAAACACACAACTCAAATCGCAATTCTATCTCGATCCTTCTGTCGCGTTTTTAAATTTCGGTTCATTCGGCGCTACACCAAAGCCTATTATGGAAGATTATCAAAAATGGCAACTGGAAATGGAGCGTGAACCTGTTCAGTTCATCACCGTGAGAGGAAATGAATATTTAAAAAATTCCCGCGATACGCTAGGAAAGTATGTTGGATGCGCTGGTGATGATCTGGTATACGTTACCAATCCATCGTACGCTGTTAACATTCTTGCTAAAAGTCTGAAGTTAAACCCAGGGGATGAAGTCCTTGCTACAAACATTGAATACGGCGCCTGCGATAAAACCTGGAGCTATTATTGCAAAAAGGCCGGGGCAAAATATGTACGTCAGCCTATTAATTTCCCAATCACATCAAAGGAAAAGCTCATTGAAGATTTTTTCAAAGGATGCAACAGCAGAACAAAACTTATTTTCATAAATCATATCACCAGTTCAACGGCGTTAATTCTTCCGGTAAAAGAAATCTGTGAGATCGCTAAATCGAAAGGGATAATGACCTTTGTTGATGGCGCACATGTGCCGGGACATATTCCTGTTAATCTCACTGAGTTGAACGCCGATATGTTTACCGGTGCCTGTCATAAGTGGATGATGACACCCAAAGGCTGTTCGTTTTTGTATGTGAAAAAGGAATATCAGGATATGCTCGACCCGCTGATCATCAGCTGGGGATACGATGCCATGTTTCCTTCTTCGTCAAAATTCATCGATTATCACCAGTTACAAGGTACAAGAGATTTCACTGCGTTTCTAACTGTTCCAAAGGCCTTGGAATTCATGAAAGAAAATAATTGGGAAAAAGTTTCTTCCGATTGCAGGGATCTTGTTATTAAAAACGCTCAACGTTTCTGCGATCTCGTTGGGTCAGCACCTTTGAGCCCTCTTACAAAAGAATACCTGGGGCAGATGTTCAGTATTCCTGTAAAATGCAAAGAACCTGAAAAATTGAAGCAGCATTTATATGATAAATACAAAGTTGAACTTCCGGTATTTCGCCAGGACGATTTAAGATTTATCCGTTATTCTATTAATGCTTTCAATAGTCAGGAAGATCTCGACAGATTATATGATGCATTAAAGGATATCGCGGCTACAACAAACTATCTGAAGTAATTCTTTAAATAATTTTGGCTTTTTAAAGTAACGATATCGTATACTTTTGTTATAAGTATACACATGAAACGCATCCTCCTGATTTTATCGCTGAGCATTTTAACCCTTGGCATTCTTAATTGCAGTCAGCAAAAAAATGATCTTCCTGAAGTAGATGTGACTGAAAATTATGGAACAGATTCTGCTTCATTCGAGTCGTTGTTCGACAATCTTTTAGCCAATGGATTTTCTTATCCTTTCGGTGATGGAGATGGTGGTGGTTCTTACACGGATGTAAAAACAAAAAAGAAACACGATGGCTGGTACATTGCCACGTCCACTGCAGAAAAATACAGTTTGGGAATTCACACCGGTGAAGACTGGAACGGAAAAGGTGGGGGAGAAACAGATTTTGGGCAGCCAGTTTACTCAACCGCAAAAGGAAAAGTTCTTGCAGCAGAAAACTATGGTGCTCCATGGGGTAATGTGGTTTATATCGAACATCATTATATCGAAAACGCGAGAGTAAAAACAGTTTATTCTTTATACGCGCATCTCAACGAAATAAAAGTAAAGAAAGGCGACATTGTAAAAAAACGTCAGCAAATCGGCACTATTGGCAACGGTGAGAATTCTTATCCCTCACATCTTCATTTCGAGATCAGGAAAAGCAATATGAAAGATTATGAAGTAACCTATTGGCCAAGTTCCAACGAAAAAGATGTGCAATGGGTAAAAGATCATTACTATGATCCTTCAGAATTTGTAGAGATGCACCGTAAAACAAAAGTGCCTTCTGATTATGATACACTGGTTGTAGCTAAGAAGAGTAGTTACAAAATGAAGATTTTTGTGAAGGGAAAAGAATTAAAGAATTTTGAGATTGCTTTGAGCCAGGATCCGAACGGACACAAACAAAAGGAAGGGGACTTAAAATTACCAGAAGGAGAATATTACATCACTGAAAAAAATACCGGTCCTTTTTATGGAGAGTATAAAGATTTTTTTGGCCCGGCCTGGATGCGTATCAGTTATCCAAACAGTTACGACGCTGAAAATGCTTTTAAAAGAGGAAGTATCAACAAACAAAAACGTGACGCGATTGTGGCGGCAAATAAAAAGCGCCAGCAGCCGGCATCCAATACAGGATTGGGCGGAGGCATTGGTATTCATGGCTGGGCGGGTAGCTGGCCCGAAAATAACAGGCATTTAACATGGGGATGCATCAGCATGAAAAATAAAGAACTCGAGAAATTTTACGCGATCGTTCCTGTTGGAACAAATATTTTTATACTTCCCTGACTCAAACTATATTTTCACTCATTCAGATAAAATTTTCTGAAATTATTTTTTATAACGTTAATTGGCTCTGAATCCCTTTATTTACAAGGCTTTCCGGACATGTCAAAAAACACAGGAACGAATTGATTCACTCATTTCAAAAAAAAATTTCTTGACAAACGAAAAAATTGCATTACATTTGTATCGTTAAGCAATAAAACAACGATGAAAATTTCAGCAACATATCTACAAAGTACGCTCGTGATAGGCTTCTCGCCCGCATTACGCGCGACTGTCGGGGTATGTTGATTTTTAAATACAATTTTAAAATTAAAACAAACCCCGGTGAACAACCGGGGTTTTTTATTGAACATGAATTTAAAAACGATACATAAACGAAGTTATTATTTGAGTACGCTGCCCGCGTTTCAATTACAAAGTAATATTGCCCGAAAGGAATAGTTATGTTTTTACATGAACATCAATGAAACCCGGGGCGCAAACTTCGGTTTTTTTTTTGTGGGTTTTTGCGAGGGTGTCTCAGTACCAACGCGCCTATGAAGACAGTCTCCGCCAACACGGGCGGGGACTTTAAGGAGCTTAAAAAAAATAATTTATGGAATGAAGAATAAAACTTCATCCTAACAAAATAAAAAGAAAGGAGCAACCAATGAGGAAATTAGCTTCAATACAAAAAATAAAAAATATCGAATCCATCGAAGGTGCAGATGCAATTGAAAAAGCAACTGTTCTCGGATGGCAACTCGTGATCCGTAAAGGAGAATTTAAAGTTGGTGATCTCTGTGTATACTGTGAGATTGATTGTGTGATGCCAGACAAACCAGAATTTGAATTTGTTCGTGCACGCAGCAACAGGATCAAAACTGTTAGATTGCGTGGACAGATCTCACAAGGGATTTGTTTTCCGCTCAACATTCTTCCTGAGGGAACTCAGATAGAGGAAGACATGGAC
Organism: Bacteroidota bacterium; assembly: GCA_021323535.1. Lineage (GTDB taxonomy): Bacteria > Bacteroidota > Bacteroidia > B-17B0 > Aurantibacillaceae > Aurantibacillus. Next base: position 18,715 of record JAJONO010000060.1, read on the forward strand.
GTAACTGAAATTATTGGTGTAACCAAATACGAACCACCAATTCCTGCAAATTTAGCAGGGGCCGTAAAAGGAAATTTCCCTTCGTTTATGCCTAAGACCGATGAGACTCGTATCCAGGTACTTCAAAAGGTGTTGGATAAAAATGTTGGTCTGAGTTGTTATGTAGCTGAAAAGCTGGATGGAAGTTCTGCAACTTTCTACATCAAAGACGGAAAATTCGGAGTGTGTACTCGTAATCTTGAATTGGAGTACAACGAAGAAAACTCGATGTGGAAATTCGCGAACGAAAATAAGCTGGAAGAAAAACTAAAAACTTTGAACCGTAACCTTTGCTTGCAGGGTGAAATTATTGGAGAAGGAATTCAGAAGAACAAGTACAAGTTACGCGGACAAACCGTTTATTTTTTTAACGCGTTCTGTATCGACAGCTACGAATACTTGTCATTGAATGAATTGAAAGGAATTACCAATGAACTTGAATTAAAAATGGTTCCTGTTCTTGAAGAGAATTATGTATTGGACAATTCGATCGAAAATCTGATCGTGAAATCAAAACTTAAATCTCAATTGAATAAAGATACCATTGCAGAGGGAATTGTAATTCGTCCAATGAATGAAATGATTGAGAAACAAGTACTCCAGGGAAGGTTGTCATTTAAAGTAATTAACCCTGACTTTTTGATTAAATACGACGAATAGTGAAGTAGAGCATGGCTCACTTCACTATTAAAAGAGCAAATAATAAAAAACTAAAGACTAAAAACTTAAAACTAAAAACTGCAGACATGAACCTACGACCGCATAGTTCGATATATTTTTTACAATCTCTCTTTGATGGTTGATTAGGATTGGTATGCACAAGCATGAGGCCCAATCCGTAAATGGTTGGGCCTTTTTTATTTTAAGTTTAATAATTAAAATGATGATAAAATGAATAATGCCGGATCGTCTAATTGGCAGGACGTCAGAGTTTGAGTCTGAAAATGTTGGTTCGAGGCCAGCTCCGGCAACTGAAGAAGGGCGAGTGCAAAAGAATGAGTGTGTGATTTCTCGCTCTCCGCTTTCGCTCTGATAAATATGCCTTCTTAGCCCAACGGAAGAGGCACTTGCCTTAGAAGCAAGTCAGTGCAAGTTCGAATCTTGCAGGAGGTACAAGACAGAGTGAGTGTGAGTGAAGAGAGCGGTGTCGCTCCCGCTCTACACACTCGCTCTGTGAAAATGCATCCGTGGCGTAACGGTAAACGCAACAGACTTAAACCCTGTTTAATTGTAGGTTCGATTCCTACCGGGTGTACATAGTAGAGATGAGGGTGAGAGTGAGCACGAATTTTTTCGTTCTCCTCTCTCGCTCTCGCTCTGAAGATTGGAAGGCAGGCAAATAATGGTTTGTTGCGGCACTCTGCTAAAGTGTTCCGTGTAAAAGCGGTGATGGTTCGATTCCATTGCCTTCCGCTTACGATCGCTGAAGCTCTCTTCGGCGGACACAGTCCGCTGTAAGAAGAGAAAGCGATAATTGGAGAGTAGCGATCATTGGTGATCAGTCAGACTTGAAATCTGAAGCGGTCCGAAAGGACAGGGTTCGAATCCTATACTCTCCGCCTTCACTTGCTGAAGCAAGTTTCGGCGGACACAGTCCGATGAAATGCGAAAGCAAGTTCAGTCACTGAAGTTCCTTTCAACGGACAAAGTCTGTAAGGAGCGAAAGCGACCTTCGTTAGCCATAGCTGGCTTCGGCGGACACAGTCCGTGGAAGCGCGACGGCTAGCTTCGCTAAAATTTTTCACAGAATTATTCTGTGAAAAGGAGAGCGGAAATGAGATATAGCTCAATGGTAAGAGCACGTGCCTTATACGCACAAGGTTACAGGTTCAAGTCCTGTTGTCTCAACAAAAATGGAAATGTAGCAAAGGTGGTCTATGCACCCGGCTGAAGACCGGAGGATGTTGGTTCGAGTCCAACCGTTTCCACGGTGAAGTAGAAAAGTTTTGCGAAGCAAAATTTTCACTTCATAGTGATCCTGAAGCGTAAAATTTATGAAGTAAATTTTTCTGCTTCAGGGCACAACACAAAGTAGAAAATCTACGTCGAAATCACACTTGTAATGAAGTGCAAATTTTCGAAGAAAATTTTCTACTTCATTACGATCTGTAGCTCAAATGGAAGAGCTCCCGGCTACGAACCGGAGGATCAGGGTTCAATTCCTTGCAGATCGTCTTATTTATTGGGAAATAAATCCTAATAAACAGAATAACGAGTGGTGACTATGGCTCAAAAGCGCGGGTGCATTGGAAGCATCTGTTAGCAGGTTCGATTCCTGCCCATTCGACAAGAGTTATTCAGTATTATACTGGAAGCTATTATTACGGGAAGTAGTTCAGTTGGTAGAACGCGTGCTTTGGGAGCATGAGGTCGCAGGTTCGAGTCCTGTCTTCCCGACAGATAAACAGAGTGAGTGTCAGTGTGGAGTGAAGAGGTTAAAGCTCCCGCACTGTTCACTCACTCTCACTCTGATAAATGGTAGGATTGGTGTAAAGGCTAACACACTGGTATGTGAAACCAGAAATAAGAGTTCGACTCTCTTATCTTACCCTCTTTGCTCACCGTAGATTTATCGAAGGTGAGTTGTCCGCCAAAGCTCATGAAAGTGAGCGGCGGCGGGCTCTATGGAAATGCGCTGAAGCTGGAGAGTCAGACCAGTCTGTAAAACTGGTGCCGTTAGGCTGAGTGTGTTCGAATCACACCATTTCCACCTTCGTCCGCCATAGCTTTAGCGAAGGCGGAATTCGTCTACAAAAAAAGTAGGCGGACTTCGGCGGACGCAGTCCACAGTTGCGAGGCGACTGCGAATTAGAAAAATTTACGAAGTAAATTTTTCTAATTCAGGGCTACTACGATGTTCTTTGATAGTTTGAAATTGTATTTTTTAATCTCGTGAGAATACGATTGGAAAGTCGTTTTGGAGATAAAACCTGTAACTCTTCTCCAAAACCCAGGACCTCTCGTTCGAGCTCAAAGTTCCAGATCACTTCAATGGAAAAAATAGTTCCATTGGATTCTTCTTTCAGAATTTTCTGACTATGATGAATGGGTTTAGTGATAACATATGGAGCATGTTCTCTCGATATTTTTAATACCACGAGTTGTGGTTTCTGCGATGGCATCTTTGAAACACCAATTGCATCGTTGTAATAAGAGTTAACATCGAAATCCGCTTTGTGGTATTTTTCAGCTGGAAGTTCTTTGATGCTTTCAACACGGTCGAGAGCCAGATTCATTAAAGTCTTTGCTTTTCTTGATACACCAAGAACAAACCAGCGGTTGCGGTACTCTTTTAAAAGATAAGGATAAAACGTAATGATGTTCGATTGAATAGCTTTGAATGATCTGTAAGTAATTTCCAGGGTCTTTTTCGCCGCAATAGCTTTGTGAATGGGATCAATAAATTCCAAACCTTTCAGCAACGCATTTGTTTCAAATTCAATATAGGATTTTCCCTTGTGCTGTTGTTTATAAAGTTTGTCTTCAAGACGTGTTACCATACCCGTTAATTCCTGGAAATAATTAAAGCCTTTGAATTGTTTAAGTACCTCAACTACTTCGTTCAAAGTGCCAAGATCCTGTGATGTGAGTGGAATATTAGTAATGCTGTAGCTTTTATCCTCATAAGAATAAAATTTTTTATCGGTGACAATGATCGGCGCATTATATCCTAGCTTTTCGCTGCGCATGTTTTGCAGATCCAGTTGTACGGTACGAACGCTCACACCTTTTGTAATTCCTTCGTATTCGTAAAGCGCTTCGGAGCAAGCCTCCACAAGATCTTCAAGTGTCCATTTACGAAAACGATTCTGAAGACAGTTATCAATGGTCTTATAACGGACAAGAGCCAGCTTATTAATAGGCATAATCGGAAATTTAGAGTTAAAGATAATAACAATTTCAGAATGACTACGCAACTATTTTGCGTAGATGAAGAGTTTTAAGCTGCAAGACAAAACTATTCTTATTCATTTTCAATAACTTGAGTAGAAAATATATAAAAAATAACTTCTACGCAAAATGAATGCGCAGTTTAAGGGAAATATTTGTGGTGAAGTAGAATAAATTCACTTCATCATTTAAAAAATGTAATGAATAAATATGAAAGATTAAAGCTGGAGCTCGAAACCTCCGGCGAAGGAAAAATGAAATGTTTCGGAAACTCGATGCTGCCAATTTTAAAAAGCGGCTCATTGTTAACATTTAAAAAACAAGATGAATATAAAATAAAAGACATAGTATTCTGTAAAGTAAGAGGAAGATTTATTGATGCGCATAAGATCATAAAAACCGACCCGAACAAAGGCTTCCTGATAGCCAATAATCATGGGTATGAAAATGGCTGGACAAGAACCATCTTTGGAAGGGCGACTTACAGCGAGTATAAAGGAGTAATTGAAAATTTAGAATGAAAATGAAATATATAATTGTCGACTTAGAAGCAACATGTTGGGAGCCCAAACGGCCCGGGTCGAAAAACGAAATAATAGAAATAGGCGCACTGTGTGTGAATGAAAATAAAGAGATAGAAAGCGAGTTCAGTGAATTCGTAAAACCAACGCTGGATCCCGTTCTTTCAGAGTTCTGTACAAGGTTGACTTCAATCACACAGGAGCAGGTAAACAAGGCTGAGACATTCCCTTCAGTGATTAAACGGTTCAGGGAATGGATAGGCGAAGATTATATCTTGTGTAGTTGGGGGCACTACGATAAGGCGCAATTCAAACAGGATTGCCTTATTCATAAATTGGATTTCAGCTGGTTAAATAACCATATCAGTTTAAAGCACCAGCACGGAGAAATAAAAAGACTTAGAAAGCCTGTTGGAATGAGAGGCGCCCTTGGAATGGAAAACCTGAATCTTGAAGGAACTCACCATCGCGGAATTGATGATGCCAGGAACATCACAAAAATATTCCTGAAATACTTCGATAAGTGGAAGTATCAGATAACAAAATAAGTTCTTTGAAATGTTGCTGTTCGTAAATCTAAAATTTAGATTATTCCCAATGAAATATTTTTGAATTCATTATGGAATAATAAAACGGGCAGCATCTGTATAATGTAAAAATTAAAAGGCCAAGATAAGGTTACTTCAATTATCCAGGGAGTGGGTCGTCTAAAGGGCAAAGACGCTGGAGCAATCCAGAGATGACGGTTCGAGTCCGTCCCCGTTCAGAAAACCTTGTCAATGATGAAGCAGAAAATTTAAAAGTTTACGCTTTCATCATCGTGAAGCGTCACTCACGTGACTGCTTCATGATTGCCTTTAAAAAATGGGGCGGTAGCTCAATGGTAGAGCACGTATTAGTTTTAAAATTAACACGCTACTCAAGCAGAACATAGTTCGCTTTAGTATATAAAAATGGTCAACTCAAACATACTTCAACATGGAATCCCTTCGGGGGTTTGGTTCGAGTCCAAAACTGTTTGCAAATTATCAGCTGTTCAATTACAACTTACTCCTAGATTGTTAATCTCGGGGTTGTGGGTTCGAATCCCACCCGCTCCACCTTCGCTCGCCGAAGCGAGCTACGGCGGACGCAATCCACGTAGTGCGAAGGTGAGTTCGCATACTTCATCGCCGTGAAGTGAGGTTCTGTAAAGAATTTCTACTTCGAGGCGTAAAAAAATAAAACAAAAAGGTCAAATAATACTTACTTCAATTTTGGAAATTAGTATTATAATTACCTTCCATAAAGTAGAAGACCTCCGGTTTACACTTTATGGTATAAACGAAATAAATAAAAATATAGAACCAGGTCAAGTGCATGCTTACTTCAATTATCCTTTAAATAAAAGCGCCACAATTACCGGTTCAATAAAATGCAGGTCAAACGCATGCTTACTTCTTATTTTACTGAAAATAAAACCAGCGCCGTAATTATCTGTTTAAAAAAATAAAATGAAAATAATCAGGTCAACTGTTACTTACTTCTAATTTTTAGCCAAAAACCAGTAACACTATTACCTATTAAAACAAAATAAAATGAAAGCAACAAACAACAACTTACTTAACGTAGGCTTCCGTCAGCAAGCCATCTTTATTCCAACTGCTTTAATGACAGCAGAACGAAAAACTATTGCCGAAACCACAGCGGTTCTCGTTGCAAATTTATCTAAACTTGGTTTTGGAGTTTCGGAACAATTACTGAATGCGCTTAATCGTGTGTCGCCAGCATACCAATTAACAATTCTTGAAACTGCGAAGACAATTGTTGGTGTAAATAAAAACTGGACGCCACTCGTTAAAGGTTGGGACACTCCAACAGGTGAAACTGTTGTTGACCATATCATGACCTTTTTCGCAAACGTGTTCCAGGCAAAAGGAACAAAACTACAATGCGGTCACATCATTCCTGCAGGAACTTTTCCTCTGGAACGTTACAACGGTTGTCCGTTCTGCGGTACTCCTTTCGAGTTCGGTAAAATTGAAAACTATAACCAGGGAAGCAAATTAAAAATCCTTGAATTGTGGACAGAAAAAGAAGCTGCTGAATTCATGAAAGATCTTCTTGAGTCGAAAACAGCACTTGATGCTACGCAAATTGATAGCTTAAAACTGTTAATGAAAGAACTTTCTCTTCCTGATGTAAAAATCGGAATGAAAGAAACTGCTATGACGGTGATCGATATTTTCTGTGAACAGAACCAGCCTGAAAAAGCTCAGACCATGTTCTCTTCTCCTGCCGACGTACTTCGTTACCTATGGTATAAACACACAGGTTTCCTCCAGGTGATTGAACCGAAAACGATCGCGAAACGTAATATGAAAAACAGTCGTCATATTACACGTCCTCTTGATAAGAGCGCTACGGCAAAACTCAACGCCGTATCAGAACTGAAATTAAAATACGGGCGTAAAGAGAGTCTTCGTGTAGCAACGTGGATCAACAACATCGATATGGAAACGTCAAAGATGTGTGAGATCATGCACCCTAAACGTAATATGTGGGTGCGTTTTATCCGTGCGCTGCGTTTACCGGAATATTCAAAACGTGAAGGTTTTGAGAAACTGAAAGATCTTCTTGATAAATTTTACAAGGAAGAATACACTGTATGGCAAGGTCAGGTGAACCATTTCCGTCTTCGTGCCGATGCGGAAAACACACTTAACCTGTTAAAGCAACGTCCAGGTATGTTCGCGCGTTCTCTTTTCGCAAACATGCTTTGGTTCGGAGCCGAAGATACAGTTTCTGCTTTCAGTGAAGTAGTTGATAAAGTGCCTGCTCGTTTAGTGTTTACGCTGAACATGTATGCTCAGAATTATTTCGATAAAACAAACCGTCGTGTGGTAAAACCGCTTGGTGGTGTTGCTAAGAATGTTCCTTCGAATGCGTTGCTTGGACTTTACGAAGACAAACAACTTGATTCGATGAAAGATTCTATCGCTGAACTTTGTCTTCTCGCTATGAAAAAGCGTTTTGCTTCTATCGAAAATAGAAATAAAACAATTTATATCGACCCAATGCTCTTTAAAATTCCGGTGTCGATCGGCGACCGAAGTGATAGCGTTCAGGATCTTCCTTCTGCTTTAATGGGAACACGTTTCCCGATTGAAGGTGATGTGGTTCGTCTGTTCATGCAATGGGGTAATGGTCTTCCTGCACAGCATATGGATATGGATCTAAGCTGTCATATTGCGTACGATAAAACAGTCGAGTATTGTTCGTTCCATTCTCTGAACCCAACTGGTTGTAAGCACAGTGGAGATATCAGAAGTATTCCGGATAAAATTGGTACTGCTGAATATATCGAGATTGATGTGGCTAAACTGAAAAACGTTGGAGCGAGATACGTAACATTCACCTGCAACGCTTACAGTAATGGAAGCATTACACCAAACATGGTGATTGGCTGGATGAACAGTAAGCACCCGATGCGTATCTCTGAAACAAGTGGTGTGGCTTACGATCCCTCTTGTGTACAGCACCAGGTTAGGGTTGTGAACTCGCTCGCAAAAGGTTTAGTGTTTGGTGTTCTTGAAGTGGAAACTGCAGAGATTATCTGGCTCGAAATGCCTTTCGGCGGACAGTTAGTTCGGGGACTAGATGTTCGTAATGTAGAAGCGATGCTTAAAAAGCTTGACAGTAAATTAAACGTTGGTCATTTACTGACATTAAAAGCAGAAGCGCAAAACCTACAGGTGACCGACAACGAGCAAGCCGATGAAGTGTACACCCGTAAGTGGGCAATGAACACGGCTGCCGTGACTAAACTTTTAGTTGATTAATTTAAAATATAACAGGCTGTCTGAATAGGCAGCCTGTTTTTGTTAAATTCCCTTAAAAATAAATAAGCAAACTAACTTTTAGTACATTTGTTTATCATGATGTCCGGATCAAATACATTTACAAAAAAAGGAAGGTCTTCTACAGGCTCTTCTAATTGTGTCCGCAATACCATCTTTTCTATTACAGCTTATCCTACAATTTAATTTTTACCTGAGGCAGGACCTAACGCTTTAGGATTATGCTCTTCGAAATTTCTTCGGAGCAATTTTCTATTTCCTGAATCTTAAAAATTAAATTAAATATGAAGACAATCATTTCACGATGCGTTATTGCGTCTATACTATACCTGCTTTTTATTCCACCCTTAAAAGCAAATTCAGATTCCGTTGATATACGGGTTCATTTCCTTCACGGATCAAAACCAAAAAAGAAATACAGGTTTGAAGAGGACCGGTGGTTCGGTGGTGTACTTGGCGGGCACGCTGGCATTGAGTATGAGCCAAATAAAATTGTAAACTTTCAGCCAAAATCACGCTTTCACATTTTTCACAAGAAAGGAATCATTAACAGTAAGTTCAGTATTCACGATACACTTTCTTTTTATGAGATCCTTGGCGGGAAACATAACCAGGTAAAAAAGACGATCATTACTATTAGAATATCTGCGAAACAAAAACTCAAACTGGATAGTGTTGTAAAAGCGTATACCGAAAGAAGTCCTTATGACTATGCTTTCTTCGGCATGAGATGTGGAGCCGCGGCGTATGATATCCTCGCGCAGATCGGCGTAGTGTATAAATACTCTTATGGGAAGACCTGGAGAAAAATATTCTATCCCAGGAAACTGAGAAGGAAATTGGAATGGTTCTCTAAGATCTGCGGACACAAAGTAAGAAAGGTAGAAGGAAGTACTAAACGGATCTGGGAAGAAGATTAACGAAAGCAAAATAATGTATAATGGAAAAATATATTGTTCTGCTGTTTATTCTGCTCATGATAGCAGAGATAGCGACGTCGGTTATTACGAGAGATAAACGGTATAACTTCAAAGAAACCGTTGAGAACATAGGAACAGGAATGATCTCGCTTCTGTTCGATCATGGTTTTTCATTATTGAGTTATCCATTCCTTCTCTGGATTTATAATCACTATAAATTATTTGAGTGGAAGGAAAGCTTTTCGTACTTCTTCTTTCTCTTTCTCTTTCTCGACCTCATTGAATATTGGTTTCACCGCCTGAGCCATGTTATTCCTGTTATGTGGACGGCTCACAAGGTTCATCACCAGAGTAAATTCTTTAATCTGAGTGTAGGATTAAGAACCTCGGTGCTTATTCCGTTTTTCAATATCGGATTTTATTGTCTTATTCCTCTGGCTGGATTTCATCCTGCGCACCTTCTCATTTTTATTTTCGTGCAGGGTATTTACCAATTATTTGTGCATACCGAGTACATTAAAAAACTAGGACTGCTTGATCTTATCCTGGTAACACCTTCCGTTCATCGTGTTCATCATGGCACGAATGCGGAGTATCTCGACAAAAACTTTGGAAAAATGCTCGTCTTATGGGATCACCTCTTCGGAACATTTGCTCCGGAGAATGAAAAGGTAGTTTATGGGGCTACAGATTCAGAGAATGAAGAAGGGATCATCAATTGCCAGGTGCAGCCTTTTAAAAAGTGGTGGACAAAAAGATTTTCGGGCTAAGCTGTAACTTATTATGTTTACAGTGATTATTAATGAAAGTGAATAAGAAAATACTTTTAGTTGTATTAATGCTGGCATTAATTGGAATAGCTTTGTTCTTTTGCATCGGTGGCGGTTCTTCTTCTCCGGTTGAAAAAAAACTCAATTATGCCGATTATTTCTACGGATATGGAAGTAAAAAAACTCAAGAAGATTTTTGTAGAGAACATTACTAAAAGAATATTCACCTATTGGTATGGTACGGAGTGGGATTTTAACGGAACTACTCAGAAACCTCATGAAGGAAATATTGCCTGCGGATACTTTGTGACTACAACCCTGCGCGACATGGGTGTTCCTATTAACCGCGTGAAGATGGCCCAGTGTGCTTCTGAGGAAATGATCACTTCGCTTGCTTCAAGGAAAAATGTTCATCGCTTCTCTAATGTACCATTAAATAAATTCGAAAAGAAAATGAACGAATTAGGCGATGGTTTATACATCATCGGATTAGATAATCATACTGGCTTTATCCTGATCTCGGGAACAGGAAACTATTTCATTCATGCGAGCGGATGGTTTCCTTATAAGGTGGTAAGAGATGTAGTGGGAGAATCCAGTATTCTTTCAAACTCCAAATATAGAGTTGTGGGTAAAATAAGTGACGACGAAGATTTTCTGAAGAATTGGGTAAAAGGATCAGAATAATTTTTTCTTCAGATAGTCTTCACAAAGATGATCCAGTTCTTCTTTGCTATTAGTAGTGATGTTGATGGTACGGTAAGGTTCTCCTGAAGAAGTGCGCCATTCCCACTGACTGATAGTTTTTGAAATTCCATTATCGTACCACCAGGCGGTGTATTGAACGCGTTCATCTTTTTTCAAAGTCGCTGTCATGATATTAAAACTACCAAACTTTGTTTCATTAATTTCTTCGAGATGAAATCCTGATCCCTGCCAGCACATGTTTGGAGGATGATCGCTTTCGTACGCTTTATTCGCTGGTTTGATATAAATCAAAACATCATTTTTTCTGAATTCAATTACACCGTCTTCTTTGACAGTTCTCGAGAACCCTGCTAACTCAAGTTGCGCCAGTTTTTCATCTTTAATAATAAGGTTATCGTAATAATCTACAGCTATTCCTGAAACTAAAAGACAAACGCAAAGACCGCAGGTTGCTATAATTTGTTTTCTGAACGAAACAGGATTTGTTTCTGTTACAGTTTCATTGTAAGGCTTACCAAATTTTCTGAAAAGAAAAATGGTTAAGAAGTAAACAGGAACGGCCATATAAAAGATCAATGAAAAAATACCGATCATGTCGTGCCCAATAGTGCCGGGCATGGATTTGAAAAACACGAGTCCGATGATGCGTAAAAAATTAGTTAGTATTAATAACACAACTGTTACCATCATAATGATTCCTGTAAAAAACAAATTCAGATCTTTCCTGGAACGTTGTTCTGTAAACGCGACCATTAACACAACAAGGCATAAACCGGTGTTGAACATGTTCAGGCCAATGCAGGCTGTGTCAACACTAAATGAAAATCCATCGGGCCGTACAAAATAGTTCCCGTAATTGGTAACGTGAATGCCGATTGCATTTAAAGCAATAGCGGCGTATTTACTCAAAGCAAGCCGGATTGAAAATGTAAATGTATTAACGAGATAATGCATGGCAGGACAAATGCAGATCAGGAACAAAAACGGCAGTATTCCTATTTTTCCGAAGCGACTTTCGATGGTAAAGAATAAGGCGCAGCCAACGCCAAAGAACAAAAGCATATGAATATGAAGAATTGAATATGCAGCAATGAAAAGAATTGAAGCCAGGGCATAACGGTTCGAAAAAACACCTTTTTCTTTTATTCTGAAAACAAAAGGCGCGGCCATGATCCCGAGAATAATCTGTAGACCCGGAATAAAGTAATCTTTCAGTAAAAAATATCCCACCAGCAGGATAAGTGCCGAAGGGATATAATTTCTGTAATTATTTAAAACCGTTTTTATTTTCTAAGAAAATTTAAAATGTTCGATTTGTATTTCAGATAAAGTTGCGTTGAAATGAAAAGAAAAACAAGAATAATGAGTAGCCATTCGTGTGGTTCCGGAACGGCGCCACCGCCAAGAATTCCTGCGTTTCCTACGGTATTCTGATTTTCCTTGATCCCCATTTTATCGTAATCTTCTTTTGATTCCAATACGATCATGCTGCTGATAGGCGTTACCACATAACCTTCTTCTGTTTCCCTGAATAATTCTTCTTCATACTTTTCTTTTTCGAAATAACGCTT
>JAJONO010000061.1 GCA_021323535.1 Bacteroidota bacterium
ATGTATCTTTTCTTAATCGTTTACATTATTACTTCAAACAAAATGAATGATGAAACACACAGCTTTCACATATGGAATTGCATTGCTTTTTGTGTGCCACGGCATCATGGGGCAGGAGAAAATCCCGGGAGGAGTAATGGGTCCGCAACGCAATCCCTGCGGAGGATTTATCAAGGAAAATATCGGAGCAAAGAAAGCTATTCCGTATACACATTTACGTGAAGCCGATGCTGCTTTCGAAAAACGTATCTGGCGCGATATTGATATGCGCGAGAAATTCAACCAGCCCTTGTATTATCCGCTGGAAATAAATCCTTGCAGACAATCCTTGTTCCAGGTGTTGTCTCAAAACATTTTAAAAGGAAATATTACTGCGTTCGCAGATGAAGATTTCCAGGTGCCTTATAATAAAATCGACATTAGAAATAAACTGGTGAGTCGCGACAGCATTGATCAGATTTTTATTACTGCCGAAGGAGATGAAAAACCAGTTAAAATCCTTGTAATGGATTCCACAGATATTTATCGCCGCGTTTTAAAATACCGGTTAAAGGAAGACTGGTTTTTTGATAGACAAAAATCAACATTGGAGGTGAGAGTTGTTGGATTAGCGGCGTATGAGTGGGTAGAAGATAAGGAAGCGTTCAGGGAATTGTTCTGGGTATATTTCCCTGAATGCAGGCCTTACTTAGCCGCTAATGATGTGTACAATGTTAAGAGCGATAGCGAGCGCAGAAGCATGGACGATATTTTCTGGAAGAGAATGTTTTCGAGTGTAGTTATAAAAGAATCGAACGTATACGACCGTTACGTGAACGAATACCAGAAGGGAATTGACGCGCTCGTTGAATCAGAGAAGATAAAGATGGATTTGTTTAAGTGGGAACATGATCTGTGGCATTATTAATATCTGATGTTTAACCACAAAGGTTCACGAAGTTTTCACAGAGTGACACAGATTCTTTGTGAACCTTCGTGTATCCATTGTGTAACTTTGTGGTTAAATGTAAAGGTTACTTCTCATTATAAATAACCTCAAGCAGCGTCTGTCCAACCGCATCCAGCGTTTTTTTATCAATAGTAGAAAGATCATCGGTATTTTTATGATGATGATCAAAGAAATTCATTTTGTAAACGTCGTAATGTAAAATATCAATACAAGGAATCTGCGCGATTTTATTAATGTATAGATGATCATCGGTTATTTCGCCGTATTCTTCCTTATTAAAATAACCACCCGCGCCGCTGATCTCGGCCGCTTTCCACACTTTATTAATAACATCATTAGCATAGAAAACAGAAAAGCCTTCTTTTGCAAACATGGCATCTTTTGCACCCACCATGTCAAGCACAATTCCGTAACGCGCCGTATAACCCTGCTTGTGTGGATTCTTGCTCCAGTATTGAGAGCCTAAGCACCAGGTATCTGCATCTTCGGGACCGCCACTTGGAATACCGTAATCTTCAAGATCAAATAAAATAATATCTACACCAATACCAGGATCTTTTGTTTGAAGTACACGCGCTACTTCTATTAAAACACCAACACCACTGGCACCATCGTTTACGCCGGGACAAGGTTTTTCTTTTAATTTAGCATCTCCTTCTTTTTCACAAAAAGGACGACTATCAAAATGCGCGGCTAATAAAATTCTGTCCGTTGCATTCGGATTAAAACTAGCAATGACATTATTCAGCAACCAGTTTTTTTTGTCGAAGGTTGAAGCGCTCGCCGCCTGAATAGTGACTGTAGCTCCAAATTTTTCGAATTGTTTTTTGTAATACTCAATGCTTTTTTCATGGGCTTTACTTCCGGGAGTGCGTGGACCAAGATCGGCCTGATATTTTACATAAGCAAAAGCACTGTCGCCATTAAAATCAGGAGGAACAACACGCGGTTTTGTAACTACAGGTTTTGTTTCAACGATTGGTTGTTCGACAGGAGGTTCAGTTTTACAATGAGTGAATTCGACAATGACGCAAAAGATCATAATGAATGCCACAGAGAAATTGGCGAGCCTTTCAATGAATTTTTCTTTTTTATTCATTTCGGGATCTTTTCTGTTTAGATCTTCCATGTACTTCCTTCCTTGCCGTCTTTTACTTCCACGCCAGCAGCGGCCAATTTATTTCTCACCTCATCGCTTAATGCAAAATTTTTATCTGCCTTGGCCTTGTTGCGGATGTCGAGAACCATCTCCACAACCTTTCCTAATACTTCTGTTGTTTTGTTATTCTCGTCTTCAAGTTTTAATCCCATCACATCAAACAAAAAGTTCTGGTACATTTTTTTGAGAAGATCGATATCCGCTTGTGTAAGAGTTGTTTTTTTATCGTTGGATGAATTAATGATTCTTACCGCTTCAAATAAATTAGCAATAAGAACAGGCGTATTAAAATCATCATTCATAGCCTCGTAACATTTTGCCTCGAGCGCTTTAATATCTTCCGATGAACTTGTAGAAGCTGTTAACGACTGCAGCGTTTTATAACTTTCCATCAAACGTTCAAATCCTTTTTCGCTGGCCTGTAATGCTTCGTTACTGAAATCGAGCGTGCTGCGATAATGTGTCTGCATCATAAAGAAACGAACGCACATCGGACTATAACCTCTGTTGAGCTTAGGATGATTTCCGGAAAATAATTCGTGAGGTAAAAAACTATTACCTAAACTCTTGCTCATTTTTTGTCCCTCTACCGTAAGCATATTCGTATGCATCCAGTAGTTACAAGGTTGTTTGCCGCAATACGCAATGTTCTGAGCAATTTCATTGGTATGATGAGTAGGCTGAAGGTCCATTCCTCCTCCATGAATATCGAATTGCTCACCAAGATATTTTGTACTCATAGCAGAACACTCAATGTGCCAGCCTGGAAATCCTTTACCCCATTGACTGCTCCATTGCATTAAATGTTCTGGCTTAGCTTTGATCCATAACGCGAAATCAAGACGACCACGTTTATCTCCCTGGCCATCGAGGTCGCGGGTATTTTCTAAAAGCTCTTCCAGTTTTCTTCCGGTAAGAGCGGTGTAATTATGATCTTTTGCGAATTTCTCTACATCGAAATAAACCGTTCCGTTTACTTCATACGCCAACCCTTTTTTAATGATAGCTTCAGTAATTTCCTGTTGTTCTAAGATATGACCCGTTGCTGTTGGCTCTATGCTTGGAGGCAGCGCGTTGAACTGCTTCATCACATTATGAAAATCCACAGTGTAAGTCTGCACAATTTCCATGGGTTCTAACTGTTGAAGTTTAGCTTTTTTGGAGATCTTATCTTCGCCCACATCGGCATCACTTTCGAGATGGCCGGCATCGGTGATGTTACGTACATAACGCACTTTATAACCCAGATGTGTGAGATAACGGTAAATAATATCGAAGGACATAAAGGTGCGGCAATTTCCTAAATGCACATCGCTGTATACCGTAGGTCCGCAGACATACATACCAACGAATGGGGGATTAAGCGCTTTGAATTCTTCTTTTTTTCGGGTGAGCGTGTTGTATAAAAATAATGGTTGCATAAGGACTAGTAAAATTAAGCAAAATAAAAGGTACGGAAATGAAAATATCTCTTAAAATGTTTTAAGATGGAGTGTGGCTGAGGAAAAGTTGGTGCACCCATAACTTCTCCATAGTATAAACCAGCCGCTCAGGAACTTTGGCGAAGTATGACGTAATCAACTTTTCCTCTACGTTTCTGGATTTAATGAGGGAGGTCGGCATCACCAATATATTTACCCTCATTGTATTTCTTAACGCGGATGAGTTTTCCTTCTTTGTCATAGAAATATTCCTCACCCGACCAGAATTTCTTCTTTTTGAAAGAGCCTTCGCGAACGAGTTGTTTCTTTTTGTTGTATTCGGATTTGAATTCGATGATGCCTTTCTCAGAACCTTCTTTGAATTTCCCTTCAATAATAACCTGGCCGTTATCATGTCCGCCATATTTCTGAGGGCCTTCGGCTTTGTTGAAGGAGCTATCGCTGGTTTGTGATCTGATGAAACCAAAAGCTAGTATAAAAAGAATATTCAGATAGTACTTTTTCATCTTTCAATTTCTGTATCGCCAACGTAAACGCCATTTTTATACACTGCAATTCTTTTCAAAACGGCATTATCATCGTAAATGTAAGCTTTGCCATCCATAAACTTATTGTCTTTGAAAACTCCGTCTTTAGTGATTTGCTTGTTTTTATTATAAAGTTTCTGTTTGCCGTTTAATACCATCGGTCCTTTCCTACTTGTATCACAACTTAGTTGGCTAGAAATACCTGATTCTTTAATGCAACCGAAATTTGTTTCTCCGAAATCACAAATTTTAATGGCCTGGACCCCTTCTCTTTTTCCATGTGAATTAAAAACAAATTGATGTTCAACTTTTCCACTATCATCAAAATAAGTACATGGACCGACCCAATGGTTATTCTTCCATATTCCCTTCTCAGAAATGATACCATTGTCGTGGTACATCAAAGCTTCGCCATCCGGTCGTCCATTTACAAAATTCAAAATGCTACGATAACTTCCATTGCAATAAAAATCTGACCAGATGCCGGTTTTGCGATTGTCTTTGTATAATCCTTTTTCAATGATTTGATTTTCTTTGTAACACGTACCTGGTTTCATTTTACCAAAGACAGCCCATTTACCCTGTTTCTTCCCATCAATATCAACGCGGTTAATCGTATCATTATTATAAATCTCATAAGATTGGGCATTTAAAGCGTCGTAAAGGAGAATAAAAGATATGTAAAGGAAAATCTTCATGCAAACAAAAAAGACGGCTCTGGGCCGTCTTTATATAGAAATTTTTTAATCTTAGTTTTCAATCACACCATCGCCGGCATAAACACCGTTTTTATAGATGGCTACTTTTTTAAGAATTCCGTTATCGTCGTAGATGAACGCTTTACCGTCCATTAAACGGTTGTCTTTAAACACACCGTCTTTAGTTACGTGTTTGTTCTTGTCGTAAAGTGTATGCTTACCGTTAAGAACCATTGGTCCTTTTGAGCCGTCGTTAGTTGTTTCGGTTTTCTCGGCTACTACTTTCGGACCTTTTACAACAGGATCGGCAGACTTAACAAATTCCTTTTTAGGATCGAACATTTTAATGGAGTTAACGTCTACATTACCGTCGTTATAGGTTTTCTCGGCTTTAAGGTCGCCATTTTCATGAAATTCCTTAATAGTTCCGCTTTCTTTACCGTTTACAAAGTTACCCTGAACGGCTACTTGTCCGTTTTCATATTTATAAGTCTGGGTTCCTTCACGTTTTCCTCCTTCGTTGAATTTGAAATCGTGTTGTACCTGACCGTTATCGTAATATTGTTTCATGTTACCAACCCAGCGGTTGTTTTTCCATGTGCCTTCTTCCTGAACTTTACCGTTATCGTAGTATACAATAGCGTAACCATCAGGACGACCATTTACGAATGTAATTTTGTTTTTAGGAGTTCCATTGCAGAAGTATTCCATCCAGACACCGGTTTTACGGTTCTCCTTATATTCACCTTCTTCCACCTTTTGAGCTGCGGTATGGCAGCCGCCTGGTTTATGTTTTCCAAATAAGATCCATTTGCGTTGTTTCTTTCCGGCCACGTCGGTATAGTTAATGGTATCTTTACCATTCATTTCCCAGGTTTGGGCAATAGATTGTGCGAAGAACGAACTGCACCCAAATAAGCTTATTGTTATAACGACTTTAAAATTCATTGTGTGTGGATTTAAAGTTAATGTCTAATCTAAGTTAACACAATAAACCTTTAATCAAAAGGTTACACCATGGTAATTTTCAAGAAATTAGGGGAAATTAGACAAGCTATTTCTTTTTATAGACGAAAAAGGCGGCTAAAATTTTAGCCGCCTTTTAAACACTTTGAAGTTAAACTATTTGCTTCCGCCTTTAGGAGGAGTATTGTTAGCCGGTTTCTTAGGGTCCTTAACTCCGCCCGTTGGCATTCCACCAGGAATATTAGCCAATGGCATAGAATCTAGTTTCTTTTTTACGGCATTGAAAATATCATCTGTAGCTTCCATATAAAGCACGTTTCCAACGCTTGTATCAAAAACATATTTATAACCACCTTCTTTTGCAACGGCTTCAATTCCTTTTTTAGCTTTATCAACAATCGGAGCAGTTAACTCACCAGTCTTTTTCTGGTAATCCTGTTGCGCCTGCATTTTGAAATCTTCAATCCTTCTCTGAAGTTGTTGTAGTTCTTCCTGTTTATTCTTTTTTACTACGTCGCTCATGGTAGCTTCTTCCTGCATGTATTTCTGATACTTGGTTTCAAGTTCGGTTTGCATGCTGATGCTTTCGTTCTCGATTCCTTTAAAATAAGCCTGAGCCGCGTCTTTTGCGGTTTTGGTTTCAGGCATAATACTCATGAGGGAATCTAAATGTATGTGAGCAATTTTCTGTGCCTTGGCAATAGTAAAACATCCAACAGTAGCAAGTACAAGGACGCCTTTAGTGATAATTGATTTATTCATTTTGTTGTTATGTTATAAGATCTATTTTTTGTAGCCCAAATATACGAGAACCTCGTCACTTTTATCATATTTTATATTGGCGTAAAGAATGGAAACCTGTCCGCTCTTATCCAATACAAATCCAAGTCCTGCTTTTTCGGCTACTGTTTTAATGGCGTTATAAACTTTGTCCTGAATAGGTTTTACAAGTTCCTGACGTTTTTTGTAAAGCTCGCCATCCACGCCAAAACGTTGCTTTTGAAGGTCCTTCACTTCTTTTTCCTTATTAATGATCTCGTTTTCACGTTTCTTTTTCATGTCATCGGTCAAAAGAATGGCGTCGGCCTGATATGCCTTGTAAAGCTTGTCAATTTCAGTGTATTTTCCTTCAATTTCTTTTTGCCATTGAACGCTGGTTTTATCCAGTTCGCTCTGAGCGGCTTTATATTCTGGGATCTGGCCCATGATATAATCTGTGTCTACATATCCGAATTTAGCGGCACCCGACTGAGCGGTTGCAAATGCTGAAACCAGCACGAATAAAAGACAAATAAAACTGTTTCTGATTTTCATGTTTAAGTTGTTAAATTTAATCATAAAACGTGCCAATTTACGAATTATCGCCTAATTAACATTTTTTTATAGCTCTCCTAACTGGCCCCCGATTGTGAAGTGGAACTGGCCTTTTCCATTACCGATTCCTGGCTGACCAGGCACGTTGTCGAAGCCCCATCCATAATCAATTCCTAATAAACCAAACATTGGAAGGAATACGCGTAAACCAAAACCGGCGCTGCGTTTTACCTGGAACGGATTAAACGATTTGAAATTAGACCAGGTGTTTCCTGCTTCAGCAAACCCTAATACGAAAATAGTGGCCTGCGGATTTAATGTGATAGGATAACGAAGCTCCATAGTATAACGCGCACAGATAGGATCACCGAACTGGCCCGACAAGGAGTTATCCGGATAACCCCTTAAGGCAATGATATCCTGGGCCACAAAGTTCTGGAAACCACTGATACCACTTCCTCCCATTTTGAATCGCTCAAACGGCGAGAACCCGGCACGTTTACTATAATATCCAAGGAAACCATAACCAACTTTTGTTCTTAAGACAAGGTTTCGCGCTTCTTTTCCTTCCGCGGCTTTTTTATTGGTTAACTGCGTGAACCATTCGCCGGTGATCTTGTATTTCTGATACTCGATGAATTTATACTGTTCTGCAGCGGTTAATCCGGTGTAATCTTTATTGTTTACCAGTGAATACGGCGGCGTAAACTTCATATCCAACACAAAGTTCGATCCTTGTTTTGGATAGATTGGCTGATCCACGGAGTTACGTGAAATGTTGATCCCTAAATTAAGATCGTTTGCGTATCCTGTGCTGAAAATAAAGGCCGAGTATTTCGTAAGATCATAATAGTTATAGCTCAGGTTAGTGTACAGGTTAAAGTAGTTATCCGGCCATGCCAGGCGTTTTCCTAAACCAAGAGATGTTCCAATAATGCTCATACTGGAAAGATTGGGATTGATGATCTTTCCGGTTTCTCCATTGGTGTATTTCTTTTCTCCATTACTAAACCTGGAGTGGAAAGCGGAGAACGTTAGTGCGTTCCTTCTTTTTCCTCCTAACCACGGTTCTGTAAACGAGAAGTTATACGATTGATAGTACACACCATTTGTTTGCGCCCTGATACTTAAACGCTGACCATCGCCACTTGGTAATGGGCGCCATGCCTCTTTCTTGAAGAAGTTTTTTGCTGAGAAGTTATTGAATGTTACACCCAGGGTTCCGATAATTCCTAACCCGCCCTGCTGACCGGCATAATACGATCGCCCGCCCCAGCCGCCGCTTAACTCGATCTGATCGCTCGGCTTTTCAGCAACAATGTATTCAATATCTACTGTTCCGTCGGCCTGGTTTGGTGTTGGTATTACGTTTAATTTCTCAGGATCGAAATAGCCTAACTGCGCTAATTCACGCTGTGAACGTATGATATCGGAACGGCGGAACAATTGTCCCGGCCTTGTAACAATCTCGCGATAAATCACGTGGTCGTTGGTTTTATCGTTTCCACTCACCGTTACTTTGTTAATGGTGGCTTGTCTGCCTTCGTACATCAGAATGTCGAAGTCGATCGTATCATTATGAATATTACTTTCCTGCGGATTTACCTGGAAGAAAAGATAACCATCGTCCATATAAAGGCTCGAAATATCAAATCCATTAGGGTTCATGATCAGTTTTGCTTCGAGTTTACTCTGATCGTAAACATCACCGGGATGAATGTTGAGGATTGTATCTAACTGTCCGCTTCTGTACTTGGCGTTACCAAACCAGTTGAATTTCCCGAAATAATATCTGTGTCCTTCGTCAATGGTAATATCAATATTTACGCGGTTCTTAGAAACGAAGTATACAGTATCTTTCAGAATACGCGCGTCGCGGTAACCTTTTGTGTTGTACTTGTCAACAATGGCAGGAAGATCTTTCTGAAGGTTTTCTTCTAAGTATTTCGCGGAATTAAATGGATTATACCAGCGGAAGCGCTTGCTGTCTTCGAGCTTGTGGCGCAGTTTCCAGCTTTTTATAACTGTGTTTCCTGTAATATTTACATCCTGAATACGTACTTTTTTCCCTTTTTTTACATCAATAAATAAAATGATGTGAGGAGTTTTTGTTGAGGTATCTTTCATTTTAATGAGGTTGACCTCATTGTAATAATAACCTTTGTCGAGATAATAATCGCGTACTGTATTTTTGATTGTACCCAACATATAATCTGTAACAATACGTTCACCTACAAGACGTACTTTTCCACGAATATCATCGGCCTCGCTTTTTCTTACATCGCCTGTGAATTTGAAGCGTGTTAAACGCGGGCGCTCCACTACTTTAATGATCAGGAACACGTCGTTACCAATAATTTTATCCTGGATGATCTGAATATCTTCATACAGACTTTGTTTCCAAAGCATTTTAATCGCGTCGGCAGTTTTATCTCCGGGAATTGTAATTTCATCACCAACATCAAGTCCCGATAATAATTTAATTACCGAACGGTCAGTGTACTGGGCGCCTTCAATTTCAACGCCGCCAATACGGTATTTCTTAGGGGCCTTTACTTCAAACACCATGGTGCTGTCGGGATTCTGAGCAACTGCGGTAAAGCAGGCCATAAAGGCTAAAAATATGAGGGTAAGTTTTTTAATAATCTTAGTTTTGAGAAATCTGATCGCTGGTTTTTCCGAAACGTCTTTCCCGGTTCTGGTAAGCTAAAATAGCTTTGAAAAAATCCTGTTTCCGGAAATCGGGCCAGAGGGTGTCGGTGAAATAAAATTCGGCATAAGCCAATTGCCATAATAGGAAATTACTGATACGGTGTTCTCCACTGGTGCGGATCATCAGTTCAGGGTCGGGCCATTGGCTGGTATTTAAATGTTTTTCAATTAAGCGGGAAGTGACATCAGAAGATTTTATTTTTCCTTCTTCGATCTGTTTCGCAATTTCCTTTACAGCATGTGTAATTTCCCATTTACTTGAGTAAGAAAGAGCGAGAATAAGAGTTACTGTACTGTTTCCGGATGTAATGTTGATCGATTCCTGGAGCTCATCCTGGCAGGATTTGGGAAGACTTTCAATATCTCCTATGACCTGCAGTTTCACCCCTTTTTTGTTAAGGTTAGGTGTTTCAAGACTGATAGTAGCAACTAAAAGTTCCATTAAGGCATCCACTTCTTCTTTAGGACGGTTCCAGTTTTCGGTGCTGAACGCGTAAAGAGTAAGATGTTTTACACCAATTTCGCCACAAGCTTCAACGATCTCGCGTACGGAGTTAACACCTTCATGGTGACCAAAAATACGGTCCTCGCCTTGCTGCTTAGCCCAACGGCCATTCCCATCCATAATAATGGCAACGTGTTGCGGAACATTATTCTTATCGATCGATAATTTTAAATCCATTGGGATTAAACCTTGTGTACCAAAGCTTTAGCAACGTTGGTCTGCAAAGATAACAAAATACTCATGAAGGCTTCAGTAATGAAAAGGCTTTTAGGATTTTTAACAGGACATTAACTGCCAACCATGTTACAGACTTCGCCTTTCAGCAAACGGAGATTAAGGGTAAAGCCATAAAAAAAATACCAGTCTTTTGAACGTGGATTCCCACGCATGGCGCCAGGAATACCAGGAATAAGAGCCGTTGTGAAGCTTGAATAAGAGCCGCTTACATCGTCGAGATAATCGGTAAACATTTTTCTTGGCCCCCACTCAATGCCAAGTCCAATGCGATCGGTAACGTTCCACTTAAATCCTACACCAAAGGGCATGGTCATCTGAATCTGCGAATAACTATGGTTTTGTCCCTCCGTTTTCATAGATTGAAGGCTGATATAACTTCCGTTTACTTTCATCTGTGGATTCATATAACAACCACCAAGCCCGGCGAAAATGAACATGGTGAAATAATGTCTTTCATTGCCAATGCGGTAATCCACAAAATTAAACTCGGCTATTGCGTGCGCGTCAATGATTCTTGAACGGAAACTGAGATTCCTTTCCAGCTGATCGGGTTCCTTACTTTTGGAATCGGAGGCGCTAACTGTACCATAACTGCCACCAAACCTGAACGCGTAACGGTAGTTGGGCGTGAATCTGTAAAAAGCGCCGAATGCGGGATGAGAAGGAAAAAAATGCTTTCTTGGATTTATGTCGCCCAGGTAATAAGAGGCCCCGCCAAAGAGACCAATTTCATTCTGACGGAAATTACGTTTTCGCTGCGCCATTCCGGTGAGGGCTGCCAGTAAAAAAATGACTATAAAGCTTCTTTTTAACAAACGTAAGTGATAAAACGCAAAATTACGGCTTTTATTGTGTTAAAGACTTACAAAATGTGTGCCTTAAACCAAGGCAGGAACTCATTTTTTTAATGAACCTCTTTGTTTAGATTTGTGGCTCCGAATTGGATAACAAGAATACATATCAGCCAATAGGCATTTTCGACAGTGGGTTCGGAGGATTAACGGTAATGAAGGAAATCGTGAAAGAACTTCCGCAATACGATTTCATTTACCTTGGCGATAATGCGAGAGCGCCTTATGGCTCCAGAAGTTTTGAAACGGTTTATGAATACACGTTGGAATGTGTGAAGCATTTATTCGATAAAGGTTGTCACCTTGTTATTCTTGCCTGCAACACTGCCTCGGCAAAGGCGCTTCGTACCATTCAACAAAAAGATCTTCCTGTTATGGCGCCCCATAAGAGAGTGCTGGGAGTTATTCGTCCCACTACAGAAATTATTGGTAAACACAGCAAAACAAAACACATTGGTGTTCTCGGCACTGCAGGAACCGTTAGTTCGGGTTCTTACCTGGTAGAAATAGAAAAATTCTTTCCCGAATTAAATGTGTACCAGGAAGCCTGCCCGATGTGGGTGCCTTTGATTGAGAACAATGAATACGATAATGCGGGCGCCGATTATTTCATCAAAAAACACATTGATTCGCTGATGAAAAAATCGCCGGAGATAGACGCTATTATTCTTGGCTGCACCCATTATCCTCTTATTGCCGATAAAATAAAAAAATATTTACCAAAAGGAGTTGAACTGCTCTCACAAGGAAAAATCGTTTCTGAAGGATTGAAAGATTATTTAAATCGTCATCCTGAAATGGACAATAACTGTAGCAAAAGCGGAAAACTCGAATTCTACACCACCGATCTTCCGGAAACGTTTGATAAGGCGGCCACTTTATTTTTTGGTAAAGAAATAAAATCGAAGCATCAGAGTCTCAGATAATTTATTTCACTGTAACAATCGTACTTCCTTCTTTTCCTAAAACTGTAGTAGGATTTTTTCCATCCCATCTCTGAATTTTAAGATACTCGATGTACATATTGCTCAAGGTCATTTGTTTTCTTTTGATCGCTTCCGCTTCACCCGACGCTTCAATTACCATTTGAGCCGAATCGCCTCTGGCAATCGCAATTTTTCTTAACGCTTCGGCAATAGCCACTTGTTTCTGATTTTCAGCCACCTGAACTTCCTGTAGCGCCCTGGTTTTTGCTTCAATAGCTTCCTGCAAGGCAGGAGGAGGAGTAATATTGGTGCGTAGCTGGCTTACGGTGAACCATTTTGAAATACGTTTGTTGCATTCTACAATAATGGAAGATTCAAATGATTCGCGATGATTGAAAATGCTGTCCACCGACCATTTATTGGCAATATCATTTACAGAGCCAACAATAGCGGTTTTAAGCCAGCCCTGCTCCACATCCTTAATAGGGAGGCGAAGGTTCTGGAACATGTCGCCAACGGTTGAAGGAACAAGGGCGTAATTAAATGAAGGACGAATATCGGCGCTGAACCCACCGCGTGTAATAACGGTTTGCACGTTGTAGTCGATGTGTTGCTGGAAGGTTGGAAACTCATACAGCTTTTCTGTCCAGCTGTTAAACACAACCCAGCCTGTTTTATAAACATAATCCGAAACACCGCGTTCGTCGCCGGTAAGATTTACTTTTAAGCCAAGATGTCCAGCGTCCACGCGTTCAAGCGCAAAAGGATTAACGAAGCTGATAATAATTCCGATGATGAGAATAAGGATAGGTTTTATGACCCATTTTCCAAACTCATCCCACAGACGGTAATTTTTTCTGGTTCTGAAAAGAATGGCCATCGATACAATCAGGAAGGCCAGAAAAATGTAAAGCGAAATCATTTATTCAGGGGTTTAAAAGTTTAAGAATTTGTTTTACCATGTACAACAGATACGCAGCGGCAGTAAGTATCATTGCAGCTGTGGCGGCGTACTGAAGGTAAATGTTAAGCGGACGGTTAACGCAGTATTCAAAATACAAAGTGGTTACAATAACCATTGCGACTGAGATGAGCGTAAGCTTTACGAATGTTTTCATGAATTCAAGAGTAAAGATAAATTAAATTTTGGTGCATGAGAACGGATGTTATACAAAATTAATTCAGAAAAAAACTGATAAGAGTATGTTTCTCAGCGGCTCAATAACTTTTAGAACGAACTGCGTGTGAAACAACAACGTGATAGGCGCCATGAGCCAGAAAAACACCCAGATGTGAGAAAGCACCTTGTGTTCCGTGATCTTTTTTACGAATCCTATTTTTCCTTCGGCAAACATTAATGAACCATGAATGACAAAGTATAAAAATGGTAAGCCGAACCCGGAGCGTACCGGAAAAGAGATGGCGATTTCGTGTAGCAACCCGGATAGTAAAAAAGAAGCAAGCGTTGCGACTGTTACACCTGTTTTTGTTTTAAGAGGTTTGTATACCGAGAGGGCCGTCATTTCTGAGAAGGCCATGTTCCAGCGTTTTCCCCAGAATTCTCTGAGAGATTTTGATTTATAAGGCGCCTTAAAAAGTTCGCGAACGTCAATTCCCAAAACCCTCCATGCTGCTGTACTGAGATTCAGAATCCCGAAATGCAGGATGAAACTCATTCCTACCAGCATACAAATCACGTGAAGAAAATACAGGGAAGAATAATTTCGCTGAATGTATTTTGAGATAAACAATAATCCAAAACCAACCACGATCCTCGATAAGCCGGTAATAATAAAATAGTCCACTTTGTCCCGTGGTTTTGAAGGAAGCGTTTCAAACAAAGCGGGCCTCATACCAAACCAGCCACCTGCAAAACAGAGCCACTGAAAAAAGTTCAGTCCGGGTTTACCTGTGTAACTCTCCACCATAACAATCAATTTCATGGCAATGAGTTGCATGCTTACGATCACCAACATGCGAATGAGTTCAGGCGCATAATAAGTAAGAACAATGGATAAAATAGTTGTAAGAAGAATTAACAACCACGCTAAAAACCTTGCAGCCACTTTGTTTTTTATAAAAGGAAGAAAGTACCCTACTGTGAGAAGAACAAGTATCCATGGCACTATGGCGAGAATAAACAAGCTCATGAAAGGTTATAAAAGAAGGCGAGAAAATAAATGATGGTGAATACAAGAAATCCCAATACCAACGCAATTTCTCCCAAAGTATAGATCATTCCTTTTGGCGCTGAGGTCCTGTCGAAATAAAAGAACTGGATCAGGATTCGTGTGAGCCAATAAACCCCTATGAAAACACAGATGCTTTTTGCGAGAAGCGATTTGTTTAATAATTCGTCAGTCCCGATAATGGAAATGATCCCGAAACATAAATTGATAACAAGAATATATCCAGCGTAGGTCCAGAACATTTGTTTGAATAAAGTTGGCAGAACATTCAGTTCTTTTTTCCAGTTGAGGAGTTTAGGAATTAATAAACTTCCGGCAACAAGAAGAATGTGGCAAACGCCACTGATGATAAGAAGTATTTTTAAAAGCTCTACATTCATTTAAAAGAATTTACGAAGCAGCTTAAACATTATTTCGGGACCAAAACAAAAAATAAGCGCGAAGAAAACAGTAACTCCCAGTAAAAACGGAGCAAAATAAGTTTTAGTACCGGGCGTTTTTTCTGCAAGCTTTTTATAGATGAGGGCCATTGCAAGCATGCAACCCGTAAAGCCAATAAATGTCCCCAGGAAAGCAGCAATGTCTTTTATTACAATAAATGAAACGGAGTGACGTAAGATCCTTTCAGGAAAACGAAAAGAAGTAAAAATACAAATGCCGGCAACTACAACGTAAATGAGGTAATCTATGGCTTTGTTTTTCAAATTAACTAAGTTTATGATATCATTACAGCAAATTAAGGAACAGAAATAGTGTATGGTATCGTTTTTTTTGATTCCCGTCCACTCATATCTACAATAGAGTATTCAAATGTCATTTTTTGCCCGCTAACAACGTTATCAAGATAGTATTTACTATTTAAAGTTACCCATGTTGTTGATACCGGATTTCCATTTTTATAAACATTAATTCTTTTGACAGTTACGCCCATCTTTGATAACAGATCTATTCTTGCTCCAACATATGTTTTTAAAATAATCCCACTTATAACTCGAAAACTGTCGATTTGAGCAAATTGTACTCCTGATTGGGGATTCATATCATTTCCGAGATCTAGTTCGGGAAGTGTTTCATGTTTTTTGCATGAAAGGAGTAAAATGAAAAATAGAATTATTATAGCTTTATAACCACGCATAATTGATTATCTAAAAAATTATAAGAAGGGGCAATAGAAGATAAAAGAGGGCTGTCTTTATAAACAAGTTTTTTGCTCAGACATTTCCACAAAACCGCAGAAACGGAAATTGCAGCAAATGACGCGGTAACAATTTTGCCATTCCGTACAACATTATTTTGCTGATTTATCAGATCATTATAAACGGAGACCCTGTCATTATATTCGTTTTTATAATATTCAAATTGACCCGGTGAAAAAGAAGACTCATAGAGCTCTTTCGAATACAAAGCGTCTGTTTTCGCTTGATTAATATTCTTATCAATAGCCATATATTTTTGAGAATATACTCTCAAGGATAGTGCAGTCAAAATGGGAGGTATTATCACTGCAATATTCCTAACTGTTTTCTTGAACTTGTAAAGTTTATATTCATCAGTGTGTTTTAAATGTGGGGTGTAAAATTTTGTTTTTCCTTTAATAACTGTGAAAGAGTCAACCAACAAGCGATAAGTTGGAGCCCAAGCCTTAATCCGGTAGGTCCCTTCTTTTAAGGGTTTAAGTACTTTTGAAGGTTCAATTCGGGAACTATCCAGGCGAATTATTACATTCTTTTCCGAAAAAAATATTATAGCGCCGGTTCTGTCTACCTGGCTTTGAAGAAATGTATTTAGAATGCAAAAAGAAAGGACAAAAAGTAACCTGGTCATGAATTATTTTTCTAAGATCTTAAACTCTGTTCTCCTGTTATTCTGCCGGCCCGCGTCGGTGTCGTTTGTATCAACCGGTTTGGTTTCGCCATAACCCTTTGCAACCAATCGTCCTGAAGAGATCCCTTTATTGATGAGATGATCCACAACGGATTTTGAACGGCTATCGCTCAGCTTCATGTTGTACTCGTCAGATCCTTTGCTGTCGGTGTGACTGCTTAACTCAATTTTAATGGTTGGATTATCATTGAGTAATTTGATCAAACGGTCCAATTCATTCGCCGATTCAGGACGAATGGTGGCCTTGTCGAAATCAAAGAAGATGTTCTTTAACACGATCACACTTCCAATCTCGATCTTCTTAAGAGCAACGTCTTTGGTGTATTCCTGGTAATCTGCCCCTTCAGGAATATTAAAGTTTTCGGAGTGGAAGAGGTAACTATCTTTTTTAACCGCAATACCGTAGTTTTTACCACTTGGTAAAGTCACAAGATATTTTCCGGAAGCGCTGTTTGATTTAAAAGTGGCTATTACCTGATTTTTATCGAGGTCAACTAATTCAATGGCGGCTTCAAGTGGTTGATTTGTTTTTGCATCCGTGATCACACCTTTTAGAATGGTTACTTTCGCCATTTTTACTTCTATAGCATTTTCCGTTTTAAGATTGCTCACCGGGTTTGCTCTTAACGCAATTAGCTGATCGGCCGAAGTTAATAACGGCTGTTTCTCCGGGCCAAGGAAAGTAATTTTATAAATATCCTTTTCGCCATATCCACCTTGTTTTGCCGAAGCAAAATACGCGCGGCTACCACTACCACTCACTACAAAGAACACATCGTCATCGGGACCGTTGATCGGATATCCTAAATTTTCTGGCGCAGACCATTTTCCGTTCACGAGCGTTGTTTTAAAAATATCGTAACCACCTATGTTGTTGTGCCCTTTACTGCTAAAATACATCGTAACTCCGTCAGGGTGCATGAAAACAGCTTCTTCAGCATATTTGGTGTTGATCTCAGGACCAACATTTTTAGCCGGACCCCACTCACCTTTTACATCCATTTCGCTATAGTAAATATCGCGATCACCAAGGCCGGATTCTTTATCACTCACAAAATAAATGCGATGACCATCGCCACTTACACTCACACTACTTTCGTGATATTTTGTATTGATGTTTTTGTTCATGTGAACAGGTGGTTCCCAATCGGCTCCAAACAAAGTACTTTCATATAAATCACCTCCGTCTTTACCCGAATGCCTGTATACATAAAGTTTGCTTCCGTCAGGAGAAAGTCCTGCGGCGGCATCGTGTCCGTCGGTATTTACATTTTTACTTAACTGAACAGACGGCTGCCATTTTCCACTTTTCTTATTGGAGATATAAACATCTTCATAAAAACCATTATCGTTTTCATCGCGTTTCGCGCCGGTAGAATTATCACGGCGAGCAGTAAAAATTACAGTCTCTTCATCTGTTGTAATCGAAGGACCGTATTCAGGAAACGAGGAGTTTACGTTTGAACCAAGATTATCTACGAAAACGCGCTCAGGATTTGCAGCAAATTTTTTCCCGCGGTTACACTCTTCAATTTTTTTGTTGAGGTCCTCGATCTCGTGAACATGGCTCTTTGCCTTTTGTTGCATTACTGCAAGGTACTGCTGATAGTATTTAATTGCATCGTCCCATTTGCTGTTAAGATGGTAACTCCAGCCGAGCCAATAAGCTAAATCCGGTTCTACTTTAGGATCGAGGTTGTTAGCTGCCTCAAAGTGTTCAAGTGTTTTTGTGTTTGAAGGATCGATAATGAACCAAACAAAGCCAAGCATGTAATTGAGGCGCGCGTTTTTAGGATTAAATTTCTGAGCGTCCATCAAAGGCGACATGGCCTGGCGAAAATTGTTATATCCTGATTTCTGATAATCATAGTGACTAACCGGAAAATATTTGTGTTCCTTAACGTAATAATCTCGGGTGTCATCAAACTCTTTTCGTCCCTGTACATAGAATTCGATACCGATATCCAGTTTTTTTCTTGCGTCGCGGAGTTCTTCTTTTCTTCCGGGGAAATTATCTTTTTCAAATTCCACGTTCTGTGAAAAAGTAATAATAGAACCTGCAAGAAAACCGAGTGTGTATAGAAGTTTTTTCATACTGTTAAGTTTTGTGTGTGCATTAATCGCAAGAAGTATTGATGAATGTTTTAGCGCCTGTTACACCAAGCTCATAAGCCTTTTTCCAATCTGCACAGCAGCCTTCCTCTTCGTGAAGCATCTGGCGGGCAATTCCACGATTGTAATAAGCGGGGCCGTTTTTCTCGTCAAGTTGTATTGCGCGTGCGGCCATGTCTTTCCCCTTTTTCCAATCTTTATTTTTAATAGCGATGGAAGCAAGATTGTTATATGCCCCCGAGTTGTTCGGATCTTTTTTAAGCACATCTTCAAAGTCGGCTTGTGAGGCTTTCAGGTTATTATTCTCGAAATGAGCTGTTCCCCTGTTGGTAAGGGCCGTAAGATAATCGGGTTTGTTCTGTAAAGCTTTTGTATAAGCTTCGATGGCCTTCGGATAATTTTTGCTGATACGATATGCTGAACCAAGATTGTTGTGAATAAACACCATGGACTGATCGAGCGAAACGGCTTTTTCATAATCGGCAATGGCTCCCGGAAGATCATTTTTGGCACGTTTGGCGCTTCCACGGTCATTGTAAGCATAAGCGTAATTGGGATTGGAAGTAATGGCTTTCGAATAAAATTCGATGGATTTATCATAATCCTGCTGCTCGTAATATGCAAGCCCTTTATAATACGCTGCTTCGCAATGATCGCCCTTTAAGCGGAGACAATTGTCAAAAGCGAGATGCTGACTGTCTTTAAGGTTCATCTCAAAAAAGATAAGTCCTTTATTGAAATAAGTTTCAGGATTCTGAGGGTTAATCTTGATGGCGTCATTGATATCTTTTAGGGCCTCATCATGTTTTTTAAGATGGGTATAAGCAATAGCTCGGTTGGCGAGGGCCTTGTCAAAATTGGGTTTTGCGGCCAGTGATTTGGTAAAAAGCTCCACTGCCGAGGCGCACTCATTTTTCTTTAATGCAGCCAGCCCGTTATTATAATCCTGTTCAGCCATTTGTTCAGGCGTAAGATTAGTGACAACCTTCACTGTGTCTTGTGCGCGAATTGCAGGAGTTGTACTTAAAAAGATAAGGCAGATAAAAAACTGTTTCATGAGATGGTGTAAAAACATTAAATATAAAAAAAGTTTTCATAAAAAGCCCGTTTAAAAAATAAACAGAATCCGCAGTTCCCTAAATGAAATACACGATTTATTCTTTAATTTTATTAGCTCAAAAGACGCGAGATATGTTAAAAATGAGAAGTCTGTTTTTTCCGGTAATGATCCTGAGTATTCCGGCATTTGGCCAGATAAGACTGGGAGATTTTGTGAAGGATAAAGCCAACGATGCAAAAGACAAGGCTAAATCCAAGGTAAGGGAAAAAACTACCGAAAGCTGGGAAAAGAAGAGAGAAGAATACGATGAAAGTAATTTTAACTATGCCATTTCTTTCCTTGATAACAGCGGGGTTTTTGAGGCCGACGAAAAAGGCAACTCTTTTACCAGCACGGCGCTTAGCAGTATAAAATTCGCTAATAACGAGGGAAAGAGTCTTGAGGACAGGGCCTATACCAATCTTAAGAACGGCGAAATTTTAATGGCCAGTAACAAATATTACATGGCCGAACAAAGTTTTAAACTTGCTAAAACGCTTTATGAGCAGGATAGTAAAACCAGTAGTGGTAACTACGCGCAAACCATCAGTAACCTGGGACTACTTTACCAATCGCGCGGAAGATATAATAAAGCAAAAACCTATAACGAACAAGCCATTAAACTAAGAGAGAGCGGTGATAATAAGGGTATGCTCATTGCGTCCACCAACAACAACGCTGTTCTTAAAAAGGAAACCGGCTTTTATACAGAAGCTGAAAAAGAACTGAAAAAAGCATTGGTCCTCGCGGTGGAACAAAACGATGTGCTTGCGAAAGCGTTGATCAATAATAATCTCGCTATGACGTACCTCGACATGAATAAAATGAAAGATGCCGAGAGTAAAATGAATGAAAGTATTGCAGATGCGTCAACCATTCTGAAAGAAAATACCAGTAATCTGATTAAACTTAAGATCAACCTCGCTAATATTTACCGTTTCATGAAACGTTATGATGAAGCGGAAAAATTATACCTGGTTGCTATTGATGCCAAGGAGAAAAAACTTGGCGCGCATCCCGATCTGGCACATTTGAAAAAAGGACTCGCGCAGTTGTACATGGAAATGAACAAAACAGCCGAAGTTGAAAAACTACTTAACAGCGCTTATGATATTAACAAACGAAAACTGGGGGAGAATAATCCTGCTACTGTTTCAACGCAGCAGGAACTCGCAAACTTCTACAGGTTCAATAATAATTCTCAAAAAGCTCTGGACCTGATGTTAAAAGTAACCGAGAAGAAAAAAACGATTTATGGCGAATCGCATCCTAATTACATTCAGGCTTTGGAGGATTTGTCGCTGGCACAATGGCAGAATAATAAAATAACGGAAGCAAAGAACGGATACAAAATGGTGATTGATAATACGCTCAATTACATCAATACCTTTTTTAATTCACTCAACGAAAATGAAAAGACGCTGTATTGGGATAAAACGAATACCCGCCTGCAGCGATTTTACAATTTCTCATACAGCAACTCTAAAAACGATCCTGAACTTTTAAAACAATTGTACAATACATCTATCAATACAAAAGGATTTCTTCTCAATAATTCATCTAAGATCAGAAATGTGATCGCTTCCAGCACCGATGAGTCGCTGCGTTCCACTTACACCCAATGGCTCGAAACAAAAGAAAACCTTAACCAGGCATACCAGATGAGTAAAGAAGAACTGGATCAGGAAAAGGTGAATGTTGATAGTCTTAAACGCAGAGCAGATGAACTGGAGCGAGAACTCTCCCAAAAAAGTTCTTTATTCAAGGAAGGGAACAACAATGAAGTAATTGATCTTGCCACGATCCAACAAAAATTAAAAGCCGATGAAGCGGCTGTTGAAATTGTGGAGATCAACGAATTCAAAAACGGATTTACCGGCAACGCCAATTACGTTGCCATTGTTGTAAAACCAAACGATATTCAATTGGTGGAACTGGGCGACGACCCAACCATTGCGAAAGCCGTTAGTAATTTTCGCGCTTTGGTAATGAACATGAAACCAGAAAACGAAGCGTATGGTCTCACCTGGAAACCACTCGACATGCAGCTAACAGGAGTAAAAAAAATGTACCTGGCACTTGATGGAATCTATCACCAGTTAAGTATTAATGCTCTCAGGGATGCTTCAGGAAAATACCTCGTAGATAAATATTCCATCCAGTTCGTTGGCAACACAAAAGATATTCTAAGTGTTAAACAATCGGAGAGCGCTGCTGTAAAACCTGCTTCAGCATTTCTTATCGGCAATCCGCTTTACGGGATGAACGAAGTGGTAGCGCAATTACCCGGAACGGAAGCCGAAGTAAAAAACATTACTAAACTTCTTACTACCAATAAAGTTAAAGCAACTGCACTTTATGGAAAAGATGCCACCGAGTCTAAGGTAAAGTCGATCAATTCGCCAAGCATACTTCACATTGCAACGCATGGTTATTTTTTAACGGATGTGAGCCAGGTAGAATCCAGCAAAGTATTAGGCGTTGATGTAAATGCGGCGAAAGAAAATCCTCTTCTAAGAAGCGGTGTGCTTTTAGCGGGATGCGAAAATGTATTTGATGAAAATTACCGCCCCCCACATAACAGCGAAAACGGTGTCCTTACCGCTTACGAAGCCATGAGTTTAAATCTCGATAAAACCGATCTGGTTGTCCTCAGTGCCTGCGAAACCGGTTTGGGAAGTGTAAGACAAGGCGAGGGCGTTTACGGATTGCAACGTGCTTTTTTAATTGCTGGAACAAAAAGTATTATCATGAGTTTGTGGAGTGTAAGCGATGAAGGAACAATGGAGCTTATGACGCTTTTCTATAACAACTATTCGAAGAGTGGAAACAAACAACAGGCCTTTGGCGAAGCAATCAAGCAACTAAAAGTAAAATACAAGGAACCATTTTACTGGAGTGCGTTTGTGATGCTCAGTAAATAAATAGTTCTCGCAGATGGCCGCAGACGGTTCGCGGAGGAACGCAGAAGAACAGTGTTTATTTCTGGCCTTCAAACTATTAATGAGTTCAGCTAATGCAGAATGCTTCTGAACACTTCACCTTCTGCGAACTCAGTGAAAACTTCAGCGTTCTTCTGCGAGAACCTATTCGAACAGACTCAAACGTTTCAACGATTCTCCAAGATAGTCCTTATCAAATTTCTTGTGTGAGAATTCAAGATCGTCTACGTAAACTTTTGAATTGGTTGGATTCCACATAAAAAATCTAACCTTCGCGCTATCGCATTTTTTTTCCATTGTAAATATTGCATGAACACGGTTCCATTGTGCCGTATCGCCATAAATCTGAGTAACTACGGGTAAATAATATTCTTCACAGTTTTTTCCTTTAAAGGTCATAATAAATTGAGACCCGGCTCCTTTCTGCCAGGCGAATACTTCAACTCTGTCGCCATAAGCCATGTTGGGAACATCATACGTAAAACAATAAGGAGATGCAGGGGAAAGCAACAACGACGATCCTCCGGTTTTTGCAACCGAATCGTTTTTAGAGTACATTCCCTCCATGGTAATTGATTCCGTTGAGGTAGCGAGTCTGCCGTTTTTTATTTCTTCTCCGCCACAGCTAAAATGGGTTTCGGAGGCGTACCATTCTTTATGATAACGGGAGTTGACTTCATTAGCGCCGGCCCAGTTAATAATAATGCAAAAAATAACAACGAAAATTGCCGGATTGATTTTTAAACGCGGAAAATATCCGCTTAAAAATAACAATGCCAATGGAAAAATGGCTATAAGATATCTTCCGTGAAGAAAATCAACAGCGCCTTCTCCTACACAATCCCAGGTAAGATGTTGTGATAATGCAAGAGCGGCAAAGGAAGCAAAAGCAGCGGCAAATAAAATAATTTTCTGCAACAGACTTAATTTTTTTGGAACTTTTTCGAACAGGATTACAAAGAGAATCATGAGCCATGCAAATACGGTAGCCCATCTCGGAAGGGGAATATCATAATTTCCAAAATTACCTACATAACTATTAAGGTACGTGTAAGGATGATCGAATAAGGTGTGAAATAGGACCTTGAAGAAATAAAAACCGTGGCTGAGAATGTATTCCTTTTGCCTGTAATAATTCGCGCAGTCTACCAGCGGAAGATAATTTCTATAAGCTTCGTTGTAATCTGCATGAGTCATGTAATAATTTTTCATGATAAACGACGACCAATACAATGCAAGGAAAAAACTAACAGCAATAATGACTCCGCTTATCGCAAAAAATTTCTTTTTGTTTCCGAATTTAGCGGCAGGAATAATAAAAATGCTTAGCGCAACTCCCACATAAACCAGTTTTGCCAAGGCAAGCAGGCAGGCGATGATAAAAAGATATAGAATGCGTTTCCACGTCATTTCCTTTTCATCAAAAGCATACTTTAAAACGGCGCCTAAAAAAAGAAATGAAAGAATATTGGAAACTGTATCGGCGCTAAACGAATTGGCAATGTAAACATGCATGGGCAAAAGACAAATGAGTACAAAAAACCATTTATAGATGGGAACCTGCCTGATAAAAATGAACATACAAAACAGCCACACTAAAAACGTAAACACACGAGTTCCATAGTATAAGGCCCCCACCGAGCAATTAAAATGCTTGAGAACAAAAATGCTTATACTTTGCGGGATATAGGAAACAGGGGAGTAGTAAGACGTGTTCGGAAAGTCCACAAACACCGAATGATCATTGTTGTAAGGAATACTAAATGAATTTCTTGTTGTACCGTTTGGGACATTGTATTTTAATGTAGTGGCAGCGGTACGGTAGGGGAGTTCAAATTCTTTAATACTGTATGGAATATCACCACCGAGACGATTATCTTTTTTAACCGGCAAAAAATCTCCTTCCGAAATCCGGAAGCTCCTGTGAAAGTGATCAAACTCATCGGGAACCTGTAAAGCCGGAGTTACTTTATTATACACAAAGCACAATATCAACGCTGCAAATAAAAAGAACACATGTGGTTTTATATTGAGGCGATCCGTCATTAATAGTTCAATGTTATGTAAACAGCAAGATGATCGCTATACCCGTTATGATATTTTGTTCCACTGAAAGTACGATTCGGTTTTTTTTCGCCGGTCTTGTGATTTTTAAACAGAACAAAGTCCTTTTTCAGAATGAAAGCGTTGGCGCTGGTAAAAGTCAACCCCTGTTTTTTTAAGAACTGCGGAGATAAAATAATATTGTCAAAAACATCCCATTTTCCATCATAAAAATGCGTACCCTCTCCTCGTTTTTCAAGTTGAAAATACGGATTCAATAATTCCCCGAGTTCGGCCTTCGGGGCGGAATTAGCTTTAAGTACTTTCTGAACAGATGTATTCATTGGTGTGTCGTTTAAATCGCCCATCACAATAATTTTGGCAGATGGGTCTCCCTTTAAAAGCCCATCAATTTTTTCTCTTACGACTTTTGCCGAATGTAATCGCTTTGGTTCTGTTTCCGCTTCACCGTCTCTGCGGCTTGGCCAGTGGTTCACAAACAAATGTACTTTTTCGCTGGTTTTTTTGAATTTAAGCGTGACATAAAGGATGTTTCTTGTTTTGTTTTGTGGAAAAGCAGGATCAATCGAGTTGATCTCTTCTGACTTTATTACCTCAAACAAATTGCTATCGTAAATTAATCCTACGTTAATACCGCGCTCATCACGACCGGTTGCGCAGATAGATTGAAACGGCCTCATTTTCAACTGACTTTTTAAAACCAAATCTACCAACACCTGTTTATTCTCTACCTCACAGAACCCAACAATGTCTGGCAGGCCTACACCTGTTACCGACGAATCTATAACTTCAGCAATACGTTTGATCTTACTTTCGTATTTCTGAAGATCCCATTCCAGTTCTGAGTTGGGAAGAAATTCGGAGTCGTTGATCTTTGGATCATCTTTGATGTCAAAAAAATTCTCAACGTTGTAAAACATTACCGTTATATTTTTCTGAGCAGTCATTTTTTCTTGTAGTGAGATAAATAAAAAAAGTAAGACAAAAATTTTCTTCATTTACAGTTTGATTGAAATCTGGCCAATGTATTGAGTCGGGGGCCTCATATCACCGGGCCTGTTCTGATATTCTTCATTGGTAAAATTATTCACAATGAAAGCAAATTTCACGTTCTTGTTCAGGTTAAAAGAAATCCTGGCGTCATGTATCCAGAAGCTTTTCTGAAATGCCGGAAAATTTTGCCGGAGTCCGGGTAGAATATAAGTTCCGTCAATTTCGTCCCAGTTAACACCATTGGCAATGTCGTTGTATTCGTGAAGAACACTTTGAACAAAACGTCTGTCAATGTTTTCTGTTTTACTCTGAAAACGCGTGCTGTATCCGAGTGAAATAAATTTCCAATCTAACTGAATATCATTTTTAAGAAGATGTTTACTTCGGTACTTCAATGTTTTTACACCAGGTAAACCAAGTGTATCGGAAGAAGAATTATAATCAGGATTAACAGGGTTGATGTAAGTATAACCCGAAAGTATGGTTACGTTTACGGGCCCGATTTTTCCGCTTCCGGTAACAGATGTTTCGCCCCCGCTGATCTGTGCCTTGCCTATATTCTGCGATTTAAAACCTGCGTATTGCTGATCGAGATAAAATATTCCGGTTTTGCCATTTGGATTGTAAATATCAAACACGAACTCGATCATATTGGTGTATTCGGTGTAAAATCCGGCCACATCTAAAAACCCTTTAAAGTTTCCGATCTTAAATCCTTGTTTTACGCCAAGCTCGGCGCTCCAGGCTCTTTCGGGCTGAAGAGAAGGATTCGGATAGATCTTCAGAGAACTAACAGACGTACTCACAAACTTTTCGGCCACGCTTGGGAAACGGTAACCTTGTCCGAATGATGCACGAATGAATGTATAATTCAGCGCCTGGTAATTCACGCCAATTCTCGCTACCGGCTGAAAAGGTAATTTTCCTTTCCCGCTTGAGGGAATAAGATAACCTGTTGTTTGCGCTGTATCTATGCTGTAGAATTCTCCACGTAGTCCAACGGAGACCGTTAGTTTATCAAAGAATTTTTTATCGGCCTGAACATAACCCGCCTTGTTTTGTCCGTTATGTTTTCCAAAGAGAGAATCTCCCAGGATCATTTGCTCCATGTAAACAAATCCTGCCGTAAGATTTAAATTACCCGCAAAACGTTTCTGGTATTGGAATTCGCTATAGTAAAGCTCTGCAAGACTACCCTGATTTTTATCGTTCCTGTTATCGGTTTTAAAATAGCGGTTGCGTAAACTGAATTTATTTGTGCCTTTGTAATACGTAACAAAAGGATCAATATTAAAACGGTTGTTATTGTACCTCTGAATATCTCTTCCTGCAGGAACGTAAGCCGAATCATAATGCTGCCAGAGGAAAAACAACCCGCCTTTGGTGTTCATCATATTAGTATTTACCCCGACAGAAAGTCCGGGAACTTTTTCAAAATTATATCTGAGGTTGGCATTAAAACGCGTACGGTCTTCCGTTTCCAGCATTCTGAACCCATCATCTGTGAATTTATGTCCGCCCAACACAAGATCAAAATTTCCTGTTCTTTGCGCGTGTGAAAAATTAATTCCGCTTTGTCGCTGGCTGCTTCCTTTCCACCATTTGTAATTGTGGCGCGGCGCATCGTAGCTTCCGTAAAATGTGGTAAGTTTTGTAATGGGTTTATCTTTTGCGTAAAGTGTGCGAAGATTGATAACGCCGTTGAGAGCGCTTGAACCGAAAAGGGCAGAGGAGGCGCCTTTGATCACTTCCACCTGCTCAAGATTTTCGAGAGGAAGATAATTCCATTTTATATCGCCGGCATCGGCACTAATCATTGGCATTTCATCAACGAGCATTAACACGCGGCTGCCTGCGCCGTAACTGAAACCACTTCCGCCACGGATGCTGGCTTGTCCGTCGGCTACGGTTACACCCGGTACCTGGTTCATGATGAATTCGAGAGACGTTGTATTTTTATTTTCGATCAGCGATGTTTTGATAATGTCCATGCTCACGGTAACATCACTCAGTTTCTGTTCGTATTTTCCGGCGCTCACAACCACTTCATCAAGGGCGGTATTGGCATCGGCGAGTTCGATATTGGTAATAGCGCTTTCATTTGCTTTTACGTTTACCTGGCTTGTAAATGTTTTATAGCCAATCATGGTACAACTTAATGTATAAGTGCCTTCGCTTAACGTAAGAGAGTATAATCCGTGAATATCTGTCGTAATTGCGTTTTTTTTATCAACGCTAACTACCGCGCCAATGATTGTATCTTTTGTTGCTTTATCGATCACGGAGCCCTGCAAACGGCCATTTGTATCCTGCGCTTTCATAATGCTACAAAACAGAGCAAGAAGGGGGATGAGTTTGAGCGTAGATTTGTTCATTGGTAATTAATGGGTACAAGATAATAAATGGAAATTTTATCTGAAAAAAATAATAAGATTGATTTTGAGGAGTTGCAGTTTCAGATAGGACTCACGCTCATTGATGGAATAGGCGATGTTCATGCCAAAAGCCTGCTTGCCTGGTGTGGTAGTTCCAGAGCCGTGTTTGAACAAAAGAAACAGCATTTGTTAAAGATCCCGGGTATTGGCGAGTACACAGCAAAGTCTATTGTTAAAAGCAAAGACGTGCTGGTGAGGGCGGAAGAGGAAGTAGAGTTCATACGCAAGTATAAAATCAAGCCTTTATTTTTTACGGATGAAGATTATCCTTCGCGGTTGAAGTATTGTGGCGATAGTCCCATTCTCGATTATGGAAAAGAAAAAACGCGCGAGCTGATTGAAGAACTTAAGAGTACAAATGCACTTATCGTTAGCGGATTGGCGTATGGTGTCGACATCTGGGCCCATAAAGCCGCGCTGGATGAAGATCTTGAGACCGTTGGCGTATTGGCGCACGGGTTGGACAGAATTTATCCGCAGATACACGATAAGATCGCGAAGAAGATGCTTAGCCAGGGAGGATTACTCACCGATTTTATGAGCGGTACAAATCCCGACGCGGTAAATTTTCCGAAGAGAAACCGCATTGTTGCCGGAATGTGCGATGCGCTGGTGGTAGTTGAAAGTAAAAGACAGGGCGGAAGTCTGATTACTGCAACTATTGCGAATAGCTATAACAAAGATGTATTTGCTTTTCCGGGAAGAGCAGGAGATGTATTGGCCGAAGGCTGCAACGGTCTTATAAAGCAGAACAGGGCC
>JAJONO010000062.1 GCA_021323535.1 Bacteroidota bacterium
ACGCCGCAAGGGAATGATGAGTGATAAATGTTGAATGTTAAATGTAGGGAAAGGGATAAAAGGATAAAGGATAAACGACTTGTGTTTGTATAAATAAAAAAGAGAGCCTCGCGGCTCTCTCTTTCTGTTTCTGTATAACTTTAATCTGGCAAACTCAGTTCAGAAATATTTTCCTTTATTTTTTGTATTTTTTAAACTGCAGCTTTGCTACTTGTTTATACTGCGGGCTCTTTGGGCCGTAAACCGATTTAACGTAACTTTTTACGGCAAGGGCTATGTCTACAAGACCGGTAATATCTTTATACAATATCTCGTCGCGGTTTATGAGTGCATTGCTGTAATTAGTTTTGGTTGCAATAACCGAGGTGTTAGCATTTTTAAGCGTGCCATGAAACGCGTTTAAAGTACTTATCTGTAATTCGGTTTCGTTGGGGTTGTAACCTGGCACAGTTCCTAAAAGACTAATGTAGTTTGCCAGGTGATCAACCTTATTATCAAAGGTGGTTTGCCGTGTAGAATGTTTTTTTGTTTTGGTTTGAGCTTCGGGATTCTCCGAATTGGTTTCGTTGGTATTGGTTTTTTGTTTGCCTGCATCGGCCTTTGTTAATTTTGTACGACCCTTGATCTTGGCATCAATGGCCCTGGCTGCTTTTAAAATTGCAGCGTTGGTACCACAGGCCTGTAATGCCGCAATTAATTTAGAACTTAACACGTTAAGTTCGTTAAATGTGAGCTTGCGGTTTCGCTCAGTATCTTTTGCAGCCGCTTTGCTGGTAATGGCAGTATTATGCGCCTGGCTGCCATTGGCTTGCATTATACCTAATTGCGTGAGTGTAATGCCCGGCACGCTTGGGTTGTAGGAACCTCCGTAACTGGTTACGTAACTGATAAGGTCCTCGAAATTGGCCACGTTTGTTCCGTGGGCTGAGTCGTTGCTGTTTGACATATTAAAATGGTTTTCCGTAAAAATGAATCAAAAAACAGATCGTAATGAAGGTGTTTAACCAAATGTGGTTTTGGTTTAATCTGCATCTATTTTTTTCGTGGCTGTTAAAAAACCGTTTGCAAATGTCCTCCGGAAAAGTGCAACAGTCATTACCAACCGTGCATTAGGTGTTGGAGAAAATGTGAAAGCT
This sequence comes from Bacteroidota bacterium, assembly GCA_021323535.1. Classification (GTDB taxonomy): domain Bacteria; phylum Bacteroidota; class Bacteroidia; order B-17B0; family Aurantibacillaceae; genus Aurantibacillus. The sequence goes on from JAJONO010000062.1 coordinate 1,137, forward strand.
ATTACCTGAAGTGTAAAGGTAGTTGGGCAATATGCGAAGTGCGTTGGAGAAAGTGCGAAGCCTATTTACTGAGATGTGAAAGCCGTTGGAGCAAATGCGAAAGCAGTTGGCGAAAGTTTTAAAGTCTCCGGCAAATAAAAGAAACTTGTTGGAGGATTGAGTATATCTGTTTCCAAAATCAGATCTGCCACTTATAAAAACAAATTGTCCTCTTATAAAGTATAGAATGGTATTTCCGGTTTTGTTATTTACATTTATTCTATGAAGTTTCTGCTTCCATGTATAATTTTTGCAATGGTTGCTTCGGCTTGTCACCGCAAGCAAATAAAGAAACCTGTTGTACATGTAATTAAAGATTACGAGGCGCCTGATGCCGATAGTCTCAGTGGCAAACCGTATCCACATCTTGTGTTTACCTACTATGGTACCCATAATTTTATACTCATGGATTCGGCTACTGTATTCTATCACGATAGTTGCATATTTTTTAGTTGCGGCATGGGAATAGATTTTACCAAACCACCGCGGGTGTATCTTGCCCCATCCAGTTTCAGAAAAATAAACCTGGATTCTCTTCCTGTATTTTTAAAGAATCTTCCAACCAAACAAGTCAGGTGGCGCGATTATGAAATTGTTCGCATCTCTTCTCCTACCGATACAATAAAGAACAGCGCCTTTGATACTATCATGACACATATTAAACTGAGAAAGGTGCGCCATTATACCGTAGGAAAATGGACCGAAGAAGAACAACATGCTCTTACCGCAAAACTTGAGAATAAAACATATAATCCTGATTCTATAGAATGGAAAACGGGTTTTGGTTACCAGAGACTGAAAATGGTAAGGTTTGATCCTAAAGAACTGGCCCGCTAGCCTTGTACTCTGTTCTACTCCTTCACAATCTTTTTAATATAAGACTGCTCGCCTGAAGCAATTTTTACAAAATAAATTCCTGCCGATAAGCTGGAAATATTTATTTCTTTGGAAGTAGTATTCGATAAACGTTCTGAATAAACCAAAGAACCATTCACGTTAAAAATTTCGATCTGCTCCAGCAGGTTTTCACTTTTAATAGTAAATATTCCTTTGTTTGGATTTGGAAAAATAACCCAGTTATCTTCGGTGCCTTTTTCTTCCGAAACAGAATTTGGAGGTTCGGTATACGTTACAACAAGTTTAGGATGTATCTTTTCATCTGCATGATCGCTGGATGCAAAAAGCATGCTGCGATAATGCGTTTCTGTTTGTTGCCTTATCATAAAGCCGTAATTTTGTCCCGAAGTAATCATGTCTTGCACTATGGCAGTTACATTTATATTAGGGTAGTTTTGGTTTGTAGCTGTACTTGCAGGTATCATTACCTGGTTGACAAGGGTGGCGGTTGGTTGGTTGCTCCAGGTAACGGTAGATTCTGTCCAGGCCTGTGTAACACGCTGCACAATAAAATCATTTCCGCCAGATAAGGTTGAATGTCCTAAATTATTACTGCTGTAATTATGATACAGAGAAAGCTGCGCGCTTAATATAATTGCGTTGGCAGGAATGCTGGTGAGATCAAATTCTACAAGTCCCCTGCAATACGAAATATTACCGCCATTGGTCCATGCTATAGCTGCAACATCATCGTCATTCCCATAATTATTATTTATATAACCACAGGGAACACAATTAGCCAGCAAAGCATCTTTACCATTAGCGGCATTTGGTTGCAGACTAAGAATGGTTTGCGACAATGATACCATCGGCAAGAGGATTAAACCAAAAACGATTTTATGCAATAAATGTTTCATCTTTATCTAATTTAAGAAAATTAAAGCCCTTGTTTAAAGAGAATGTAACTAATGGACATTTTATTTAGTAAACGGTAACATCCACTAGCCAAGACAATACGTTACTCCAAGTCCCCACCATGGCCTGGCAGGATAACCAAAGTTACGAAAAGCGTGAATCTCAAAATCTTTTATTTTTGCCGATAAGCCAAAACGGTAAGATACTCCCGAAAATGTAAGCGCGTTTACTGTGGTTTTGTCAACAACCTGATTTTCTGTAACAGATACTGTGTTGGTTGTGCTTACTCTTGAATATATACCCTGCTCTTTCATTGTACCATATACAAGTCCATGAATTAAAACAGAATTAAGAATATAAAAACAGCTTCCAAGGTTTCGTTTATTTCCACCTTCAATACTTAAAATGTATTCGTCTTTTAATACATCGAGATTATAAATGTGCGAAGCTCTTGAACCATAAGAAGCCTTGTTTTCCTTGTACCAGTTATATATATGGTACCGCTGCTGACTATAACTTAATGTTGTTCCAATGAAATAAGTTACTTCCTCCTTTGGTTTAAAGAAAAGATTGGCGCCAATGTAATAACCCGGAACTTTTTCGCGGATATCTCCTACCGGTGAATAATGCGTGCGGTTATCTTTGCTTGTATTATCTTCGTGATACCCCTTCATTACAAAGGATCTGTAATACATAGCTCCTGCATGAATAGTTACTTTTCTCTCACGCGATAAATTCTGCGCTGTTAATTTTACCGAAACCACAAAAAGAAAAACAATTAAAAGATATGTTCTCGCAGATAACATGTTGGCTGTACATCTAACTTAATTAAATTAGATTTAATACGCAGCTTTTATAAAAAGGTGGGAGGTATAACTTTATAAGTGGCTGGAAATTGCAGAAATGTGGTTAAGTCTATGGTTAAAGTATCCAAAGACTGCTGAACAGAAAGATGGTTTTATTTCATTAAATTTACGTCGTTAAAAACCACATTTATCTCTTCCCCCATGAAAAAAACTGTTACTGTCCTTCTTCTCTCTGTTAGCACTCTTGTAATTTCCCAAACTAAGACCGAAACTGAAAATTATCCTAGCGGAAGCAAAAAATCTGAAACAACAATTAAAGACGGTAAAAAGAACGGGCCTTCAAAATATTATTTCGAAAACGGACAAGTTGCTGTAACAATGGAATACAAGAACGATTCGTTAGTTGGTACGCTAAAGGAATTTTCGGAAACAGGAAACCTGCAACAGGAAATTGATGCAAAAACATTGAAGGCTAAAATCTATTTGGCCGACGGAAATTTCTTAATCGGTAAATACGCCGACAGAAACTTTAAAGTAAATGGCACCTGGGAAGATTGGGAGGGTACGCCAAAATATAAACGTTTCGAATGGACGTATGTAGATGGCGTCAAAGAAGGTCCATATAAAGCCTTAAGAAGAAACGGAACTGTTGAAGCCGCAGGATATTATAAAAAAGGAACCCTTTCAGATTCTTTAAAATATTACGATGAAAAAGGAAAACTCGAACAAATTGAAATATGGAAAGTAGAAGGCGATGGTGAAACCAGTACACTCGTAAACACGATTTATTTCACAGATAAAAAATCAGACGGAACACCCGAAGTTATAGATGGTAAACTTTATATCTGGAAAAACGGAAAGAAGGAATTCGTTCAGAAAATGGATGAATAAATGTTGGAGGATTATTCAACCCCTTCAGGGTTGTACCCTCGTGGAGTTACGTGGTTATTAATATTGAACCCCGTTGGGGTTCCGAGATGCAAAAAATCTGATCTTGTTTGCATTTCAAACCAATAATAAAAACGGGTGTTTCACATTCAACCCCTGCGCCTCCGCTAAAGCTTCAGCGGCACGCGGACTGGGGTTGTGGGGTGTTTTGTTTTCCATGTCTAGAAACATAGAACCCCGCTGGGGTTCCGAGATGCAAAAAAATCGCTTCAAGCCCTAATTTCTGCCTTGGCAGAAATAAAAACTTAACTACAGCTTTGTGAAACTCTGCGATTACTTTGTGAAGCCGCTACGCGGTCGAGCCTGCCCTGATCCGCAGCGGCGGACGAAGGGTTGTTAAAAATAATGGAAAAGATAAAACGGAAGATGGAAAATGAATGTCCCATTTAACATTCAACATTTAAAATTTATAATTTCTACGCCCAGGTAATTCCCTTCTTCAATAAAGAAAGAGTCTTCTCTTCTTCAGAATTTTTCTCAGGAACAAAATTATATTCCCAGCCAGCGTATCTTGGAAGACTCATTAAAATAGATTCTACACGACCATTTGTTTCTAAACCAAATTTGGTTCCTTTGTCGTAAACAAGATTAAATTCTACGTAACGGCCCCGACGAAGTAATTGCCAATCCTTATTTTTTTCGGTGAAGGTTTTATTCTTATTGCGATTGATCAACTCCACATACGTTGGTGCAAAAGTTTCACCAACGCCTTGCCAGAATTTAAAGTTCTTCTCAAAACTCATGTCGGTACTTTCATTTAAGCGGTCGAAGAAAATTCCACCAATGCCACGCGTTTCTTTACGGTGAGTGATGTAAAAATAATCATCGGCCCACTCTTTAAATTTATTGTAATACGAAACGTTATGTTTATCGCATACGTTCTTTAATTGTGTGTGAAAGAATTTTGCGTCGTTCTCATTAATGTAATGTGGCGTCAAATCAATTCCTCCGCCAAACCATCTGATCCCTCCAGTCATTTCGAAATAACGGATGTTCATGTGAATGATAGGAACCATAGGATTTACAGGATGAATAACAATAGAAATTCCCGTCGCAAAAAACTGCGGAGTTTCTTTTGATTCTATTACCTGCGCAGTACTGTGTTGTTGCTCTTTGAATAAAAACGGAGGGGCATCACCATGCACAGCGCTGAATAATACACCGCCTTTCTCGATCACATTTCCGTTACGGATAATGCGTGTTCGTCCGCCACCGCCTTCTTCGCGCATCCAGTTGTCTTCTTCAAATTTTGATTTTCCGTCGGCTTGTTCGAGGGCCGAACAAATAGAATCCTGTAATTGCTTTAACCAGGCTGAGATATTCTCACGGTTTATTTCCATCCGGTTTTTTCGAGCTTGTAGTTGTTGTACCTGAAAATATAAACTCCCCTATTGTCGAAACCAGTTGTGTTATCAGGACGTGTAAACTTAAACCGCATATAATTTGTTTCGGCAGGAAGCGTATTGAGTTTAAAAACAAAATCGGTTCCGGATTCTTTGAGGTTCTTCATATAATAATAAGCAATATCAAATCCGATAAAATAATATTCGCCCGGCATAGTGTTCTGTTGCTCTTTATAGCTTTGCGCCATAACTGAATAACTGCAGGCATTACTGATATTATTCTCGCATGGGAACGTGAAATGCATTTGATTCAGATACTCCTGGTCAAAGTCGTTGATATTGGTAACGGTTTGCCAACTGCAAAAAGTTACATCTTTCTTATCTGAGAAAATAGCAAGCTGTGTTGTAAAGTCTGTTACGAAAACCTGGTTGTTACTTAAGGTGATCACAATATTTTTTCCGCCGGAAGAGAATACAGATTTAACGCCCGCTAATCCTTTCACGAGGCAAACCGTATCGGTAACAGGACGACCCAGTTGTTTTAATCTATCATTATAATACTTTTTGAAAGCGTTCACATAAGCAGCTTCTTTCGCGTCGACCCCCGGTTTTGAAGCAAGAATAACTCTTGCGTTGTTTATTGCCAGTGAATCCATACAATAATCAGCGAGACTTTCCATCAAGGTAAACATCGAAGGATTTGTTTTTGAGGCGTAAACATTATCAAACAACATTTTGTTCGACTGAGTAATTGGTGAAACAATCGGAATACCGTTCTCCTTTGCCTTTTGTGCAATCACTTTGAACCCATTCGCGTAAAGCGGACCAAAGATCATATCAATGAGTTTAAACTCAGGATCATTCACAATCTTAGCGAGAGTAAGAGAGTCTCTGTCGTCGCCATCGTACAATTGAATATTCACATCAAAATCATTTGCTCTTAAAGAATCAACGGCGCGTTTAAATCCCAAATAAAAATCTACCGCTAAGGCCGGAACAGCAGGAAAATTGGAATGGTTTTTTAAAAGCGGACCAAGGTCAAGCGCTAAAGATTGCTCCAGTTTAAAAGGTAAGATCAATGCAACAGTGTAAGCTGTTTTCTTCGCTTTATGAATGACATGCGGGTTTAAAGAATCAGGATTTGTGATTATCGTTGGAGTAACTGTTGCCGTAACAACAGCCTTCTTTGGTTTTTCGCCCGTGATAATTACCTGTCCTTCTTTTAAACCGCTGGTAATTAAAACAGGATTCCAAATTTTCAATTCGGCTTCTGTAATATTAAACTTCCTCGTAATAGCGTAAAGTGTTTCTTTCTTTCCAACCGTGTAAGTATAATATTTTGTGGTGTCGATTGGGTTTAAAAGCGAAACATCGACAGTCATTGGTGGCTTATCAATTAAAGTTTGTGTTTTTGTAGCCGTAGTCGTAGGATTTTTTACTGTTGAAGTAGTTGCAGTTGTAACTGAAGAGGCAGGCTTTACCGGAATTTTAATTTCCTGCCCCGCACGTGTTCCGTTCTTAGCTTCAGGATTTATCGCATAGATGTCATCCAATGTTACATTATACAATTTTGAAATAGAATACAGACTTTGCTTTTTTTCAATGGCATGAATGTAATACTTCACGCCATTAATAGTTTGGATATTCGTTGATTTCGTCTGCCCGAAATAGAAGCAGGAGACAAGAACCAGGAGACAAGACAGAGCGTATTTATTCAGAAGTTTAATCATGCAAATAATAAAAACAGTTTTTATTCCCACTCAATGGTGGCAGGTGGTTTTGAGCTAATATCGTAAACAACTCTGTTCACACCTTTTACTTTATTGATAATGTCGTTACTTACTTTCGCGAGGAAATCATACGGTAAATGACACCAGTCAGCTGTCATACCATCGGTACTTGTTACCGCGCGAAGTGCAACTACATTTTCATACGTTCTTTCATCACCCATTACACCAACACTTTGTATTGGTAAAAAGATGGCTCCGGCCTGCCACACTTCGTTATACAAACCGTGTGCCTTTAATCCATCAATGAAGATAGAATCAACTTCTTGTAATATTTTAACTTTTTCTTCGGTGATCTCACCTAAGCAACGGATCGCTAAACCAGGACCAGGAAACGGATGACGATTTAAAATGTTCTCATCCAATCCAAGTTCCTTCCCTACTCTTCTTACTTCATCTTTAAATAAACTTCTCAGGGGTTCTACCACTTTCAGTTTCATAAAGTCAGGAAGTCCGCCAACATTGTGATGCGATTTAATAGTTGCAGAAGGTCCTTTTACACTTACGCTTTCAATAACATCAGGATAAATAGTTCCTTGTCCGAGCCACTTCGCATCACTATCTACTTTTGATTCCTGATCAAATACGTCAATAAAAACTTTGCCAATGGCTTTACGTTTTTTCTCGGGATCGCTAACGCCGCTTAATGCCGAATAGAATTCATTCTTCGCGTTAACACCTTTCACATTTAATCCCATGTGCTTGTAAGATTCAAGAACATTTTCGAACTCGTTCTTACGAAGCAACCCGTTATCAACGAAAATACAATGAAGATTTTTTCCGATAGCTTTATGTAATAACATGGCAGCTACAGAACTATCCACTCCGCCACTTAAACCAAGAATAACTTTATCGTTACCAAGTTGTGCTTTAAGAGATGAAATACTTGTCTCTATAAAAGAAGCAGGTGTCCAATCGCCCTTACATTTACAGATTCCGAAAACGAAATTCTTTAAAAGTTTCGATCCTTCTTTTGTATGATACACTTCAGGATGAAATTGAATGCAATAAGTTTCTTCGCCTTCAACTGTGTAAGCGGCGTATTTTACATCGTAAGTGCTGGCAGTGATCTTGCAATTGGCAGGAAGTTTTAAAATGGTATCGGCATGACTCATCCACACTTGTGAATCCTGGGCCAGATCAATAAATAATTTATCTGAAGTGTCTTTTATTTCGAGATGCGCGCGTCCGTACTCGCGTGAGTTTGATTTACCAACTTCTCCCCCATAAAAATGCGCGAGAAATTGCGCCCCGTAACATACACCAAGTAAAGGCATTTTCCCTTTAATGTTGGAAAGATCGGGTTTAGGCGGGTTTTCTTCACGTACGCTGTGAGGACTTCCGGAAAGGATAACACCTTTAATGTTAGAAGTTATTTCGGGGATTTTATTGTAAGGGTGGATCTCGCAGTATACATTTAGTTCGCGGAGGCGACGAGCAATAAGCTGTGTATATTGAGAACCAAAATCGAGAATTAAGATTTGTTCCTGCATAATTGCAGGCAAAAGTACGGTTTTCTTGGGGTAAAAAGAAGGATTTTTGAGGCATTTATAACCAAAGAAGCCTCAGATTTCACAGATTTTCGCAGATTCTCCTGGTTAATTCAAGGAATTTAACCGCAGAGAAGCAGAGGGCGCAGAGTTTTGTCGCCCTTCTCTGTATCTCAGCTTCTCTGCGGTAGAAAAACTCCGTGATAATCTACGAAGTCTTACGGTAATTAAGCATCGCCCAGCCATTGAGCCCGATAGCAAACAAAATAACCACCACAAAATGGAACCAGATGTTGACAAAGCCGCTGCCTTTCATAACAATCATGCGCATTACCTCTATGAAATAAGTAACAGGATTACAGTTGGCCATAGTTTTGGCCCAGCCCGGCATACTATCAATTGGTGTAAACAATCCGCTCATGAGCATGAAGATCATTACAAAGAAAAATGCTACCGACATGGCCTGCTGCTGTGTTTCAGAAAAAGTGGAGATCAATAAACCAAAGCCAAGAAGCGCCACCAGGTAAATGGAAAGAAAACTGTATAATAAAAACATACTACCGGCCGGAACAATTCCGTAAACAAGACGGCCTATTCCAAATAATCCCACTGTAAAAATAAAAATACCTATGATCCAAAACGGAAGAAGTTTTCCAATGATAAAATGCGCTTTTTTTATTGGCGTTACGTTGATCTGCTCAATGGTCCCAAGCTCTTTTTCCTTCACAATATTGAGCGCACACATATAACCACCCACCATGGTAATTAATACCGCAAGAATTCCGGGAACCATAAATAATTTATAATTCATGAATGGATTGTACCAATTGGTAGAAGTGACCTCTATTACAGGAGCGGGATTAAATTTTGCAGGGTGGATCCATTGCGCTCGTATTTCTGAATTATAATCACGAATAATGCCCGACAGGTAAGCGCCGCCCAATCCGGCTTTTACACCATTGATGGCATTTACAGCAATGAACAGTTTTTGCTTCTGCTCTTTTACCAGTGTCTTTTCAAAACCCGAAGGAATTTCAAGAACCAGGTCGGCTTTATCGCTCTCAAGCAAACCAAACATATTACTGAACGATTCGTTGTAACCAGCAAGTTTAAAATATCCGGAAGAACCCACCTTCGAAACTAATTTTCGTGAGTAACTGGAGTGATCATGATCTACCACCGCAAGTGAAATATTTTTCACTTCGTAATCTGCTGCAAGAGGAAGAATGATGAGTTGTATGAGCGGCGCAATGAATAGCACCGGCAGCAATCCTTTGTTACGGAAGATCTGCTTAAACTCTTTTTGTAATAAAAATTTTATCGTTCTCATGCCAATCGTATTTTAAATTTTTTGAAACTTATAAGGAGAAAGAACATGGTCATACCCATAAGAATCAACGTTTCCTTCCAGATGGCGGAAAACCCCAGACCTTTTACCATGATTGATTTTACAATGATGTAATACCATTTTGCAGGAACAGCGTTAGATACCACCTGGAGTGGCACGGGCATATTCTCGATGGGAAACATGAACCCTGCGAAAAGCATGGTTGGCAACATCATTCCCATTAAAGAAACAAGCATGGCTGTTTGCTGCGACTCGGTTTGTGTTGAGATCAGTAATCCCAGTGAAAGTGCCGTGATAATAAGCAAAGTGCTTTCGGCAAAGAGCAGAAAAATACTTCCTTTAATTGGCATACCCAATGCAAATACTGCGAGAAGAAGTATGATACAAACATTGACCCATGAGATCATTAAATACGGAACCGCTTTTGAAATGATAACCAGGAAAGGTTTAAAGGGAGATACCAAAAGAATTTCCATGGTTCCTTTTTCCTTTTCTTTAACTATAGAAACGGATGTCATCATCACACAAATAAGCATTAATACCAAAGCCATAACTCCGGGAACAAAATTAGGTGCGCCTTTTAATTCAGGATTGTACATCATTCGTATTTCGGGAGAAATGGCATAAGGGACATTAGCGTTGGTCATTAATTCTTTCTGGTAATCCATAATAATGGACGTCACATAATTCGTTAAGGTATTTCCTGTATTAGGATCAGAAGCGTCAGCAATGATCTGTACCTGCGATTTGTTCAAATGCATGAGATCTTTGTTAAAGTTGGAAGGAAACACTAACGCCAGTTTAATTTTTCCTTCTTTAAACGCGGCTTCAATTTCATTATAACCAAGAAGCGCCTTTTCCACTTCAAAGTTATTGCTGCTTTCTATTTTGTGAATGATCTTCTGCGACGAGACGTCCTTTGCGTAATCGACCACCACAATTTTTGAATTCTTTACCTCGTTCGTAAGCGCGAAGCCAAACAGCATGATCTGCACAATTGGCAAGCCAAACAGCATGAGCAGTGTTTTCCTGTCGCGAAAAACGTGGTAGAATTCTTTTTTTACAAATACTAAAAATTGCTTCATCTTAATAATTTTTTAAACATGCTTTTCGTTAAACACTTCTTGCCCTTCAACTGCGCTCAGGGTGACACGCTCGAAGCGACAGAACATTATTTCAAGGTTTAGCAGCATGTTATTCTTTAATCTGCTTTTCGTTTTGCTCCTCTGGCGAGTTCAAAAAATACTTCGTCCATAGAGGCCACCGAAAATTGTTTCTTTAAATTGGCCGGGGAATCGAGCGCCATAATTTTACCGTCCACCATCATGGAAATACGATTACAATATTCCGCTTCATCCATGTAATGCGTGGTTACAAACACACTTATTCCATTATCCGCAGCATCATAGATCAGGTCCCAGAACTGGCGGCGTGTAATAGGATCCACTCCTCCTGTAGGCTCATCAAGAAATACAATTTTAGGATCGTGTAAGATCGAAACTGAGAAAGCAAGCTTCTGTTTCCAACCCAATGGTAATGATCCCACCAGTTTCTTAGCTTCACTTCCCATTCCTAATTGCGCGATCAGTTTTTCGCTTTTCTCTTTGATCTGTTTATCAGTAAGGCCATAAATCCCTCCGAAAAAATTAATATTTTCAAGAACCGTGAGATCTTCATACAGCGAAAATTTCTGGCTCATGTAACCAATGTTCTTTTTGATTTTTTCCGTATCGGTAAATACATTGTATCCCGCCACCTGCGCTTCTCCGCCGGTAGGGATCGATAAACCACACAGCATTCTCATGGCGGTTGTTTTTCCTGCGCCGTTCGCTCCAAGAAACCCAAAGATCTCTCCCGGATACACTTCAAACGAAATTTCATTTACAGCGAAGAAATCGCCGAAACGCTTCGTGAGTTTATTTGCTTTTATTACCGGCGTTTTCATGATTCATTTGACATTAAGTGAATGAAACAATCTTCTATCGTTGGTACAATCTCATTGATCACTACTTCTTCGTGTCTTAATACGGTAAGATGGTTTTGCAAGGCCCTTGTTTCTTCCGGACCTTCACTTTTAAAAGTATAATGGAGGCTTTCACCAAAGGCGAAACAGCTTTTTGTGTTATCATAGGAATGAAGATCGCCCAACAATTGATGTGTATTCGCCGAACGAATGGAATACAATTTTCCAGGATATTGTTCAGTGATTTTCTTTGGAGTATCAATCGATAAAATTTTTCCCGACTGAATTAAAGCGATCCTGTCACAAAGAACAGCTTCGTCCATATAAGGCGTAGACACAAGAATAGTAATATTCTGCTCCTTTAATCTCCTGAGCATTTCCCAGAATTCTTTCCTCGAAACTGAGTCCACACCCGTTGTTGGCTCATCCAGGAAAAGAACGGTTGGCTTATGAATGAGCGCGCAACACAAAGCGAGTTTTTGTTTCATACCACCTGATAATTTTCCGGCACGACGATCTTTAAACGGAGCAATCTGAACATATATTTCTTTAATGAGATCGTAGTTTTCTTCTATGCTGGTATTAAACAGTGTAGCGAAAAAATTCAGGTTTTCTTCTACGGTCAGATCCTGGTAGAGCGAAAACTTTCCAGGCATATAACCGACACAGTTCCTGATACTTTTATAGTCTTCTATTACGTCGTAACCATCCACCGTAGCGCTCCCCCCGTTGGGCAGCAACAATGTAGTGAGGATGCGGAACAGGCTCGTTTTGCCGGCGCCATCGGGACCAATGATCCCAAACAGCTCGCCTTTCTCCACCGAAAGACTCACGTCTTCAACAGCAACTAATTTGCCATCGTTATACGTTTTCCTGATATTTTTTAAACTGACTGCGCTCATTTTATTAAAATTTAATTTCAGCGTACATTCCTATTTTTAAAAATCCGTCGTTCTTTACTTTAACTTTAATGGCATACACCATGTTTGCTCTTTCATTTTTGGTTTGAATTGTTTTTGGCGTAAACTCCGATTTGTCGTTGATCCATGTAATGGTCCCGTCCAACTCTTTGTATTTATCAGCGCCATCATCTACCAACACTTTTATTTTCTGATTCAGTTTTATTTGCGAAAGCTGATCGCCGGTGATGTAAGCACGAAGAATAATTTCAGAGAGATCGGCGATTTTATACAGCGGTTTTCCCGGAGCGGTCATTTCGTTTACCGAAGCATATTTTGAAAGCACGGTTCCCTTTACCGCATTGCTTATATTACATTTATGCAACTGATCGTTAAGCTGCTCAATCTGGATCATAACAGGCAATGACTGCTGTGTAATACTTTCTGACATGATTCCGAGAGAAGATTCCTGAGCAGCGATCTGCTTTTTTAAAACTTCGATATTGTTGTTAATGTCATCGAGTTGTTTTTGAGTAGCTGCATCGGCTTTCACAAGGTTGGTAAAACGTATTCTTTCTTTTTCAGCAGCTTTTAATTGTTCTTTTAAGGTGCCGAGTTGGGTCGCGATATCGGGACGTTGACTTAACCCTGCTTTCACCTGTGCTTCCAATTGTTTTTTACGAAGATAAAGTTGCATGCTGTCAACATACCCAACCCATTCGCCGGCTTTTAATTGCTGACCTTCTTCGATGGTGAATTCTTTAATTACGCCCGAGGCTTCAGAAGAAATAATGGTTTCTTCAGCTTCAAAAGTTCCGGATGCGTCGTAATTATTTTTTCCTTTTGTGCAGGAACTCATGATTACTGCAGTAAGTGCGATGATAAAAATTGATCTCATTGTTTTATTTTTTATTATTAATACTAGTTGCCGCTAATTGTTTTATAGTTATATCCTGCCATCAGCAGTTGAATTTTGTGAAGCGAAAGATTTTGTCGTGCCTGATCTTCGGCAATTACTTCACGTAAATAATCGTTTGAAGTAATAGTACCGTTTTCGAGTTGCGTGTTCGCTGTTGTTTTAATAGAAGTTCTAAGGGTAATGATCTCCGAATCTTTGTCGATGAGTTTCTGGTATTTCGACATTTCTTCGCTTTGTTGTTTTAAACTGTTATCGGTGTTAAAAAGAAAAGTCTCTCTCTGAACATCGATCATATTTTGATTGATCGTCAATAAGCTTCTTTCTTTTTTCATAGTATAAAGTCCGGTTAACGGCCAGTTGAAACGCAACCCTCCGATATAATAAAAATCGAATTCGTTGCTGAACATGTTAAATGCAGGTTTCGCGTAACCACTTTGCAGAAAAAGAGAAACACGAGGAAGATTTTTTGCCGTGATGAGTTTATTCTGAACATCGTACGCTTTTTTCTGATTATCGAATAAAAGAAGTTCGGGGCGACTAATGGACTTTGATCCGCTGATATTTTCAGGTTTCTGAAGAGAAGTAGTTTCGTTGAGCGGTTTATTGATGAACAATCCTAATATTTCGAGATAAGATTTTCTTGCGGCGTTTAATTCGATCTGTTTTTGTTCTGCCTTGAGTAATTCAGCTTTCAGAACGTCCGCGTTACTTTTAAGAGCAGTTCCATTTATAGTTGCGGCGTTGATCTTATCAATTCCTGATTGAATATCTTTCTTTAGTAAATCAATCTGCACGATCTGTTCATCAATAAGTAGTGATCCAAAATACAATTGGTTCACTCTTTCTTTCAGCTTATAAAGTTCAACTTCCAGGTTCTGTTCCTGGATCAGTGCATTGGTTTCCACCAGTGATTTCTGATGTTTGATAGTAAACACATCTGTTAGCGGCTGGTTTATCTCGCCATAAACTTTGTATTGGTCCTTTTCAATTTCAGGAATTGTAATTCCAGGAACCTTGATTGGCAACTGCATCACATCAGATTGATAGGTGGCTTGCCCGTTAATGCTTATCTGCGGTAAAAAGCCTTTTGAAATATTACTTACCGAATATTCTTTGCTTTTCGAAATAAGTTGTTGTTGCTTGGCCAGTGGGTAATTTTGTTTGGCCATAAGATGGCATTGTTCCAGGGTAAGCGTATCGGCGCGATATGGCCCGAATCGCAATACCAGCAGCAGGATCAGGAGGATCTGCATTGAGGATGTTTTTTGTTTTTTCATTGTATTTTATTTTTTATTTACCCATTTGGGTAATTCGTGTTCAAAAAAAATTAAGGTCGGAGTGCGTTTTTAATAAAGAGTTTAATATGTGTTCTTCTCTCTTTAATGAGTTGCTGGAATTCTTTGTTGTCGAGCGCCATGATTATTTGTATCATTGGTCTTCCTATAAAAGGAAAAATAATCATAGAGATCATACTGATGAATAACTGCCTGGGATCAATGGGTTTTATTTTTCCTTCTGCAACTTCTTTATCAACCGATCGGATAAAAGCCGCGAAGATCGGAGGAATGTTTTTGTTCACATGTTTCGTTATGAAATTATCAGGGTTCTTATTCACTTCGTTGAGTACAAATCTTGGCAGTGCAGAATTTCTTGCCAGCATATCCATGTATTCGTCAATGATCTTTTCCATTTTTTGTTCCAGCGGAATTTCCATCAGAAGAATATTCTGAATCTTTGAAACCATGGTCTTAATTGCTACAGAGAAAATGGCTTCGAAGAGGCTGTCCTTTGTTTTAAAATAATAGTGCAGTAATCCTTTATTGATGTCGGCCTTGTCTGCAATTTCCTGCATACGCGCCCCATCATAACCTTTCTCATGAAAAACTTCCTCTGCTGCAGAGAGAATCTTTTGTTCGGTACTGTTATCGTTTTCTTTCATAAGGTTTGACACTGCAAATATATGTATATTTTTTACCCATTCAGGTAAATTATTTTTGCAATAATCAATAATACATTGATTTTCAGTAATTTAAAATTACCTAAACGGGTAAATTACACTTAATAAAGAAAATCCTGCGTTTAATAGAAGGCCATAATATCTTCTTAAAACAGGTTGTTCCTTTGATAAAAAATTCAATGAAATCTCTTTTAATCACATTACTGGCTTCACTATTCATGTGCTGTTCTCAAAAAATTATGGAAGAAGAAGTTATGTCCCTGGAGGAAATCAAAGCCCGAATATTAGCGGATAGTATAAAAGTTGCCGATAGCCTTGTGGCTATAGCCGACACTGGTTATACCGTAGAAGAAATAAAAGAAATTACGCCTGAAAAAATAACTTTGAAAAAAGACAGCATCATTAGCAATGAGAAAAAAATAATTCATGGGAACACCTATTTCATAAGAAGATACGATGACGAAGGCTGGAGAACAGGATTTAAAATGGTGTTGTATAAAGATGGTGATTCTTCGGTAGTGTTTGATGGCGATGATTCGTATCGTGGTGGAAATTGTAATATTACCAGCGCATTGGTAACCAGTCACGATATACAAAGAGACATTCTTATTATTTCATATTATGAAAAAGTGAATGAACACATGGACGATACCGACCCGCATTATTCGTCGGACACATGGCGCGAAACATACGCCATTCAGAAAAAAGGTTCTATTGTAAGACTGAAAACCGAATATGGAAAAAATGATTCTCTACTCGATGCAATGATCCGTGCAAAACTTGAGGACGCTTTAAACGACCGTTATGCGAAATATTAAAAGAATCTTTTTACTGTTTTTTCTTTTCGTGTTTTATTCTGAAGCCCAGCAGCTGCAGCTGCCATACATCCAGGAAAATATTTATCCTTATGAAGGTGCTTATGGAGGAAAATGGAAAGCTATTACCAACATTCACGTCTATAACTCAGATACTGGCCATACAGTTTTATTCCTGCTTAAAAAGGGAGAAATTTTTACTCCTGTTACCGGCAATGTTCACATCATGAACGCAGGGATATTTTATGTTTATGAAAACTACGGCAATTACAAAAAAGGCCAACGTGTTGATGTGCTCTCATATCGTGGTGAAGGATTCTATGACCTATGGGATCATGGAAAAGTTTGTAAGGATGAGCTTCCCGATTTCTGGATATCAAATCCTAAAGGAAAAACGAAAGGAAAACTAATTAAAGAACCAGTAACCATTTGGTGGGTAAAGATCAAAACAAAAAGCGGGAAAACCGGTTGGATAAAACCAAAGGATAAATTCCACTATATGGAACCTGAAGAAGTTGCCGCTATGAATAAGCCGGAACAATTTCTTTCATTGTTTAAAGACATCTCTGTGAAAACATTTAGTATTTATCCAAAGGCCTTTGATGAAAATAATCCCCTTTATGCTTTTAAAGGAAGGTTGATGGATAGTTCTTACTTCAGCTTTTTGAAAAGCGCGGATGGCTATAAAGACGTTTCGCTTGAGAATACTTTTGCCTGCTACAAACAAAAAATTTCGGCAGACATTTATCTCCTTATTTTTCGCCAGCGTGCCGATTTGTTTTCTTATCCACTTCATGCTATGCTTTGGGACTCAAAAACACAAAAGGTTACAGATGTGCTTTATATGATTGCCAACGATGAAAGCAGCGCCGGATTTTCATCTTTTATTACAAGTACATTGAAAAAAGACAACCGTACAAAAAAACTGCAGCTGATTTTAAAAATGAAAACGATTAAACCAGATAGAGATGTTTATGAAGAAGGTGATGTTATTTACACAGAAACAAAATCTACCTGGTATTATTCGTTTACAGGTTCTAAATTCGATAATTTAAAAACCGTTTGGCATTAATAAGTCAAACAACTCCCGATAGCCATCAGGATCACAGATTTTCGCAGATCAATCTGTTAGATCTGTATGAATCTGCGAAATCTGCGGCTTAAAAATAATCTGATTATTTGCTTTTTACTTTAACCGGAACCACGAAATTAAATCTATCTCTGAGATAAACCGAGATCCAGAGCACTGTTAAAAGTACAGCAGCCATTGGTGGTTGGCCGGCCGAAAGCTCTATTGAGAGAGCCCCTCCCAAATAACAACACAAAAGAAGAAAGCCGATCTTATAAGTTTTAGGATACAGGAAAAGTGCGACGGAAATTAATTCAACGACTCCTAAAATGGAGATGTAGGATGCTAATCCGGCTTTTGACATGTTATCTACGACTTGTTGTGCTCCAATAAGCTTCATAATTCCGCTCATTAGTATCATAATGGAAGGTAAAACCATTAATACGTTGGAAATGATTCGTTTTGTTTTTTCTGACATGATTTTAAGTTTTAAAATTTATGCAAAGCTAGGGTGACCAGCTTTCTTTTTGTTATCAGTATACTTTAGGATACCGGTATACTCTGGGAAACCAGTATGAAAAAGAAAGCGTTAGATGATTATCTTTGTTGCATGGAAGCCATTGAACATGACAAACGGAAATGTCCCACTCATATTTCAAAAGACGAGTGCATAAGCGCCCTTCTGCCTGTAAAAGACGCATTGGATATTTTGAGCGGCAAGTGGAAGATCCAGATCATTCTTTCACTTACTTTTGGAAAAAAACGATTTAAACAAATTCTGAGAGAAATTCCGGGATTAACACCTAAGATGTTATCTAAAGAATTAAAGGAGCTTGAGATGAATGAACTTGTTGAGCGAAAGGTGTATGATACTGCTCCCGTGACAGTAGAATATGAATTGACTCCTTATGGAAGAACTCTGAAACCGTTGATTGGCGAACTACACAAATGGGGGTCAAAACACAGAAAGAGAATTATAGCAAGAAGCTAACGCCCTTACTTAACTTTGGATCCATTGCCTGATTTTTTCAGCGGCCTGTTCGGGTGTCATTACTTTATATGGAATCATAGTAGTATTTATTATCCCCACAGTTGAGCTTTCGGCATTTTTAAGATCAATTGTGAAACTGCCCGCTTTAATCTCAACAAGCTCAACATAATCAATAGCATGTTTGTAAATCTCAGCCTTTTTATACCCTTTAAATGTAACTTCATATGGATACGTAATTTTTTCATTATCCATGATAATTGAAAAGTCGCCGAACTTATTAATGGATATGAAGCGAATCAGGTAATTCAACGCTCCGATAAAAGCAAAAACAGAAATAGTAATTGCTAATCCCGACGAAGCAGATGGTCCAAGCTTTGCACCTGAAACTTTTAAGTTGATTTTTGTGAACATGCCCCAGTAAAAAATGACAGCCGCCAAAGCTAACATGGCAATGGTAGCTATCATTGTTTCTGGTTTTACATTACGGAGTTTTATCTTTTCCATTATACAACTTTTATAAACAAAACTTATGATTTACCCCGTAATATATTGATTCGCCTTTATGGCAAAAGCATTAAAGTCGCCGGTAGATAATCTGTTATCACATTTCAACGGTTGCCCGTCTTTGAAATTTTCTTTCAGAAATGTTTGCCTGGTTCCTGATTGCTGAGAGATTATTTTATTTGCATCCTTAAAATAAATGCTAAGTGTTGTTATTTTTCCATCTGTTTGTTTTTCTACGCGTGAAATATCTTTCCAACTTACCAGGGTTTGTTTTATAAGTTGCTGATTTATGAATAGGCCATCTTTCCCTAATGCCAATGAAGGTTCTTTTTTATTCATGATAACATAAACAATAATGAATGAGATTGGTCCTATGATCCCGATAAACATTCCCCACCAGTAAAGTGTTACGGGCCATCCTTTTTCCCCCCTCACTCCCCTAAGGGTGGTTACAACACGTGTGTATTTTTCCCAGAAAATATTTCCAAGAATGTGGGCCACCCACGCTAATATTGTAATGATTACTATATATACCAATACCTGTTTCATTTTTTTGGTATCGGCCCAGATTTCCATTTCAAACTTATTCATAATTATTTTGTTCCGTTTTTATTCATGTTAGCACAATTCATTTCAGTATAACTAAGGTGAACGATAAAATTCGGCTTTCCATATTTTCCGCCGCCTTCATAAGGTGATACAAGACGACCCGATACCCGGTAGCATTTTCCCTCCTGGCTGGTGCCTACTTCTACATTAATTACTTTTTCAAGTGGAAGTCCCAGCGAATTTTTAATCACTATCCAGCCTCGGTCATACAAACTTATTCGCTTAATTGTACCCCAGGTTTTGGTATTGAAATCCCGCTTCACAACTGCTTCAAGAGAAGGATCGTTCATTTCTGGTTTTGTAATAAGAACTTCATCTATGTCCATCTGTTTACGTTTCGCAATATCTGCCTTGTATTCTGGACTTGCCATATACTGTTCAATGTCTGTTTTTCTATTGTTCAACAACTTCTGAATAGCAGTTAGTTCTGCATCGCCTGGAAGAAACAAAAGACTACCATCTACAAATTTAATTCCGTCTTTAATCGTATTAAGATTACTCTCCGGATTAAAGCTGCCCCATCCTTTATTTTTAAGGTAATCTGCTTTGGCACGGGCTTCTTTTAAATAGTATACTGCCTTTGTATAATCTTCAGTCTTTTGTAATAAAGATTGCTTTATTTTTGGAACGTCGTTCGCATAAAAATTATCCATTGACGCGAGGGTACCTTTTCTAAAATCAGTTAGTTCTTCGGGATGAGAATTATAATATGCTTTTACTTCTTCAAATTTAACTTTATCCACACACTCGGCATACACTGTGTCTGAAGCTTTATTGGGCGAACGGGTAATGGACGAGGCGCAACTCCTGGCGTCTTCAAGTCTCCTATTCATAACTAAACCTTCGTTCATTTTTTCATACTTTGCCTTCAGTCTTTTAAATTCAGCTTCGTCTTTATCGTAGTCTGCCCAATTCGGATCCTCTGTTTTAATCTGGCCAAGCAATTTTTCAAGGTTTTTAACTCTCCATTCAGCATCGGGATGTTTTTTATTAATAGCATCCTCTGCAAAAGAAAAATCGTTTCTGAATTTTCTGATGCTTTTCCCAGCCGGGCTGTTATCGGGATTTGTTTTATCAAGTTTAGATGCGTTTTCTTTCGCGGCATCCTTTGTATCGCCTGAAGAAGTGGAGCTCTTTACTTTGTTTTTCAGTTTATCAAGACCAAATTGCGCATGGGATGTACTTAGCGAGACAAGAAGTACAAGTGTGAAAAGTAATTTTAGTTTCATATTGTTTGTTTTAAACTGTGAAGTTTAACATTCGCCGGCTTTAAAGCCCTTCAAATTCACATCCGACAGTTATAGGTTTATATTCGTTGGTATCTTTTTTAAATCTGTAATTACTTAACGTACTTTTCAAATAGTTTAATAATGGCTTCTCTTTTTCTCGAAGCAACTGGAACCACAGCTTCATTTTTCATGATGAGCCTATTTTCGGCTTTTACAAAACAAAAAATTTGTTCAATGTTAATGAGATGTGATTGATGAACCCGCAGAAAGCCTTTTTGTGAAAGTATAGTGTCAAATTCCTTGATAATACGCGACACCATAATTTTGGCTCCACCGTTAAGGAATACGTTGGTATAACTCCCCTCAGCCTCAAACCGCACTACCTCCGAAGTATTTATAATATAAATTCTATCGTGAGTCTTCAGGGAAATTTTCGTCAGACGGGTCAAATTTTTATCTATCGATTTCTTTTCCTTCATCTGATTTTTGAAAAGTCTGTATATTTATGCAAATCAACGGTACGAAATTAGAGAAAGCGTTCTTTTTGAAAATGATTAGAACTAATCATTTTTGCTTTAAAGTATCAAACGATAGTTAATATGCCCGGGATAACGAACATCATCTACCTGTTTATAATTTCAACTGTACTTGTAGTGGCTTCGGTTTATCTCCTCAAAGGCTCGGCCGTTATTTCAAACAAGAATACGCTTGCGCGTTTTTCATTGTGGTTTTTTATATTCTGCAACGTAGTCGCAGAATACATTGCCTATTATCTGGCTTATGTTCCTAATGTGGGAAATGAGTTTATTTATGGCTTCAGTATCGTGATACATACGCCCGCACTTTTTATATTTTATAGCCTTGTTACACAAAAAAAACTTCTTCACCTGGCATGCATTACAGGATGGACAATAATATTGGTTGCTTTTTTCATGGAACGTTACTGGCATCCAAAAACCATTATCTATGTATTTCATGTTGCAGGCTATTATACAATTATGACAATCGTGTCGCTTCTTTTCCTTTGGTATAACCTTAAAAATCAGAAGACCAGAAAAAATAAGTTTGCGGTAAGGCTCGGAATCTTATTCTCAATTTACTTTTCAATTGCGTTCACAATAATCCCCGTTAATTTTATTACCGACCGTTTCTACTTCGGAGAAATGTTCTTTTATTATGCTTCATCTTTTCTAAACGACATATATTACTTTGCACTCACAATTATAGTGTTACTTCACATGAGACAAAAAGACAACTATTTACCGGACGTTTCATAAACTAATAAAAAACACCCAAAAAAAATGATTAGAAATAAGCATTCCACTTTAAGAATATTTATAGACATTTAGCATGCTAAGACCTGTCCATTATATATACTGGGTTATAATCACTGTCGTTTTAACAATGGCTGTCATTAATTTTTTCAAAGGTCCTGCCATTGTTCAAAAACGGAACAACCTCGTCAGGTTTTCGTTCTGGTTCTTTATTTTTTGCAATATAGTTGCCGAATATGTTTCATTTTATGTGTTGTATGGCCTCCATCGTAATAATGAATTTGTTTATGGAATCAGTATTATGCTTCATCCACCAGCCTTATTTATCTTTTACGGACTTGTTACGCAGAAACGTGTTCTACATATTGCCTGCTTTATTGGCTATGCTTTGATAGCAGTCGTTTACTTTATGGAAGAATACTGGGACACATCATCTATTTATTATGTATTTCACGTGGCGGGTTATTACACCATCATGACAATTACATCGCTGATTTTCCTATGGTATAATCTCAAAGATCCCCAGGCCAGAAAACACAAATTTGTGGTAAGGCTCGGAATTATGTTTTCTATTTATTTTACACTTGCCTTCACAATTATTCCGATAAATTTTGTTTTTGAACGTTATGCCGGTGAAATGTTCTTTTATTATGCAGGTTTTGTAATGAACATCATTTACTATTGTGTTTTTGCAATTATATTATTTGTTAACCAGAAACAAACCAGCAAACATGCACCCGGTATTTCATAAAACAATTCTGATCGCGTTAGTGCTTTTTCTCGTGCTGGTATTTTTTTCTTACCTCATGATTCGCAGACTCCTGAAAGAAATTGCCGAAAAAGATCTTGAATCGCTGAAAGCAATTATTGATGCGCAGGAAAAGGAACGCGCCGCCATTGCCCAGGAGATTCACGACAATCTTGCTCCTACATTATCTATTGCTCAGATGCAGATCAGTTTTCTTACAGAAAATCAGGGTAAGGATCATAATGAAACATTGCTTCCAAAAATTCAGAAACAATTGCAGGATGCTGTTATTCTCTGCAGAGAAGTATCACACGCGCTTTCACCGGATCTTACAAGCGAAACAGATATACACCAGGTTCTTGATCATTATATCAGTAAGATCAATCAAACCGGCAAACTTAAGATTGTATTCGAAAACAGTTCCGAGCTTGGTAAAATTGATACTGCAGCCGGAACATCTATTATAAGAATTGTACAGGAACTTATTGCAAACACACTCAAACATGCTCATGCAACACAGGTCAGGTTAGTTGTTCTTTATGATAATGGCGATCTTATTCTTAATTATACCGATGATGGAAAAGGACTTCCACAGAAAAATTTTTATACTGGGATGGGAATGAGAAATATTGAAAAAAGAATTCAGATATTAAAAGGGAAAATAAGCTGGAGAAATAACAGCTCTGCCCCTGGAATGAACGCCATAATTAAAATCCCTTTTAAATTTTTAAATAACAGATCATGATCATACTAATTGCCGACGACCATGTGGTTTTCAGAGAAGGGTTGTCTGCTCTTTTATTACAGATGCCAAAGGTAAAAGAAGTGATGGAAGCTTCTAATGGCAATGAGGTTCTTGCTATCCTGAAAAAGAAAAAGCCGGATGTTATTTTAATGGATATCAGCATGCCCGAAATGGATGGTATCGAAACAACACGCGCGGTAAAAAAAGGAGAATTTACTTCGGTGCCGGTAATTGCGCTTACCATGTTTAACAGGAGCCAGGATATTTTACCATTACATGATGCCGGCGTTAATGGTTATTTACTGAAGGAAAGCAGCATCAGTGAAATTTATAAAGCTATTTCTCTCGTGATTAAAGGAGAAGAATATTATTGCGAGCCCGTTAAAAAAGTATTGCTAAAATCATTAATGGAAAGGGAAAAAGCGGAAGGCTTTGCAAAAAAAGAGCAACTCACCAACAGGGAAAAAGAAATCCTTGTCATGATCTGCAAAGAGCTTTCAACGGAAGAGATCGCGCAGCAACTTTTTGTTTCACCGCTCACGATCAATAATCATCGCAGGAATATTCTGTTTAAGACCGGCGCTAAAAACGTTGCAGGTCTTGTTGTATATGCCCTTAAGCATGGCATCTATCGGGTCGAATGACTTTCATTTCTTATATGTGATTTTTTTAACCAATTTTATTGTGGTTTCGTAAGAAAAGAAAGAATTCGTCATATAAAAGTAATTTAGTAATTTTCATTAATGTCCCCATTGAAATCTATTTTTGCATATTGTTCCTGTCTGTTATTTTCAGGAGCGGTTTTTGTTTCCTGCTGGGATCCGGAAGATCATATTGCTAAGAAAAAACAACGAGCCGCTGTTTCAGATTCTATACCGGAAATCATTGAAAATCCACGTTACGGCACAAAACTACTTGATACAAACATTAACGGTTTTGAAATTTATATTCAGAAAATAACAGATTACGTGGATGTATTTATTGTCTGCAAAGATACTTCTGCTTTTAAACTTGATTCTAATACCTATCATAGTTTTAAATTCAATTTCGAACAGGGTAAAAAGAAACTTGGCTTTCCTTACAAGTCTATTCTCAAGAAACATTACAGTTTTACGCACCAGTTTTCATCGAAGGATCACTGGGTCTCTCCCGATTTCACGGCGCGCCATTCTGTAAATTGGCGGGCGTCTGTTCCGCTTTGTTATTTTTCTGCCTTAAAACATGGCAAACAACAAGTGGGGTTTGACCTGGAAATAATAACCAGCCAGTTCGAGAAAAAACTCCAGAGACAGGATAGTTTAAGGGGTCCTGTATATGCGAACACACTTATTTCCAGTAAAAGTCATTCGGTTAAAATTCCTGTACATGTCGACCTTCCTCTGCTATATTTAAGAAAACTGGTTGTGGGAGAAACGCAAATGGAAAGAAGACACGATTACGATGAAGGACTTTACGGAGAACCCGATGTCTTTTATAGTATTCTATGGAACAATCAATCTTATTTCAGATCCGAAACGGCCGACCAGTGTTTTAATCATTGCTTCAAAGACACTATTTATTATTTCAGCGAAAAACTACCAAAAAAATTAAAGGTGCAATTTTACGATGAAGACATTTTCTTTGATGATAAGGTCGGACACTTCGATATGAATTTCTCTCACACCGATACGCTCGTAAGATTAAAAGGGAATCATTATCTGGAATATTGCGAATATTGGATCAGCAATGATATTAAAGTGAATTAATTTTTCTTCGTTCACATAACCTGTATGATCTGTATATTGTTACCACAGGTATCATTAAACACTGCCAGCTTTGTAACACCCATCATTGTTGGCGCTATAGAAAATGTTACTCCCGCTTTTTTCAGACGCTCGTATTCCGCGTCTACATCATCCACATTAAAAGCTGTCCATGGAATACCTGCTTCAAATAGTTGCTTTTGAAAAACTTTTGCCGGCTCAAAGCCCATTGGTTCAAGAAGGATCTCAACCCCATCCGGTTCTTCGGGGGAAGCTACCGTGAGCCATTTGTGTTCTCCGAGTGGAATATCTTTTTTCTTTACAAATCCTAAAATTTCGGTATAGAATTTAAGTGCTTTGCTTTGATCCTGTACCATCACGCTTGTTACTTTGATTTTCATTTTGTTTTATTTTATCAGGACAAAACTGGCAATTAGAATTAATAAAAACCTATTGAATATTGCTTTTTTTAAATTTTGATGGGGATCGACCAACTGTTTTTTTAAAAAGCGCGGCAAATGTGGTTTCGCTATCAAATCCAACCATGAAACATGTTTCAGAAACAGATTTACCCTGCTTAAGAAACTCCTTTGCTTTTGCAATTCTCAGCTCTGCAAGAAACTGGTTAGGCGTTATTCCATAGAATTTTTTGAATAAGCGGATGAAATGAAAACGTGAAAAACATGCGGCGTCTGAAATTTCATCGAGACGAATTACAGTGGCATAATTATTCATCATGAATTTCTTTGCAGAAATAACCTGGCTAACCATATATTCGTGAGGGTACATGGCGGCCGATAATCGTTTTATTTCTTTATTGTAGAACGTCATGTTATTTGACTTTCAATTCCCAACAAAGTTATACTATTATCAGATATGTTAAGAGGAAATCATAATAGCGTGCATAGCCAGTATCCAGGCTACCAGTGTAAGAATGTTCCGCAGATAGTTCATTCGTATCCAGAGGAAAATTTTTCTGCCTGTTACTTCTTCAGATAAATTACCTTTCTGAAGTTTAATTATGGTGGGAATGAAAAATAAAAAAGTCATCAGCCTTTCTAAAAGCGTGATCAGCGCCGCAGTGAGCCACCACACATGAATATCTCCAGTTGATCGTGTTGCTAAAATAATATTAAGGATGGTGAGAAGAGTGAGTGGCACGGTGGTTATGAAACCCCAGAATTTCCGTCCCGAATCAATGGACAATAGGTTTTCAGAATTAATCCTGTAAATTCCTTTTGATCTGAAGAACCATAGAGGGATCACAACCCTGGCTTCGTAAATTCCCGCTCCCAAAGCAATCCCAAGGAACATAATAAATAGCTGAAGAGAAATATCTGTCATATTCATGATGCAAAAATAGTTTTATCAATTCGGGAATTAACTGCGAACTAGGTTTCTGTGGGGTAAAAATCGGTGGGTGAAGGAGAATGAAGGGTGAATGGTTTTACTTCCAAATTAACTTCGTTGATTTTGGATGGGC
>JAJONO010000063.1 GCA_021323535.1 Bacteroidota bacterium
TCTTATGAACATTGGAATGGTTTGTTTTCCTACCTACGGAGGTAGTGGTGTGGTGGCCACCGAACTTGGAATTGCGCTTGCAAAAAAAGGACATAAAGTTCATTTTATGTCTTATTCACAACCGTTTCGCTTAAACATATTTAACGAAAATCTGTTTTACCACGAGTTCAGCGTCAACGATTATCCACTTTTTGAATATCAGCCCTACGAAAGTGTTCTGGCCAGTAAAATAGTAGATGTGGCCGTTTATGAGCATTTAGATGTGCTCCATGTTCATTATGCCATTCCTCATGCGTCTGTGGCTTATACGGCCCAGCAAATCCTTAAATCAAAAAAAATAAATCTTCCTTACGTAACAACGCTTCATGGAACCGATATTACACTGGTGGGACGTGATCCTGCTTTTGAGCCGGTGATCCGTTTTTCTCTCAATCATAGTAATGCTATTACTTCAGTTTCCGAGAGTCTGAAAAAAGACACGCTCAAAACATTTAAGATCGACAATAAAATCTCTGTGGTTCCCAATTTCATTAATATGAAAGAATACGACGCGCCACGCGAACATTGTGTAAAAAGTAAATACGCAACTAAAGGAGAAAAGATCCTTATCCATATTTCTAATTTCAGAAAAGTAAAAAGGGTAGAGGATGTACTTCATGTATTTGACAGGGTAAGAAAACAAATTCCGTGCAAACTTATTCTTGTGGGCGACGGACCTGAGCGCCCTGCCATCGAAGCGCTTTGCCGCCAGCTTAACACCTGCAACGATATTATTAATCTTGGAAAGATTACCGATCCGAAAGAAATTCTAAGTATAGGAGATTTGTTTATCCTTCCTTCTGAAACCGAAAGTTTTGGGTTGGCAGCCCTTGAAGCCATGGCTATGAAGATGCCGGTGATCAGCAGCAACAGTGGTGGTTTACCTGAGGTGAACATTCATGAAAAGACCGGCTTTTTAAGTAAGGTGGGCGATGTAGACGATATGGCTGCCAATGCTATTAAATTGCTCAGCGACGAAAAATTACTCGCACAGTTCAAACAGAATGCATACGAACGTGCGAAGCTGTTTGATGTCAATGCTATTCTTCCGCAATACGAAAAGATTTATGAACAGTTGACAATGAAGAGGACGGAGTTAGTATAAAGTAGAATCAGGAGCCAAGAACCGAGAATCAAGATTCAAGAACCAAGGGGTGACAAACAAAAACGCGCACATTTCTGCACGCGTTTTTGCTTCTAAAAATAATTATGGTACGGGACTAGTTATCAATGAACCGATCTTTGATCTGGTGCTCGGTATTGATAATATGGTTAATGAACTTTATCTGGTTCAATAAATGTAATTGCTGGTTGCTTGACGATATAAGCCTGTATTTCTCAGGATGAGTAAGTTGCAGAGTAGAGGCAACGTTGTAAACAGTCAGACTGGCCACTGTGTCGTAATCAATGAACTGGTTCTGAATGGACCCGAAATAGTTCACCACAGCATCCTGTAAATTGTTTAACTGGATCTTCTGGTTAATGTTAATATGCTCAACTACTCCGGCACCGTATAATTTTGGTGTAAGCACTTTAGAGTATTCGATAAGGCGGAAAAGGTTGGTGCCTTCAATAAGCACATCCATTTCACCGTTTTCGTAGGTTTTTAAAATACGTTTGATCTTTACTTCGCAGCCAAATTCAGTAATGGCGCCTTTTTCAATATAAGGTATCCCAAAAGACGCGTCGTTATTAATGCACTCATTAATGAGTTGCTTGTATCTTTCTTCGTAAATATAAAGCTTGGTAGTTTCTCCGGGCAATAACACCAAACTTAAGGGGAACATCGGGATTGTTAATTGGCGTGTATTCATAATAAATGAATTTTTTAATGAGGAGATTCTTCTTTTGAGCGGACTCCTCTGTTTTTAACATTTGCAAAAACCGGGCCAGAGTACCTGTTCAATTATAAATACGGGTTTACACCCCTTAAACGTTGGGTATATTAACATTATTTTATAAACAGGAACAAAAAACGCTCGAAGTGATTTACTTCAAGCGTTTGATTTACAGTTATTTAAAACAAATCCGAATTTATTGTGTTATTGCCAGTTTTTTGGCAATTGCAGCCGGGAGAGCCTTTTTATGAAGCATGATGCTGGTTGTTTTGTAGAGAACATAACTTTCGCTGGCATAAAAATATCCGTCGCATTGGTTATTATCTTTACCCCAGCTGTTTTTTACAGTATAATATGGGGTTCCGTTCTGGTCCTTTACAGTTCCAATGATATGCATACCGTGATCGTCTTGTGTTTCGAAATTGTCGAATGCTTTCTGACGCATTTCCTGGGTGATCTTCATTTGAGAAACAGGTTTTGTGGCGGCTTCTTTTAAATCGCCGTCGGTTTCAGGAACAATAGCGAGTCCGTCAGCAAACATAAATCCTTTTTCGCTAACATCGGCCGCCCAGGCAATAGAATAACCTGTGTTGATGGCATTGGTCATAATTTCCTGCAATTCGTTTAAAGGAACATTATGAACCTGTTCCCATTTCCAGTTATCAGGAACTTCGAGTACAAATTTTGAGTAGAAAGGATGATGAGTGAATGATGTTACAAACACATAATCTTCAGGAACAATTCCTGTTGCTTCTGCATAGGTTTTTGGAGTATATTCTTTTCCCTTATAAGTAAATTTCTCAGGAATTTTCCCAAGGTACTCATCACAAACAGCTTCAACAGAATTATGTAAAAAGCTGAAATCAATTTTTGTTGTTTCATCGAGCGCCGCAGGATGAACAATATTTTTAATGGTTGTTTCCAGCATTTTATGGTTGTGCGGAGCGCCCGGATCTTTTTTTCCGGTGTATTGTTCTTCGGGAACCATACCGTATTTTTTTACAATATACATGGCATCCGGAAATCCTCCACCTTCGCCAAGATTAGTGCGGCCGTGCATGCGGATATAGTTATCAGCTTTAAGCGGATAAGCTTTTCTTGCCACGAACATTTCACTAAGGTTATAGTCTTTTCCTTTTCCTAAACGGATCATTTCACTTTCGAGGAAAGACAATGAAGAGAACGACCAGCAGGTACCGGTCATGTTCTGGTTCTGAACATTTGTAGCGTCCAGATTTTTTACCGTAGTGAATTTATAATCGCTTCCTTTTTTATTTGTTTTTTCCTGGGCGGATGCAAGAAATGTGGCGCAGATCAAACCTAAAGCTAATGTTGATTTCATGTTTTCTGGGTTTCCCGTTTTTTAATAATGAGTAGCAAATATCTAATTTCAAATACAGTAAACAAAATATAATGCGCTATAAAATGCATGGCAAAGGCAAATAATCCTTTTTTATCCAGAATGGCATAAAGGAAAACCACAATCATTAATACAAAAGCCTTTCCTCCAATGGTTCCAAACAGCATTTCGGAGTAGGAGCGGTTGTTAGTCTTCATATTATAAAGAAAATTTAAAGCAAAGAATATGACCGCGAATACAAGCAGACTGACCCACCAGTTGTATGAATGACAGATCTGAAACTGATTGAGCAATAAGGATACAGCTGTGCTCAAAACGGATGAAGTTCCAATTGTAAAAAGCCCTTTTAAAAACACGTTATTGCTTTGGTTTGATGAGATCTTTGAGAACAAGATAAAGTCCGGCCCCAATGCCTAAAAGGCTTAAAATAATAGTAAAAACGGGTTTGGAATTGTTATAATAAGCATCCAGTTTTTTACCTCCCCATGCGCCAAGGCCAATAGGAACGGCCAGTTGAAAAGCCAGATTGCTGTATTTGATAAAAGGATTAGGCTGTTGTGGCATTTAAAACCGACTTGGCGGGTTGGTGCATGCTTTTAACCTTGGCCCCCATGTTACAGGTGCCGGTAAACGTGGCGCCTGGTTCAATGGCTAGCTTGCCAGTAATAATATCGCCATTTATCCTGGCAGTGCTTTTAAGTGATAACATCTCGGTAACCTGAACAACTCCCTTTACTTCGCCGCTCAAATCAGCATTGTTGCTGGTTACATTGCCTTCCACAACACCGTTTGGCCCCAGTACAAACTTCCCGCTTGTATGAAGGTTGCCTACCAGGTTCCCGTCAATCCTTACATCACCGTTAGAATTAATATCTCCTACGATTTTGGTACCCGTTCCGATAAGGTTCACTGATCCGGCATCGGTCGATTGGTTTTTATTGCTCTTTCCTAACATAGAATCAAGTTTTAGTAAGAGTAAAGTTAAGGAATATAATCCGAAATAAAAACCCTCCGGGAGCCATTATTTTGGGCCATTGGCGCCGCCTGCGGTGAATTTTTTGTAACTGTCGGTGAAGAACAGCTTATAACCGCTCAGGTTCTTCTTTTTGAATAATAAAGGCAGATTGGCCGCGCTGATAGGATATACCTCTACCAGTTCTTTTTTTACGGTTCCCTTCCACATATCCTTATCATTCATGAGGTAATCATAATAACCCATTACCTCCTGCGCGTTAGGGAATGTTTTAAGGATCACCATTTGTTTTTGGCCGTTGAAAAGATTACTGGTAATGTTAAACGTTTTGGAGCTATAGAATTTTCTGCCAAAAGCGTCCAGGTTCGTTTTAAATACATCTGCAATTTTAGGATCATCGGGTACGATAGCAATAAGAAAATGTTCTGCATCGAAGTTTACAGTGAAAGTATCTAAGTTCATTTTGCCCGGCTCGCCAGGTTTAAACATATCAGGATTTTTTTGCTTTTTAATAGCGAGTAAAATATCGTTTGCCAGAGGTGTTACTTCTGATTTAGGATGTGAAGCAACAAGCAATTTCAATAAAGTTTCGAGAGTGTCAATGGTATTAGTGTGACCATAACTCATGGCTTTGATGAATTCAAATTTAGGAAGATAATCGCTCTTGCCGAATTTGCTTATTCCTTCGCTGCTAAGCTGGGCCGATTCGGTGTATTTGCCTTCATTATAAGCATTATAGGCTGTAGCGTAAAAAGCCTCCACTTCGCTTTTCTTGGCGTTAATATCGGCGGCGGCATTTGGATTTTTGATCAGCAGCGCAAATTCGCTTTCAGGAAATTCGTTCAGGATCTTTTCTTTGTAAAATTCGGCTTTAGGTTCGTTTTTTTCGCTTTGGTAAATACGGTAAAGTGTATAGTACGAATTGAGAAGGTACTTGTTTTTTGGGTAGCGCTGGTTCAGTTCTTCAAACGCAGCTACAGCACGACGGGTATTGTGAAGTTCTTCCTTGTAAATAGAACCCATCAGGTAATAAGCATCCACAATTTTGGCGTTACTTTTGGCAATAAGTGAGTCGCTGAAAGGCAGATCTTTCAAATAGACTTCGCGCATTTTTACCGGATCTTTTGTAGTAGTATTTGTAGTGTTATTGTTGGTTGGATCGCTCTGGTTGTTGGTGTTATTATCCATAACTACCGCTTTATTGGCCCTCCTCCAGTTATCCTCGTATTTTCTGTTTCCCCATTTTTTCTGGAAATCCGCTACACCAAAGGCCACAGTATTCTGGTTATAAAAATAAAATGTAGCGGCCTGATTTCCGAAACCACCGGGTTCCTGAATACCCGGTACACCAAGTCCATTATTAGGTAATTGATTGGCGCTTTCCAAAGCTTCTTTTTCTTTTTGTTTGCGCAGTTCTTCTTTTTCAATACGATCAATGATTTTGTCGATGAACGCATTTCGTTCGGTATCGCTCATTTTTGCAATACGCTGCAAACTATCTTCGTTTTTAATGGTGCGGATATGTCCAACCAAAGCCTCGAGTGTTTTTTTACGGGCCACAATACTTTCGTAATCCGGATGATCTTTTGGCAGGGTTACAACCGCGCTGTCATAATAAGATTCTGCAGGCTGGTAGTTTGAAAGGTCGAAATTGATCTCACCGAGTTTCAGGTATGATAATGCTTTCTGGTTAACGTTAACGGTGCTGGTTTGTACAGAACGTTTGTAGTAGTAAAGCGCCTTGTCAACATTTTTTTCTTTTTCTTCAATTTCGCCAAGTGTGTAATAAATAACATCGTAGTAATCGCTGTTCTTAAACTCTTTGGTCATTTTAATAAGTTCCTTTTTTGTTTTTTCGGAGCTGTTTCGTTTTACATCGAGCAGGCGCGCAATTTTGATCTTGCTGTAAAACACCATGTCGTAATTAGGTTTTAACTTGATGGTACGCTGATAAAAAGTAATGGCTCTTTTATTTTCTTTCTGGGCTTCGAATAATTGTGCAATGATGAACGAATAACGGGCCCTCTGGCTTTTTGGAACACCATTGATGATGTTTCCGTTCCTACTGGCTTCCATTAATTTGGTGGCTGCTTCGGTATATTGCCCGCGGCGCATGTAGTAATCAGCTTCTACCGCGGGTAATTCGTTTTTTATTTTGGTAGGAAGTTTTTTTTCGTTTTTAAGAAGGCTGATAATAGGTTCAGAATTGCTCACGGACCCAATTTCATTATTGGCCTTAGCGATCCAGATCATGGCCTCGTATTTATCTTTTGATTTGGTATATGTTCTGGCAACATATTCGAAAGATTCTAACCCGCTGAAAAATTCTCGTTTGTAGAAATGCGATTTTCCGATGTTGATCCAGTTGTTATCGATCCATTTTCCGGCAGTAGGATTTTCATTCCCGCCTTTGTCTTTAATCGCATGTTTCTGAATGCAGAGCGAGGATTTTTTTATCGCTTTATCAAATTCGGGAAAGGTATTTTTTGCTTTTTCAGGCGTAGGATACACGAACACAGGGAGGATCTTATCGAAATTGTCTTTATGGGCCTTGTTGATCTTGTAAATACCCTCATCAATATTAAGATTGGAATAATAATACCCATTATACCTTGCGGTAATGTTATGATAGCCCCTGCTTACAACAGTGTTCTTTTTAGTGCTGCAGGAAGTAAGAATGGTAAGTGAACCTAAAAAATATAAAAGCCTTTTAACGGACATTAATTTACAATAACGACGGAAAGGCGAATATAGTATATTTTTAAGTGAAATTATACCAAAGAAATGTCAAATTGCACGAGATCAACGAACTCCTGAACACGCTCGTCCACATTTTCTTGTGAAAGGCCAATGAGGCGCTCGGTTCCGAATTTTTCGACCGTAAAACTGGCCATGGCGCTACCGAAAATAATGGCGCGTTTCATGTTATCAAAGCTGATATCTTTTGTTTTTGCTAAATAGCCAATGAAGCCGCCTGCAAAGCTGTCGCCGGCACCAGTTGGATCATAAACATCTTCAAGCGGAAGGGCAGGAGCGAAGAACACTTCTTCATTGTTAAATAATAAAGCGCCGTGCTCACCTTTTTTGATCACCAATACTTTCGGACCCATTTTAAGGATCTTTTGAGCTGCTTTTACCAGGCTGTACTCGCCTGAAAGCTGGCGGGCCTCAGAATCGTTAATAGTGAGAACGTCGATCATAGCGATGGTTTTAAGAAGATCCTCAAGAGCGATATCCATCCAGAAATTCATGGTATCGAGCACGATCAATTTCGGACGTTTTGTAAGTTGTTTGATAACTGATTGTTGAACGGCAGGAACCAGGTTTCCTAACATCAGGAAATCAGGAGCTTTTGCGGATTCAGGAACGATGGGGTTAAAATGTTCGAGCACATTAAGTTGTGTCTCAAGTGTATCGCGTGAGTTAAGATCGTTGTGGTATTTTCCGCTCCAGAAAAAAGATTTCTCACCTTTTTTAATTTGCAGACCTTCAAGGTTAACACCCTGTGTTTTAAGTGTGTTCATGAAATCATTTGGAAAATCGTCGCCCACCACAGAAACGAGATTAATATTGCGGGTGAAATAAGAAGCGGCCAGTGCGATATAAGAAGCGGCACCGCCAACAATTTTATCGGTTTTTCCGAAAGGGGTTTCAATGGCGTCGAACGCAACAGAACCAACAACTAAAAGACTCATCAAATAATTTTTTAAAATTTGCGTAAAGATATTGTTTATTTCGAAAATGTGTAGTAGTTTTGCAGCCCCGATAGGAAAAATCTTCTAAAAAAGACGATCCTAAAAGGAATAACCAGATTAAATAAATTCCTCCTTAGCTCAGCTGGTTAGAGCACATGACTGTTAATCATGGGGTCCCTGGTTCGAGCCCAGGAGGGGGAGCAACAAAGAGCGGGTCAAGAGAGCGAAAGCGAACTGACCCGCTTTTTCTTTTCCTCATATCCCGCACTCAAATTCGTGCACTCATCGGCTAATTTTCAGGGTAAATAATTTGAGACTATAACTTTGATTTTGCCTTTCTTCTCTGGCTTTTGGAGGATTAAATTTAACTATATCCCTTTTTAAGGACATAGATAACTCATCAACAATCATTTTTGTCTTATCGGTATTTTCCGAATAGATAATAAATAGCTTTTTAGTATGAGATTGATTCAATAAAATAATTTTCCCCGTTTGCCAGATTTCAGTACCAATGTTGGTCGGTATTCTTACCATGGAATATTCACTTTTAAGCGTTGCTGCATGAACTGAAACGTATTTAAATTCACTATAAGAAGCCCACTTGCCAAATCGAAAAAATAAAATCCTATAATATTCCCTATAAAGTTGTTTTTCTGATATAAATTCAATTCCCGTAAAACAAAAAGCAACCGAAAGCATTAATAAACCAAAAAGACCAATAATCCATTATGGGGTTATTTTTTGAGTTATGAGAGCAGCGCCAAATACACCAAGTAAAACAGAAGCTCCTCTTCCCGTTAACGTTCCGCGGGAGTATGAAATATTTTTACGTTCCATCTTTTAATGCCTCAATAATAAAAACTCTCCGCCACTTTACTCCATTCAATCTGCATGATCTTGTCGCGGATCTCTACGTCGATTGGAAAGGCGTAATTTTCCTGGAACCAAACTACAGTCAGTTGAGATCCTTCGCCGTCTTCGTTTCTAACTGGTTCTAAGCTGTAAAGGTTGGTAACACAAACGGTGTCGGGTAACGACATTGGCTTACCAAAAGGATATGGATGTTCACGTTCGTAAGGAAATGGCGTTTGTTCCGGTTGAATAACGTATACTGCATCGCAAAATGGAACATGGCGTTTAGCGTCTTTTGCAATGTTCTCAAGTATTCCCTGGTTCATTTTATCTGTTGGAAGCCCTTCAAGTAATCCTGAATAAGTTTCCCACTGATAAAGTCCTTTCATATAAAGGGTTCTGTCTGTTTCAACTGTAAAGGTCCAGATGCTTTTCATAATGCAATATCTAGAACACACAAGTTACATAAAACTTTTTGGTCCCCCGATATCTCACCCAAAGTCCTATATTTACTGGTAAGATTTTTTTAGTGTCGCTTAACATCATATTCGCTTTCATTTTATCGATTCTTCCTTTAGGTTTTTTACCGCTGATTGGAACTTCAGTCACAAGAGCCTTGTTAGGCGATCTCCGCTTACCACGCATTCTTCATTATTTCATCCTCTCTCTTCTTGGCTGCGTTTTATTTTTCGGAAGTTTTGAAAAGCTAAAACAAGGATTAAATATGGATCTTGCTCTGAATTTCATTCTCCTTTTTATTTGCCTTGTCTACGCCGCTGTATTTGCCATCGTCACCAACAACATCGAAGATCTTGAAGCGGATAAAATCTCAAATATTGATCGCCCGCTTGTGAAAGGAATCATTGACCGTAAAAAATATTTATGGATTGGGATAGTTTGTCAGATTGTTGCTTTTGCGATTGCCGCGTTAACAGATTTAAATATGCTAATTGGCATTGCGGCAATTTCACTGGGATATTTTGTTTATTCGTGTCAGCCATTTCGTTTAAAGAGAATTCCTTTTCTTTCCAAGTTTATTATTGGAATCAATTCGTTTTGTGTTGCAGTGTGTGGATTTGTCCTGGCTGGAGGAAACATGTCGGAATTTCCATTGTTATGGGCTATTTACATTCTTGTCCCACTTGCGCTTAGCGCCAATTTCATAGATCTAAAAGATGTGGAAGGCGATAGAGCCACCGGCATAAAAACTCTTCCTGTGATGTTTGGTGAAACAAAAGCCAGGCAGCTCATTGTTTTTTTTACAGTGTGTTCTTATGTTATGGCAGCAATTTTACTGAACGTTATGTGGATGTATCCTTTGGTAGCAGGCGCATGTGTGATTCATCTCTGGTTATTATTCAGAAGACCCTATAATGAGAAACCCGTATTTTTTGCGTATCTCTTTGCAATATTTGCGCTCAATGTGTTACTTTTATTAAAGAGCACGTGACCCCTTTAAAAATAATCAGAACAGTTTCCGGAAAATTATTTCTGTTAATGCTTTTTTCCTTTACAGCATTTTCACAGGATAAAATACAAATTAATTCTTCCATTGAAAAAGGAATTTCTTTCCTGAAAAAGATCCAGTGTGCCGATGGCGCCATTTGCGATACTTCTAATTCTTTATTCGATGTTTGGGAAACCATATCCGCCGCTGAAGCTTTGTATTCTGTGAATAAGGACACGAATGAAATCTGTTTTAAAAAGGCAATGAGTTTCCTTCGCACTAACGAAAATGAAAAAGGACTGATCTGTCACAATAAAAAATGTAAAGAAGCTTATTGTCTCGAAACAACAGCTGCTTATTTTTTACTGTTGTTACAAACCGGACAAAAAGAAAAGGTGATGAAGTGCATTCCTTTTATTCTCGATCTTCAGAAAAATACCGGTGAGTGGGAAATAGGAAATCCAGATGTGCGCGAACAAAAATCCTTCCCTTCTGTAACAGCTTTTATGGTGTGGCTCCTTAATGAAGTTAAACTTAAACCAAAGTATGAAAAAGAAGTGGTGCTGTTTGTGCGAAAGACACAAAACGATACAGGACACTGGGGCGCAGCATGGGAATACTATAACATTCCCGCTTATGCCTTATGGCCAATGATGCATCTTAATCGTACAGAGACGAAAAAACAATTAAAGAGCACGAACAAGTATATCAGAAAATCTCAAGAGAAAGATGGAAGCTGGGATCATCACAAAAAAGATAATCAACCATCGGCGTCACTCCAAACTGCATTGATGCTTGATGCGCTTATGACTTATTCTTCGGAGGAGAATACAAAGGCAATAGAGAAAGGTCTTTCGTTTCTTTTAAAAGAGCAGAACAGTAGCGGTAACTGGGATGGCGGACAGTTTCCCATTGACAGTAAAAGTTATCTTAAAAAAGAATATGTGTTCGCAACAGCAAGAAGCATAATTATTCTTAACCGGTATCTTCAGATAAAACAGAAATGAAGTACCTTGTTTTTATATTAATCATTGCTCTTTGTTCGTGTAAAGGAAAAAAAGTACTGGAGAAAGAACTGTCACTTTTTCCTGTAAAAGGAGAAAACAGGATTTATCTCGTGAATAGTATTGCCATAAAGAAAAATGGCGGCCAGGTTCATTTATGCACATTACTACAATTAGAAAGAAAAGGTGATAAGAACACCGTGAATATATATTCTTCATTTTATGATACAAGAGATACCGCTTTCGCTTTTGGAACGGCTTATTCAGAAGATGTTTTTATAAATGATAAACAAAACTTCCCGCTTAATTTTATTCTTCATCCGGGAGATTCTGTCAATTATGAGAAAAGTCTGAGTATCGATCGGAAAAGAATAAAGTTAGCCTGTAATATGACCGATGATCCTGTAAGAAAAGGTGAAGCGATAAAATTCAGAATGAATCATAAGGGACGACAGCAATATCATTTTCTTCCTATGGATGTGAAATACGGGATCAAAAATCTGCATGAAGTTATTTCATCGCGACTTAAAATGACTGGTGGAATTGAGAAAAACAATAACAGTATTTTTATTGGATTTATCCCACAACCTGAAAAACTGACGAATCTCAAACCCGGCCATTCTCTTGTCTGGCTTGATCTTTTACTGGAAAACAAATATCCTTTCAGCGTACTTTTTGAAATAAGTGAAAACAAAACAGAAATCATTGCCTTTAGAGTAACACACCGAAATTGTTACTCAATTGAAATGCCAGAATCTTCTGTGGAAAGCGACTACTCCGGTAAAGCTTATGATCTTTCATTTCTTCTTAAAGTTGGTGGCATAGGAGAAGAATGGCTCGTTCAACCAAAAGATTACAGCCAGGAACTTCCCCTAAAGAAAAGCTCTTTCTGGATGGGCGCGGTTGAAGTGCGCGACAACAAAACAAAAGCTGTTATTGGCACAGGAAATATGTATAACTTCAGCAACAAAACCAGCGATTGAACAGGTTTCAGCAAATATTCATCAACATCGTCAACAGGATTGAGAGCAACGATGCGCCTGTAAAACGATATATTTTTCTGTTCTTCGCCATTCTTGTGTTGCGCCTCACGCTTGAGTTTTTTTCCAGTCACCGCCTCTTTACTTTTTTTGATGTGATGCATATTGGCCTGTGGTTCATTTTTATTGTGAGTGCGTTCCTTCTCCAGTTGTATTATTTTTCAGGAGAAGATATTCATAAAGTGATCAAACTCGTCATTACCTGTTTCACGATTGCTTTAACAGCGCCTATCATAGATATTATTGTTTCGTGGGGACAAGGCGCTAAAATGAATTATCTTTCTGTGAATTCATGGAAGGATGTTGTGTTTGCCTATTTTACAATCGGGGGCTCAAGCCTTACCCGTGGCGCTACGCTTGGTATCCGTATTGAGATAGTTCTTCTTGTGATAGCCTGCTTCAATTATGTTTACACCAAACGTGGAAGTATTATAAAGGCATTGGTTGCGTCACTGATCATTTACACGGTTTTGTTTTTATCTGGAACCATTCCTTTTTTGCTTGGGATTATTGTAAATACGTTTCAATTGCAATATCAGCACGACGATAAATCCACTTTACTTTTACTGCTCACGCTCGACCTTATTCTTTTATTCTTTATTATTTCTGCAAGATCAGGCACAAAACTTAAAGAGGCTGCAGCGAATGCTCCCTGGCTGTTTTCAATATTACCAGTGGCTTTATTTGTTGGCGGGACCCTGCTTGCCAAACAAAATTACCCCGATAACTGGTCGGTTAATCCAACTACTATTTTCTGGTTTCCTTTGCTAACTGCAATTTATTTTTGCTTCACGTTTTATGTTGGCATCATCAGATCAAAAAATAATTCGGGATTCTCTTCGCAAAACGCGCTTCTGTTTTTTTTGTTGCTCATCAGCGCCTTGATCTCCACTAACACTTTTTTTTCGGTGAGTTTGTTGTGGGGACTTCTTTTTCTTTTATTTGAAGCCCCTCTTAAGCTGAACAAAGTTCCTGTACTCAACAGCCTGTTAAAGTCTATGGCATTGCTGGTTTGTGCTTTGATGGGATTTATGACATTTGGCGCCCCTATGATAGGTTTTCCGGTTTGGTGCATTCTTGGAATCCTGATGAGCTCTTTTGTCGTATATGAAGGTTTACGATTAATAATCAAAAGAAATTGAGTATACCGTGGGATCTATCCAGTAAATGGCAATGAATGTTTTTGACATTCTGATGAAAATGGTATAATTTAGTTTCCTTATTCTCTTTATGAAGAAAAATAGAAATACCAGATTGTTTTTTTTGTTTTTATCATGGGTATTTTGTTTTTCTATAAAAGCACAAACTACTGTTTACAGCGAAACATTCAATAATGGATGCGCTTCTAACTGTCTGTTGACAGCCTATGGTGGCGGATGGACGGTTGTTGACAATGTTGGAGGAACAACAGGTGGCGCACCAAATAACTGGTTTGTAAGTTGTGCCGAAGAAGGTATAACACCTCCGGGTTGTGGAAGTTCGTGTGTTGGCGATGCTTGTATGCACATAGGGGCCAATGCCGGTGCTGGGGGTGACATGGGAGCTTCTTTTAATGAAACCGGCGCAAACAATGCCACTTACAGGCTTGCACAAACACCATTGATTAATACGACCGGATATTCGGGACTTACATTGCTTTTTGATTTTATTGCTTATGGAAGTTCTGCCTGTTCTGATGACAGGGCTCAATTGAGATTAAGTACAGACGGTGGCGCCACATGGCCCGCTGGGTATCAGTATTGTCTCACCAGCGTTTGTTGTGGGGCCTGTAACGGCTACAGCCAGGGGCAATGGACCTTATATACTCTGGCACTGCCGGCAGCTTTTGATAACAATCCAAACGTAAGAGTAGGTTTTCATTGGAGAAATAATGGAAACGGTTCGGGAACCGATCCTTCTGCTGCAATTGATGATATTCGAATTACATCAACCATTTCGTTACCATTAACACTCCTTGAATTTACCTGCGCGAAACAAAATAAAGGTGTTAAGCTGAAATGGACAACAGCTTCTGAAATCAACTTTAGCAGATTTGATGTGGAAAGATCAACAGACGGACTTTCGTTTAAAGCAATTTCTTCGGTACCCGGAAAGGGTTTGGGTGAAGGAAAGAATACTTATAATTCCGACGACAATTCAATGCTGCAGGATGTTTGTTATTACCGCCTTAAGATGATAGACAGGAATGGCTCATATACTTACTCAAAAATTATTTCGGCAAATGGTGATGTTTTTGGAGGAAACGGAATAAGCCTTATTTCAAACTCTATCAATAATGATGTGATGAAAGTGATTTTGAATTCATCACATGACGGCGCAGTAACTCTGAATATTTTTGACACGCATGGAAAACTTCTGGTTAATCTTAAAGATCAGAAAGTGAAACGGGGAAATAATATTCTGAATGTGGATGTGAACTCCCTTCAGGGTTCGATGTACATCCTCAAGATCACTAACGGAAAAGACAATACTTCTTCCAGCGCCATTACAGAGAAATTTGTTAGGACGAAATAAATTCTATTTACTACCCATTTATCAATTCAACGATCGTTATTTTATTTTTTTCTTCTTTGGCTCTTAGGAGGGTTAAACTTAACAATTTCCATTTCCAGGGAATCAGATAATTCATCGATGATCCTTTTTGTTTTGGTAGCATCTTCTGAATATACAATGAATAATTTTTTAGTATGGGTCTTATTCAATAAAATGATCTTACCGGTTTGCCAGACTTCTGTTCCAATGTCTGTTGGAATTCTTACCATTGAGTATGTACTTTTCAAAGTAATTCCGTGAACAGAAACAAATTTAAAATCATCATAAGAAAGCCACTTACCAAATCTTAAAAATATAATCTGGTAATATTCCCTGTAAACTTTTTCTGTGGGATTAAATTCAATTCCTGTTATACAGAAGGCTACTGTTAACATCAGTATTCCAAAGAGGCCAATTATCCACAATGGTGTTATTATTTGAGTGATTAACGCAATACCAAATACTCCCAATAAAACAGAAGCTCCTGTGCCGGTTAAAGTTCCTCGTGAATATGAAAGTGAAGTATTTTTCAAAATTATTTACTCATTATTTTTCCGTAGAGTTCCTGGCCTTTATTTACACAGATGATATTTTTTGTGTCGATGATCCTAAACTGGAATTTTTCTGCAGGTGGACCAAGATATTGTGTAGTGATATTAATTGATCCGTTCTCGATTTTTCCGGAGATGATCTTGTAATCGCTCCATGATCGCATCATTCCGCTGTAACGCGAATAGGTGCCGGTAATTTTATTGTTCTGAATATTTATTTTCAGCGAAAACCTGTAAGGCACCATGTCATGGGCAATACCTGTGTTTCGTGAATCCATCCAGTATTCATGCCAGAATTCATACTTACCATCAGGCAGTGTTTTAACCGGACTATTCTTTATCGCTGCTACTTCGCTTACTACATCTGTTTCTTTGGTGATTTTCCATTGTCCGTTTATAAGATTAAAATTTAAAAGGGCCGTCACCGTTTTGGTTCCTTTATCCATATAAATTTTATCGAACTCTGCTATCAGAATATTTTCAGAACCTTCAGGAAAATAAACGCTCATGTGTTTTAGTTCCTGCTTATAACCGGGATTCGCTTTTAACCATTTTTCCTTGGATGAGATGCAATCGGCGGACGAAATGCTTTTACCGTAATAATCTACTTTGGAGGTATAAAGATCCAATAATTTTGAAGTTTGATTTGTATTGATGGCGCTGTTCCATTTTGTAACCAGTTCCTTTATTTTATCCATGTGCCTGAATATGTTCACAGAGTCTGAGGATTGGGCGTTGTAGCACACAACCAAAATTGTAAGGAAGATACTATTTAAAACTCTGTTAGAAATGATCATCATTTATCGTCTTGTTTTGTCGATCTAAATTATGAAAAGAATCAGGAGATCATAGCAAAAGTAGTATTGAAATCGTATGAAGGGAGTATTGATTTTTAATGATACAATCAAGCTTTGTTAGAAACTGGTAGTAAAAGTGCGTTTTAAAACTATTAAAATTGTACAGCGTTAACGTTGCTTAACATTGGCTGTTTTCTTCGCACAAGGGACTGACTAAATTTGCAGAACAAATAAAATATTTTATTATGAAAAAAACAGCCATCCTTTTTTTACTGATACTTCCGGTTTTAAAAATGTATTCCGGGGATACATTAAGACTCAGAAAAAGTAACCGCTTTTTATTAGGAGTTACCGTTTCTTCTTATAATTTTAAAAGTTC
This sequence comes from Bacteroidota bacterium, assembly GCA_021323535.1. Lineage (GTDB taxonomy): Bacteria > Bacteroidota > Bacteroidia > B-17B0 > Aurantibacillaceae > Aurantibacillus. The sequence continues at coordinate 16,508 of JAJONO010000063.1, forward strand.
ATTTTATGGTAGAGATCAGTCCTGGGTTTATAACGAGGGTCCCGCTGTCAGAATGGGATTAGAAGCTAAAATCAAACTCAACAATTACGTATATTTCTCTCCGGGATTTTATTTTGCAGACTTTAAATCCAGTATGTATGTTCGTGATGATCATTCAGTAGCCGGACCAATCACCTACAAACACGAGTTCATGGTTCGATCCTTCCAGGTACCGCTTAAATTTGATTTTATTTTAACCAATAAAAAAATATCGCCTCTTATAGTGGCTGGATTTAATCCAGAGTATTTTATACAAATGCGACACAAAACCACCACTATATTCGGTGATGGAACAACACACGAGCAGCAATTCAAGTATAGTGTCCCTCGTTCCACTTTATTTCCTTCAAGAACTTACATTACAATGGGTGCAGGTATAAATGTGAATCTGAAAAAAATTAGTTTGCAGGCTTATCCAACTTATGAATTTTCGATCATGAGAACACCGGTAAAATCTGGTTCTTACTACTTCAACCGAAGAATAGGAGGCGTTGTATCGGCGTTTTATAAGTTCTGAAACGGGAGGTACTCTACTTTTCTCCCCACCTGAAACTCTCATTCTGCAGGCCAGCCAGATCGATCACACGATCAATAACAGTGGCGGCTGCTTGTTCAATACTCTGAGGTTTACTATAGAATGAAGGAGAAGCGGGACAAATAATTCCTCCTGCTTCAGTTACAGTTTTCATGTTGTTAATATGAATGAGACTTAAAGGCGTATCACGCGTAATGAGAATTAATTTTCTTCTTTCCTTTAAAACCACATCGGCGGCTCTTGTAATAAGATCGTTGCTGATTCCTGTGGCAATGCGGGCAAGTGTTCCCATGCTGCACGGACAAACCATCATGATATTATATTTTGCAGACCCCGAAGCAAAAGGAGCGTTGAAATCCATCTTGCTGTAAGTTTTAAAATTATAATCCTTATACGATGAGTTACCAAGTTCGTGTTCCCAAACAGTTTTGGCGTTATCACTCATTACAATACTAAGTTCGCTGTATTGGGAATTTAATTTTTTCAGTTTATCTAAAAGTACTTTGACGTAAATACTTCCGCTGGCCCCTGTAACGGCTACAACTATTTTATTCGGTTGGTGCACTGGTCTTTTTCTTTATATCAATTTTGTAAGCAACAAAAAATGTGAGTATGTTATTGTATAATCCTTTATTGAAACTCTGGGCAATAATGTTTGAGTAGTAAACAGTACTTGTAAATCCGCTGCCGTAAGGACGAATTGTTCCTATCGAATTTGAAGTTCGTACTTCAACAAAAAATTTATCCTTAATCTTTTTACCAAGTCCGAAATTAATACCGTATTCAAAATCCTCAAAAGGATATACGCCTGTCCAGTCGCCACGCTCAGTTTCTTCATGATAATTTATGAGGTAGGCCATAGAAGGACCAACAGTGATGAAATAATCTTTGTTGAGATATCTTCTGTAAGAAAGTGGTAGATCGATATAATTGAGATTGACGAAATAAAAACTGTAATCACCTTTTTCGGGATTCTGATTGTGACGTGCCCCTTTTTGTGAAAAATAAAATCCCATTTCCAAACTTGATTTTGGACCAAGCCTTGCATTTACAGCCGCGCCTCCAAAGATGCCCGCTTTATTGAAACCGCTGTAATTATCACCGTGTATCTGGCAGCCATTTATTCCTAAGGCAGGTTTTAAAGTAAATACCGGTTCTGTATTCTGCGAAGCCAGTTTCAGGGTCGAGATGAGAACTATGATAAGGAATTTTTTCAAGATGAATAAAGTTAGTGATAAATTCCGGATGATCAGAATTTATAGGCAAACCCAAAGGCGAATGTCGTCAGCGCCTGCAGGCGTGGTCCATTAATATCACTTGGATTTGTATAAAGCCCGTCTTTATCCCAGTCTCTTTTTGTGATAATATCATCGTCATAAAGAAGCTGCGAAATAATACTCGCAGTAAAATACCTGGTGATTTTAAAAATCACAGTGTTATTTACAACAACATCGATATTCCCCGGGTTGTTTCCGTAATTCGAAAACAGATCGACATATGAATCGAGCGCAATACTTTTAGTAATTTCTTTTTTAAACTTAAGAACTATCCTACCTCCAAACTCAAAACGGTTTCGTTTTCCAGGAGTAATAATATTTCCGGCAGAATCTTTTTTTGCGGCTTCCACACCAAAGGCCCCTTCGTCGGCAAGATGCTGGCGGCTCACAAAGGTGCCCTTACCGGCAACCGGAGCGAAGGTGATGCTAAAGTAATCCCCCATTTTAAAATCCATACCAAGCGCGAGCTGAACATATCCCGGAGACATAATATCCGAATTCGCTCTTCCAACAATGCTATCGCCTACATAAGTGTATCCAGGAGCAAATTGTGTTCTGAAATCGCCCTGTAAACTGTAGAACCAGTATTTACTATTAAATGCTTTGATATCAACTTTAGAAAGCGCGAAGAGGCGGTCAATATTTTTTCTTAAAGGGGAAAGACCAAGTTTGATCAGACCATACTGCGCATCGACTTTATTTGTGAGCTGGTAATTTTCTCTTTTATAAATGGGGTCGTATTTAAAAAGTGATGTAATGGAAAAATTATTTTCACCACCTCCCTGCCAGTCGCTTAAAGCAGTTTGACTAACGTTGACGCTGACAAGACCAGGATTTTTATTGCTCGTATCGCCAAGTAATAATTTAATGATGGGATGTTCTGCAAGCCATAAAGAATCGTGCTGTGGAAATCCAGTAAAAGCAAATAATACAAATAATGGGAATAGAATTTTTTTCATAACGTTTACCTCAGTTTACCGAGTAATCTTTAACAATACCATATAACGTATCACGTTCAACAGGAGTGCGGCCAACACCTTTGATCAGCTCTACTAATTGTTGTGTACTTAGTTTAGGGGTTTGTTCTTCTGAACCTGCCATGCTGTAAATTTTTGTTGTATCGTCAATTGTACCATCCAGGTCATCGGTTCCAAAGTTGAGCGATAACTGAGCGGTATTTCTTCCGATCATGGCCCAGTAAGCTTTTATATGCTGAAAATTATCAAGGTAAATTCTTGCAATGGCATAATTACGTAAATCTTCGATCACACTCACTTCAGGAACATTGGCCATTTCATTGTCCTTGTTTCTGAACTTAAGCGGAATAAACGCGTTGAAGCCTTTGGTTTTATCCTGTAATTTTCTGAGACGATCCATATGGTCGATACGGTGCTCGAACGTTTCAATATGTCCGTAAAGCATGGTGGCGTTTGAATGAAGCCCCATACCGTGCCAGATCTCGTGAATAGAGAGCCATTCTTCGGTGGTACATTTCCCTCCTGCAATTTTATCGCGAATATCCTTGTCAAATATTTCAGCGCCTCCTCCGGGTAAACTGTCAAGCCCCGCCTCACGCATGATCTTTAAGCCTTCTTCATAGGTCAGTTTTGCTTTTTTGAAAATATAGTGGAATTCAACAGGGGTAAGGGCCTTGATATGCAAATCAGGGCGATGTTGTTTTATTCTTCTGAATAATTCAGTATAAAAGGCAAGATCCTGTTTAGGAACCACACCGCCGGTAATGTGCACTTCGGTAACAGACTGGCCATCGTATTTTTTTATAATATCCAGGATCTGATCAACCGAAAGTTCCCATCCTTGTTCGCGGTTTTTGATAAGACGCGAATAGGAACAGAAAGCACAGGAATACACGCATACATTGGTTGGTTCAACGTGAAAATTATGGTTGAAGTAAACATAATTACCATTCTTTTTTTCGCGGATAAAATTAGCCAGCGTACCAACGAATGCCAGGTCGGCTTCTTTGTAAAGGGTTACACCTTCATCAAAAGTAACGCGTTCGCCGGCGAAGACTTTTTTTGCAATGGCTTTTAATTTATCAGAGTGATTTGCGCTTAAAAGAAGTTCTGGTGAGAGTGATGCATGGGTTTGAATCATGGTGTAAAGTTAGTGGTTTTTAGGACAGAGTCGATTTTTTTAGCCACAGATTTCGCGGATTTCACAGATAGATGTTAATCTGAATTTTTTAGATTATTGATTCTGAAAATCTGTGTAATCTGCGGCTAAAACATGGAGCAATAAAAAAGCCCCCATTCCTGGAGGCTTCTTTTATATTTTGTCTGAAAAAATTATTTTGTTGTTTCAGCTGTTTTAGTATCAGCGTGAGTTTTTCCTTTGCAGCAAGATTTGGTTTCTTTTGTGCAACCTTCTTTTTTCTCACCAGCGCAAGCTTTACCTTCGCCTTTTTTGCAGCATTCTTTTTTACCTTTTTTGTCTTTGTCGTCACCATAAGTATTGGCAACAGCGCTGCTTGCTAATAATCCTGAGAAAGCAGCTAGTAATAATAATTTTTTCATTGTTGTTTTAGATTTAACTGGTTATGCAAATATAGAGGAATTATCCGTATATAAATGTTAAAATTTCTCAAGCTATGAACAGGCAAGGGTCATTATTTATTGAGGTTAACAACATCAAGAACCACGAGAAGGGCGAAAATAATGCCTGGCAGGAAAAACAAGATATCCAGGATAAGAGTTATCCAGAAATTCAGGGTAACGTCTTTATCGTCTTTCAGATACACTGAAATAAGGTTAATGAAAGGGAAGAAACAAAGAATAATCATAATTATGAACATGACATCATCATCTGGTTTATCCTTACTGGTTTGTTTATTAGATTGTTTTAAAGCAACAGGCCTGAATGAATTTTTAGAATAATCTTTCTTTTTTTCTGCAGAGGCAAGCGGGGTATGTTTAGATGGATTGGTGGTTTTATTTTCGGGTTTAAGAACAGTTGCTGAAGGCAAAACTTTTATTTCATTATCAACAGAAGAAAAAGTTGATGCGACTTCACTTGCTACAGGTTCTTCACTTGAAGACTTTGTTTGCTTTTTATTTTTAACTGCAGTTAAATTATCGTTTTTAGGATCAGTTGTTTTTTTATGGCTGACATCAACATGATATCCCTTATTGTATTTACGTTTTACGATGCTGAATTTGTTCGCGCAGGAACTCAGTAAAACAATCGCTATTAGTGGTAAAATAAATTTTCTGATCATAACTATACATTTTTAATGGTTATGGTTCAAAAATAATAAAAAAACGTGCCTGAGAAATAGATTATAAAAATGAGTTATAAGCAAATCATTGTAGAAATTGTTGTGATTTCGTTTAGGGGTAAACAAGATTTTTTGAGTCTATTGTTTTAAGCCGCAGATTACGCTGATTCCCACAGATAAAATCTGCGTTAATCTGTGATCCCGGTAGCTATCGGGAGGGCAAAAAAAGACTAGTTATTGTTCAAAAGTAGCGCTGATAGGGAAGTGGTCAGTGTAGGTTTCATCCGGACGTTTATATTCAACGCACCTTAACGATTTTCCATGAAGAATATAATCTATCCTGAATTGGGGCCATTTGCCCGCGTAGGTCCTTCCTAAACCCTTACCTTTTTCAACAAAGCAATCCTTCATGCCGGAAGATAATTTCTGATAAGCGAACGAAGCTGGTGTATCATTAAAATCACCACATAAAATAATTTTGTGCCGACAGGTTTTCATGTGAAGCGTTATCATTTCCACCTGTTTTGTTCTTTTTACAAAGGCTCTTTTTAAACGACGAAGAATGTTCTTGCTATTTTCAACTTCATCTTCGGCGTCTTTTTCATCAGACATCACGTCGGCCAGAAAATCATTATCCTTTTTACTGAAACTGATCGATTGCAGATGAATGTTGTAAACCCGAACTGTATCCTTGTTTATGATCATATCGGTATAAATACAGATGTTGTTGGCCTTAGTGTTAAAGAGTATTTTTCCCTGGTTAACGATAGGGTATTTACAAAAAGTAGCAATTCCCCAATGATCGTTTCCTCTCAACGTGGTGGTGTATTCAACGTGGTAATTATTGGTTCTGAATAATTTTTTCAACGTATCAACGTTATCGAAATCACCTTTTTCTTCCGATGTATAAAATTCCTGCAGACAAAGTATATCAGGTTTTGTTTCGTTTAGAGAAGTCAGTATAAGATTGCGGGTTTCTGCATTCTTCGTCCAGTTATAAAGATCAAACAGCATGCAGTTGTATGATGTTACTTTAAACAGTTTTTTTCCATCCGATTTATAATCTGAACTGTACTGTATGTACCTGTAAGCTGTTGTAAGGCTAAGTACCAGTGCCAGCATACCAAAGATGAACGCGTGCTTAAACTGAATGAACCAGTAAATGATAAAGAGTAAATTGAGAAGAAAAAGATACGGGAAAGCAAGTCCGAAAAAAGCTGGCAGCCAGAAGAGAAGCGGGGAGATGTATTTTGAAAGAATAGAAATGAGAAGGCATACAATGACAATGTAATTGAGCCATAACATTAATTTATTAAAGAAACCGAGTTTCTGCTGTTCCCTGAAGCGGGCCAGTTTACGAAGCTCGGAGACAGATATTTTACTGAATACCGAAATGGGATTATTTATTTAAGGCAAGAGCTTCTTCTATGTAAGCGTAACTGCTCAGAATTTCAGGTTTTCCGTTTACGATGGCTACATCGTGTTCGAAGTGCGCGCTTGGCATCCCATCAACAGTCACAAAAGTCCAACCGTCCTTTAAAAGTTTAATACCTTTTTTTCCCATGTTTATCATAGGTTCAATCGCAAAGACCATTCCTTCCGAAAGTTTTGGTCCGTCGCTTCTGCGCCCGTAATTAGGGATTTGTGGATCCTCGTGAAGATTTCTCCCGAGGCCATGTCCAACAAGGTCTTCCACAATACCGTAACCTTGTTTTTTTACATGTTGCTGAATAGCGTAGCTGATATCGCCAACGCGATTGCCACTTACCATTTGTTCAATTCCCTTGTAAAGCGATTCTTTGGTTACATCTAAAAGTTGCCTTACTTCAGGTTTAATTTCTCCAACCGCAAAAGTGTAAGCATGATCGCCGAAGAATCCGTTTTTCTTCACACCGCAATCCACCGAAATAATATCGCCTTCGTTTAAAGGTTTATCAGTTGGAATTCCGTGAACCACGGCTTCGTTGATAGAAATACAAAGTGTTGCTGGAAAGTCGGGAGCGCCATTATGGCTCTTGTAGCCTTTAAACGCAGGAACGCCGCCATTATCGCGGATATATTCTTCCGCCAGTTTATCAAGATAAATGGGTTTTACACCAGGTTTAACTTCTTTAGCAATCAGGCCAAGTGTGCGTGATACCATAAGGGCAGATTCACGCATTATCTCAATTTCTTCTCGTGTTTTTAAGTAGATCATTTCTTACCAAATAGTTTTTTAAAGATGGAACCTTCAGGTTTGTTGTAATTGTGATGCGCTTCCTCGTTTCTTAACTGGTGAAGAAACTCTCCTCCTTCGGGATGAAGGGTCTGCCAAACATCACTCCAGCCAAGAAAGCCGCCAACATTACGATCGTCAATGAAAATATCAGCGTTTATTTTGCGTGAAATACTGTCGCTCATAACTTCTTCAGGATAATTTCTGTTCACAGCATAAAATTCAACGCCATTCTTCCTGCAGAATTCGACAGCTTCGGTTAAAGTATCTCCTGCGCGAAAGGTCCAGAGAATAAGTTTATGTCCTTTCTTTTGTAATTCCTTCAGTGTAGCAAAAGCAAAGAGCATTTCCTTTCCAATTGCAGGATATTTGTGCTCAACAATGGTTCCATCGAAATCAACTGCTATTACTTTACTATCAGTATTTACAAAAGTCTGCATGATCAGAGATTTTTCGCGTTAAGTAAATTCATGTTTGTGTCAAGATCATATAATCTTGGTTGCGCTGTACCAATTTCAAATTCGAGGATCTGTTGTGGTGTCATTTTTTCGAGGTACATGATCAGCGCACGCAGACTGTTTCCATGAGCTGCGATCACCACATTTTTTCCGGCCTTAAGTTTTGGAATAATTTCGCTTTCAAAATAAGGGATCACGCGGGCCGCGGTGTCTTTGAGACTTTCACCGTTTGGAGGTGCAATATCGTAACTTCTTCTCCAGATCTTCACCTGGTCGTCGCCGTATTTTTTAGCGGTTTCAGTTTTATCGAGTCCCTGTAAATCGCCGTACATACGCTCATTAAGAGCCTTGTTATAAACAGGTGAAAGAGGGTGGTGCCCCGCAGATTCTAAAGCCAGCGTAAGGGTTTTTTGCGCGCGTTGAAGGTCGGAGGCATAGGCGTAATCGAAATGATAACCTTTGAGTTTCTGACCAGCGTTTTTCGCTTCTTCAATTCCTTTTGGGGTAAGTTCTACATCCACCCAACCGGTAAATTTGTTCTCGAGGTTCCAGGTGCTTTGTCCGTGACGGAAAATAACTAATTGTGCCATAAAATAATGGCGTAAATATAAGGCTAAATTAGGAGTATTTCCATTAAAGAATGTAAAAATCCTGTGGATAAAAGATTAACGAAAAAGGACATATGACTGTGGAATGGAAGAGAAAAAATGAAAGATTTCGTTTATGCCAAAATTGTTCTTACACAAATTGGTGCGAATTCACGAATGGTTTTCTCAATCTCAGTAATAAGTAAGGAATTGTGCCTATATCTCCAGCGCTTTTTTAAAGTCAGGAAGATTATCGGCGCCTTCAGGAAGCTCTTTTACAGTGAATTTCTTTGCTTCACTTTCAGCAGTTGCTTTAAAAGCATCTTTACTACAGAGAAACATTTTGTTTTTAGAAAACACTACAAAACTATTAATGGCTGAAGGGTTATAACTTATTTTTTTGAAATCGTTCTCGTAAAAATTATAGACGGTATTTCGTGAATGATCGACAAGGTAAATCACGTCGGGTTTAACGGATCTGCCATCCGCGTCTGAAACAAACATTGGTTCAATTGGTCTTGCATCGGGCATGGCGTGCGGACAATCAGAATTATAAATCCCGAATTTTGAAACCTGGAATATTCTTGTGGCGCGTATTTGATTGTTCATTTTATCAAAACCATTAGACAGATCGTTTGTTTCCTGCATCTGCATTTTAGCAAGGGCAAGCGAACGTTCTTTTTCGTATTGCTCCTGTTTCTTTTTCAGTTCGGCCATGTAAACTTTTTGTTTCGCTTCCATTTCGGCCATTAATTTTTTCTCGTCGGCAATACGTTTTTCTGTTAATGCCTCGTATTCACTGAATTTCTGCGAGTATTTTTTCTGCGCTTTTTCAAGATCGGCGCCGCTGAGAACAGGATATACAATAAGTTTCTCAACGCGTTTACGGTAAGTAAGAGTAAGAAGATAATTGGCGCCTTTTTGCGGACCTTCGCTTACTTTAACATCGCTCCAGGTAATATCGTGAAGTGATTTGGAATAGTTGGTGTTCTCTGATCCTACTTCGAAAATAACGTTGTCGAATGCTGCCAATTCAGGAAATTCTGTTGTGCTGCCATCTATGAGAAAGGTCGGGCGACCCGTTGGCTTCGATGGTTTTGAAGGCTCTTTAGGTTTAGGAAGCGCTTCTGTTTTTTTTGTGTAAACAACTTTTACACTGTCTATTTTTTTGGGGATGTTGATTTCAATATCTTTTTTTAGTCCTGCCAGTTTAGGATTGGAGTTGAGTGCAGCAGTTTTTTCTTTTGAGGAGATGGCGTCTTGTTTACCATGGTCGGGTATAGGTTTATCAGAAGAGGCAACAGGATCATCATGTTTAATGTAGCTCCAGTTACGCGCAATGGTATCTAAATAATATTGATTGAAACGGTTTTCGTCGGAGGCCGATGCGAGTTGTACCTGCAGATCTTTTCCATCTTTTATAAAAACAGGAATTCCGTCTTTGGTGCCGCGAATATCGAACATGCCTGCGCTTTCGAGATTATATTTTTTTCCGGCGCTGTCATAAGCCATCGGAATACCTGAAGCAATAATGTCGCCTTTATCATGAAACTCGCGGTATTCAATCACTACTTCGCCAACAATATCTTTTCCTTCTTTATCTACGAAAGTACTTTTAGGAACTTTAATTTTAGAAGAAGTGGTATGTTTAATATCTCCGCCTTTGGAATTATCAATTTTATAGGAAGAGTAGGGAACGGCGAGCTTTGTAGAAGGAGATTTTACAAACGCTGTTTGTGTATTGGTTTTATTTTGTGAGGACTTTTGTTTTGAAGTAGTTAATGTTTCATTCGTGGAATTGTTTTTATTGTTATTTAAAAGAGAAAGAGCGGTGACGATACACACAACTGTGGCGCCGGCTATGACGGTGGAATATCGGACTCGTTTGTTCCGCCACCAGCTTTGATCTTGCCGGGCTTTCTTTAAGCTTTGTTGCTTAAATTGTTTTACTAATTGGTTAAAATCTTTGTGTTTATTGATTTCTTCGTCACTAATCTTAGGTCGATCAATATTGAATTTTGGTTCCATATCAGAGTTTTAGTTTGCTCAACGATTTTTTAAGTTTTTCAATTATTCTGTACATTCTTACTTTGGCGTTAACTTCGGTAATATCCAGTATTTCCGCAATTTCTTTGAAGGGACGTTTTTCAAAGAAGCGCATTTCAACCATTTGCAGGTCGTCGCTGTTTAATTCAAGGATCAGTTGTTTGATCGCAGGAATATATTCTTCAAAAAACGGTTCTTCGTTCTCTTCACAGATAAAACGGAGGTCCCCGATATCAGCATTTACTGCACGTTTGTCTTTAAGCGTGCGAAACATCTGCATCAGTTCATTGTGCGCGATGCGATAGAGCCAGCTTGCAAAAGGAACACCTTTGAACTGGTAACTATTAATGTTTGTGAGAGCCTTTAGAAACACCTGTCCTGTAAGGTCAAACGCGGTGTCTTTACAATCCATCCTCTGATAAACATAGTTAAAGATCTGTTTATAATATTTATCATACAGGGGGCCAAAACGCTCGGGGTTTTGTTTGGCTGCTTCAATGATCATTAATTCCTCATTAAGCTGCTCTGATGTGTGATGATAATGTGGATTAATTGCCATAAGCTAAAAGGCTATTTTAGACTTATAAGTAAATAACCCATATGGGGTTACGCCAACATTTCAAAAAACTTTAATAATATAAGTTTATGCTCGCATTTGAACTTAAAAAGGAGAAAGGTGAACTTCCTCCAATGTGATTTTATTTTGTTTACTTTTGACGGAAAACAGCATCCCTCATGAAACACGTTTTTACTTTTTGTCTCGCGATTTTGTCGCTAGGTTCTTTCGCGCAGTGTCCTCCAAATCTTACGTATTCAACTTCACTTAATTCAAAAACTCTAACCTGCAGCAATCCAACAATTGTTGCTATAGCTACATCAACAACTCCTAACACAGTTATTTACTGGATGCCTCCGGGATTACCACCAGTGATCAATTCTTCAAGTGTTGTTCTTGGCCCACCGACCGGACCTCCAACAAGCACTTCGTCTACTGCCTATGCAAGTTATACCGTAGTAGCAACAAACACATTAGCTTCTTGCAACACCCAATCTGTCGTAATCGTCAACCAGAACTTTAAAGCACCTACCACCAGTATTTCTGTTGGATTCTATTCATTGGTGACTTGCGTTAAACCTGCCGTTTTAAGTGTAACCAATGCAGCTGTTACATCAGGTGTAACAGGAGCTTTTCCTATCATACAGTCATGGATGGGACCCGTCCCACAAGCGAGTCTTTCCGGGTCAGCTACTTACAGTGCGTATGCACAAGGTATGTATTCGGTTACGATAAAAGACAGTTATAATGGTTGTGCAACAACGGCAACTTATAATGTATCGTCAAATACTATTGCACCCGTTTTGCAGAGCAATTCACTGACATATTCAATGACCTGTGGTTCTTCCAATGGTGCAACGATTTCAATTGTACCTATAACTCCAACCACTGGACTCAGATATTACATGAGCAATTATCCTCCAGGCACTGCATTTAGTAATAATTCTATTACTTTACCTGCAGGCGTAACTACGAATTCTGTTGCTGTTGACATGGTTGGTTTTTTTCAATGTTTGGTTACCAATACCGTTAACGGATGTTATACTGTAGCTGATATAACTGTAACAGTTGCTGACCAAATTGGCGGGATCTCATTTTCTCCGACGCCTCCAAGTTGTTCTACCTGCTGCGATGGAAGTCTTGCAATCAATCCACCATCAGGGTTTACCACTTACAACGTTTCGGCCAGTATGGGAAATGTAACAGGTAATCCGGCAACAGCAATTACAAATTTGTGCTATGGATTTTTAAATTACACAGTAACTAACACAGCTAATTCATGTTTCTATAATGGGTCCATGACTATTGACGGAACAGTAGATGTAAAAGAAGTTGAAAACAATAAACTGTTTTTACTTTATCCGAATCCGGCAAGTTCAAGTGTTATCATTGTGAATTTATCGGGAAAAGAGGGCTGGGTAAGAATTCTTAACATCGAAGGAAAAGAAATTCAGAAAGAAAAACTGGGTAACGAAATTAAAATCAATGATCTCGTCGCTGGAGTTTATTTTGTGGAAGTGAATCTTGATAACTCATTGTTTCGCAAAAAACTGATTGTTATGGGTGACAACTAATGAAAACGATTCCTTCTCTTGTCTACAAAAATTTGTTCATCGCACTCATGATCTGCGTGATTCTTACTTCACTTATTTTAATTATGGTTTTTAAAATGCTGGATCATCAAACCGCAACTTATTTTATTTATGGAGCCTGCCCACTCTTAACCGGATTACTCGGAGGAATGCAACTCTTCTCGGTCTATTCAAGAAAAGATTCTTACTCGAATGTGTTTTTCTTAAGCATGATGATCCTTAATGTGTTTTTTGTGCACGGATTATTCAATGGTAAAGTGTGGTTCCTGGTACTGTTTCCTTTGATAATAGGAATAGTATCAGTTGTGAAATTCGTGAAAGATCTTCGACAGCTTTAAATGGAAAATGTAAAAGGGAAGATGCAATTACTGATGCATAAACGCAAAGTCGAAGGAATCGCAAAGGACGCTATTAGCGGGAATGTTAAAATGTAATAGGTAAAATGGAAGATGTATAGAAATAATTTATTCTATCAACCATTGACCATAAACAATAAACTCTTTTTCATCTTTCAACCCAACTAACTCTTCGCAGTTTCCCTGATCTTATTCAGTTCTTCATTTACAAGCTTACGCTTCGCGGTGAGTTCTGCGAGTTTTACTTTCTCCGCTTCAATTTTCTGTTCCACTTCTTTCATTAGTGGATTTCCTTTTGAATGTTTGAAGAAACCAAGGTTGTTATCGTAGGTGCGGATGCTGTTGTTCACTTCATCACACAATTTTTTAAGGTAATCTGATTCTTTACGTAAAGCATCAAATGCATTGTCGGAAGAAGCCAGCCTATCAATTTTTGTTTTAAACTGTATCGCTGCTTTTTCCTGTTTATCGATATGCATCTTGTCGTAAAGCTCGTCCAGTTTTGCATAGAAAGCGTCATTGACACGTTTCTTTTCCTTCATTGGCACATGGCCCGCCGCGTTCCATTCCGCGGTAATCGTTTTAAGATCTTCGCGCGTATTACTTTCAGTGAACGCATTAAGTTTTGCAAGAATCTCTTCTTTTGCTTTCAGGTTGTTTTCATAAGAAGCGTCAACTTCTCCAAAATGCGCTTTTTTAGCATCGAAGAAAGCGTTACATGCTTTTCTGAATTTCTGGAACATATGAGGCTCTTCTTTATCGCCGTTACCCGGATGTTTTTTCCATTCGTCCTGTAGCTTGATAAGCGCCTGGGATGTTTTCTGCCAATCGGTGCTGGTTTGTAGTGCTTCAGCTTTAGCAATTAAGTCCGCTTTTATTTTTCTTGTCGCCGCAAATTTTTCATTCATTGTGGCAAAGAATGCTTTTTTCTTCTCGAAAAATGTATCGCAAAGCGCTCTAAATTCAGCCCAGATCTTTTCATTATCTTTTTCAGTGGTACGTCCAATTCCTTTCCATTCTCCCTGTAAAGCGATCAACTGTTCAGTGGCATCGTTCCATTTTTTTGCTCCTGCATTTTCGGCAGAGGCAATAAGTTCTTTTGCTTTTTCGATCAGGTTCAGTTTTCCCTGGAGGTTAGATTCTTTCTGTTCTTCTATTCCGTTATAATGCGTCTTTATTTTTGAATAAATATCATCGAGCGATGTTTTATAGGCCGATTTGGTTTCTTCCCATTTTTCATTGGGAACAGGGCCAATTTCGTCCCATTCGTTACGGTAAACTTTTATCAGTCTTTCAGCTTCTTTAATATTTTCGATATGAGCCACCGCTTTTAATTTTTCGATAAGCTCCTGTTTGTTTTCGTAGTTACGTTTAAGATCGTGTTCCTGTAAATCGCGGTAGATCTTAAGGTTATAATAAAAGTCTTCAACAGCTTTGCTGTAATCGGCCTGAACTTCTTTGTATTTGTGTGATGAAACAGCTCCGCTTTCTTTCCATTGAGTTTGTAGCTCCTGGAGTTTTTTAATAGCGGCGCCAACATTTTCGCTGAGTTTACTAAGGTCACGGATCTTGGCAATGATCTCCTGGCGAATGAGTAAATTCCTCGTCTGTTCACTGGCGAGACGGGCATCGCTTTCCTTTTTAAGTTTTCCGAACTGATCGATCAGTTTTTCAAATTCAAGATCTTCGGTTTGCTTGGGATATTCAAATTCTTTGGCCTTACCGCCTTCGTCAACAAACGCCTGGCGTGCTTTTTCGAATTCAATGGTCCATTGTTTCTGGTACTCTTTCTGTAGAGCGCGTACATCGTTAGCAACTTCACTTGCGTCCTTAGCCAATAGTTCTTGTAATTTGGCAATTAATTCAGTTTTCATTTCAGTTATAGTAAAAAGGAACACCAAAAATAAGGTATTGAAGGGCCTTTTACAAGGGATGAAAGGTTGTTTTTTTGTAAATATTTCTTTACTTTATGGGTTCTCACAGAGGATGCAGAGTAAGCAGAATACGCGGAGGATTAATGATTCGTATGTTTTTTATCCTATGAAAATACTTTGCGAGCTCCGCTTCCTCGGTGATTTCTGCGGGAACTCATAGAGAACTAGGTACGATTACACACCTGATCATACGGACAAAACTCACAAATATCTACATCTTTCGTCTGTGAAAAATTGTGGTTTTCATCAAAAATAGCTTCAATGAATGTTATCAGATGAGCTTCAAAATTATCAAGGAATTCCTTGTCAAATTTTAATGGTTGCTTTCCTGCAAGAATGTTCTGAGGTTCTGGTAAAAATTCTTTAAAAGGAACAATTCCCGGCTGCATGTATTCGGGTGAGCAGAAGTTGTTTTTATAAAGCAACCATGCGTACATGATCAACTGGAACTGCTTGTTTGTATTCAGATTAGAAAAGAGGTCTTCGAAGCTGGTAAAAACAAATTTATCGTTGTATTTGATGGAACTTTTATAATCAATAATTCGCACATTGCCGTTATACATATCAATACGGTCTATTTTTCCTTTGATATAGATCGTTTCTTTTGTTCCTCCAATATTCACTTGCAGCGGAGCAGAGAATTCTTTTTCGAGCGCGTTAAGTGTAAGAACATTGTTCGAGCCCGACAATTTTGTGAGCCACTGCAAATCATTTTTGATCAGTTTCTCTACGTAAACTTTAATGACTTCAAATTGTAATAGATTTTTGCCCATGAGTTCATCGGTTTCGAAGAAGGTGGCAAAACTATTTTTCACAGTGTTTTCAATTTTAGGGATCTGTGCTTTTAATTCTTCCACCGGGACGATCTTCCCAATGAAATCTTTGTACAAATTCTCAAGACTCAGGTGAAGAATGGATCCGAATGTTCCTGATTCCGCATTCTCCTCCACTTTCTTTATTTCTTTTAATCCGGCCCCATAACGGAAATAAAACTTCAATCCACATTCTTTTAAAATGATGAGTGAAGAAGGAGATAATCCTCCATACTGTCCATTATCTTTGGCTTTACGTACAATTCTCTCCAATGAACTGGATGTCTTTTCTACATCAATTACGTTTTTAAGATCGGGAGGAACATCAAATGTACCGGCGACTTTTTCAGTGATAATAACATCGGGATTATAATTCTTTAATTCGAATTGTAACTGTGTAATGAAACGGCTCTTTTCTCCTTTACCAAACGTATCGGTTTCACTATCGTAGGTAATGGTTATTTCAGAAGCGCGTTGAAGTAACCTGTAAAAATGGTATGAATAAATGGCGTCTTTTTCTAGATAGAGTGGAAGACCGAATGCCTTCTTAAGATCATTTGGAATAAATGAATTGATACTTTTTCCCGAAGGAAGAACACCTTCGTTTACATTCACTAAAATCAGATGATCAAAATCCAGGGTACGTGTTTCAAGAACCCCCATGATCTGTAATCCTCTCAGGGGTTCACCTATAAAGGAGGCCGTGCTGTTGCCAACCACCTGGCTGAACAATTGTTTAAAGGCCCTGATGTTACTGAAATGGACCTGGTACTGCAAAATTTCCTGTAAGCGGTTAAGGTTTTTAATAATGATGGCAAGATATTCGAGTTCGAGAAAAACTTTATCGCTGCCTTTTGTCTCTATAAAATGTTCCTGCAAACCGTTAAGGCATGAAGAAAACAATTTACAAAGTTCCGCCATGTGTATCTCTTCCGAAAAATAAGGGATTAACGTTGCATTTTCTCCCTGAAAAAATTCCTTGAGGTGTTTTTGATAAATAAAGGAAATATTTCTTGCCGTAATCTCCTTGATGATATGATTGATGTTTACAGTCAGTCCTTTTGATTCGATAAAGCTGTTGAACAAAGGTTGCTGTAGCAAAGAGATAAGATCTTTATAGTAAACGTATTTTTGTTTGCGTTCCTGTTTGGCGTAACTGAGCTGTATCTGGAGCAAACTGTCGATAAGAGCGTAAGTGGAGGTATATCTTAACGGATACTCCATAGTGATGTTCACATACTGAACATCTTCAGGTAATTGTTGTAAAACGGGCCAGAGTAGTTTTTCGTTAGCAAGAACAATGGCTACTTTATCGAGAGGAATTCCTTTATCAATATAATTCTGTACACATTGTTTTACTACCTGCGACTGTCCTATTTGTTTAGGAACCGAAATGATCTCAAAGCTTTTCTGTTCCTTAAAATGTTTATTTATGAATTTCGGTTCTTTCTGTTGGAACAAAGAGAAATTATTTCTGAGAAACAATCCTGCTTCATGTTGTTTGTCGTGAAGGTAATATTCATCGGCATCCCACAGTATCTCCGCTTTTTTATTCTGGTAAAGGTGATTGAATATTTTAAGTTCGGCTGCATTCAGAGCGTTGAATCCGCAGAATAAAACTTTGTCAAATTTTTGTGTGTAAGAATCGGAGCTTATATTTTTTACAGCTTCTTTGTAAGCTAATCCCTGGTAAGCAAATCTCTTCTCCAGTAAAAACGCGCTGAAGTGTTTATAGATAGCGCCAAGACTATTCATGAACTCGAGATAATTGACCTGGAACGGACTCAGGTTTTCTTCACCAAGACTCCAGTTCTCAATTACTTTAATATCCTTAAGATTTTCATACAACTGTTCTGAGTCGGCCAGGTAACGGTCAATTTCATTAAAGTCCTGCAGTATAAGTTGCCCCCATTTAGCAAAAGAGTCAAAGGGTTCTGCATTTTCGCCATAACACACTTTGTAGCTTTCGTAAAGGTGACACATGAGGTCGATCTCCTCAATGGATTTAAGCTGGCTGACTTCGGTAATAAATTCTTCGGCGCTGATAATCGTTGGCAACCAGATGGTCTTTGCAAAGCTCGTGGCCAGGTGTTGTTTTAAAAAAAGTGCGCCGCGTTTATTGGGAAGTACAATACAAAGCTTTTCTACATTATCTTTGTAATGCTCAAAAATATGGTCGGCAACAGATTTTAAAAAGGGCACAGACATGGCTTCTCAAGATATAAACTTTCCCGTATACCGTAAGTATAAAAACAACAAGAGTTATTTTAAAATTATAAACCCAAAATTATTCGAAGAGATTCAGATCATTGGCAGTAAAAAGGTAATCAGAGAAGTGCAAGCGCTACAGTTTCCCGAGATGAGTTTCGTACATGATTTGATTTATAGTTTTGAAAATATGGCGGTGGAGATTACTGGAGAGGAATATGAGACGATGAAAGTTTCAGGTTCTTAGTTGCTGGTTCAAGGTCTAAGGTTAAAAGTTATTCGCTATGCGTTCCTCGCGTTGCCTTAGCTTACGTCTTCGCCATAGCTTCATCGGCAAGGGCAGGGTTATTATAATTGAGCAATTGCATATTATAACATGTGGGGGTTATGTACCTGTTTCGTTAAAAATGTACCATATTATTGAGATTCTTGTAGCGATATTCACCCCCCTCTGGGGCTGTTTCGCAAAATTTCATTTTGCTATTCATATTCAATCCCTTCGGGATTGCGGTTGATTCCAAGGAACCCCGAAGGAGTTCAATGTGAATAGACGGGTAATTCCAAAATTATTGCGACCCTGAAAGGTTGAATCACGGTGTCACTGTTTGTTGTTCCGAACCCCAAAGGGGTTCAATATTATTAGGCAAGTAATGCAGGAATGTTATCCATCCCCG